>JBPBQZ010000056.1:0-138737 GCA_050955105.1 Janthinobacterium lividum | reverse complement strand
TATCTGGCTGCGCGCTCCGACGTGAAGTTCGTGCCTTGCGGCACGCATCCCGACTATATGGATCTGGAAGGCGCGGCGCCGTCGGGCCGCGCGCTGGCCGCGGAAATGTTCGATGGTCGCCTGCTCGGCAAGGACTTCGCTCGGGTGCGTCCGCCAATTGCCGAATTCATGGTGTTCGGCGGCATGATGGTGGGCAAGAACGATATTCCGCGCCTGGTCGACCGCTTCAAGAGCGTCTCGAATTTCTGGTATGCGGGCAAGCTGTTTGCGCGCTACCTGGTAGACCGCTTGACCTATCCGCGCGGCACGCGCGTGGCGATGGGCAATGCGTTGGTGTCACGGCTCTTCTACAGCCTGCGCAAATTGAACGTGCCGGTGAATTTCGAGACCAGCTTCGAAGAACTGGTGTACGAAGACGGTCGCGTGACCGGCGCGATCGTCACGCGCGGCGGCAAGCGGCTCGCGATCGGCGCACGGCGCGGCGTGGTGCTGGCGACCGGCGGTTATGCGCACAATGCGACGCTGCGCAAACAGTTCATGCCCGAGCCTACGCCGCTCGATTCACTGGCCGTGTCGACCAATCATGGCGACGGCATCAGCGCAGCGCTGAAGATTGGCGCCAAGGTCGATGCTGACAGCCATCGCACCGGTGCGTTCTGGACGCCCACCTCACGCACCTCGAATGCCAAGGGCGGCTGGTTTCCGCACTTGTCGCTCGATCGCGGCAAGCCGGGCGTGATCGCCGTGAACAGCGCGGGTCGACGCTTTGCCAACGAAGCGGATTCTTATCATCACTTCGTCGAGGCGATGTTCCGCTCGAACACGACGGTGCCGACCATACCCGCTTATCTGATTTGCGAGACGCGCTTCATCGCGAAATATGGGCTGGGCGCGATCTATCCGGGCACGCGCAATCTTGCGCCCTATGCAAGCAAGGGCGATATCGTGATTGCGCCCACGCTCGAAGCGCTCGCCACCAAGCTCAATATCGATGCAGTCGGACTGGTCGACACGGTGAAGCGCTTTAACGGCTTTGCAGTGACCGGTATCGATGAAGACTATGGGCGCGGCACGACCGAGCTGAATCGCTTCAATGGCGATCCCGCGCATAAACCTAATCCTTGTATTGGTCCGCTCGAGCGTGGGCCGTTTTGTGCGATGGCGGTCTGGCCCGCGGAAATTGCTTGCAGCACGGGTCTGGAAACTGACGATCAAGCGCGTGTGCTGGATCAGAACGACGTGCCGATCGAGGGCCTTTATGCCTGCGGCAATGATCTCGCCTCAGTGATGCGCGGCACCTATCCGGGGCCTGGCACCACGCTCGGACCGGCGCTGTTCTTCGGCTACCAGGCGGCGATGCATGCAAAGCATGGCGCGGCGCAGGCGCTGGATGCAGCGGCTATCTCGGAAATGGCGAATGCGATGCGAGTGCCGCAAAAAGCGCTGGCCTAGGCTAGGCTCGGCCGCCTGGTGTTTACATCAATTCGGTGTTAACACCAAGCCGCCACACACCGAGATGCATTGCCCGGTGACATAGCGCGACAAGTCGGTCGCCAGGAACTCCAGCACGTTTGCGCAATCTTCCGCGTTGCCCAAACGGCCCAACGGCAGCAACTTCGCTTGCGCATCGGTGCCGATGCCACGTGCGGCGGCTTGCGACGCCACGCGTGCTGTCATCATCACGCCCGGCGCCAAGGCATTCACGCGAATACCGAACGGGCCGAGTTCGGCTGCGAGATAGCGTGTGTATCCCAGCACCGCGGCTTTCGATGCGCCGTACGCGGCGATGCGGCCGTCGGGCGAGGGACGCAGCGCGGCGGTGGAGCTGATGTTGACGATCACGCCCGAGCCTTGCGCTTTCATGATGGGCGTCGCGGCCTGGCAGCAATGCACGGCGCTCATGTAGTTGATGTCGAAGAGGAAGCGCGTGTCTTCTTCAGGCCCTTCGGAGGCCTTGCTGCGGCCCGCAGGCGTGAGAGCGCCGCCGGCATTGTTGACGAGAATGTCGACGCGGCCATAGGCGCCCACCGCGGCTTCCATCAAGCGCGTGACGTCGGCTTTTTTGGATAGATCGCCTTGCACGCCGATGCTGCGCCGGCCCAGTTTCTCAATTTCTGCCGAGACGCTTTCCGCACCGAGTGTTTCGCCGAATTCGGAGGCACCGGCCAGATTGATATCGGCGATGACTACGTCGGCGCCCAGTTCGGCAAGCCGCAGCGCGTAAGCGCGTCCCAGACCGCGAGCGGCGCCCGTTACCACGGCTACTTGTCCCGACAGTTTCATGTTCGTCTCCACGTTTTTTTCAGCGGTTCGACATTATGCGACGAACAGTTCCGCCAAGGTGCGTCGCAGCCACATATTCGCGGGGTCGGCATGATAGCGTTCATGCCAATGCTGTTTCACCGCGTACGACGGCAACTCGACCGGGGGCGCCAATAGCTTGACGGCTTCCTGCGAGGCCGCCACCTCTCCCAATAACGCGGGCACCAGCGCTACCAGTTCGGTTTGCGCGACGATGCGCGCCAAGCCCAGAAAGCTCGGCAAGCGTAGCGCCACCTTGCGTTCGACCCCTTGTTCGGCCAGCATCTTGTCGACCAGCGCATGGCCGGTGCCGGCACTGGTGACGATGATGTGGCCTTCGCTGGTGAAAGCGCGTCGCGTAAGCGTGCTGCGTACGCGCGGATGCGCGGTGGACACCATGCAGACGTAGTTCTGGCTGAACAATCGTTGCTGGAAAAAGCCCGCTTCCAGGCGTGGCATGAAGCCGACCGCCAGGTCGACTTCGCCGGCTTCCAGACGTCGCGGGCTATCGGTCGAAATATTCTCGCCCTGCACACGCACCTGCGGCGCGACCTGACGCAGATGGTTGAGCAGCGCCGGCAACAACACCACCTCGCTGATGTCGGTCATGCAAATGCGAAATTCGCGCTGACTGTCGCGCGGTGCGAAACTTTGCGGGGCACCACGCGCTTTTTCGAGACGCAGAATGATCTCTTTCAATTCGGGATACAGACGTTCAGCATAAGGCGTAGGTTCCATGCCGCGCGAGGTGCGGCTGAACAGCCGGTCATTGAAATGCAGGCGCAGCTTATTCAGCGCGATGCTGGCGGTGGCTTGGGCCATGCCGAGATTTTCCGCGGCGCGCGAGACGCTGCTGGTCTTATAGACTTCGTCGAATACGGCCAGCCATTCAAGATCGAGCTTGGACACGGAATTCCTCACGCTGCGCGCTTCGCTTATTGCAAAACGCAATAGTGGATATTGCAAGGCGCCGTTGATGCGGCCCCTGAGCGGCATAATAATCGACCCACATGCCGCGCGAACCTGCGTGGCGAGACAGAACCGTCCTGCGGGGCGGCCGCCGCGCGTGCGGCGTTTCAGCTATCCCAAAATGACTACTACGAAAGCGGATCGGCCGGTGCTGGTAGCCGGCGGCGGTATCGGCGGCTTGGCAGCGGCCCTGTCACTGGCGCGCCAGGGCTTGAAAGTGAAGGTGTTGGAGCAGGCACCGTATCTGGGCGAAATCGGCGCCGGCGTGCAGTTGGGGCCGAACGCGTTTGCGGCGTTCGACGCCTTGGGCATTGGCGAGCGCGCGCGCAGCATGGCGGTATACACCGAGCGCATGGTGATGATGGACGCGGTCGATGAGTCGGAGGTCGCGACGGTACCGGTCGGCGAAGCCTTCCGCAAGCGCTTCGGCAATCCTTACGGAGTGATTCATCGCGCCGACGTGCATCAGGCGTTGCTCGATGGCGTGTTGCAGACGGAAAACATTGAACTGCTTACCGCCGCGCGCGTCGATGCGGTGTCGATCGACGACGATGGCGTGGCACTGACCGATGCAACGGGTGTGCGTCATGAAGGCAGCGTGCTGATCGGCTGCGACGGTGTCAAGTCGGCGGTGCGCCAGCATCTGATCGGCGACACCGAACGCGTTTCGGGGCACGTGGTGTATCGCGCGGTGGTCGAGCGCGCAGACTTCCCCGAAGATCTGCGCTGGAACGCGCCGGCGATCTGGGTCGGGCCGAATTGCCACTTGGTGCACTACCCGCTGCGCAACGGCGAACAATTCAATCTCGTCGTGACATTCCACAGCCGCCAGCAGGAAGTGTGGGGCGTGAGCGATGGCAGCCAGGAAGAGGTACTGTCGTATTTCACTGGCATTGGCAAAAAGCCGCGTCAGTTGTTGTCTCTCCCAAAAAGTTGGCGGCGCTGGGCCACCGCCGACCGCGATCCGATCGAGCGCTGGTCGTTCGGCCGTGCCACCTTGCTGGGCGATGCCGCGCATCCGATGCTGCAGTATCTGGCGCAAGGCGCTTGCATGGCACTCGAGGATGCGGTTACGCTCGGCGAAGCCGTGCGCGTCAATGATGGCGACATGGTGCGGGCGTTCGGCCAATACGAGCGGTCGCGCGTGGCGCGCACCGCCCGCGTGGTGCTGTCGTCGCGCGAGATGGGACGCATCTACCACGCGAAAGGCGTAGAACGGCTAGTGCGTAACGATTTGTGGGACGGCCGGACGCCCGAACGCTTCTATGACGCGTTGGAATGGCTGTACGGCTGGCGCGCTGAAACCTGCTTGAAAGCATGATGCCAGCCCGCGGCGCATAGCTTGCGTGGGCTGCAAGCGCTGCCGATTCATCACCGACTGACACTGAACCAGGATACGAAGCAATGGACTATGTTTTCGAGCCGCCTGCGCGGGTAACAGTACCGGTTGCCGGACAAAGCGGGCAGTTTCCCGTGCGTCGCATTTATTGCGTGGGTCGCAACTATGACGCGCATGCACGCGAAATGGGTTTCGATCCCGACCGCGAGCCGCCATTTTTCTTTTGCAAGCCGGATAACGCCATTGTTGTGGTGCCGCATGGCGAAACCGTCAGCATCCCGTATCCGCAAGGCACGCAAGACTATCAACACGAGATCGAACTCGTGGTGGCGATCGGCCGCACCGGCCGCGATATCGCGGTCGAGCATGCGCTGCAATACGTGTGGGGTTATACGGTGGGGCTGGACATGACGCGCCGTGACTTGCAGATCCAGGCGCGCGACAAGGGTCGTCCGTGGGAATTGGGCAAGGCCTTCGATCAATCGGCGCCGATCGCACCGCTGCACACGGTGGCCGAACTGGGTCATTTCGAACGTGGCGAAATCTGGGTCACGGTCGACGGGGAAACGCGTCAACGCAGTGACATCGCAAAATTGATCTGGTCGGTGCCGGAAGTGATCGCGCATCTGTCCAAGTATTTTGAATTGCAGCCGGGCGATCTCATTTTCACCGGCACGCCCGAAGGCGTGGGCAAGGTCAAGGCCGGACAGACACTGCACGGTGGTGTAGCCGGCCTCGACGAATTGAAACTGAAGGTGGGCTGAAATGGCGGACACGCAATTGCGCCTGCATACTTTCTTCAATAGCTCGGCCTCGTATCGGGTGCGCATCGCGCTCGCCCTAAAAGGCCTGGAATATGAACACGTCGGCGTGAATATTCGCGTCGGTGAGCAGCGTACGCCTGAGTTTCTCGATCTGAATCCAGTGGGCCTGGTGCCGGCGCTCGAGCATGGCAGCTACCGGCTCACGCAGTCCTTGGCGATCATCGACTATCTCGATCGCCTAGCGCCGGAGCCATTGCTCACACCGGTTGCCGGGCCGGCGCGCGACCGCGTGCTGGAAATCGCCTTGCTGATCGCGACGGACATTCATCCGGTCAACAATATGCGTATCCTCAAGTATCTGAGCAAGACCTTGAAGGTGACGGACGCGCAGCGTCAAGACTGGTACGCGGAATGGATCGCACAAGGTCTCGGCGCGTTGGAGAAGATGCTGCCCGACCATGACGGTTGGTGTGTGGGCGACGCGCCGACGCTGGCCGATTGTTGCCTGGTGCCGCAGTTGGCGAACGCGCAACGCAACAACATTGATCTGGAACCGTACCCGCGCGCACGCCGTATTCGCGCGTTCTGTGAGCGCCATCCGGCGTTCGTGCAGGCGGCGCCGGAAAAGCAGCCGGACTACAAGGCGCCCTGACATTAAATCGAGACGTTGAGCGGGACGTGATGCGCAGGACGTAATGCGCCACAGCGCGACGTCGGAACGCCACCAAAGGAGCATGTCATGAAATCTGCCGAGGCCGAAGCCACCGTAACCCAGCGCGAAGCGTTCTATGAACGTCTCGATCCCCTCTACATGGCACCTCTGTGGACGCGTCTGAAAGCCCTGGTGCCGCGCGAACCTGTGCTGGCCGGTGTGGCGCATCACTGGCCTTATCGAGATACGCGCGACTACGTGTTGGAATCGGCGCGGCAGATTTCGGCGCGCGAAGCCGAGCGGCGCGTGTTGATTCTCGAAAACCCGGCATTCGCCGGCAGCTCGTGCATTACCAATTCGCTGTATGCCGGGCTGCAATTGATCATGCCGGGTGAGGTTGCGCCGGCGCACCGGCATACCCAGTCGGCGCTGCGCTTCATCATCGAGGGCCATGGTGCCTACACCGCGGTGAATGGCGAGAAGACCTATATGGAGCCGGGCGATTTCGTGATCACGCCGGCCTGGACCTGGCACCATCATGGCCATGATGGCAGTGGGCCGATGGTCTGGCTCGACGGTCTCGATATTCCGATGGCGACTTACTTCGGCGGTACCTTCCGCGAGGAATATGCCACTGAAGAAGCCGAGATCACGCGCCCGACCGGCGAT
Organism: Janthinobacterium lividum; assembly: GCA_050955105.1. Classification (GTDB taxonomy): domain Bacteria; phylum Pseudomonadota; class Gammaproteobacteria; order Burkholderiales; family Burkholderiaceae; genus JBPBQZ01. Next base: position 132,043 of record JBPBQZ010000056.1, on the reverse strand, counting down.
GCGTTGGCGCGTTATGGCAGCGGCCTGCTGCCGGTTGGTTTCAAAGCGAGCTCGCTGAATTCGCCAGTGTTCAACTATCCGTATTCGCGCACCCGTGAAGCGCTTTACGCGTTGACGCATGCCGGCGATCCAGACGCCTACACCGGCCACTTGATGCGCTATGTGAATCCGGTGGACGGCGGTTGGGCCATGCCGACCATGGCGACGATGATTTCACTGTTGCCGGAAGGCTTTGCGACCAAGCCTTATCGTTCGACCGACAGCACGGTATTCGTGGTGGTGGAGGGCAGTGGCACGCTGCAGGCGGGCGACGAGACGTTCAACTTGAGTCCGCAAGACGTTTGCGTGGTGCCGGGCTGGATGACCTATACGCTGAAAGCCGACAAAGACCTGGTGCTGTTCCGTTTCTCCGACCGGGTGGCGCAAGAGAAGCTCGGGTTCTTCCGCGAAGAGCGGATCGCCGCCGCAGCCTGATGCCGTGGGGCTACGGGAAAGCCCCATTAGGCAATCTAAGGCGACCTCCTTATTGTATTGACGGAGCGGGCGCGGAGTCGTGGGCGTAGATGCTCACTGCTTTGCGACTGCGATATACCCATCTCGGGCGTCAGTGCAACGGAGCGCGTTAATGAGCAGAATTTTTGGACCAGTCACGCAAAACGGCTATGTCGTCGAAGACCTCGATGCGGCGATCGACAACTGGACACGAGTGCTTGGCATTGGACCTTTTTTCAAATTTCCGGTCGGCTTCGAGTCCTATTGTTATCGTGGCAAAGAGATCTCGCCGACGCCCGAACTGATGGTGGCGATCGGCAATTCTGGCAATCTGCAAATCGAGTTGATCCAGCAAACGAATGACGCGCCATCGCAATATTTGGATTTTTTGCGAGAGTGCGGTCCGGGTCTTCAGCACTTGTCGGTGTGGACCGAGTCTTACGAAGCTGACCTTGAGCGCTTTAAATCGCTGGGCTATGAAATCGACCTGGCAGCCAAGCTGAAAGGCGCGGGGCGCGTGGTGTTCTACGACACCGGCGTGCATGCGGGCGCGATGATGGAAGTGCTGGAATTCTTGCCCAGTTCGCAGGCCGTGATGAAATTCGTGCGTGAAGCGGCCATTGGCTGGGACGGGTCGGAGCCCGTCAGGTCCTTGCCTGGCACGTTGAAGAAGGTGTGAGGCATCCGCGGACTCTCGGACGGCGGCTTGAAACGCCGGTTTTAAAGCGATCTCGCTGCCGGTCTGGGTGGTGTGGTCTGCAAAATGCTCAGCCTTGCTGCCCTCGCACCGAAGAGATTCCAGACCGTGATCAATTGTCGTTTGCCCCGCCGTTGCGCTTTTCCGCGCGTCCGTTTTACCCCTCTCCGTGCCCTGCTCCTCGTCATCGCGTCGCCTATCCCGAAAATCGCCGAGCCACGCCAGTTGGCCATCAATGCGCCAATGCTGCGCGCGCTGGCATGGCTTGCCGCGCTGTTATTGGGCCTGGGACTCGGCCAGGCGCCGGCGCTGGCCGATGTGTCGACTTTATTGCCGCAGGCGCCGCCGCTACGCAGCGAGTTTCAGCGGGAGGTGAATCGGCGCCTGCAGGTTCCTGAAGCGGCGCAGCGCCGTTACGCGCAGACGCTGGATCGCGCTCTGCAGACGGCGAAGGTCGGCGATCTCGCCAACGGTTATGTGGTGCTGGTCGATCGCAATCCGCATGTGCAGGCGTTGCTGATCTACTGGCGAGCTTCGAGTCGCGGTAGCTGGCAGTTCGTCGGCGCGTCACCGGTGTCGACCGGCATGCCTGGCAGCTTCGAGCACTTCATTACGCCGGTGGGAGTGTTTCGGCACACGCCTGACAATATGGATTACCGCGCCGAAGGTACGCGCAATGGCAATGGCATTCGCGGCTATGGTCGCCGTGGCATGCGTATTTATGATTTCGGCTGGCAGCAGGCGAAGCGCGGTTGGGGCAAGCCGGCGTTCAGTACCATGCGCTTCCAGATGCACGCGACCGATCCCGATCGACTCGAAATTTTGCTGGGCGAGCGTCATTCGAAAGGCTGTGTACGGATTCCCGCGACGCTGAATACGTTTATCGATATGCACGGTTTGCTGGATGCCGACTACGAGGCTCGCCAGGATGCGCAGATCGTCGAGGCGCGACAAGCCAAGAAGGCCAAGCAGGAGGCTAAGCAGGCTGCTAGCTCGGCGGCCGCGGCGAGTTCGGGCAGCATGGCTGGTGTGGCCGGCAGATCTGGCGCCGCCAGTGCCGCTAGTGCCGCTAGTGCCACCGGGATGGCAAGTTCAGCCGGTTCAGCCAGTGCCGCGAGGATGGCAAGTGCAAGCGGTTCAGCGGGTTCAACCAGTGCAGTGAGCGCGACCAGTGCAGCGAGTGCGACCAATGCAGCGAGCGCAGCCAGTGCAGCCGCAGCCATGGCTCGCGTGCTAGCCCAACCAAAGATTCCCGTGCTCAACGATGCGCCGCGCAATCCCATAAAAGATGCCGGCCGGTTCCTGGTTGTGGTCGATTCACAAACTGTCAAGCGGCCCGGCTGGTCGCCGGATCCCAAACGTCATGGCCGGCAATATCGAGATGCCGCGCGCAACGACACGGCCGACTGACGGCCCGGCGCAGCTAGGAACCGCTGCCGCGCCGCGGCGATTTGGACCGTCTCATAAAAGGTCCATAATGACAGTTCGACTTCCCTCGCGCTGTTCTTGCCGGCGCATGTTCCCATGCGCGAAGCGGCCGGTAGCGCGTATCGTCGCGGAGTATTCCCATGCTGCATGACCTGGTAGCGCGCTACGGGCCGGCACTCGTATTCGTTAATGTTCTCGCGGCGTCGCTGGGCCTGCCGGTGCCGGCCTTGCCGACGCTGATCCTGGTCGGCGCGTCGGTGGCGATGGCGCCCGGCGCGGTCGGCCTGCACCTGCTGCTGATGCTGGTGCTGTCGGTGTGCGCCAGCTTGCTCGGCGATGCCGTGTGGTTCGGCGCGGGCCGCGTGTATGGCGGCAAGACGCTACAAACGCTGTGCAAACTGTCGCTGTCGCGCGATACCTGCGTGAAGCAGACCGAGCGCTTCTTCGGCCGCTGGGGCGCGCGCGTGCTGTTCGCCGCCAAATTCATTCCGGGACTGTCGATGGTGTCGGTGCCGCTGGCCGGCGCGATGGGCGTGCGCTTCGGGTCTTTCTTGCAGTACGACAGCGTTGGCGCTGCACTCTGGGCGGCGGTCGGGCTGGGCTTGGGCGCGATCTTCGCATATCAGCTCGACTGGCTGTTCGCCACCTTGGGCCTGTATGGACGTGAAGCGGGGGCTGCGGCGCTCGTGGCACTGGCCGTCTATATCGGCTACCGCTGGTGGCGCCGCCGCCAACTGCTGAAGACGCTGGAAACGTCGCGCATGTCGGTCGACGAGTTGTATGCGCTGATGCAAGCCGGCGGCACGCCGATCGTCTTCGACATTCGTTCGCCGGAAAAGCGGCTGCTCGATCCTTTCATCATCCCCGGCGCGCGCTTTGCCGACGAGCGCGAACTCGACAGCATCGTCGCCACGCTCGAGCCATCTCAAAAAATCGTGGTCTATTGTTCGTGTCCCAACGAAGTGTCGGCGGCGTGGATGGCCAAGCGTCTGCGCGAACTCGGTTTTCACGATGCAATACCGCTGCTGGGCGGCCTGGAGGCGTGGCGTATCGCCGGCTGGAAGCTTGAATCCATCACCGCTCAAAGTGGCTCGGCGACCGCGCTATCGCGGGATCAGCCGCTAAGCTTTGCGGGAGTGCGCGGCGATGAATAGCCCTGTCGCGATTGGCGAGCATGCCGCCGTGACGACCATCGACGACGCGAGCACGCCGCTCAACGAGCCGATAAGCGAGCCCGTGGTCGAAGCCGATGCGCCGTTCTCGCCGCTGCGCTCGCGGCGGCATCAGATGTTTCCGACCTTGACGCCCGCCGAGATCGACCGGATGCGGCGCTTCGGCACTATCGAGCATTACGAGACAGGCAGCCTGTTGTTCGAAACCGGTCAGATCGGTGCCGGCATGTTCGTATTGTTGAAGGGCCGCACACAGGTGTTGAGCCGCGACGGGCTCGGACATTCGCATGTGGTGGTCGAGCAGCGTCCTGGCGATTTCCTGGCCGAAGTGGGACAACTATCCGGCAAACCGGCGCTGGTGGATGGCCGCGCGCTGGAGCCGGTGGAAGTACTGCTGATTCCACCCGATCAGTTGCGGGCCTTGCTGGTGGCCGAGGCAGACCTGGGCGAGCGCATCATGCGCGCGTTGATTTTGAGACGCGTCGGGCTGATCGAGCAGGGCACCGGGCTGGTACTGGTTGGCTGCGGTTCGGAAAGCAAACTGCACGCGTTGCAGAGTTTTTTGCGACGCAACGCCTATCCGCATACGGTCATCGATGCGACAAGCGATGCTGAGGTGGTGGCGCTGCTCGAGCGCATTGCCGCGGTGGAAACGGATTTTCCGCTGGTGATCTGTCCGGATGGCAGCGTCTTGCGCGCGCCGGACGATGGTCAATTGGCGACGCATCTGGGCCTGCTGCCCGAGTTCGATCCGCAGCATACCTACGACGTGGTGGTGGTGGGCGCCGGTCCGGCTGGCCTGGCAACGGCGGTGTATGGCGCGTCGGAAGGTCTGTCGATGGCGGTGTTCGATTGTCGCGCGCCAGGCGGGCAGGCCGGCGCCAGCGCGCGTATCGAAAACTACCTGGGCTTTCCGACCGGAATTTCGGGACAGGCGCTGGCCGGCCGTGCTTTCGTGCAGGCGCAGAAGTTCGGTGCGCACGTGGCCATTCCGCTGGAGGTGAAAGCGCTGCATTGTGGTGACGAGCCGATGGCGCTGGAATTGATGGACGGCCGCCGCGTGCCGACGCGCTCCGTGGTGGTGGCCAGCGGTGCGATTTATCGGCGCCCGGCGATTGATCATCTCGAGCGCTACGAGGGGCGCGGCGTCTACTACTGGGCGTCGCCGGTCGAAGCCAAGCTGTGCAAGGGCGACGAGGTGATGCTGGTCGGTGGCGGCAACTCGGCAGGCCAGGCCGCGGTGTTCCTGGCTTCGCACGCAGTACGCGTGCACGTGCTGATTCGCGCCGAGAGCCTCGAAGCGAGCATGTCTCGTTATTTGATCGACCGGCTGGCTTCTTTGCCGAACGTGGTGTTGCATCCGCGTTCGCGCATTACGGCGCTCACGGGCGACAGCGGTGGCTTGGCTGGCGTGCAATACCGGACGGAGAGCGCTGACGGTAGCGCGGCCGGCGCGCATGAAGGCTCGATGAACCTGCGGCATTTGTTTCTATTCATCGGTGCCGATCCCAACACGCATTGGTTGCGCAGTTGCGAGGTGAGCATCGACAGCAAGGGCTTCGTGCCCACCGGCATCCAGGCCGCGCCGCCGGAGACGCCGCCGGCCTATCCCTTGCAGACCAGTGTGCCAGGCGTGTTCGCGATTGGCGATGTCCGTTCGGGATCGACCAAGCGCGTGGCGGCCGCGGTCGGTGAGGGCGCGGCGGTCGTGGCACAGATTCACGACTTTCTGTCGCAAAAGGTGCGAGCGGTGGTGTAACGCGCGCCCGGTCGCGCGCGCTTATTATTTACCGAGTTCACGCACACTCTGCCGCGGCTATATCAAATAGCTCAGCCGGTAATTGCCCGCGACGACTGCCGATGCGCCGTCGAACGACGTCTTCAACGCGGCTTCGATACGTGGCCGCAACTGTTGCAGCGTGTCGTCGCTCGGCGCTTCAACCAGCAGGACATGGGTGAAATCGAGTTCACTCTCGCTACTGTTGCGCAGCTTCTTCTCGGTGGTGGCGTGTTCGGTTTGCTGGCGCTCGACCGCGCCCAGGTGATAGCCGAGCAAGCCCCCCGTCGCATGCTCGCCCAAGGCATGCCGGGCGTCGCCGCCCACACCGCTTAACGCGGCCAGTTCCCGATCCAGTGCGACGCCGGCCGCTTGCGTTTGCACATCGTCGCCTGCGAAGCTGAAGCGAAAGGTCGTGGCCGCGCCGCCAATGCCATGGCCGACCGACCGCAGGATCTTCAGCTTGGCGCGTGAAAATCGCACCAGGCCGGGCATCATCTTCAAGGTCCAGGGCGAGGGGTTGTCGAGCATCCGCAGATAGGCGGCGCTGGAAAAATCCTCGACCTCGGCGGCTTCGTACATATTGAGATATCGCTGCACACCCGCTTCAGTGGAAATATAGCGGCGCCCGCGCAGGAAGCCCGGTGCGCTGATGCGTTCGTGCATGTGCTCACCGGTAATCCAGGCTTCGTATTCCGCTTGGTCGCGGTCGAGCAGATCGTTCCAGATGGCCATGAAGGCGTTGCCGAGAAGTGCCATGTCCGTGCTATCGAGGGGATGATGCCGTTGCCGGCAATGTTTGCAGGAACTTGCGGGTTGCCTGATAGGCGCGCGTGGTGCGTTCGGCAAAATCGAGATGACGATCGGCCAGCTTCGGCACCTCGCATTCGATTTCGACGTCCGGCGGTATCGCGGCCATCAGCGCGGCCAACGGCAACTCGCCTTCGCCAGGATAGAAACGTCCTTGCAAGGCTTCCGTCATCAAATCGACATCGTCGGGTTTGCGTGCCGGCGCGTCGCAAATTTGCACCAGGTAGATGCTGGCCGGATCGAGCGCTGAGATGGCGCTCGGGCTGCCGCCTGAGCGTGCGAGATGCAAGGCGTCGATGACCAGCCCCAGGTTCGGCGCGGCGACTTCGCGCACTACCGACAATGCCTGGTCGAGCGTTTTCAATGGGCTGGCCGGCATGAACTCGATGCCGATACGAATGCCATAGCGGTTCGCCAGCTGGCATTGTTGCCGCAGCGTGTCGACCAGCCGCGCCCTGTCGGGATCGAAACATCCCTGCACCATCAGCGGTGCGCCGAGCTGCTGCGCTATCTCGAAAACAGGCTGATAGTCTTGCGCGCGCGTATTGCCGTCGAGGTAGTAGGCCGACAGATTCGACAGGCGCATGCCGAGCGTGCGCAGCGTTTGCTGCATGGCTGTCAGCGTGTCTGGATTGCCGAGCACGTCGAACCACGGATCGCCGACGCGTCGTCCGGTGACCCTGAGGCTCACGCCCTGGAAGCCGCCCGCCTTGGCCGCAGCGATGGTCTGTGGTGGTGACGCATCGGCGATCGTCAGGAAACCGAGCGTCAATGGCGGCTGGTTTGCAAACCCATTCATCGGTCACTCCGAATTGGACGTCATGTCCTCAGGTGCGTCGATGATAGAGCACGCAGGCCGCCTCGGCGGCGCTGCGTTGCGGGTTTTTTGCGCTGCGTCGCAGCATCGCGCGCGGCTCGAAGCGCCAATTGTCTATCTCGGAAATGCCATTGACGGCGACGCGCGCCACATCAACACTGCTTGTCTGCCACCAGCAAAGATCGGTGTTGCGCCGCGCGACATCGGCAAAAACAAGGAGGAGACATGGACTCGACGAACCTTACCTGGCGCATCGGCGATATCACCATCACCAAGCTGATCGAGCGCGAATCCACGCGCGTCAGCGGTGGTGCGCAATCCGGTCTGCCCGATGCGTTGCCCGAAGCGGTCAGGGAAATCCCCTGGCTGGTGCCACATTTCGCGACTCAGGCAGGCGAACTGAAAATGAGCGTGCACGCGCTGCTGGTGCAGACGCCGTCAATGAAGCTGATCGTCGACACCTGCATCGGCAACGATAAAGTTCGCGTGATACCTACCTGGAACATGAATTCGACGACTTTTCTGTCAGACCTAACGCGAGCGGGATGGCCGCGCGAGAGTGTCGACGGCGTGATCTGTACGCATCTGCATGTCGATCATGTAGGCTGGAACACGATGTGGGTCGACGACCGCTGGGTGCCGACCTTCCCGAACGCCAAGTACTACATGGGCCGCCACGAGCTCGCGCACTGGACTCGCGAGATGACGCGGATGGACCCGAACGCTGACTATGTGTCGTCTGAGTTCGCGCACGACATGATGGATTCGACCGCCACGTATCTCGATTCGGTCAAGCCGGTGGTCGATGCAGGCTTGGTCACGCTGGTGGAAACCGATGCGCAGATTGCCGAAGGCATCCGCTTGCTTCCCACGCCTGGCCACACACCGGGGCATGTGAGCGTGGTGATCGAATCGCAGGGCGAGCGTGCGGTGATTACCGGCGACATGATGCATCACCCTTGCCAGATCGCACGTCCGCATTGGTCGTCGGCGTTCGACACCAACAAGCATGAGTCGTGCGCCACGCGCAAAGCGTTCTGCGAGCAATTTGGCGATACGCCGACATTAATCATCGGCACCCACTTCGGTGGCCCGACCGCCGGCCGGCTGGTCAAAGCCGGAGGCGAATATCGCTTGCAGGTCTAGACGGAAGGTCGCGCGCCGCATAGCCGTCGGCGTTGTATCTTGAAATGAGCGGCGGCTGCGCTGCGGCGCGCAGCCGCGTTCGATGGCGCTACTTGCTCTCGACTTTCGCATCGGTCGTGACACGACCCTTGCCGGTTGCACTACCGAAGGCGAACAAGTGGCGCGCCACATTGCGGATCTGAATTTCTTCCGAGCCCTCGGTGATGCGATAGCGCCGGTGATGACGATAGATGTGTTCGAACGGTGTATGCCGCGAATAGCCGATGCCGCCATGCACCTGCATCGCACGGTCCGCGGCCTCGCACACTAGCCGGTTGGCTCGATAGTTGGCCATGGAAACCAGCGGCGACAGCGCCAGGTGATCATTGGCATCGTCGATCGCCGCGGCGGTTTTACGCACCAGGCCACGCACCATCTCACATTCAGTATGTAGCTCGACCAGCGGCCATTGAATCGCCTGGTGTGTTGCCAGCGCCTTGCCGAAACTCTTGCGCTGGCGCGCGTATTTCACACTCTCGTCCACGCAGAACTGCGCGGCACCCAGGCTCGACGCGGCTTGCCGGATGCGATTCTCGTGCACGAAAGTTTGCGCCAACATCAAGCCCTGGCCTTCGGCGCCGAAGATGGCGCTGTGCGGCACCCGCACGTTGGTCAGCTTCACTTCGGCATGATCAGTCGGCATGTTCAGCGTCCACCACATGAACGGCACTTCCAGCCCCGGCGTATTGGTCGGCACGATGAAAGCGGTAATGCCTTCGCCGTCACCGGTCTTGCCCGAAGTGCGCGCGAAGATCATGTCGGCAGCAGCGTTATGCATGCCGGTGTTGAAGCGCTTGGCGCCGTTGAGGATCCAATCGTCGCCATCGCGGCGCGCATGCGTTTCCATCCAGGTAGCGTCCGAACCATGATCAGGCTCGGTCAGGCCGAACGCCATGCGCGCCTTGCCGGTAATCAGGCGCTCCAGCCACTCTTCTTTCTGCGCGGCAGTGCCATAGCGGTGTATCAATTTTTCCTTGGGGAAAGTACCGACTACCGAGCTTTCATTCTGTAAGTCGTTATGCAGCCCCAGCCCTTTTGAGGCGAAGTATTCACGGATCGCGGCCATCGCCAGATTGCTGCCGTCCTGCCCACCGATGTCGCGCGGCAGGGCGAAGCGCAGATGACCCGCGCGGTCGGCGCGTCGCCGCATCTCGTGCAGCAACTCTTCCCATGCGGGCCGCGGCTGGCCGTCGTGATCCCAGTCGGTGCGCGCGTTTTCGCGGCGATGGTCGAAATATTGCGGATGCTCGCGCTCGAGCGGCTTGATCTCGCTTTCGATGAAAGCATCGAGCTGCTTCAAATAGGCTTGAATGTCCTCAGGCAGGCTGCGGTCGATTTCCATGTGGGTCTCCTCCGAAATAATCGTGGCTTTGCAGTGCGGCCTGAGGCCGTCACTTTCGCAGAGCTCTTCAAGCCGGTGGCACAAAATATCATATGTTCAACCATTGAACGGTTGAATCAAACCGGAAGCAGGAAAAAAACCGGCGGCTAAGATAGAGTAGGATTCGCTCGGTCTCCGGCATGGCGCACGAAGCGTGGCTGCAGAACCTTGCGGCGCCGATTCGAACTTCAACGGCACGACCCACTCAGGTCGGCCAATTAATCTTAAAAACATGCAAAGCAATGAAGCGCTCGGGCGCCCTGAGTACGCGTTCCTGTCAGGCGGCGGCGAATTGGCGCGCATCATCGTGGCGTTCGACTGGGCGTCCACGCCGCTGGGTCCGATCGATTCCTGGCCAGTCGGCATGCGTAGTACGGTGGCCTTGTTGCTGCGCTCGCCAGTGCCGATCGTCACCATGTGGGGTGAGGCCGGCATCATGATCTACAACGACGCCTATTCGGTTTTCGCCGGGGCGCGGCATCCGCAATTGCTTGGTTCGCGGGTGCGCGAAGGCTGGGACGAGATTTCCGATTTCAACGACAACGTCATGAGGGTCGGACTAGCGGGGGGCACGCTGGCCTATCGTGATCAGGAGCTTACGCTTTTGCGCAGCGGCGTCCCCGAGCCAGTGTGGATGGACCTCGACTATTCGCCGATCGTCGACGAGCACGGCAAGCCGGTCGGCGTGATCGCCATCGTGGTTGAAACCACCGCCAAAGTGCGTGCCGAACGCTGGCTGAGCGGCGAGCGCGAACGGCTGCGCCACATGTTCGAGCAGGCGCCGGGGTTCATGGCGATGTTGTCCGGGCCTGAGCATATTTTCGAGTTGACCAATCCGGCCTATGCCACGCTGGTCGGTAATCGCCCATTGCTGGGTCGGCCGGTGCGCGAGGCGCTGCCGGAAATTTCGGGACAGGGCTTTTTCGAGCTGCTCGACAATGTCTATAACAGTGGCGAGGCGTTTTCCGGCAACGCCTTGGAAATCTTGCTGCAACGCACGCCCGGCGCGCAGGCCGAGGAGCGCTACGTCGATGCGCTGTATCAGCCGGTAAAAAATGAAGCCGGCGAGGTGATTGCTATCTTCGTGCAAGGCACCGACGTGACCGACCGCGTGGTCGCCGAAGCAGCCGTGCGCGAAAGCGAGGCGCGCTTTCGTGCACTGGCGCAAGCCGTGCCGAATCACGTCTGGGCGGCGCCGGCCAGTGGCGAGCTGGACTGGTTCAACGATCGCGTCTACGAATACAGCGGCGCGCGCCCCGGCGACCTGGACGCTGGGGGTTGGACCCGGCTCGTGCATCCGCAAGACGTAGATGCCGCGGCGCAACGCTGGCGCGACGCGGTAGCCGGCGGCGGCCGCTATGAAACCGAGTTCCGCATCCGCCGTGCCGACGGTGTCTACCGCTGGCACCTGGTGCGCGCCTTCGCCGTCTCGATCGGCGATGGTCAGAACGTGCGCTGGATCGGCACCAATACCGACATTGAAGATCAGAAAGCCGCGGTCGCGGCGCTCGCGCATTTGAACGCCACGCTGGAGCAGCAAGTCGCCGAGCGTACCGCCGACCGCGATCGCATGTGGCGTTTGTCCACCGACATCATGATGGTGGCCGATTTCAATGCGACGATTCTGGCGCTGAACCCGGCCTGGACGAAGATTTTGGGATGGGACGAGTCAGAGCTGTTGGGCCGCTCGTTCATGGAATTCGTGCATCCGAAAGATCGCGAGGCGACGCTGGCCGAGGTGGGCGATTTGAGCCAGGGCGAACGCACCATGCGTTTCGAAAATCGCTACCAGCGCAAGGACGGCGGCTACTGCGTGTTGTCGTGGACCGCGGTGCCCGACAATCGCTTCATCCATGCTGTGGGTCGTGATGTGACCGCCGACCACGAAGCCGCCGCGGCGCTGCGGCGTACTGAAGTGGCATTGCAGCAGGCGCAGAAAATGGAAACCATCGGCAAGCTCACCGGTGGTGTGGCGCACGACTTCAACAATCTGCTGCAGGTGATCTCTGGCAATTTGCAACTCTTGTCGAAAGACGTTGCCGGCAGTGCGCGCGCCGAACGCTGGGTGAGCAATGCGCTGGCCGGCGTGAATCGCGGTGCCAAGTTAGCCAGCCATCTGCTGGCCTTCGGACGGCGCCAAGCGCTGGAACCGAAGATCGTCAAGATCGGCCGCTTCGTGGTGGGCATGGAAGACATGTTGCGACGCAGCCTCGGCGAAGCCATCGAAATCGAGACCATCGTGTCGGGCGGCCTGTGGAACACCTTTGTCGATCCGGCACAGGTGGAGAACGCACTGCTGAACTTGGCCATCAATGCGCGCGATGCGATGAACGGCGTGGGCCGGCTGACGATCGAGGTGGGCAACGCCTTCCTCGACGAGGCCTACGCGCGCACCCACGTGGAGGTGAAGCCGGGGCAATATGTGATGCTGGCGGTGACCGACACTGGCAGCGGCATGAGTCCCGAGGTGTTGTCGCAAGCCTTCGAGCCGTTTTTCTCGACCAAGCCGGAAGGCAAAGGCACGGGCTTGGGCTTGTCGATGGTGTATGGCTTCGTCAAACAGTCGGAAGGCCACGTGAAGATCTATAGCGAGGTTGGCTACGGCACCACGGTGAAGCTGTATTTGCCGCGCACGCTGGAACGCGAAGACCTGGTCGGGCCGGTGGAGATGCTGCCGGTGGTGGGTGGCGAGGAAACCATCCTGGTGGCGGAAGACGACGAGGAAGTGCGCGAGACTGTGGTGGAAATGTTGAGCGGACTCGGCTACCGCGTGCTCAAGGCCAACGACGCAGCAGGTGCGCTGACGATTATCGACAGTGGTATTCCGATCGACATGCTGTTCACCGACGTGGTAATGCCAGGGCCCTTGCGCAGTCCCGATCTCGCGCGCAAGGCACGCGAGCGGCTACCGCATCTGGCGGTGCTGTTTACTTCCGGCTATACCGAAAATGCCATCGTGCACGGCGGCCGTCTCGACGCGGGCGTCGAGTTGCTGAGCAAGCCGTACACCAGCGAGGCGCTGGCGCGCAAGGTGCGGCAGGTGCTGGGCCAGCAGGCGCCGCGGCCGCGGGCCGCGCGCGATGGGGCGCAGGCGGATGGTGATGGGCGCGGGTCGGAGCGCGCGGCGGCAGATACCTCGAACCCCTCGGGGGCGTCAGCGATGCCCTTCACGGCGGCAGTGGACTACGTCGAAGCCGCACATGGGCCGTCGTTGAAGGTGCTGTTAGTGGAGGATGACGAATTGATTCGTTCCAACACCGCCGAGCTGCTTCTGCAATTGGGCCATTCGGTGCTGGAGGCGGCGGACGGACATGCCGCCATCAGTACCTTGAGCACGGCGCCGATCGATGTATTGATTACCGACCTGGGGCTACCGGGTATGTCGGGCCAAGAATTGGCGCGCCGTGCACGGCAGTTGCGGCCACACATCGGCGTGGTGTTTGCCAGCGGCAGCGACATTGACCCGCAAATGCCTGATGTTTTCGCGCTGCGCAAACCCTACGACAGCCTGAGCATCGAAGGTGCGTTACGCGCGGTGGTGGCGCGGAGCAGCGAGGTTTAGCGCCTTATACGCCACTCAGGCTTTGCGGCTGCCATTGCAGCTTGCTGACGCCGGGGCTCGCCGCCAGTTCTTTGAGGAAGTCAGGCGGCAGAATATCGCCGCGCCGTCCGCGCCAGCGCAAGTCATAGGTGATTTCGCTGCGCGCCGCCTCATCCGAGTAAGCCACGGACTGCCCGGTAATATGGATTTGTGCGGCGCTCAAGCCTTCGAGCAGCGCGGCGTTCGCGGTGCCATGGTCGCGGGCTTCCAGCACCAGCGTCGCGCGGCGCTCTTGTTGGATGTAGGGTTCGATGAATTTGAGACCCCACAGCACGGCCAGCGCGAGCACCGTGGCGGCGCTGCCGAGCAATAATTGGCCACCGCCGAAACACAGGCCGATTACCGTGACGATCCATAGCGTCGCAGCGGTGGTGACGCCTACTATCCGATTCGAGCGTCTCAAAATAGCGCCGGCGCCGAGAAATCCCACCCCCGACAGGATGCCCAGCGGCAGCCGCATCAGATCGAGCGTGATGAAGGAGTCGTTCGATCTGCCGGCCGTGGGCAGCAGCAGGTTGGCCTGAATCATGGCTACGGAGGCCGCGAGGCACACCAGCATGGTGGTGCGCAGTCCTGCGGGTCGGCCGTGCTCGTCCCGATTCAAGCCCACCAGTGCACCGGCAAGCAGCGTGAGCGCGAGGCGCCAGGCGAGGTCTTTCCAATCGACGATGAGAGGCATTGCGTGCATGGCGGTTCCGAGCGGCGACTGTCAGTCGATTCTAATGCGCCTGGCCGTTGTACGAGGGCCGCGGCGTAAACGCCCGAAATATAACCGTACTGTGAATGTAGGGTTCGGCCGCTACCATGACAGCCGGTTGAATTTCGAGACGGCGTGCACGCCGTCGCACGGTCTTTCGATGTGGTGCATCTTGGCGCACCACAGGCCATTGGTTCGAAGGGGCGCATGTGAGTGTAAAAGGAAAGCGCCGGCGATTCGGTCGCGTGATTGCCGTAGTCGTCGTGCTGGTGCTGGTAGCGGTAGGGCTGTTCATATTTTTGCGAGACAGGAAGCCGAAGCCGGCGGCCGCGCCGCAGGGTACGCCCGTTAGTGCGGTGGCCGTCAAACTGATCGACGTCCCCGTGTATATCGACGCACTTGGTACGGTAACGCCCACCCGCACGGTGGCTGTCATGACGCAGGTCAACGGCGTATTGAGCTCGGTCGAATTCGCCGAAGGGCAGCGCGTGAAGGCCGGTCAAGTGATCGCGCGCATCGATTCGCGCGCACTCGAAGCGCAATTGCTGCAGGCGCGCGGTACGCTGGCGCACGATACGGCAGCGCTGGCGAATGCGCGGCTCGATCTGGCGCGCTACCAAAAGCTGATCAAGGCTGGCTCGATCACGCAACAGACTCTCGATACGCAAAGCGCCACGGTCGGCGAAGACGAAGGCACGGTCACCTCGGATGCCGGTAACGTCAAGAATTTGCAGGTGCAGGTCAGCTATTGCACGATTACTTCACCGGTGGACGGCGTGGTCGGCCTGCGGCTGGTCGATCCGGGTAACGTCGTCAGCACTTCCTCGACCACCGGCATCGCGGTGATTACGCAGTTGAATCCGGCAACGGTGGTCTACGCGGTGCCCGAGGACGATCTGGGGCAGATCCACGACGCGATGAGCCGCGGCACCACGACGGTCTATGCCTACGACCGCAACAAGACCAAGCGCCTGGCTAGCGGCACTCTGCTGGCGCTCGACAACCAGGTAGATACGACCACCGGCACTGTCAAAGTGAAAGCGCAGTTTCCGCAAGCGGGCGATGCGTTATACCCGAATGAATTCGTTAACGCGCGCATGCAGGTCGACTTGCTCAAGCAAGCACCGGTGGTACCCACCGCAGCGATCCAGCACGGTGCCAACGGCGACTTCGTCTTTGTGATCGGCGCGGGGCAGAAGGTGGCGCTGCGCAATATCAAGACGGGGCCCGCCAGCGGCGCCGATACCGTGATCCTCGCGAACGGTGTGAAGCCCGGCGAGCAAGTGGTGACCGACGGTGCGGACAAGCTCGATAACGGCTCGCTCGTGAAAGTCATCGCGCACTAAGCCCGAACGCCGCCATGAATATCTCGCGTCCCTTCATCGAGCGGCCGATTGCCACCTCCTTATTGATGGTGGCTTTGCTGCTGGTGGGCTTGCTCGCCTATCACCTGCTGCCGGTCTCTGCCTTGCCGGAAGTCGACTACCCGACGATCCAGGTCTACACCCAGTATCCCGGCGCCAGTCCGGATGTGGTCAGTTCATCAATCACCGCGCCGCTGGAGCGGCAGTTCGGCGAAATGCCAGGTTTGAGTTCGATGAACTCGACCAGTTCGAACGGTACGTCGGTGGTGACGCTGGAGTTCGATTTATCGTTGTCGCTCGACGTTGCCGAGCAGGAGGTGCAGGCGGCGATCAATGCGGCGGCCAGCTTCCTGCCGGCCAACCTGCCGTATCCGCCGGTCTACAGCAAGGTCAATCCGGCCGACGCGCCGGTGTTGATCTTGTCGCTCACTTCCGACGTGTTGCCGCTGACGCAAATCGAAGATCTGGCCGACACCCGGCTCGCGCAGAAAATCTCACAAATCTCCGGCGTCGGGCTGGTCACCATCAGCGGTGGCGAGCGGCCGGCGGTGCGCATCCAGAGCAACACCGGCGCGCTGAACTCGCTGGGCCTCTCGCTGGATGATTTGCGCACGGCTCTGGGCAATGCCAATGTGAACCAGGCCAAGGGCAATCTCGACGGCACCACGCAAGCGTATTCGATCGGCGCCAACGATCAGTTGCAATCGGCCGACGACTACACCTCGCTGATCGTCGCCTACAAGAACGGTGCGCCGATCCGGCTGGCGCAAGTGGCCAAGTCGGTGCAGGGCCCGGAGAATCCGCAGCAGGCGGCCTGGACCAACAGCACGCCCTCGATTGTCTTGAATATCCAGCGGCAGCCGGGTGCCAATGTGATCGATGTGGTCGACCGCATCCAGAAGCTGTTGCCGCAGTTGCAGGCGACGCTACCGGCGACGCTGAAAGTGGCGGTGCTGACCGATCGCACGCAGACGATCCGCGCCTCGGTTACCGACGTGCAATACGAGCTTGCGGCGGCGATCGGACTGGTGGTGATGGTGATCTTCGTGTTCCTGCGCAACCTGCCGGCCACCATTATTCCAGCAGTGACTGTGCCATTGTCGCTGGTGGGCACCTTGGCGATTGCCTATGCGCTAGGCTTCTCGTTGAACAATCTCACCTTGATGTCGCTGACCGTGGCCACGGGCTTCGTGGTCGATGATGCGATCGTGATGATCGAGAACATCACGCGCTATATCGAAGCCGGCGAAGCACCGTTGGCCGCGGCGCTCAAAGGTGCCAAGCAGATCGGTTTCACGATCATCTCATTATCGGTATCGCTGATCGCGGTGATGATTCCGCTGCTGTTCATGGGCGACGTGGTCGGGCGCTTGTTCCGCGAGTTCGCGTTGACGCTGGCGGTGGCGATCGTGATTTCCGCGCTCGTTTCGCTCACGCTCACACCGATGATGTGCTCGCGCATGTTGAAAGCGCATACCGGCCGCGCGCGTGTCGATTTCTTCGATCGCATCAATCAACGCTATATACGGGGGCTTGGCTGGGTACTGGGGCACGGGCGCCTCACGTTGCTATCGGTGCTGCTAACGGCGGTCCTGACCTTTCTGATCCTGTTCTTCATGCCGAAGGGCTTCTTCCCGGAGCAGGACACCGGTTTGATCGAGGGCATCTCGCAAGCGGCGCCCACCATCTCGTTCCAAAGCATGATCGCCAAGCAGCAACAACTGGTGAAACAGGTCTTGAAAGATCCGGCGGTGACGAGCTTGTCGTCGTTCGTCGGCATCGACCAGACCAGCGCCACCATCAACCAGGGCTCGATACTCATCAACTTGAAGGACAAGGGCGATCGGTCGAGCAGTGCGGCGATCATCCGCCGCTTGTCCGACGCCAATGCCAATACAGCAGGCATGCATCTGTATTTGCACGCGGTGCAGGATCTGACGCTCGACGATGCGATCTCGACCACCTCGTATCGGCTGGGACTGCAGGCGACCGATCCCAAGGTGCTGGCCTTGTGGACCAGTAAGCTGATCACGGCGCTGGCCGGCGACCCCGCCTTTGCCGACGTGCAAAGCCAGGCGATGCAGCAGGGCAACCAGATTCAGTTGACCTTCGATCGCGATACCGCTTCGCGTCTCGGCATCACGCCGCAGGCCATCGACGACGTGTTGTACGATGCCTTCGGGCAGCGCCAGGTGTCGACGATCTTTACGCAGTTGAATCAGTATCACGTGGTGCTGGTGGCGGACAAGAATCCGGACGATCTGGCGAACTTGCTGTCGGGCTTGTATGTCACGACCAGTTCGGGCGGGGTCGCGCCGCTCGCCAGCATGGCCAGCATGAAGGTCGTGCAGGCGCCGATCACCATCAACCGGCAAGGACAATTTCCGTACGCGGATGTGTCGTTCAATCTCGCGCCTGGCTACACGCTCGGTGACGCGCTGTCGAATCTGAAGCAAGCCGAGAAGAACATCGGTTTGCCGTTCACGGTGCAAGCGACCTTGCAGGGCGCGGCCGCTACCTTCGAGAGCTCGTTGTCGAACGAAGCCTTTTTGATCCTGGCCGCCATCATCGTCGTCTATCTGATGCTGGGGATTCTTTACGAGAGCTTCATTCATCCGATAACGATTCTGTCGACCTTGCCGTCGGCGGCGCTCGGCGCTTTGCTGGCTTTGTTGATCACCGGTACGCAGTTCGACATCATCGGGCTGATCGGCATTGTGCTGCTGATCGGCATCGTCATGAAGAACGCCATCATGATGATCGACTTTGCGCTGGAGCTGGAACGCAACGAAGGTATGGCGCCGCTCGAAGCGGTGCGGCAGGCGGCCGAGCTGCGCTTCCGGCCGATTCTGATGACCACGATGGCGTCGTTGTTCGGAGCACTGCCGCTGGCTTTTGGCACCGGTATGGGATCGGAGTTGCGGCATCCCTTGGGGATCGCGATCATCGGCGGCTTGCTGGTGAGCCAGTTGCTCACGCTGTTTTCCACGCCGGTGATTTATCTCGCAATGCATCGGGTCGAGGACTTTTTCAGCAAGCGCCGGCCGACGCAGCCCGCGCCGCCCGCGCAACCGCATGTGGATCCACGGTAAGCCGCGATGAATTTGTCGGAACCGTTTATCCGCCGACCGGTCGCGACCACGCTGATTGCGATCGGCATCGCGCTGGCGGGCATGCTGTCGTTCCGGCTGCTGCCGGTGGCGCCGCTGCCCGAGGTCGACTTCCCGACCATCAGCGTGACAGCGACCCTGCCGGGCGCGGATCCGTCTACCGTGGCCAGCTCGGTTGCCACGCCGCTGGAACGGCAGTTCGGGCAGATCGCCGGCATTACGCAGATGACCTCGGTGAGCTCGCTCGGCGCCACCCGCATCACCATGCAATTCGACCTGACGCGCAATATCGATGGCGCCGCGCGCGACGTGCAGGCCGCCATCAGCGCCGCACGCACCAACTTGCCAGCTGACCTCGACGGCAATCCGACCTATCGCAAAGTGAACCCGGCCGATGCGCCGATCATGATCATCAGCCTCACCTCCGATTCCGCATCGCGGGGCCAGCTGTATGACGCGGCTTCCACGGTATTGGAGCAAAAGCTGCTGCAAACGCCGGGCGTTGGGGACGTGACCGTGGGCGGCGGCGCGCTGCCGGCAGTGCGTGTGGAATTGAACCCGGACCGCGTGAACCACTACGGCATCAGCCTGGAGCAGATTCGCACCGTCATCGCCAATTCGAACGTAAACCTGCCAAAGGGGCAGGTGTCGGTCAATGGGCAGTCGTTCAACCTGGCCGCCAACGACACCTTGTCGGCAACCCAGGACTATGGCGCCCTGATCGTTGGCCACGACGCGCATAGCGTGGTGCACATTTCCGACCTGGGCTATGTGCGGCGCGACGTCGAGAATCTCGAAAACTATGGGCTGTCGAACAGCCAGCCCGCGGTGCTGCTGGTGATTTTCAAAGAGCCGGGCGCCAATGTTATCGATACCGTCAACAGCATCCATGCGGCGCTGCCTTTTCTGCGTGCGTCGATCCTGCCGACCATCAAGCTGAATACGCTGATGGACCGCACCTCGACCATCCGCGCCTCGCTGCTGGACGTCGAGATCACCTTGCTCATCTCGATATTCCTGGTGACGGCGGTGACCTTCGCGTTTTTTCGAGATTGGCGCACTACGCTGGTGCCGGCGATCGTGGTGCCGCTGTCGTTGCTCGCAACCTTCGGCTTGATGTACGCGCTGGGCTTCAGTCTCAATAACCTGTCATTGATGGCGTTGACGATCTCGACCGGCTTCGTGGTCGACGATGCCATCGTGGTGGTCGAGAACATCACGCGTCACCTGGAGCAAGGCGAGCCACCCATCGAGGCGGCACTGTCGGGGGTGAGCGAAGTCGGCTTCACCGTCATGACCATCAGCATTTCACTGGTGGCGGTGTTTATCCCTTTATTGCTGATGGGCGGCATCGTCGGCCGGCTGTTCCGCGAGTTCTCTGTGTCGCTGGCAATTGCCATCCTGATGTCGATGGTGATTTCGCTGACGGTAACGCCGATGCTGGCCAGTCTGGCGCTGCGTGCCAAGCCGTCGGGTAATTCGCACGACGGCCATCCCGATTCACGCTTCCATCGTTTCTATGGACGCACGCTCGGCTGGGTGATCCGACACCCGGTGTTGATGGGCATCGTCACCCTGGTGGTGCTGGTATTGAACGTGCTGCTGTATATCGTTATTCCCAAGGGCTTCTTCCCGCAGGAAGATACCGGGCGCCTGAACGGCATGGTGCAGGCGTCGCAGAGCATCTCCTATCACTCGATGCAGCAGAAGTTCCAGAAGATGACCGCGCTGGTGTTGAAGAACCCGAATGTGGACACGGTCGGCGGCTTTATCGGCGGCTCGAACGCCATCAATAGCGGGCGCCTGTTTGTCTCGTTAAAGCCGTTGGGGCAGCGCAAGGCGACCGCCGACGAGGTCATCGCGCAGATTCGCCGTAGTCTCGCCAATATCCCGGGCGCCCGGCTTTATCTGCAGTCGGCGCAAGACATCAGCGTGGGTGGTCGGCAAGGCGGTGGTCAATATCAATATACATTGACGGCAGGCAGCCAGACCGACCTCGACCAGTGGGTGCCGCACGTGGTCGCGGCCATGCGCAAGATTCCCGGCCTTACGGACATCAACACCGACCAGCAGGACAACAGCATGGAGGTCGGCGTCAATGTGAATCGCGATACGGCATCGCGGCTGGGCGTGAACTTCGCATCGATCGATTCGGGACTCGACGATGCCTTCGGGCAACGCCAGGTGTCGACGATGTTCGAACCGGCCAACCAGTATCACGTGGTAATGGAACTGGCTCCCGAATACTGGACCGATCCCGCGGCGCTGAAAGGCATTTATGTGCCGGCCAGCGCAGTGGCGGCGGCTGGCGTGGCGGGGAGTGTCGAAAGTAGTTCCGCCAACGCCGGTACTAGCACCGGCAGTTTGGCGACGGTCGGTGCGGCCAGCAGCGGCACGAACACCTTGTCGGGCACCGGCAGTGCAGGCAGCACGGGCAGTAGTACGAGCAGCGCCAGCGGCGCGAGCAGTTCGAGCAGCAGCACCAGCACTAGTACCAGCAGCAGCACCGTACTCGTACCGCTTTCGGCGATGGCCACCACGTCGATCACGCGCACCGCTATCTCGATTAATCACCAGGGCACTTTTCCGGCGGTAACCGCGTCGTTCAATCTGCGCCCCGGTGCATCGATCGGCGCGGCCACGGCGGCGGTCGATGCCGCGGTCGCGAACTTGCGTATGCCGTCCAGCGTGGTTGGTCAATTCGCCGGCACCGCGCAAGTGTTCCAGCAATCCGTGGCCAGCGAGCCCCTGCTGGTGGCGGCCGCGATTCTGGCGGTTTATATCGTGCTCGGCATGCTCTACGAAAACCTCATGCATCCACTGACGATTCTCTCGACACTGCCATCGGCTGGCGTAGGGGCGTTGATCGCGCTGCTGCTCACGCATACGCAATTGACGATCATTGCGCTGGTCGGCGTGATCCTGCTGATCGGCATCGTCAAGAAAAATGCCATCATGATGATCGACTTTGCCATCACCGAAGAACGCGGCCAAGGCGTGACGGCGGAAGAGGCCATCACGCGCGCTTGCCTGGTGCGCTTCCGCCCGATCATGATGACGACACTGGCGGCCATGCTCGGCGCGGTGCCGCTGGTGGTGGGCTCCGGCTATGGCTCCGAATTCCGCAAGCCGCTGGGCATTGCCATCATCGGCGGCTTGTTGTTCAGTCAGGTGCTCACGCTCTATACGACGCCTGTTATCTATCTCTGGCTCGACCGGGCTTATCAGTCTCTGCGACGCAGAAAGGAGGCGCGATCATGATGCGCAGGCAATCGATCGGTGCGAGCGCCGCGATCCGCCGCTATCTCGAAAACTGTGGCGGCGCGACAGGTACGGCAGGTACGACAGACATACCGGGGACGCGGCGCTTGTCGGCACTGGCGCGCGCGGCGCTGGGCGTCGTCGGCGTTTTTGCGTTGACAGCCTGCACCGTCGGCCCGAATTTCGAGAAACCGTCGGTCGCCATACCGGCCACCTTCAAGGAAGGCGCCGACTGGCAGCACAGCGCGGCCAATCCCGACGGAGCGCTGTCCAGCCAATGGTGGCTGGCGTTTCATGACGACATCTTGACGGGTCTCGTCAACCAGTCGCTCAAGGCCAATCAATCGATCATCTCCGCCGAGGCGGCGTATCGCGAAGCGCTGGCGGTAGTGTCGGCGAACACGGCCAGTCTGTTCCCGACGGTGACCGCCGATATGTCGGCGTCGCGTTCGTCGAGTTCGAACAGCAGCGGCTTGAACAGCGTGAATACCACTAACGGCACCACCACCACTGGCATACGTAATAGCGTTAGTGCCACCGCTACCGCGAGTTGGGAACCGGATCTATGGGGAGAAGTGCGTCGCGAAATCGAGTCGGCCAAGCAGGCGGCGCAGTCCAGCGATGCGCAACTCGCCGGCGAGCGTCTGTCGATTGCCGCGAGTGTGGCCACCGACTACTTCGAACTACGCACGCTCGATCTCGATATTGCGTCGGACGAACAGCAGCAAGCGGTCGACAACAAGCTGCTGGCCATGACGCAGGCGGGCTATCAGCAAGGCACTGAATCGAACGACGCGATTCTGTTGGCGCAAGACACGCTTGAGACGGTGGTGGCCGACTTGCAGACGTCGAAGATATCGCGCGAACAATACGAGCATGCGCTGGCGGTACTCACCGGCGTGCCGCCTTCCAGTCTCAGCATTCCGGCGCAGCCCGCTTATGTTTTTGCGACACCGACAATACCGCTGTCGGTGCCGTCGGTACTGCTGGAGCGCCGGCCCGACGTGATCGCCGCCGAGCGCACCGCGGCCGCGGCGAACGCGCGCATCGGCGTGGCCGAAGCGGCATTCTTCCCAACCCTCGACCTCTCGGCGGAAGGGGGCTTCCAGCACAACACGCTGGCGAATCTGTTCTCACTGCCGAATCGGCTCTGGACTTTGGGGCCTGATCTGGCGGCCACCATCTTCGATGGCGGCGCGCGCAGCGCCGCGGTGGCCGAGGCGCGCGCCACTTACGACGAGGAGGCCGCCGCCTATCGCCTGGCGGTGTTGACCGCGTTTCAAAATGTCGAAGACAGCTTGTCGTCGGTGAATCATTTGCAAACCGAGGCCAGTGCCTTCCAGAACATCTATCAACGCAACCAGCAGCTATTTAGCAGCGAACAGGCGCAGTTGAACGCGGGCACCGCCAGCCAGCAAAGCGTGTTGACGCAGCAGTTGCTGCTGCTCACGGCCGAGCAAAGCGTGCGCGACGCGCAGGGCCTGCTCGCGCAAAACGCGGTGGCGTTGATCAAGAATTTGGGCGGCGGCTGGCAGTGGAACCAGCAGACGCAATCGGCGGTGGCGGTGGCGGCGCCGGCGGCGTTAGCTGCGAAGCCTTAGCAATCTGCTAAATATCTGCTCTTGAGAGCACTTTAAGGTGGTTAATATGCTCTTAAGAGCATATTCAATTGTGTTTGCCATCCGCTCATGCTACCGTGCGGGGAATGCTGACTAGAGGCGCTCCCATGACTGCCCGGAACAAGCTTCTCACCTCTCCGCCTTACGCGGTCGAGCAATCACTCCGTCGTCTCGGCGCGGATCTTCGGACCGCGCGGCTTCGCCGCAATCTGACAATCGCGGATATTGCCGAAAAGATCGGGACGGGGTCGCGTGCCATAGCAGACGCGGAAAAGGGCAAGCCTTCAACGGCAGTCGCCGTCTACACCGCGATCCTGTGGGCCATGGACCTTCTTTCGCAACTCGACGAAGTTGGCCGCCCAGAAAACGATGCCGAGGGCCAGTCGATCGCCCTCTCGAACGAGCGCGGTAGAGCGCGCGGCAAGACGGAGTTGAGCAATGACTTCTGAAACATCCGGAGAGTGCTTTGTCTATATCACTTTACCTGGTGAGACAGAACCGGTAACGGCCGGCCGGTTCGTGATCGAAGTCGATCGTCGTGGCGTCTCTGAGGGAAAGTTTGTTTATGGCCGGACCTACCTCGCGCGCCGCGAGGCAGTCCCGCTCGATCCACTCGAGCTGAAACTGACGGAGCGTGCTTACACGACCAGATCCCTGAACGGCGTATTTGGCGCACTGCGCGACGCGAGCCCCGACTTTTGGGGGCGTCGCGTCATTCAGAGGCATCTGCAAAAGTCGCAGCCAGGCGAGCTAGAGTATTTGCTGTATTCACCCGATGACCGCGCAGGTGCGCTTGGCTTCGGCCTCAACCAAGTCCCGCCAGCCCCGAAGCGGACGTTCAACCAGACACTCGACCTTGAACAGGTACAGGCGACGGCTGACGCCATCATCGCGGAAGAAGACGTTCCGGTTGATGCTGTGAAGGAACAAGTCGGGAATCTATTGCTGGCCGGCACGTCGATGGGTGGTGCGCGGCCGAAGGCCGTTGTTGAGGATGGCGACGGCCTGTGGATTGCCAAGTTCAACGTCGCCACCGATACATGGAACAACGCGCGCGTCGAGCACGCCATGCTGACCCTCGCGCGTGCCTGTGGCCTCATCACCGCGGAGAGCCGTGTGATCAATGTTGCAGGCCGCGACGTATTGCTTGTCAAACGTTTCGACCGCGAGAAGACGGAGGCAGGTTATCAGCGCGCGCGGATGATTAGCGCCCTCACGCTGCTGCGCGCCGAAGACAACTATCAGTCGCGGGATCGGTGGTCTTACGTTCAGCTAGCGGAAGAACTGCGTCGAGTGTCATCGGAGCCGCAAGAGAATGCGGCCGAACTATTCAGACGGATGTGCTTCAATGCCCTGATCTCAAATATCGACGATCATCCCCGTAACCATGCGCTGATCGCGAAGGATCGGGAGTGGAAGCTATCCCCTGCTTATGACCTCACTCCGGCCGTGCCGGTCAGTACCGAACACCGCGATCTGGCGATGGAGTGCGGCGACGCCGGCCGCTTTGCCAATGCCGCCAATCTGCTCTCGCAAAGCGGGCGATTCCTTCTCGAGCGCGCGCAGGCTGCGAAAATTATCGACGAAATGGCATCGCAGGTGCGCGCGAGCTGGTTCAACACTGCGCGCCAGGCTGGCGTGTCCTCGGCAGACTGCGACAAGATTGCCGGCGCATTCGTCTATGAAGGCTTTCGTCAAGAAGCGATGCAAGGAAGAGATACGCGATAATCCGACGCTTTGATCTCGCGTCCCGTCCTGCCAGACGCCAGACGCCAGACGCCAGACGCCCTACGGCGCCAACAAATACGCTTCCATCAAGCGCGCCAATTCACTGATCATGGCCTCGTCGCCAATGCCCAATGGGCCCGGATTGTTCAGCAGCGCGTGCACCAGCACGCCAGCCACCGCCTGATAGGCGAACAAGATTCTCAGCTTGCGGCGCTTGGGCGCAATGTGCGACAGGAACGGTGACAGCTTGACGATCAGCGCGGCCCGATAGCGGATGCCGGAATCGATGTAAGGCGCCCACATACCTTCGCGCGCATGCTGCAGCGACGCGCGCATCACGCCCACGTTCTCCGTGAAATTCCCCACCGTCAACACCACCAGCTCGCGGCACAGTGCGCTGAAGCCACCGTCGCTGGCGTCGCTGGCATCGCCGGCAGGCTCACGTTCCACATATGCCGACAGCTTGATCTGTGAACGAATGATCTGCATGCGCTGCAGCGTGACGAAGAACGCGTGCTTGTTCTCGAAGCGGCCGTAGAACGCGCCCACGGTGGTGCCGGCATGCTGGCAGACGGCTTCTACCGACAGGTCGTCGAGGGCCCGGTCGACCAGCAGTTCATGACCCGCTTCGAGCATGGCCAGGGCGGTACGAAGGCTGCGTTCCTGGTGCGTGGGAATGACTTCCGGCAATTTGCCTTCGGCAATCCAGGCGCCGAATTCGCGCAGCCGCGCTTGCGTGGCGCCACCGCGCGGCGCGCTCGTTGGTCGGATGGCACGCGCGACCACCGGGTTATCTGCTGATTTGCTCATATCGCGTCACTTTACTTCACGGTAGCCAACTGCTCGAGGTTCGTGTTTACCAGAATTCCCAGGCGCGCGCGGCACATTCAGAATCAGAATCACAATTTTAATTACAATTTGCCGACTCGCCCGCGCCAGGTCTGCATCGGCCTTTATCGGGATCCCGCAGGCCCGCACCCCCACAGGACACGCCATGTCGCTTGCCGCCGTTACGCTGAAGGACAAATACGAACTGGAGTCCGGTCGCGTTTTTATTTCCGGACTGCAGGCGCTGGTGCGTCTGCCGATGATGCAGGCACTGCGCGACCGCGCCGCGGGCCTCAACACCGGCGGCTTTATTTCGGGATATCGCGGTTCGCCGCTCGGCCAGTACGATCTGGCGCTGGCGCAGGCGGGTGACCTGCTGGCGCGCCACAACATCCATTTCAAGCCAGGCATCAATGAAGACTTGGCTGCCACGGCGGTGTGGGGCACGCAGCAGGCGGGACTGTACGGCCCGGCCAACGTCGACGGCGCATTCGCCATCTGGTACGGCAAGGGGCCAGGCGTCGATCGCTCGATGGATGCGTTCAAGCACGGCAATTCCGCAGGCTCGGCCAAGCATGGCGGGGTGCTGGTGATTTGCGGCGACGACCACAACGCGCAGTCGTCGTCGCTGCCGCACCAAAGCGAGCAGATGCTGGCGGGCGCGATGATACCGATATTGAATCCGGCGAATGTTCAGGAGTATCTGGACTACGGTTTATTGGGATTTGCGCTATCTCGATATAGCGGCTGCTGGGTCGGCTTCAAGGCGATTTCAGATACGGTGGAAAGTGCCGCCACCATCGATGTTGATCCGGCGCGCGTACAGGTGGTGATGCCCACTGATTTCACGCCGCCGCCGGATGGGCTCAACATTCGCGCCGGCGATCTGCCGCTGGTGCAGGAAACGCGGCTGCTGGGTCCGCGCATGCAGGCAGTGCAGGCGTTCGTGCGCGCCAACAAGCTGGATCGCGTAGCGATCGCCGCGCCAGGTGCCCGGCTTGGTATTGTCACCACCGGCAAGGCGTATCTCGACGTGCGCCAGGCGCTGGAAGACCTGGGGCTCGACGGAAGCGGCTCGGCATTGAGTGTGGCCGTCTATAAGGTGGGTCTGAGCTGGCCGCTCGAACCGCAGGGCGTGCGCGCATTCGCGCAAGGGCTAGACGAGATTATGGTGGTGGAAGAGAAGCGCGCGTTTCTCGAAGATCAGGTGGTGAAGGCGCTCTACTCGATGGAGGCGGGCCGCCCACGCGTGGTGGGCAAGCAGGACGAATCTGGCGCGCTGCTGGTGCGCAGCGACGGCGAGCTGGATGCGGCAGCGGTGGGCGCGGCGATTGCGGCGCGCCTGCGGCGCCTGTATGGCGAAGACGCGCCGCTGCGCGCGCCCAAGGCCAAGCAGGCGCGCGGGCTGGGCCGCGCGGTGGTGCCGATCAAGACCGCGCGTATCCAATATTTCTGCTCCGGCTGTCCGCATAACACGTCGACCAACGTGCCCGAGGGCAGCCGTGCCATGGCGGGTATCGGCTGTCATGCGATGGTGACGCGCATGAATCGCAACACCTCCAGCTTCACTCACATGGGCGCGGAGGGTGTGAACTGGGTCGGCCAGGCGCCATTCAGCGAAGAGCGCCACGTGTTTCAGAATCTTGGCGACGGCACGTACTACCACTCGGGCATTCTGGCGATTCGCCAGGCAGTGGCGGCCAACGTCAACATCACCTACAAGCTGCTGTTCAATGCGGCGGTGGCAATGACCGGCGGCCAGGCGCTGGACGGCACGCTGACGGTGCCGCAGTTGGCGCGGCAGCTGCAGGCTGAAGGCGTCTCAAAAATGGTGGTGGTGACCGACGAACCCACCAAGTATCCAGCCGACGCGTTTCCGGCCGGCGTGGCAGTGCGGCATCGCGATGCGCTCGACGAAATTCAGCGCGAACTGCGCGAGCTGCCGGGCGTGACCGCGTTGATCTACGACCAGACCTGCGCCGCGGAGAAGCGCCGCTTGCGCAAGCGCGGTCGCTTCGCCGATCCGCCCAAGCGGGCCTTCATCAACGCGGCGGTCTGCGAATCTTGCGGCGACTGTTCGACTAAATCGAACTGCGTATCGATCAAGCCGCTGCAAACCGAGTTCGGCCGCAAGCGGCAGATCGACCAGTCCACCTGCAATAAAGATTTCTCTTGTGTGAACGGCTTCTGCCCGAGCTTCGTCACGGTCACCGGCGGCGAACTGCGCCGCGCGCAAAAGATGGGCACCGATGCGTCGGCCTTGTTCGCCAAGCTGGCGCCGGCGCCTGTGGTCACTGCCACGGCGCCTTATAACGTCTTGGTTACCGGTATTGGTGGCACGGGGGTGTTGACCATCGGTGCCTTGCTCGGCATGGCCGCGCATCTGCAGGGCAAGGCGTCGTCGGTGCTCGACTTCACCGGCGTGGCGCAGAAGAATGGCGCGGTGATGAGCCACGTACGCATCGCCAGCGATCCGGCGGCGTTGCACGCTACCCGCCTGGGCGTGGGCAATGCCGACTTGTTATTGGGATGCGATCTGGTGGTGTCCGCCAGCGCGGCGGCCTTGAGCCGCTTCGATGATGAGCGCACGCAAGCCGTGGTGAACGCCCACGTCACGCCGACGGCGGCCTTCACGCTCGACGGCAATGTCGACTTCGAAGCCGACGCTATGCGCAACGCGATCGAACGCTCGACCCATGCGCCGTTCTTCTTCGACGCGACGCGCACCGCCACCGCGCTGCTGGGCGATTCGATCGGTGCGAACCTGTTCCTGGTCGGTTATGCCTTGCAGAAGGGTTTGCTGCCGCTGTCTGTCGAATCCGTCGAGCGCGCCATCGAGTTGAACGGTGTGTCGATTGAGATGAACAAGCAGGCGCTGGCCTGGGGGCGTTTGGCGGCGCAAGATCCGCGCGCCGTGCAAGCGCTGGCCGATCCGCTGATCCAGCACGAAGAAGCGCCGGCCGAAACGCTCGATGCGATCGTCGAGCGGCGCGCCGCGCAGTTGGTCGATTATCAAGACAAGCGATGGGCCGATCGGTATCGGGCGTTCGTGCAGCGCGTGGCCGCCGCGGAAGCTGCGCGCACGCCTGGCCAAAGCGGGCTGGCCGAAGCCGTGGCGCGCTCGCTGTCGAAGCTGATGAGCTACAAGGACGAATACGAGGTGGCGCGTTTGTATACCGACGGCAGCTTCCAGAAGCAGTTGGCCGCGCAGTTCGAAGGCGACTTCAGCGTCAGTTTCAATCTGGCGCCGCCGCTGCTGGCGAAACGCAATGCCAAAGGTGAGCTGATCAAACGCGCCTACGGTCCGTGGGTCATGCAGGTTTTCAAGATACTGGCGCGCATGAAGCATTTGCGCGGCAGCCGGCTCGACGTGTTCGGCTACACGCAGGAACGCCGTACCGAGCGCGCGCTGATCGACGAATATCGGCAGCGTATCGAAGCGCTGCTGCCCAACCTCGATGCCGACAACCATGCGCTGGCACAGCAGATCGCGGCGGTGCCGGAGGACATCCGCGGCTTCGGCCACGTGAAAGACCGCAAGCTGGCCGATGCGCGTTCGCAATGGACGCAATTGCAGGCGGCGTTCGAGCAGCCGCATGCGCCTGCCAGGGCGGACGTATTGCCGTTGCGCGCGGGTAACGCCTGAGCGCTGCGCGCCACGGCCATCAATGATTTATCGACGACTATAAAAAAGGCAGGAGACCATGGTTTCAGTAATTTCAAGCGCGGGCACCGCTCGACGCGATGGCGCGCGCATGCGAACGGCTCTGGCGGCGTGCTTGCGGCATACGGCGGGCGTGCTGCTGGCAACGCTGGCGGTCACGTCCATGAGCGCCGTGACGTCGACCAGCGCCATGGCGCAAGACGCCAACGCACCCATCGCCATCGGCATGGTGCTGTCGAAGCAAGGCGTGTTTTCCGATATCGGGCGCGACGGTGCGCGTGGCGCGATGCTGGCCGTGGATGACGTGGACGCCAAGGTGCTGGGCCGGCCTATCAAGGTGATCTGGTATGACGATACTGATCCGCAGACCGCGCAACAGAACATGATCAAGTTGATTGATCATGACAAGGTGGTGGCGGTGGTGGGCGGTGTGAACAGCGCGTCGTCGCTGGCCGAAGGATCGGTCGCCAAACAAAACAAGATACCGCTGGTGGTGATCGTCGGATCCGCCACGGAAATTACCGGCAAGAGCTGCAATCGCTATACCTTCCGTACCTTCTACAGCGCCCCGGTGGTGACGCGCGCGCTGGTGCCCAACTTGATCGAAAAAGGCAAGCGCTGGTACTTCCTGGCACCTAACTATGCAGCAGGCAACGATGCTTATAAGGGCATGAAAAAGGAGTTGCTGCGACTGGGTGGCACCGAAGTCGGCGCCGACGTATTGCCCTTGGGCACCACAGACTTCAGCGCCTTCATCCTGAAAATACGGCAGGCCAATCCAGACGTGGTGGCGTTCAGCTTCGCCGGCCAGGATTTGGGCAACTTTCTCAAGCAGTGGTCGCAGTTCGGCATGAAGGACAAGATTCCGGTGGGCGGCCCCTTCATCAGCGAGTCCACGCTGTGGTCGCTGGACAAGAATTCGCAGACCGGCATTTATGCGAAGAGCTGGGAATATAACGACCCTGCGCTATCGCCGTTGGAACGCAAATTCGCGGCCGCCTACCGTGCCAAATATGGTGAGCCTGCGTCGATGGTGGCGTGGGACGGGTGGATGTCGATGCGTGCCATCATCGATGGCATCAAGGGCGCCAAATCCACCGATGGTCCGGCCATCGTGCAGCAGTTGGAAACCATTCAGTGGCATGACCGCGAGCTGCCCAGCTACTACCGCTCATGGGATCATCAATTCATTCACTCGCTGCTGATCGTGCAGGCGCGTGCGCCGAAGGCCGACAAATGGGACATCGTCGACATCAGGCAGACCGTGCCGGCGAAGGGCGAAGACATCGACAAGATTTTCGGCGACCGGGCCGAGGTGGGTTGTCAGATGGGCGAGCTGTAGACGTTTGCTCGGCGTGAGCGCGTGAGCGCGTCGCGTCGGTGCGCCGCGCCGACCTAGCCACCTGAGGTCGTGCGCGCGTCCGCCTGGAAACGCGCTGAGTGCATCAGCGCATCGACGAATAGCGTGAGCACCGATTCGGCCCGATCCGCTCCCATGTCTTGCGGCGTGGACAGCATCATCAACTGGACACCTTGCGCCATGCTCATGAAGGCCATGGCAATCGCTTCGGGAGCGGCGGGCGGTGGCACGCCCAGACGCTGGAAGAAGTAGACGATGAACTGCGCCAACTGGCCGCGCTTCTCGACTGTCAGTGCGGTGAGCTTCGAGCGAAACTTGGCATCTCGCACTGCCAGTAGCCGCGCTTCGGTCCAGTTCATGAAGCATTCGTTATTGCGATTCAGCTTGGTGTAGAACTCGCGCGCGCGTTGTTGCAATTGCTCGGGCGGCAGATCGTCATCACTCAGTAACGCATTCAACTCCTTATGCGCGCGCTCATGGTCGCGCCGCAGCCAGTCGATGAACAGATCATTTTTCTCGGCGAAGTTCGAATAAAAAGCACCGCGCGTGTAGCCTGCCGCTTCGGCGATATCTTCGACGCTGGTCGCCACCAGCCCCTTTTTCGCGAAAAGTTTTTCGGCGGCATCGAGCAGCCGCTGACGCGTCAAGTCGCGGCTTTCTTCTCGAGTAAGGCGTTTACGGATCAGGCATTTGCGAATCATGCATTTGATGCTATCACAGGCTGCCTCGGAAATTTACAGATGTATTCAAATACAATGTTGTATTAATATGCGTATCTGAATTTCGAGCCGCGGCGCGTCCAAGCAGACGCGCCGCGGCTACTTGCGCCCTGGCGTCACGCCCGCACCGCTCCAAAGGAGCTGCCGTGAATCGGTTCTTTCCGTGGTTTTCTTACTCCTTGCCGAAGCGGCGCATACGCCCGGCCGCCGTGGCGCTAACGCTGCTGGCCTTGTTCACGCTAGCCGCTTGCCATCGTCAGGCGCCGGCGGCTGACGCGCCGCAACTCGTGCTGGCCTTGCCGGTGCATGCGGTGGCGGGTAGCCTGCCGGGCGACACCATTCACTATCCAGTGGAAGTGGCGCCGCGCTATTCGACGCTGATGTCGTTCCGCGTGGCGGGCAAGTTGATCGAACGCGACGTGCGCTTGGGCAACACCGTGAAAAAGGGCCAGGTGATCGCGCGTCTGGATCCGGCAGATGCGCAGAAGCAGGCGGCCAGCGCGCAAGCGGTACTCGACGCGGCGCGGCACCGGCTGGTGTATGCCAAGCAGCAGCTCGAGCGCGACCAGGCGCAAGCGGTGCAAAACCTGATCGCCGCGAATCAATTGGAGCAGACCCAGGACGCCTATAGTGCGGCGCTGGCGAATCGTCAGCAGGCCGAGGCGCAAGCGA
Source organism: Janthinobacterium lividum (assembly GCA_050955105.1). Lineage (GTDB taxonomy): Bacteria > Pseudomonadota > Gammaproteobacteria > Burkholderiales > Burkholderiaceae > JBPBQZ01. The sequence continues at coordinate 99,661 of JBPBQZ010000056.1, read as the reverse complement.
CGGTCGCGGCGAATACCCTGCAATACAACACCTTGATAGTCGACCACGACGGCGTGATCACCAGCGAAAATGCCGATACCGGGCAAGTGCTGTCGGCAGGCCAGGCGGTGTATGGGCTGGCCTGGAGCGGTGATACCGACGTGACGCTCGATGCCGCTGAAAGCGATCTGGCGCGCATCCATTTGGGTCAGGCGGTAAACGTGACCTTCCCGGCGTTGCCCGGGCGCCGCTTCGATGCGCGCGTGCGCGAAATCGCACCCGCGGCCGATCCGCAGAGCCGCACGTACCGCGTGCGTCTGACGTTGCTGCAGCCGGGCGACGATGTGCGCCTCGGCATGACGGGCGACGCGGCCTTACTGCCGGGAGCGACGAGCGCACCGGCCACGAACGCCGCGGCGGCTGGCACTGCCAGCCAGGCTGCGGTCGCGACGGCTGCCGATGCTTCGCATAGCGGCTCAACTGCCACCGCAACGACTGGCGGCGGTGCCAGCAGTGCTGCTGCGGGCCCAATCTTTACGCTGCCCGCTACCGCCTTGTTCCACCAAGGTAGCCGTCCGGCGGTCTGGATAGTTCGCCCCGCCGACTCCACGCTTGAACTGCGCCCGGTTACCGTCGATGCCTACAGCGAACGCGCGACTACCGTAACGCATGGGCTGAACGACGGCGACATGGTGGTGTTGGCGGGTGTGCACACGGTGTTTGCCGGTCAACATGTGAAGCCGGTGGCGCCGCTGTTCACCGGCGAAGGCGATATCGACGGTCCGGCACCGGCCTCTGCGGCCGCCACCGAGGCTGCCCAATGAGCGATCCGGCACCGCAGGATCCGTCTCATAAATTACCGGGCGAGTCCGAGCATCGCTTCAACCTGTCGAGCTGGACGCTGCAGCATCAAGCGTTGGTGATCTTCCTGCTGGCGCTGGTGACGCTGTTCGGCGTGTTGTCGTACGGCAAGCTCGCGCAATCGGAAGATCCGCCGTTCACCTTCAAGGTAATGGTGATCCGCACTTTGTGGCCGGGTGCCACGGCGCGCCAGGTGCAGGAAGAGGTGACCGACACCATCGCCCGCAAGCTGCAGGAAACGCCCGACGTCGATTTCCTGCGCAGCTATTCGCGCCCCGGCGAATCGATGTTGTTCTTCACGCTGAAAGATTCGGCACCGCCCTCGCAGGTGCCGGGCACCTGGTATCAGGTACGCAAGAAGGTCGGCGACATTGCCTATACCTTGCCGCCCGGAGTGCAAGGACCGTTCTTCAACGATGAGTTCGGCGACGTTTATACCAATTTATATGCGCTGGAAGGTGACGGCTTTTCGCCGGCGCAGATGCACGACTATGCCGAGCGCATGCGCACCGAATTGCTGCGCGTGCCGGGCATCAACAAGGTCGATCTGATCGATGACCAGGAACAGCGTATCTATGTCGAGATCGCCAACGCGCAGCTTGCCAAACTGGGTATCACGCCGCAGCAGATCGCTGATGCGGTCAATACACAGAACGCGGTTGCCGCAGCCGGGGTCTTCACTACCTCAACGGATCGCGTCTACGTGCGGCCTACCGGACAATTTCAAGATGTCGCAAAGCTCGCGAACACATTGCTTCGCGTGAACGGCCGACTGGTGCGGCTGGGCGATATCGCGACGGTGAAGCGCGGTTATACCGATCCGCCAGCGCAGATCATGCGCTTTCATAATCAGCCGGTGCTTGGCATCGGCGTGACGATGGCACCGTCGGGCGATGTGATCGCGCTGGGCAAGGCGCTGGATATCGAGACCGCGCATTTGCAGACCACGCTGCCGGCAGGCCTCAAGCTGCAATCGGTATCGAGCATGCCGCATGCGGTCGCCCATTCGATCGACGACTTCGTCGAAGCGGTGGCCGAGGCCATCGCGATCGTGCTGGTGGTGAGCCTGATCAGCCTCGGGCTGCGCACCGGCATGGTGGTGGTGATCTCGATTCCTCTGGTGCTGGCTGCGACGGCCTTGTGCATGTATCTGTTCGGCATCGGCTTGCACAAGGTTTCGCTCGGCACGCTGGTGTTGGCGCTGGGCTTGCTGGTGGACGACGCCATCATCGCGGTGGAGATGATGGCGGTGAAGCTCGAGCAGGGGTATGACCGCATGCGCGCGGCCGCCTTCGCCTATACCAGCACCGCCTTTCCGATGCTGACCGGTACGCTGGTTACGGTATCAGGCTTCCTGCCGATCGCGCTGGCCAAGTCGGCCACTGGAGAATACACGCGCTCGATCTTCGAGGTATCGGCGATCGCGCTGCTGCTGTCATGGCTGGCAGCCGTCATCGTGATTCCCCTGCTTGGCTATCGCATCCTCTCCGAACATCCGACGCGACGTGCCTTCGGCCGTCATGACGACGCCAGCGGCGGTGCGCCGCAAACCGAGCAGCACGACATCTACGACACCAAGTTCTATCGGCGGCTGCGCGGCTGGATCGGCTGGTGTGTCGATCGACGCCTCGCAGTATTGCTCATCACCGTAGCGGTCTTTATCGTCGCGATGGCGGGCTTCACGCTGGTGCCGCAACAGTTCTTCCCCAGTTCGGATCGCACCGAGCTACTGGTCGATTTGCGGTTGCCGGAAGGCGCGGCGTTCCCGGCGGCGCTGCGTCAGGCGCAGCGCTTCGAAGCGGTGCTGGCCAAGCATAAAGAGATCGACCACTACGTCGATTTCGTCGGTACCGGCGCGCCGCGCTTTTACCTTGCGCTCGATCAGCAACTGCCTTCGCCCAACCTCGCGCAGTTCGTCATCACCACCAAGTCGGTTAAAGATCGCGAAAAACTGGCTGGCGTCCTCACGCAAGTATTGCGCGATGACTATGCATCGCTGCGCACGCGCATCAGCCGTCTTGAAAATGGTCCGCCGATCGGCTACCCGGTGCAGTTCCGCGTATCGGGGCCGCAACTCGGTACCGTGCGCAAGCTGAGCGAAGACGTGGCGCAGGTGATGCGCGCCAACCCGCATACCACCGGCGTGCAATTCGACTGGGACGAGCCGGCCGAGCGCTCGATCCATTTCGAGATAGATCAAACCAAGGCGCGCGCCCTCAACATATCGTCGCAAGATGTCGCCAACTATTTGCAGATGTCCTTGAGCGGCTTCACGATGACGCAGTTCCGCGAGCGCGACAAGCTGATCGGCGTCGATTTGCGCGCACCGGACCACGATCGCGTCGATCCGGCGCAGATCGAACGCCTGGCGATTCCGTCGCCTAACGGCACGGCGGTACCGCTCGCGGCCTTGGGACACTTCACCTACGGGCTGGAGTATGGGGTGGTGTGGGAACGCGACCGGCAACCGACTATTACGGTGCAGGCTGACGTGCTGGGCGCCGCGCAAGGTATCGACGTGACCAATCAGGTCGACAAGCAGTTGGCCGGGTTGCGTCAGTCGCTGCCAGCCGGCTATACGGTCGAGATCGGCGGTGCCGTCGAAGAAAACGGCAAGGCACAGGCATCGATCAACGCGCAGATGCCGCTGCTGGCGATCGCCGTGCTGGTGTTGCTGATGGTGCAGTTGCAAAGCTTCAGTCGCGTGTTGATGGTGATATTGACCGCGCCGCTCGGTTTGATCGGCGTAGTGCTGGCGCTGCTGTTGTTCGGCCAACCGTTCGGCTTCGTGGCCATGCTCGGTACGATCGCGATGTTCGGCATCATCATGCGCAACTCGGTGATCCTGGTCGACCAGATCGAACAGGATATCCGCGCCGGCCATGCGCGCTTCGATGCCGTGATCGGCGCCACCGTACGACGCTTCCGGCCGATTACGCTGACTGCCGCGGCGGCGGTGCTGGCTTTGATTCCGCTGCTGAGAAGCAATTTCTTCGGGCCGATGGCTACCGCCTTGATGGGCGGCATTACCGTGGCGACGGTGCTCACCTTGTTCTATCTGCCGGCGCTGTATGCGTTGTGGTTCCGCGTGAAGCGAGACGAGAAGCGCGGTGAAAAGCCGGAGGCCGCACGATGAACTCGCGATCGATTGTTTCGCTGGGCCTGAGTGCCATCAACCTTGGCAGCAGCGCCAGCCTCGTCGGTGCCGCGGCTTTGTTGTCGGCTTGCGGCGCATTCGGGCCCGACCGTAGTCCGCCGGCAATGCCGTCCACCGCGCACTATTCAGTGAGCGGCCAGCCGACGCAACTGCCGCTCGCCGATGGTGTAGCGCAACAGCTGATGGCCGGCGCGCGGCCGGTGCCTGAATGGTGGAGGGCCTATGGTTCACCGGCGCTCGACGCGCTAGTGGCCGAAGGCTTGGCGCACAGCCCATCCCTCGGGGCCTCGCAACACACGCTCAAGTCGGCGCAGGAACAACTGCGTTCCGAGATCGGCGATTCGCTTTATCCCAATATCGACGCGTCGTTCAGTCCGAGCCGACAACGTGCATTGGGCTTGCCGATCTTGCCGCAGCAGACCTTCGTCGAAGACATCTTCTCGGCGCAGTTGAAAGCGTCTTACACCTTCGACTTCTTCGGCGCATCGATACTCGGCGATCGCGCCTTGGAGGGACAAGTCGAACAACAGGTCTTTCAGTTCGAAGCCACGCGCCGCACGCTGGCGGCCAACATCGTCACCGGCACCATCCGGGCGGCCGCGCTGCAGGCGCAGGTCGATGCCACCACGACGCTGGTGGCATTGGGTGAACAGCGTGCACGCCAGACGGCGTCGCGCTACCAGTTGGGCGGCGTCTCGCAAGATGACGTGCTGGCAGCCGAACAGGATGCCGCCAATGCCGCCGCGACCTTGCCTGGCCTGCGCGCGCAACTGCTCGCGGTACGTCATGCGCAAGCGGTGTTATTGGGACGTCTGCCGAGTGACGCGCCGGCGCCGCTGCCGCTGGAGTCCTTGCACGTGCCTGTTGCGGTGCCGGTGGCGATTCCTTCCGAGCTGTTGCGTCAGCGTCCGGATATTCTGGCCGCTGAAGCCGCGGTGCGTGCCGCGGCCGATAATGCCGGCGCGGCGACGGCTTCGATGTTCCCCACGCTGAAACTATCGGCTTCGTACGGACGCGGTGGTTTCGATTGGTCGACCTTTACGTCACCGGCCGGCATGCTCTGGGGCGTGGGCGCATCGCTGACGCAGCCCTTGTTCCATGGCGGCGCATTGGTGGCTCGCAAGCGGCAATACCAGGCCACTTACGAAGCCGCGATATCCCAATATAAGCAGACCGTGTTGGCGGCGTTCCAGAACGTTGCCGATACCTTGTCAGCGCTGGACGAGGATGCGAACACCGTGACACAAACGCGTCGCGCCGCCGACGCCGCGCAACGCACGGGCGCCAACACCGAAGCGCGCTACAAGCTTGGGGCAATGCCGTTCTATGCGACCTTGACGGCAGCGCAGCAGTATCAAAGCGCGCGTGTGCAATATGTGCGCGCACAAGCGGCGCGGCTGACCGACACCGCGACCTTATTCGAAGCGATGGGTAACCCGCCGGTGGCGGCCGGCGCGCAGGGATTGCATGACGAAAGCCTGCGCCTGGGGCGGCAGGCGGCGGCATCGGCGATACCCGCTGTAGCACCCGCATCGGGCGCGGTCGCCACGCCGTGAAGCACGCGGCCGCGCGACTCAGCCGCTCAGCCCAGACGGTTCGCGCCAGGCTGACCGCGCGGCAGGTCCGCAAAATCGGCAGGTCGGCGCTCGACGCGTGACTTTCCGGCTTCGCGAATCTGCTCGCTCGAGATCAGACCGCCGATCCATAGCGCCACATAGTTGAGGCTGTCTTCGGTGCTGTGGTCCCGCGCATAGCTGATCAAGCGTTTGCTTGCATGCACGGCCAGCGGCGCCTTGGTGGCGATTTCACGCGCGATCGCCATCACACCGTCCAGCATCGCTTGCTGATTCTCGAACACCTGGTTCACCAGCCCGCGCTGCTGTGCTTCTTGCGCGTCCATGCGTCGCCCCGTGTAGGCCAGCTCGCGCATCACCCCTTCCGGCAGGAAGTTTTTGAGACGGGGAATCGTGCCCATGTCGGGCGGCAGGCCGACGTTGATCTCAAAAACGGAAAAGAATGCGTCGGCGCTTGCATAGCGCATGCAGCAGGCCGCCACCATATCGAGACCGCCGCCAATGCAGCCGCCTTGCACGGCAGCGATCACCGGCATGCGAAAACGTTCCAGCGCGTTGAAGCTTTCCTGCAGCCCGCGAATGTCTTCATAGCGGGTGGTCGGCATGGCGATGCGCGCGTGCGTCAGTTCGCGCTCGCCAGTCGGCAGCGTTTGCAAATTGCCCAGCATCGACACATCGAGCCCACTGCAGAAATAAGGCCCTTGCGAGGAGATCACGAGCACGCGCGCGCTGGCTTCGGCATCCAGCGCGCGAATCGCCTCGGGGAATTCTTGCCAGAACGAGCGCGTTAAAGGATTGCGTTTCTCTGGCCGATTCAGTACCAGATGGGCGATGTGCGCGTCGACTGACAGACTGAAGCTTTGGTATTCCATACATTTACCCCTGCTGAACAAGCTGGATTGATCGACGACCAGTCTGCCAGTGCAGGCACGCAAATCAAATGGCCGGATCGGTCGAATCAGTTGATCTTATCTGGCATCGGCGCGCCCCAGGTGCGTGCCATCCCGCGCAACAGCTCGACGAAAGTGGCGGTGGCGCCGACGCAGTCATTGGCGCGATAAGCCAGCGTAAGCGGACAGGGCACTTGGTCGGCATCTGCCAGTCGGCGATACTCGATGGCATGTTTGTGCACGCTTTGCAGCGACGCTGGCACGACCGCCACGCCGGCGCCCGCGGCCACCAGGTTGAGGCTGCTGATCACGCGACCCACTTCCCGGCCAATGCGCGGCTCGAAGCCGCGTGCCCGGCATGCCTGCAGCAAGGTTGCGGAAAAGCCCAGGGCACCGGGTGCGCGCGCCAGGATGAAATCCTCGTCGCGCAACATCTTGAGCGTAAGCGGCCGGGCTTTCTGGGCGTCGAGCTTGTGCAGCAGCGCATGCCCGCGCGGAAACGCCACCACCACATGTTCTTCGATCAGTGTCTCGAAAAGCAGGTCATCGGCGCCGCTCGGTGGCGGCGTACGCATGATTCCGCATTGGAATTCGCCGTTCGTCAGGCCGTCGATGATGGTGGGGTTTTCCGTCAGCACCAGCTCGATCGCCGGGTAGCGATCGCGGCAACAGCGCAGCGCGTCGGGTGTGAACGCATGCGCGGCGGCCGAGCTGGTGAAGGCGACGTGAATAATGCCGGCGGTGCCGTTGGCGATACTCGCCATGCGTTTTTCTAGCGCGACCATGTCGGCGACGATGCGGCGCGCTTCCGGCAGCAACAGCCGGCCCGCTTCAGTAAGCGTTACGCCGCGGTGATGACGTTGGAACAGCGTCACGCCGAGCGTGGTTTCGAGCGTCTTGATCTGATAGCTAAGGGGCGGCTGCTGCAGCCCGAGTTGCGCCGCGGCCCGCGTCAGATGCCCGGTTTCGGCCACCGCGATGAAATATCTGAGCAGCCGTCGATCCATCATTTGCAGGCATCTTTGCCGCCGCGGCCGCCGCCAGGTTGAACTAAGCGGCGCGCAACAGGATTTTTGAGATGGTTCATTCTAGCAACCTCGCTGGCGGCTCTATCCTTGCATGCCTTATTGCGGATGTGCGCCCGCCAGTTTGATGGCGCTTTGCCACAGCGCGGTCTGCTGGGCGATGGTCGCGGCGAATTCCTGCGACCCGCGGCCCATTGGCTCGTTGCCGGTACGGCTGATCTTGGCGCGCAACGCCGGGTCGTTCATGGTGACGCGCATCGCCTCGTCGAGTTTCTGCACAACCTCCGGCGGCGTGGCGATGGGGGCGACCAGGCCATTGAAAGTCACCATGGTCAAGGTGGGCAGGCCCGATTCAGCTAGCGTCGGCACATCGGGCAGCGCGCGGCTGCGGGTCTGGCTGGTCACTGCGATCGCGCGCAAGTTACTGCCGTTCAAGGACTCGGCATCATGCGAGGCGATCGCGTCGAAAGTGAAGTCCACCTGATTCGCCATCACCGCCGTCGAGGATTCGATGCCGCCTTTATAAGGAATGTCGCGTGCGGTAAAAGCGGCGGCGTGCGTGAAGAGCTTGCCGATCAGGTCTGGATTGCTATTGATGCCAGCCGATGCATAAGTGAGCTTGCCGGGCGCGGCCTTGCCGGTGCGCACCAGATCGGCCACGCTTTTGATCGGCGAGCTCTTCGCCACCAGTAATACCCAGGCGGAACTGGTCGCCATATTGATGGGACGGAACGATTTGATCGGATCGTAACCCGGGTCTTTATAGAGATAAGGCGAACTGGCCAGCGCGCTGCTCGAACCCCAGCCGAGCGTATAGCCATCCGGCTTGGCGCGCGCCACGTAGGCCATGCCGATGGTGCCCGAAGCGCCCACGCGGTTCTGGATGATGACCGCCTGGCCGAGTGCGCCGCCCAAGCGCTCGGCTACCAGCCGCGCGGCGGTATCGACTTCGCCGCCGGCTGCGAACGGCACCACCACGGTGATGCTGCGATTGGGATAACTGCTCTCGGCATGTGCGCCGACGCCGAACATCAGCGTTGCCATGATGACGGTCTTGAACAGACCGGGTTTGAATGCGCTCACGGTGTCTCCTCCGGGTTGCCTGGGTTCGTTGCGCCATAGGCTTGGCATTGGCTCGACGAATCGTCTTGACCTGCGGCCCGGCGCTTTCGTCGAAGCGCTCGATGAGCCACCGGTTATCTCGATATGCTGCTATCCCGCTGGCGCCGCCGCTGCGGGGACGACCGTGAAGCGCGGCAGCGTAAGCGTGTCGCTTACGTCGTCGAATACCACTTGCAATGGCAGACCCAAGCGCGGCGTCAGCGGTACGTCTTTGGCGAAATTGCTCACCACAAATGGCCCTTCGTCGAGCCGCACCACGCAAACGTCATACGGCAAGTCTTCTTTGAACGACGGCCAATACGCGCGATGGAAGGTGGCCCAGGTCAGCAAGGTGGCACGCCCGCTGACGACTTCCCATTCCTGCGCGTCCGACAGGCACGCTGGGCACACCGGCGACGGTGGAAAATGCCGATGCCCGCACTGCGTGCAACGCTGTATCGATAAACGATGCGCGCGCAAATGCTCCCAGTAAGGCGCGGCGAGCGGGTCGGCGCCGGGCAGCGGTTTTGTATAAGGGTTCATCGCTTGTCTATGCCCGCGAGTAGATGATGGAACGAACGCAGGGGGTGGCGCCCGCGTACTGCACGACTTCACAGTCCGGCACTTGCCGCGCGCCGCAATCGCCGCGAATTTGTCGCACCGCTTCGACGTTCAGCGCCCAGCCTTGCATATAGGAATTCGACAGATGGCCACCGTCGGTGTTGGTCGGCAGGCGCGCACCGAGCGACAAGGCACCGCCTTCGACGAAGGCACCGGATTCACCCTGTTCACAGAAGCCGAGACCTTCCAGGCTGAACAGTACGGTGGGACTGAAGTTGTCGTAAGTCATCAGCGCATCGACGTCGTTCGGGCCCAGCTGTGCCATCCCATAAACCTGGGCGGCGACGCTGCGCAGTTGCGGATACCAGCACGCCTCGTCGAAGCTTGAAATCGCACTCTGCGTGAAGGCTTCCTGTGCACCGACGCCTGAGATGAGCACCGGCGGCTGGCGCAAGTCACGCGCACGCTCGGCGGTGGTGAGGATGATGCAGACCGCGCCGTCGTTGATCAGGCAATAGTCGAGCAAGCCCAATGGCGCGACGATGCGGCGCGCCTGCTCGTGGTCGTCGATGCTGATCGGCGTTTTCATCACGGCGTCGGGGTGCAGCATGGCGTGCTGACGGAATGCCACCGAGACTTCGGCAAGCTGCCGCGTGGTCGTGCCATAGCGTTCCATGTGCATGCGAAACATCAGCGCATGCGCGGCGCCCGGCGAAGTCAGTCCCCACGGATCCCAAAAACTTTCCAGCTCGCCGCCATAGTTCATGCGGCGCGAGCGGCCGATGTTGGCGTAGATCAGCGCCACGTAGTCGGCGGCGCCGCACTCCAGCGCCAGCATCGCTTCGATGATCGACATGCCCGACATGCGCCCATGCGCGGGCGGCTGCATGCTCCAGCGCGGGTCGATGCCGAGTATCTCGCCCATGCGCGCATAGTACGGAATGCGGCAGCACATCAGGCCGTCGATCTGGCTTTTGTCCAGACCGCAGTCATCCAGCGCCGCCTTGAAGGCCTGCGCTCCCAGCGCATAGTCGCTCAGCTCTGGGAAGCTGCCATAGCGAGTAGTGCCGACGCCGACGACGGCGATCTTGTCTTTGAGTTTTTTCATGCTCAGTAGAGAAACTCGCCACCGTTCAAATGCACGAGCTGGCCGGTGGCGTACGACTGCGGCGTGCAAAAGTACAGGCACGCTTCGGCCACGTCTTCGCCGGTACCCAGGCGCCGCAACGGCATTGCCGCGGTGGCGGCGGCCCAGCGCTCGCGATAGCCCGGGTAGTGCGCTTCGTCGCGTTCGGTATCCATCTTGCCCGGCGCGATGGTGTTGGCAGTGATGTTGTACGGACCGAACTCGATGGCGATGGCCTTGGCCAGCGAATGCAGTCCGGCCTTGGCCGAGACGTTGTGCGCGCGATTCGGCAAGGTGAAAAAGCCGTCGCGTCCCGAAATATGGATGAGCCGTCCCCAGCCGCGTTCCTTCATGCCCGGCAACACCGCGCGCGCCAGATAGAAAGCGGAGCTGAGGCTGGTCTCGAGCGTGCGGCGCCAATCGGCTACAGAGATTTCGAGAAACGGCTGGTGCAGGCGCAGGCCCACGTTCGAGACCGCCACGTCGACACGGCCGAAGCGTTCGATGGCAACGTCGGCCATATGCTGTACCGCATCGGGGTCGGACACGTCGGCCAGGTGACACAAGGCCGACACACCATAGGCTTCGACTTCCTTGGCGACGCTTTCCAAAGCGGCCATATCGCGATGGCCGTTGAGCACGACGTTGGCGCCGGCCTGTGCGAAAGCGAGAGCGACCGAGCGCCCCAGGTTCCTGCCGGAGCCGGTGACGATCGCGGTCTTGCCCGCCAGTAGCGGCGCGTCCACGCATTTATGAGATGACGCGTGCGCGTTGAGCGCCGAGTCGAGCGATTGGTCAGCCATCAGATAACTCCTTCCTGTTGCAATGCGGTGATTTGTTCGGGCGTGTAGCCCAAGAGTTCTTGCAGCACGTAGTGATTGTCTTCGCCGTAGCAAGGCGCGCCAACTTCTGGGTCGGCAACGTATTGCTGATTATCTTGAACGTGCCGCTGATCGGCATTTGGGTAAAGCTGCTGAAGGTGCCTTACCGCTACCTTTATCCGTGCGCCTTATTTTTCATTGCGATCGGCGTCTACAGCACCAATAACAGCCTCTTCGAAGTGGGCGAGGTACTGGTTTGCGGGGTAATCGGTGCCGTGCTGATCGCGCTCGATTTTTCAATCGCGCCGATATTGCTCGGTTATGTGCTGGGCCCGATGGTGGAAGAGAATTTCCGCCGCTCGGTATTGCTGTCGCGCGGCGATTTGATGGTGTTCGTGCAAAGGCCGATCAGTGCGGTATTTATCGGCCTGTGTGCATTGATGATTCTGGTGCAGTTGTTCTTTTGGGGACGCGGTGTGAATGTCGCCGGCACGCTGGGGATTGCCGCTCAGGACCAGCAGATCATCGAAGACGATTGACCGCGGCCGCGCGCTCGCGCTGCGCGGATTGGGCGCGGCGCCGCGCGACCGGCAACGCGTAGCGCGCTGCAACGCCGAATAGCCGCCTCGGCGGCGACCACTGCAAGGCCGTACGCTGCCCCTTTCAGGGCGCGCGTTCGAGGCGCCTGGAAGAGAGTAGCGACGCGCGTGCAGCCTTGCCGCCTGACTGCGCGGTAAAACCATCGACGATCCAGCCGAGCGCGCACAGAAATAAAAATCCAACGCCGCCGAATAATAGATAGACGATCGCACCAAAGTGGTCGGCAATATTGATCGCGCCGACGACGATGTAGATCCCCAGCCAGATGAAACCCAAACACCGCAACGCGAAAGCGAGGCGGCGCATACCTTCCGAAAAATTCACTTTTATCCCCGATCTGAAGTCGCCTGCCTCGTCAAGCGAACACGACCCGTCCGAGAACCCTGTAAACCCACGTGCGCCGTTGAAGGCGGATTTTCCTGGCGTCTATGCTGACGCATCTTAGTCCGGTACCGCTCATTACCGCTGCCGAACGACGCCATTATCGCCCGCATAAATAGTGTGCGGTTTAATACATTTGCTCGATGCCTGAGGAATATTAGACGGCTTATTGCCATCTTGAAAGCGCAACCTCGCAGTACCGCAAAACCGATATAAGCCGCGCCCCTGAGCGGCGCAAAATCAGCTAAAGGCCCCGTACTCGCGCCACGCATTTAACTTCTCCTTGAAAACCCCGATTGAAGCGCGTCGGCCGATCCATCAACATACAAACCGATTGGTCCGTATGTTGATGCCCAACCAAAAGGTGTTCGTATGCCCGCAGTGCTTACCGCCGCGCCCGACTTCGGCGCCGTGCGCGACGTCGACGAATTGGTCCGCCTGATCGGCGCGCAGAACTGTACGCCCGGCTGGATTCCGCGCAAATCACCGCTGTTCTGGCCGCGCCCGAAATCTGCATTCGTGCCCGCGCACTGGAAATATGCCGAAATTCGCCCGGGCCTGCTGGCTGCCGGGCGCGTGATCGACACCGAACTGGCGGAGCGCCGCAACTTCGTCTTGCGCAACCCGATTCCAGACAATGATTTCGCGACTACGCGCACGCTGGTAGGCGCGTACCAATCGATACTGCCCGGTGAAAAAGCGCGCTCGCACCGTCATTCGGCGCATGCCTTGCGCGTGATCATCGAGTCGCGAGGCTCTTATTCAGTGGTGAACGGCAAGCGTCATCCGATGGAAACCGGCGACATCGTGCTCACGCCCGGCGGCCACTGGCATGGCCATGGGCACGACGGCAGCGAGCAAGCTTTTTGGTTCGATTGTCTCGATTTGCCCTTGGTGCATCTGCTGGAGCCGATGTGGATCGAAGAGCATCCGGCGCATTGGGAAGCGCCCACCAGTATCGAAAATGAATCGCCGATGCGGCTGACCTGGGCCGACACCTGCCAGCGTCTCGAAAAAGCCGGCGACGGCGACGTGCACTTTGGCAAGACCATCGACCTGAGTTCGCCGGCCATGCCGACCATCACCATCAAGGTGCATCGGTGGCAGGCCGGCTGGCGCAACCAGCCCTTCATCCACAACGCGAACACTATCTACGTGGTGCTGCAAGGTCGCGGCACCAGCAGCATTGGCGACCAGCAGTTCGCCTGGGCGCTTGGCGACGTCATCGCAGCGCCGATCGGCGTGCGCGTGGCGCACACAGTCGACGAATCGGCCGTGCTGGTGGCGTTGACCGACGAAGGCCTGATGCGTCATTGCGGCTACTACGGGCTGCAAGCCTGCGACTGAGCGCGAAATTAAAGGATTGTGAGATGCAAGCTGGCGATGAGCCGATTTTGATTGTGGGCGGGGGCATCGGCGGCATCGGTGCCGCGCTGGGATTAGGTTTGGCGGGCAAGCGCGTCAAGCTGTTGGAGCAGTCGGCGGAGATCGCGCCGATCGGTTATGGCGTGCAGATCGGCCCGAACGTGCTGCCGATGCTGGCGCAACTGGGCGTGGCCGACGCAGTGCGCGAAGCGGCCTACTTGCCCGATGAGCTGTTGCTGTACGAAGCCCTATCGGGTGAGGTGCTGGTGCATATTCCACTCAAGGGGCCGGCTTTCGAGGCGCGCTATCCGGCGCCCTATATCGCCATTCACCGTGTGGATTTGCATGAAATCTTGCTGCGCGCATGCCGGCAGTCGAGTCGTATCGATCTGAACCAGGCCACCACCGTGGCGGGCTTCGAGCAGACTGAACAGGGCGTGACGGTGTTGACGGCCGACGGCGGCCGCATCGCGGGTGCCGCATTGATCGCGGCCGATGGACTGCGCTCGAAGCTGCGCTCGCAAATGTATCCCGACGACGTGGCGCGCGATACCGGCTATGTGGCGCACCGGGCCATCGTGCCGATGGCGGATGCACCGCCGCGCCTGCGCAAGCGCCGCGGCGTCACCATGTGGACCTCCGCTGGCTTTCACGTCATCTACTACCCGCTGCGCGCTGCCCACGAGATGAATATCGTGGCGGTGTTCGAAGTACCGCCCGGCATGGATGCCACCGACCACGCTGGCTATCGTCGGTACATCGCCGAGAAGACCGCCCACGCGCAGCCCGAGGTACAGGACGTGATTTCGCTTGTGAACCTGGAGCGGCGCTGGGCCATTGCAGATCGCAATCCGATCCGACGCTGGGCACAAGGCCGGGTGACGTTGCTGGGCGATTCGGCGCACGCCACGCTGCAGTCGCTGGCGCAAGGCGCCGGCATGGCCGTGGAAGACGTGGTGACGCTGGCCGCGCTGGTCAAACAGCATGGCGACGACTATGCGGCGGCCTTCGCGGCATTCCAGTCGGCGCGGTTTCTGCGCACCGCGCGCGTCACGCTGGAGTCGCGCGCACTCTGGCACACCTATCACTGCGGTGGCGACGACGCGGCGGTGCGCACGCAGCAACTGCAAGAGCGTGGCACCGAAGATTTCTATCGTTGTTTCGACTGGCTATGGCAGCCGGCGGCGCGGCAAACAGGAGTCCATTAATGAAGTTGTGCCGTTTTAACGTTGACCGTCTCGGTCTGGTGGAAGGCGATGCGGTGTTCGACGTCAGCGCCGCGCTGCAAGCGCTGCCGCAGGCCACATGGCCGGTGCCGCTCGGCGATCCGCTGTTACTGCACTTGGACGCGCTGCGCGCCGCGGTCGTCGCATGTCGCCCGCATGCCAGGCGCTTCGCGGTTGCGGAGGTGACGCTGCACAGCCCACTGACCAGTCCCAGCAAGGTGATGGCGGCGCCGGCCAATTATCGGGCACATTTTCAAGACACCATGGATGCGGCGGTCGATGCCGGCGTGCATCGCAAGGCGCTGGAAGGCGTCGAGCGGCCGGTCGAAACTTATGGGCTGTTTTTGAAAGCCACCTCGTCGATTGTCGGCGCCGCCGAAGGCGTGCAGATCGTTTTCCCGGAGCGGCGCACCGACTTCGAAGTGGAGCTGGCGGTGGTCATCGGCAAGCGCGGCCGCGGCATTGCGCGCGCCGACGCCATGCAATACGTGGCCGGCTATTGCGTCGGACTGGACATGACGGTGCGAGGTGCCGAGGAACGTAGCTTCCGCAAGTCGCCCGACAGCTACACGGTGCTGGGGCCGCATCTGGTCACGGCCGACGAGATTGCCGATCCGCACGCCCTGACGCTGTCGCTCTGGCTGAATGGCGAGCGTCGCCAGCACAGTTCGACCGGCGCGATGACGGTCGATATTCCCGACTTGATCGAATTCGCCTCGCGCATCTACACCCTGTATCCCGGCGACGTGATCTTGACCGGCACGCCCGAAGGCGTGGGGGCGGTCAAGCCTGGCGACGTCATCCGCGCCGGCTGCGAAGGTGTCGGCGAGATGAGCTTGCAAGTGTCGGCGGCAGCGTCGACAACCGTATCGACAACCACGGCGGCATGAAAGCAACACGGCGCACCCAGGCCGAACGCACACGGCTCACGCAAGAAAAACTGGTGCGTGGGGCCATCGATCTGCTGAAGAAGAAGCGCTACGCGGGGTTTCGTATCGCCGAGGTGGCCGAGCTGGCAGGTGTCTCGAAAGGCGCGCAGACGCATCACTTCGCTTCGAAAGACGCCTTGGTGCTGCAGGCGCTAGAGCAGATTTATCAAGATACGCAGCACGCCGCGCTGGCGCGTCTGGCCGCGGCGCAGCAGGTCGCCGCACAGCAGCCTGCCGTGCTGCTAGACGCATTGGTGGCCGACAGCGAGGCGTTCTTTCTGGGCGACGATTTTCTGGTGTCGCTCGATTTGATCATGATCGATCCCGACTCGCCGCTGGGCAATGGCGTGAAGCAGTTGGCACAGCAATATCGACTGCCGGTCGAGCAAGCATGGCTCGACGCACTGCGCGCAGCCGGCTACGCGGCGCTGCCGGCCGAGGAAGTGGTGCGGCTCACTTACGCCATTGCACGCGGCTTTGGGATTCGCAAGCTGATGACCGGCTCGGAAGCCGGGTTCGCGCAATTGATGAGTTCTTGGAAACAGACCGCCGCCGCGCTGCTGGCTGGCGGCGCCGTCACGAAAGAAATCGGGAGAGCACCGTGAGTTACGACCGCAAAAACTATGAAGTCATCGTTATCGGCGCAGGTATGGCGGGGCACGCCGCGGCGTTGCAAGCGGCGCAACTCGGCGCCTCGGTGCTGCTTCTCGAAAAAATGGCCGACTACGGCGGCAGCACCGCCATGTGCGGCGGCGCGTTCGCGTTCGCCGGCACGCGCATTCAGCATGAAGAGGGCATCGACGACACGCCGGCGCTATTGGAAGCGGACCTGCGCAAGGTCGGCAACTACGTGAATGATCCGGCCGTGGTGCATGCTTATGCCGAGCATCAGTTCGACACCTATCGCTGGCTCGAGGCGCTCGGCCTGCGCTTCGATAACGTCTCGCTGAGCGGCGGCCAATCGGTGCCGCGTTTGCACAGCCTGCGGCCCGCGCAGTTGCTGCAGGTGCTGCACGACGCCTTGTTGGCCGCCGGCGGCGAATATCGCGCCAATGCCGGTGTGAAGAAATTGCTGAGCGAAGGCGATGCCGAACACCGCGGCGTGGTCGGCGTGGAGTTGTTCAGCGGCGAGAAGATCGGTGCCAGCGGCGGCGTAGTGATTGCGACCGGAGGATTCTCGCGGGCGCGCGACATGGTGGCGCGCTTTGCGCCGCAACTGGTCGATGCCAAGCCGATGGGCGGCGAGGGCAACACCGGCGACGGCTTGCGCATGGCCTGGGCGCTGGGCGCCGACCTGGTCGACATGGGTTTCACTAAAGGCACTTTCGGCGCACCGCTGGCCGAGCCGCTGCCCGGCAAGGCACATCTGGCGCCGCGCCTGCTGTTGATGATGTATCGCGGCGGCATCGTCGTGAATCTGCTCGGCAAGCGCTTCATCGACGAATCGCTATCTTATAAAGCCATCGGCGACGCCTGCCTGCAGCAGCCGGAGCGCGTCGGCATCCAGATTTTCGACGAGCGCGTGATGGCGCAGTCGACGCCGATGCCGACCGTCGACGACTACCGCGCCGCCATGGAGGCGGGGCTGATCAAACAAGCCGACACGCTCGAGGCCCTGGCTGTGCAGCTCGGACTGCCCGCGGCCGCGCTATGCGACACGGTCGAGCGCTACAACGCCAGTTGCGGCGGCGCCGTGCCAGACGAATTCGGCCGCACTTCGCTGACCGCCGGCTACGCCAGGCCACCGCGCATCGAGGCCGCGCCTTTTTATGGGATAGCGTGCACCACGGGTTTGAATTCCACTTACTGCGGCCTGCGCACCGATGCGAATGCGCGCGTGCTCGATATCTTCGGCGGCCTGGTGCCAGGTCTCTATGCCACTGGCGAAGTGATGGGAGGACTGCACGGCGCGTCTTACCTGAGCGGTTCGTCGCTGACCAAAGGCTGTATTTTCGGCCGCCTGGCCGCGCGCGACGCGGTGCAGCGCGCCCACGTTGCCGTATAAATGTCAGGATATGTGCGCAAAAAAATAAATTCGCCTATATTTGTGGTCCGCGCCACGCTGTCCGCCTGGCGCGCACCCGCCCGGATACCAAAAATAGCGCAGCGTGGCTTGCGAACAACCGGGTCCACGAGTGAGTGAGGCAGCGTGTGCCTGGCCAGGCGCATGGTGATCGAGGAGCAGTGACATCAAGTTCGACATCGGTCAGCGTGTCTGTGATCGAGATGGATGTGAGTGGCTCATAGCGGAGACGAAGAACGTAGATGGCGAACCGCACTATCGCGTTAGGCGAGTGTGGGGCGCACTGACGGCTCAATGGTACGCAGCCGACGAGTTACGCGCATTGAACAGATCGACAGCCAAATCAAAAAAGCCCGCTAAGGAACCCGCCAAGAGATGTGCTTAGCAACCAGTTGAAGAGGAAACGCCCGGCAATTGCGAGGCATTGCCGACGCTGCCCGCCGCCATCCAGGCCGCGGGCTTTTTTTTAAGACGCAATGGCGCGCGCGCACGATTGCGTAGACAATTGCCGGCCGCGTGCCGCAAGCGATACTGCGCCTTTCGCGCGCATTTATCGGTGCGTGGCGTGCCTCGTTCCGGTGCACGCGCCGGCGCAGCGGTGCCGAACGTGTTGAGGTCTGGCACCGCCATACAGCATTTGCCCTTCGCATCAATGGCGCGGAACTTGCCTTGTCCGGGCGCCATCCCAAAAGAGTTGCCCATGTCGATCCACGTCGCACTGAATCACGTCACGCACTATCGCTACGATCGCCCGGTGGCGCTCGGGCCGCACCTGATCAGACTGCGACCGGCGCCGCATAGCCGCACGCCGATCCTTGCGTATTCGTTGAAGGTGGATCCAGCCGAGCATTTCATCAACTGGCAGCAGGATCCGCAAAGCAACTGGATGGCGCGGCTGGTGTTTCCTGAAAAAGCCAGCGAACTACGCATCGAGGTTGACCTGATCGCCGAGATGTCGGTGTTCAACCCCTTCGATTTCTTCCTCGAGCCCTACGCCGAGCAGATCCCCTTTGCCTACGACCCCGCGCAGCGGCACGAGTTGGCACCGTATCTCGAATGTCTGCCGCTCACGCCGTTGCTCGAGGCCTATCTGGCGGAGGTGCCGCGCGAACCGATGCGCAGCGTGGATTTCCTGGTCGCACTGAACACGCGCGTGCAGCAGGACATCGGCTACCTGATTCGCATGGAAGCCGGCGTGCAGACGCCAGACGAGACGCTCACCAATCGCTCGGGCTCGTGCCGCGATTCCACCTGGCTGTTGGTGCAACTGTTTCGCCATCTGGGACTGGCCGCGCGTTTCGCCTCCGGCTATTTGATACAACTGGTGCCGGACGTGAAGTCGCTCGACGGGCCGTCGGGGGCCAAGGTCGATTTCACCGATCTGCACGCATGGTGCGAGGTATATCTGCCGGGTGCTGGCTGGATCGGCCTCGATCCTACCTCCGGCCTGTTCGCCGGCGAAGGCCATATTCCGCTGGCTTGCACGCCCGATCCTGGCTCCGCGGCACCCGTCACCGGCGCCACCGACCCCTGCGAAAGCGTGCTCGAGCACGTGATGACGGTAACGCGCGTGTGGGAAGCGCCGCGCGTCACCAAGCCATATACCGAGCTGCAATGGCAGGCCATCGATGCGCTCGGCCACGCCATCGACGCCGATCTTGAGGCGCTGGACGTGCGTCTCACGATGGGCGGCGAGCCTACCTTCGTGTCGATGGACGACCCCGACGGCGCCGAATGGAACACCGCGGCGCTGGGCGTGAACAAGCGCAAGCTGGCGGCGCGCCTGTTCCAGCGCTTGCGTGAGCGTTATGCGCCGAACGGCCTCGCGCACTTCGGCCAGGGCAAGTGGTATCCATCCGAGCAGTTGCCGCGGTGGTCGATGAACTGCCTATGGCGGCGCGACGACGAACCGGTGTGGCTCGACCCGGCCTTGTATGCGGACGAAAGCCAGCCCAGCGGCGCCGATGCGGAACTGGGCGGGCGCTTCCTCGCGGCTGTGGCGGCGCGCCTGGGCTTGGCCGAAGACTACGTATTTCCGGCCTATGAAGACGCGCTTTACTACGTCTGGCGCGAGCGCCAACTGCCTGGCAATGTCGATCCCGCCGATTCGCGGCTGAAAGACCCGCTGGAGCGTCAGCGCTTGCGCAAGGCCTTCGAGCAGGGGCTGGGCGCGACCGTCGGGCATGTGTTGCCGATCATGCGCAACGAGCAGCAGGCCTGGGTCTCGGGTTATTGGTATCTGCGGGACGAGCGCTGCTATCTGGTGCCGGGCGATTCGTCGATCGGCTATCGGCTGCCGCTCGATTCATTGCCGTGGGTGAAATCGGAAGAATATCCATACGTCATCGAGCCGGATCCCTTGCGGCCGCTGGAGCCCTTGCCGACGGCGGCCGAATTGCATCGGCGCGTGACCGCGCGTGCCACGTCGAGCCCGCAAATCGCTACCGGCGCGGCCACCGACGTGAAGCCCGCGCTGCACGAGTCGGCGCGTTGGATCACGCGCCACGCGATGTGCGCGCAGGCGCGCAACGGCACCTTGTATGTATTCATGCCGCCTACCGAAGACCTGGCGGCGTATCTCGAATTAGTCGCGGCGATCGAGGAAACCGCCGCGGCGTTCGGCGTGCCGGTGATGCTGGAAGGTTACGAAGCGCCGTTCGATGCGCGTGTACAGCAGTTCCGCGTAACGCCCGACCCGGGCGTGATCGAAGTCAATATCCATCCCGGCGGCAGTTGGCAAGACTTGGCCGAGCGCACCCAGTTCCTTTATGAGACGGCGCACGAAACGCGTTTGATCACTGAGAAGTTCATGATCGACGGCCGCCATACCGGCACGGGTGGCGGCAACCACTTTACGCTCGGCGCGGCCAGCCCGACCGATTCGCCGTTTCTGCGGCGCCCCGATCTGCTGCGCAGCCTTATCTCGTATTGGCACAACCACCCGTCGCTGTCGTTCCTGTTTTCCGGCTTGTTCATCGGTCCCACCAGCCAGGCGCCGCGCATCGACGAGGCACGCAACGACTCGGTCTATGAATTGGAGATAGCGTTCGCGCAACTGCCGCCGCCGGGTACCGAGGTAGCACCATGGCTGGTCGACCGTCTGCTGCGCAACTTGCTGATCGACGTGACCGGCAATACGCACCGCGCCGAGTTCTGTATCGATAAGCTGTATTCGCCGGACGGCGCCACGGGCCGGCTCGGCCTGCTGGAGATGCGTGCTTTCGAGATGCCGCCGCATGCACGCATGTCGTTGGCGCAGCAGTTGTTGCTGCGAGCGCTGGTCGCGCGCTTTTGGAAACAGCCCTACCAACCGCAGACGCTGGTGCGCTGGGGCACGGCACTGCACGATCGCTTCCTGCTGCCGCATTTCGCGAAAGTTGATTTCAACGATGTGCTGGAGGAGACGGCCAACGCCGGCTATCCGATCGACCCGGCCTGGTTCGCGCCGCACTTCGAATTCCGTTTCCCAAAATACGGCGATTTCGCCGCCGCAGGCATCGACGTGGAGCTGCGGCATGCGCTGGAACCCTGGCATGTGCTGGGCGAAGAGGGCGCGGCAGGCGGTGCGGTGCGCTACGTCGATTCATCAGTCGAGCGCCTGCAAGTAAAGGTGCGCGGCATGACGAGCGATCGTTACGTCCTGACTTGCAACGGTCGCCGCGTACCGCTGGCGCCCACCGGCGAGGTCGGTGAGTTCGTCGCTGGCGTGCGCTATCGGGCTTGGCAACCGCCCAACTGCCTGCATCCGACGATTCCGCCGCATGCGCCGCTGGTGTTCGACCTGCTCGATACCTGGATGTCACGCAGCATGGGCGGCTGCCAGTATCACGTGACGCATCCGGGCGGCCGCAGTTATGAGCACTTCCCGGTGAATTCGTATGAAGCCGAGAGCCGGCGGCTGGCGCGCTTCTTTCGCATGGGTCATACAGCCGGTGCCATGGTGGTGCCGCCGCTCGAGCCGAATCCCAACTTTCCATACACGCTCGACCTTCGGCGGTAGAATCCAATCCCCGCCCCGACCGACCGATATTTAGCGTGCTGCTCAGCGATTACCCTTCAGGTGACGACCGTTACGACGAGATGCTCGACCAGCATGGCGTCGTGCGCGCGCACTGGCGCGCGCTGGTCGAGCAGCTGAAGCTCGGCAGCGCTGGCCAGATGCAGCAGCGCGTGGAGTTCGTGCGCCGGCAGATCCTTGAAAACGGCGTTACCTACAATCTCTATACGTCGCCGCAAGCCAGCGAGCGGCCCTGGCAGCTCGACCCATTGCCGCTGGTGCTGCCAGCCGACGAATATCAGCAACTGGCGCGCGCGGTGGCGCAGCGCGCGCGGCTGCTCGACCGCATGCTGGCCGATCTGTACGGCCCGCAGACGCTGCTGGCCGCGGGGCTGCTGCCGCCGGGCATGTTGTACGGGCATCCCGATTTCTTGTGGCCGTGCGAGGGCCTGGTGCCGCCGCACGGCCGCTTCCTGCATTTCTACGCGGTCGACGTGGCGCGTTCGCCCGATGGCCGCTGGTGGGCCATCGCCGATCGGACGCAGGCGCCGTCGGGGGCCGGTTATGCGCTGGAAAACCGGCTGATCGTCTCGCGCGTATTTCCCGAGCTATTCCAGGGCCTGAAGATCGAACATCTGGCGAATTTCTTTCGCACGGTGCGCGAAAGCCTGGAGTTTTTCGCGCCGCGCGACGGCGCCACGCCGCTGATCGTGCTGCTGACGCCCGGGCCTTATAGCGAAACCTATTTCGAACACGCCTACCTGGCGCGCTACCTGGGCCTGCCGCTGGTGGAAGGGCAAGACCTGACGGTGCGCGGCGAAACCGTCTATCTCAAAACCCTGACCGGCCTGCAGCGCGTGCATGCGATCTTGCGCCGCATGGACGACGATTATTGCGACCCGCTCGAGTTGCGCGGCGATTCGACGCTCGGCGTGCCGGGCCTGCTGCAGGCGGCGCGCGCCGGTCGCGTGCTGATTGCCAATGCGCTGGGCAGCGGGCTGGTGGAGTCGGGCTCGATTTTGGGTTTTCTGCCCGCCATCTGCGAGCATTTATTGGGCGAACCGCTGGCGCTGCCGTCGGTCGCCACCTGGTGGTGCGGCGAGGCGCCGGCGCTCGAGTATGTGATCGCACATCTCGACGAAATGGTGGTCAAGCCGACCTATCCGTCGACCAGCCGCGCCGCCGTGCTGGGACGCGAAGTGCAGGGCGCTGCACGTGAGGCCTTGATCGAAAGCATGCGCAAGCAGCCGCGCGCTTTCGTTGCACAAGAATTGATTCACGTATCGCAGGCGCCAGTGGTGGCCGATCGGCCCGACCATCGCTTGGCAGGGCATTCGGTGGGCTTGCGGCTGTATGCGGCGGCAACCCCCGATGGCGGCTATATGGTGATGCCGGGCGGATTGAGCCGCGTATCCGGCTCGCCCAGCGGCCAATTGCTGTCGATGCAGCGCGGCGGCAGCAGCAAAGACACCTGGGTGCTGTCGGAGGCGCCGGTCAGCACCTTCAGCCTGTTGAAGCTGACGGTGACGTCGCGCGACCTGTTGCGCAGCAGCTCGAACTTATCGTCGCGCGTGGTCGAGAACCTGTTCTGGTTCGGGCGCTACACCACGCGTTGCGACGATACCGCGCGGCTGTTGCGCGTGGCGCTGGCGCGTTTCGACGATGCCAGCCCAGGCGCGCTGCAGGCACGCGAGGCGGCGCTGGCTTTGTGCCGCTGGCTGGCGCTGCTGCCGGAACTGGAAGAAGACGAGCCGGCGCCGCCCGTCGAGCCGCTGCTGCTGACGGCGATTGCCGATGCCGACGAGCCCACCAGTCTGGCCGCCAACCTGCGTCGTCTGTTGTGGACCGCGACGCAGGTGCGTGAACGTTTGTCGCTGGATAATTGGTTGGCGTTGAACCAGATCCATCCGCCGTTCGCCACCGAGGCGGCGGCCGTCGTGGTCGAGCCGCGCAGCGGGGTGGGCGACGGCGATACCGGTGATTTCGACAGCGGCGACGTGCAGGCCATGGCGGCTGCGGTAGCGCCCGCGAGCCCGACACCGCCCGCGCCCGCAGGACCCGCAGGACCCGCAGGACCCGAGGCAACTCCCCCAGCGCCCGCCGCCGCGCTGACCAGCCCCGCCGAGGCGCTGGCCTTCCTCGACCGCATGCTGATCTTCTGCGCGTCGATGGCGGGTTTCGCGATGGATTGCATGACGCGCGACCACGGTTGGCGCTTCCTGGTAATCGGCCGCCATGCCGAACGGCTGGCGTTCCTGTCGACCAGCTTCGCGCATTTCCTGCAACAAGCGCCGCTGCCCGCCTGGGGCAGTCTCGACTGGCTGCTGGAAGTGGCCGACAGCATCATCACCTATCGCAGCCGCTATCGCGCGCAACCGCAATTGCTGCCGGTGCTCGACCTGATCGTTTTCGACGATACCAATCCGCACGGCGTGGCATTCCAACTGGTGCAGTTGATTACTTATCTCGATCAACTATCGGATGGTCTGGACCTGGATCGCGCCGACGCGAGCGGCGCCTTGCCCGGCCTGCTGCAACAACTTCGCAGCTTCGATCTGGCGCGTCTGGAACACGACCAGCACGCCGGCTGCCTGGCGCTGGCCGCGCTGCTCGACGAAACCGCCGATGCGGCCTGGGCGCTGTGCGACCGGCTGGCAATGCGCCACTTCAGCCATGTCGACGACGTCAGCCGTCAGACACTGGCGGCCTGACGCCGCGCACGGAGAGCTGACATCGCACGCTATCGCATCATCCACGACACCGAGTATAGCTATGGCGCGCCCGTCTCGCTATCGCGCCAGCAGGTGCACCTGACGCCGCGCGAGGTCGCCTGGCAGCGCTGCATCTCGCATCGACTCGAGATCGAGCCGCGCCCCACGCTACGGCAGTTGCGCACCGACGCCTTCGGTAATCCGGTCACGCTGCTGGCTTTCGAGACGCCGCATGAAATGCTGCGGGTATGTGCGGAGACCACCGTCGACGTGCTCGGCCACTCGTGGGGCCGGGGCGGCACGGTGTTCACGCCGCCGTGGGAAACCATCCGCGCCAACTTTGCCTATCGCGCCGGCCGTCGCCCCGATGCCGCGCTGCTGGCGGCGGCGCGCTATCGCTTCGAATCGCCGTATGGCCGCATCAAGCACGAATTCGCCGCCTATGCGGCACCCTGCTTTCCACCGGGCGCGCCGCTGCTCGACTGCGTGCGGGCATTGACCACGCAGTTGTATCGCGACCTGGTGTTCGATCCGAAGGCGACGACGGTGGCTACGCCGGTCACGGAAGTGTTGGCGAAGCGCCGCGGCGTTTGCCAGGATTTTGCACATCTGATGATTTCCTGCCTGCGTTCGCTCGGACTGGCCGCGCGCTACGTCAGCGGCTACATCCTGACGACGCCGCCACCGGGCAAAACCCGCCTGATCGGCGCCGACGCTTCGCATGCGTGGGTTTCGGTGTGGTGTTCGGACGACCAGGACGGCGCAGGTTTCTGGATCGACGCCGATCCGACCAACAACTTGTTGCCTGACCGTCAGCACGTCACGGTCGGCTGGGGTCGAGATTTCGGCGATGTGTCCCCGCTGCGCGGCGTGATATTGGGCGGTGGCAAACACGAGCTCGAAGTGCGCGTGACAATGTTGCCGCTGGACGAACTGCCGCTGACCTGAACAAGGTACGGAACTTGCGCCACCGCCTTGTTTGGCGAAGCGCGACCCCTGCGGCCGCTGCGGCGCCTGGTCAATCCCAGGAAAAATTCACCCATGACAGAGCAATTTCGACCCTGTGACGCCGCTTGCGGCGCTCCACAGTGGTTTCCGCCCAACGTTGCCGGCGCAGGTATCGGTGCACAGCACTGCGCGCCTGCGCAGCCGCATCCGTTCAACACCTCGCCCATCGGACGTCGCATATGAAAACCTTCCATTGCGACCATTGTGGCCAGCAAGTCTTTTTTGAGAATGTGGTGTGCGGGCGCTGCGGCAATATGCTCGGCTACCTGAGCGACGTCCAGGACATCAGCACCTTCGAGGCAGTCGGCAATGACGTCTGGCGCAGCCTGAGCCCGCGGGCGCAGGGCCGCGACTATCGGATGTGCCAAAACTATGCGGTGGAAAACGTCTGCAACTGGATGATTCCGGCAGAGCAGCCGAACACACTGTGCAGCTCATGCCAATTGACTCACATCATTCCGGCCTTGCTCAACGACCAGAGCCGGCAATATTGGTACAAGCTGGAACTGGCCAAGCGCCGCCTGCTCTATACGCTGGCGACGTTGCGCGTGGGTTACGATTCGCGCGAACAAGATCCGGAGGAAGGGCTCGCGTTCGAATTTCTGCAACAGATGCCGGGCGGCGAGCCGGTCAAGACTGGGCACGACAACGGCCTGATCACGCTCAACGTGGCCGAGGCCGACGATGCGCGACGGGAGAAGATCCGCGAGCAGATGAACGAGCCTTACCGCACCTTGCTTGGTCATTTCCGGCATGAAATAGGTCACTACTATTTCATGCGTTTCGAGCGTTCGCACGCGTGGCTCGAGCGGTTCCGGCAGCGCTTCGGCGATGAGCGTGCCGATTATGGCGAGAGCCTGAAGCGCCACTATGAGAATGGTCCGCCGCCGCAGTGGGAAGACAATTTCATCAGCGCCTACGCCACCTCGCACCCTTGGGAAGATTGGGCGGAAACCTGGGCGCATTACCTGCATATGGTGGATGCGCTGGAAACCGCCGAAGCCTGCGGGTTAGCGCTGTTGCCGGGCAAGGCGCAAGAGCCGGTGATGCAGCCTGACAATACCGAGCTTGAAGCGACGTCGTTCGAACGCATGATCGAACGCTGGTTTCCGCTGACCTACGTCTTGAATAGTTTGAACCGTAGCCTTGGCATGCCGGATGGCTATCCCTTCACGTTGGCGCCGACGGTTATCGATAAGCTGCGCTTTGTGCATCGTAGTGTGCAGGAGGCGGCGGAGGGTTCATTGCAGAGTCAGTAACGGTACAAGGAGGCGTCTGAACGGGCCAAGGAATCGCCGGCCTACTGGAACGCACCCAGGCCGGCGCGGGTAATGGTGTCGACGCTCAGAAAGCCCGCCATGTGCGGAGAAGCGCATGGGCGCTCAGGCCGTGGCCGTGCCTTTCGCCGGAAACAGCGCGCCGGGCAAGGGCGAGAAGGCCGTCGGATACATGATGCGGTTTTCCATCGTCATGATCATCGGACGAATATGTTCCAGGCATTGCTGCCATTGCGCGTTCTCCGCCAACAGCGCGCGACGCCGGCGACGATCGTCGAGATCCGCATAGGCCCACATATGGATCAACTGGTTCTGGGTGCCGAACTCAGTGAGGAAGTAGCCCATGAAGCCACCCAGTATCTCGCGCTGTACCGGGAGCCCCAAGGTCTCGTAGTAGTGCATGTATTCCTTGAGTTTGGTATGGGTGTGCAACACGTACATGCGCTCTTCGACGACCATGGCTGGCTCCGGTGAATGTTATGAAAGCGGTACCTTAACTCAATTGACTCGATATTGAGATGAGCAGCGCCACGGCGGCCGGCGGCGTGCGACATCTCTCAGCAGCAGCGCCGCTTCAACGCCCGCTCCAAACCGGTGGGCGTTTCTCAAAAAACGCGCGAATGCCTTCCTGCACATCTTCGCTACCGTGGATCACCGCGATCGCATCGGTAGTCGCCTGCCAGCCGGCGGCATCGTCGCCAGCCAGCAAACCATTCATCGCTCCCAGGCAGGCCTGTACCGAAAGTGGTGCGTTCTCGGCAATCTGTTGAGCCAGCGCCACGGCGCGCGCCAGTGCTTCGGTGGCCGGCACCAGGTGGTTCACGAGGCCGAGCGCATAGGCGCGTTGTGCATCGATCGATTGTCCGCTCAGCACCAACTCGCGCGCCAGGTTCGGCGGCAGCGCGTGTAGCGCGCGGAACAGCGCACCGCAGGTCGGCAGCACGCCGCGCTTCACTTCGGGCAGACCGAAGCTGGCGTTCGTCGCGGCCACCACCATGTCACAAGCCAGCACGATTTCCATGCCGCCGCCCAGCGCCATGCCTTCCACGGCGGCCACCAGTGGCTTGGTGCGACGGCGCCTGATCACGCCGTATTCGCCGCCGCGTTCGGTGACATAGTCGCCGCGCGACGCAAGGTCACTGCCGGCACAAAACACCTTGTTGCCGCCGTACAGCACGCCGGCGCGCAAGCTCGCGTCATCGTCGAGCTGATTCAGCGCGGCATCGAGCGCATCGGCAAGCGCGCGGTCGACCGCATTGCGCTTGTGCTCGCGTTGCAAGGTGATGACGAGCACATGACCATGGCGTTCGGTATCGACGCGGGAGATGTCTTGCATGGCTTACCCGATGGTTCGAATTTGGAACGTCAAGTATAACGAGATGAACCGGCGCGCTTCGACGATCGTGCCATCGCTTGGCGTTTTCCATTACATTGGCTGCTGGCGGGATGACGTCCGCGCGGACCACCTAGCCTGGGGAATTACCCGCCCTTCGAATAACAAGATAACGCAGCCGGCATGCCTCAGCCGTGCCAAAGGAGACAAACAGCATGGATCTCACAGTCGGATATATAGGGCTGGGCGACATCGGTGCGCCGATGGCCGAGCGCATTCGCGGCGGCGGTTTCGAGCTGCTGGTGTGGAACCGCTCCCCTAAAAAAATGGCGCCGCTCGTGGCGGCAGGCGCCGTCGCGGCCGCCTCGGCAGCCGACCTCGCGCGTCGTTGCGATATCGTTTGCCTATGCCTGACAAATGCCGAGGCGGTCGAAGCGGTGGTATTCGGGCCGGAGGGCGTCGCCGCCGGCGCCGGGCGCGTCAAGGTGCTGGTCGACAACTCCACCATTCACCCAGTGCGCACGCAGCAATTTGCCGAGCAGCTGCGCACCGCCACGGGTATCCACTGGCTCGACGTGCCGGTGTCTGGCGGCCCGGTGGGCGCACGCGCCGGCACTTTGGCGGCGATGGCTGGCGGCGATGCCGCCGATCTCGAATTGGCCAGTCCGGTCATCAAGACCTATTCGAATCACATCACTCACATGGGCCCGACCGGCTGCGGACAAGCCACCAAGGCATGCAACCAGGTGGTGAATTTTGCGACGATGGGGGCGATCGCCGAAGCGGTCAGCCTCGGCGCGCATTTCGGGCTCGACATCAAACGCCTGCCCGAGGCCTGGGCCGGCGGCTTGGCCGACTCCAATATGCTGCGCGAATACGCGCGTGCAACCTCGCTAGGCGAGGAACGCGGCATCACCGCGCTGATCAACGGCTTGATCAAACTCTATGACGGCGATGTCGACGCGCGCTTGCGCGGACGACTCGGCATCTTGCTGAAGGATTTCGGGATAGGGCTGGATCTCGGGCGCGCCACGGGTAGCGCCATGCCGATCAGCAGCGTGCTCGATTCCTTGTATCGCGTCCTGCATCATCAGCGTGCGTCGGACGAGCGCTAGGCCCTTCATGGCTGGAAGATTGCCAGCCATCACGTCTCGCCCAAGAGCTGATTTGCCATCCCGGAGGAAGACATGGATAAGCATAAAGTGGCACTCGTTACAGGTGCCGGAACCGGCATGGGCGCTGAGATCGTCAAGTTGCTGGCGACGCGCGGCGTCAACGTCGTGATCAATCATCTGGGTGAAGTCGACCACGCCGCCGCGCAGCAAACTGCGCAAGCGTGCCGCGAAGCGGGTGCCGAGGCCTTGGTGGTGCAGGCGGACGTCGGTATCGAAAGCGACTGCACGGCACTGGTGGCCAAGGCCGCGCAGCAATGGGGACGTCTCGATTATCTGGTCAACAATGCCGCCGCCACGGCCGGACGCGAACTTAGCGACCTGGACGGCGTGACCGTCGAAGACTTTCGTAAAGTGTATGAGGTGAACTGCATTGGCCCGTTCCTGCTATCGCGTGCCGCGGCGGTTCACATGCGTGCGTTGAAGCGCGGCGCCATCGTCAATGTCGCGTCCACCGCGGGACTGACCGGCTTGGGCAGCTCACATCCTTATTGCGCGACGAAAGCGGGACTCATCAATATGACGCGCTCCCTGGCGCGTGTGCTCGGACCGGAGATTCGCATCAACGCCGTCTGTCCAGGCTTGGTGAATACGCAATGGCCGCAGAGACAGTTGAGCCCGGCGATGTACGCCATGGTCATGGAGAAGGCTAAGTCCGGGAGTATCTTGAAATCAGTGATTCAGCCGTCGGATGTGGCGGAGTCTGTCGTCTGGTTGCTGGAAGGTGCACCGCAGATCACCGGTGAAGTCGTGCGCGTGGACGGCGGCGGTCATCTGAGCTGATTCGAGACAGGCGGCGTATGCGGACGGTACTACTGTCGTGCGTGTCGACGCCGCCGAACATCGCGCGGCGCAAGCGAATTTCGCATTGCGCCGCGCCTCTTGCCGTGTGTTCAGCTTGGCCGGTTACCTAGCTCACATAGCGCCATTGCAGTAGCGAATAGGGCGGGTTCGCGTCCGCATGATGCTCGAACACGCCCTCCACCTCTGCGCCGATCTTCACTTCCTGTGAGGGATCGCCCAGCAGGTTGCCCAGCAAGCGCACATTGCCCGCGTTCGGCAATTCCACCAGCACGACCAGATAGGCGCCGTGCCCGGTGAGTGCCGGATGCACGGGATGCCAGACCCGTTCCCAGCTATAGATGCGGCCGCGTGGCGCAACCTCGTCCCAATCTGGATCGAAGGTATGGCATTTATGGCATAGCCATTCCGGACCGAACTGCCAGGTGCCGCAGGCCGCACAGTGCTGTACCAATAACTTGCCAGCGCGCAAGCCGTTCCAGTAAGGGGCCGACAGACCATCGGCTTCGGCCACCGGAATCGGCAAGCCGGCGGGAAGATAAGCGGCAGTATTAGAAGCGTTATCCTGGCTCACAGCGTTGCCTCCGAACCCACGAGAAGATTACTGACCGGTGTGACCATCGGGCCGCCGACCACCAGCGCCACGTCGCTGCGCGGCGCCTGGCAAGTGGAGGTGCCGCGTACCTGCCGCACCGCTTCAAGGACTTGCTCGAAGCCGTGCACATAGCACTCGGCCAGGTTGCCGCCGCTGGTATTCAAGGGCAGTTTGCCGGACGGTGCGATCAAGTTGTCGAGCGTAAGAAACTCATTGGCTTGATCGGCTTCGACCAGACCATGTTCGACCAGCGACATCAACACGCCGCCGGTGAAGTTTTCATAGCATTCCACCACGCCGACATCCTTGGGACTCATCTCGGCCATCCGATACATGTCCGGCGCCACGGTCGAGAAGCCCGAACTGGCATAGTTCGGGGTGTTGTGCGAGGTAGCGCCGACGCGCGCGTCGGTCCCGCTGGCGGCGCCGAGGATGTACACCGGTTTATTGGGAAAATCGCGCGCCCGCTCGGCCGGCACCAGGATCACCGCGGCGGCCCCGTCATTCTCCATACAGCAATCGAACAAATGGAACGGTTCGACAATCCAGCGTGACGCGTCGTAGGCCGCTTCCGTAAGCGGTCGGCCGTACATCACCGCGCGCGGATTCGATTGCGCATGATGATAAGAGGCCATGGCGATGGCGCGCAGCGCTTCTTGCTTCACGCCATGTTCGTGCATGAAGCGGCGTGCCTTCATCGCAAAACGCTGTGCCGGTGACAGCACGCCGTAAGGTGCTTCGAAGGACTTTTCACCGGACAGTGTCGGCGCGCTGGGCGCCACCCCAAAGCGTTGAAACTGACCCTGCGCCAACGCGCGAAACACCACTACGCAGTCGGCCAGGCCGGCGGCAATGGCAGCGGCGCCATTGGCCACGGCGGCGCAATTGCCACCGCCGCCGCCGCCCCATTGCATGGTGGTCGAACGCAGTTGCCGCGTGCCGAGTGCTGCCGCAAGCCGCGAGGCATTGTTGCGGTCGTCGCTGTAAGAAGCAAAGCCATCGATCTCACGCGGGTCGATGCCGCCATCGCGGCAGGCGTTCAGGATGGCCTGCACCGCCATCTTGAATTCGGGGTCGGGGGACTGGCTGTGTTTGTAATATTGAGATTCGCCGATGCCGATGATCGCGACTCGGCCGCGTAGTGAGCGTGCTGCCATTGCATGCGTCTCCATTGGAATCCGTCTTCTGGTGGGCGGATTGGGATGAGCCTGGTGCGATGACCGGACTACAGGGAATGGTATTGCCTTTTGCAGAGCCCACAGTATAAGACGGTATCGGCGACGACATGCCGCGAGTACCGCACTATTTCGAGATGATTAGGTGCGCGCCCCAGCGAAGTTGAAGGCTTGACCGGTGGTGAACGAATTTTCGGAAGAGCACAGCCACAGCACCGCGTCGGCCACTTCCGAGGTTTCAGCAAGGCGCTTGCGGGCGATGCGGCGCGTGACTATCGACTCGCCGCCATCGCTGCCGCCGTCGTTGCTATCGACAACGCCTACCATCGGCGTGCGTACGCCTGCCGGCACGATGCAGTTCACAGCGATGTCGTGGGCGGCGGTTTCCTTGGCCAACGACAAGGTCAGCGAAGCTACCGCGGCTTTCGACGCGGCATAGGAGGCGATTTGGGCGGTGCCTTCCAGTGCCGAGACCGAACCGAAGTTGACGATGCGGCCATAGCCGTGCTGCAGCATGCAGCGGACCGCGGCTTTATTGATATTGAAGGTACCTGTCAGATTGACGGCGATGATGCGCTGCCAGTCGTCGAACTCGGTTTCCGCGATGGGCGCGGGCGTCGCGGCGATTGCCGCGGCATGCACCAGGATGTCGACGGGACGCAGATTGTCCACCGCAGTGAACAAGGTCTGCACCTGGCCATGATTGGAGACGTCGAGAATGCGACGTTCGACGCGATTCGCCGGATCGGCGGCCAATTGTCCGAAGTGCTCGTCGAGGCCTGCGCCGTTGAGATCGCAGGCAGTGACATGTGCGCCTGCTTCGAGCAGTCGCAGTGCTACCGCGGCGCCGATGCCGCTGGCCGCGCCGGTTACCAAGGCGTGCCGTCCGCTGAAATCGTATTTGATCATGTTGTCTCGTTAAAACAGGCGAATTGCCCTAACGATACCCGTTTGCTTCCGCGACGAATACCCAGAATTACCGCACTGTGTTGCGCGCTCGGATGATGGCACGTCGCCGCGCATCGTAGGCATCTTGAAATCAACGGCTGCCGCAATATCTCACAAAGCGCGTTCCAGCCGTGCGGCGGCGCGTTGCAGCACCGGTAGAAACTCCCGCTGCATGGTCGCGACGCTGATGCGCGCTGAAAACACACTGACGCTCAACGCTGCCTCGATGATGCCGCCGCGGCTGCGCACCGGCACCGCCATCGAGCGCATGCCTATCTCGATTTCCTCATCGCTGATCGCGTAACCGTCCGTGGCCGCCCGGCGCATCGCTGCGGCGACCGCCTGGAAGGTGGTAGGCGTGTGGGCCGTGAGTTTCTTCAGTGGCTGCGCGCCGAGGTGTTGACGGATTTCCGCATCGGAACTTTCCGACAGCAGCACGCGCCCGGTGGCGGAACAATAGGCCGGCAGCCTGCCGCCCAGCTTGGCGCCGGTTGAGACGATGCGCGTCGCTTCGGCGCGGGCCACAAATACGGCGGCGCCCGCGTCCAGCACCGCCAGCGACACCGATTCCTGCAGTTCATCGCGCGCCGCCATCAAGAATGGCTGTGCGGTCTGCGGGAGCGATGAGGTGGTCAGATAGGCCCCGCCCAGCCGCAGCATGCGCGGCAAGGGCGCAAAGAATTTCCCGTCGTGCGACAGGTAGCCCAGCTCGACCAGGGTCAGCAGGCAACGACGCGCGGCCGGTCGGGTCACGTCGGCAAAACGCGCCGCGTCGGCGATCGTCATGCGCGTCGTGGTGGCGCTGAAGGCCTCGATGATCGCCAGGCCTTTGGCCAGGCCGCCCATGCTTTCAGGCGCAGCCTGCGTGCGTTCGCCCTGCATCTCAAAAACGTGCGCCCCGTCATCGGCGGCAGCCGCGTGCTGTGTGTCATTGACAAGATCCAGATGCTTCGACTGCAGCCTGGTTTCAGTAGCTGGCTTGGCGGCTGTGGCCGCAACAGATCGGCGGCCGGGATTGACAGGGGGTTTGCGAGATGCCATATTTAAATCAATTATCGAACAGTGTTCGATATTCGAACATATCGGTCAGACGGCGTCAAGCGTGCGCGGACATCGGTCCACCTGGCAAGACGCGCGAGCGGCCCGCTTGAAACGCCGCCGACTGCCGCGAATGGAGAGAGTCTTGAGCTACATCCCAATAAAGAAAGCGCCGCGCGCTCACGTCGAGTGGCCGGCGCAGGGCCTCAGCCGCGTGCCTTACACCCTGTTCCAGAGTCAGGATGTTTATGCGGACGAGCAAGACGCGATTTTCCGCGGCGCCAGCTGGAACTACCTGTGCCTGGAAGCCGAGCTCGAACAGCCGGGCGATTTCCGCAGCACCTTCGCCGGTGACACGCCGGTGGTGGTGACGCGCGATAGCGATGGCGAGTTGTATGCGTTCGAGAACCGCTGCGCGCATCGCGGCGCATTAGTGTGTCTCGACGACGCCGGCAATGCGAAAGACTTCAGCTGCGTCTATCACGCCTGGACCTACAACCTGCAAGGCGATCTATTGGGTGTAGCGTTCAAGGACGGCATCAACGGCAAGGGCGGCATGAAGGCCGACTTTTGCATGGAAGAGCATGGCTTGCGCAAGCTGCGCGTGGAGACCTTGCACGGCCTGGTGTTCGGCAGCTTCGCCGACGACGTGCCGCCGCTCGAAGACTATCTGGGCGAAGAGATCATCGGCCATATCGCGCGCGTGCTCGAAGGGCGTACACCGGTGATACTGGGTCGTTTCACGCAGATGTTGCCGAACAACTGGAAGCTGTACGTCGAGAACGTCAAAGACTCGTATCACGCCAGCATCCTGCATCTGTTTTTCACCACCTTCCAGTTGAACCGCCTGTCGCAGCGCGGCGCCATCGTGGTCGATCCGAGCGGTGGTCACCACGTCAGCTACTCCGCCGTGAATCGCGACGAAGCAGCTGCCGCCAATGCCTATTCGCAACAGAACATTCGCTCCGACAGCGGCCACAAGCTGGAAGACAACTCGGTGCTGCAGGGCGCCGACGAATTCGGCGACGGCATCACGCTGCAGATCCTCTCGGTATTTCCCGGCTTCGTGCTGCAGCAAATTCAAAACGCCATCGCGGTGCGCCAGATCCTGCCGCGCGGTACCCAGCAGACCGAGCTGAACTGGACCTATCTCGGGTTCGCCGAAGACACACCCGAGTTGCGCGAAATGCGCCTGCGCCAAGCGAACCTGGTGGGGCCGGCGGGCTATGTCTCGATGGAAGACGGTTGCGTCGGTGGTTTTGTCCAGCGCGGCATCGACGGTGCCGAAGACAGTTGTTCGGTGCTGGAAATGGGCGGTGACTCCGCCAGCAGCAGTGAAAGTCGCGTCACGGAAGCGTCGATCCGCGGCTTCTGGAAAGCCTACCGCGGCGCCATGGGATATTGAGACCAGCATGATGCAAGACACCTTCCGCCTGATCGCCGCAGCTCAAGCCGAGTACGCCCGCTGTATCGACGACGGCGACCTCGCGCAGTGGCCGGATTTCTTTATCGACGCGTGCCTGTACAAGGTCACTACCGCCGACAACCACAAGCGCGGCCTGGCCGCCGGCCTCATCTATGCCGCGTCGCGCGGCATGCTGGTCGACCGCATTGCCTCGCTGCGCGATGCCAACATCTATGAGCGCCACAGCTACCGCCATCTGCTGGGCCAGCCTTATATCGTTGCGCAAAACGCAGACGCTGTCTCAACCGCAACGCCCGGCGAAATCCACAGCGAGACCTCGTTCATGGTGGCGCGCATCATGCGCGACGGCAGCACCAGCTTGTTCGTGACCGGTCGCTATCTCGATATCTACGTGCCGGTCGGCGACGGCGTGAAGCTCAAGCAGCGTGTGGTGGTGTGCGATAGCTCGCGCATCGATACGCTGCTGGCGTTGCCGCTATGAAGCAGGTGCCGATCATTGCCCTGGCTATCGGCGACCCAAACGGTATCGGGCCTGAGATTGCTGTAAAAGCGGCAGCGCGGCTGACCGACGCTGCCGGCCCGCGCGTGGTGCTGGTGGGCGATGCCGCAGTAGTGCGTTGGTACGCCGAGCGTTGTGCCGCGGACCTGCGCGTGCGGCAGGTGGACAGCACCACGGCCTTGCCGGCGCGCGACGCCGCGCTCATCGATTTGCTGGACGTCGCGGCCTTGGCGCCGCAGGCCTTCGTGCCGGGTGAGGTCAGCGCGGCCGCGGGCACTGCGACGCTTGCCTACGTGAGTGCCGCGCTGGCGTTCGCGCAGGCCGGTCGGGCGCACGCAGTGGTGGCGTGTCCGCATTCGGAAACTGCCATCAATGCCTCCGGCGTACGCTTCGCGGGCTACCCTGGTTTCGTGGCCCAGCAGATGGGGCTGGCGGCTGATGACGTCTATCTATTGCTGGTCGGCGGGGGCTTGCGAATCGTGCATGCGACGCTGCACGAAGGCATTGCCGGCGCCCTCGCACGCTTGAGTCGGCAACACGTGGAGGGTGCGGCGCGTGCGGCGGTAAGCGCCCTGCAACTGATGGGCGTGGCGCATGTACGCGTCGGACTGATGGGCATCAATCCGCATGCCGGCGAGGGTGGTTTGTTCGGTCACGAAGATATCGAGATAACCGAGCCGGCGGCGTTGGCATTGCGTGCCGAAGGTATCGAAGTGATCGGTCCGCAGGGCGCCGACTTGCTGCTCACGCGCGACGACGTCGATGTGTTCGTGGCGATGTATCACGACCAGGGCCACATTCCCGTGAAGTTGCGCGCCGGCCGCCACTCGGCGGCCTTGTCGATCGGTGCCGGCGTGGTGTTTTCCAGCGTCGGACACGGCAGCGGTTTCGACATCGCCGGCACGCTCAAGGCCGACGCCGGCCCATTGCTCGGTGCCATCAGCTTGCTCGCGAGCGGCAGCCTGCCCGCGCCCGTCGAACCTTCCAGTATCTCGTAATGATCGAAGCGAGGCTTGGCTTGTCCTATCAAATCCAGATTGCCGCGAGTGACATCGCGTTCGAGTGCGGCGGCGACGAAACCGTGCTCGACGCGGCGGAACGCGCTGGTTATGCGTTGCCTTATTCGTGCCGCAAAGGCGTGTGCGCGACCTGCGAGGGCGGCCTTGCCGCAGGTCATGGGGTTTCGAGCGTGCAGGGCCTGATCGAGGCGCCGGCCGAGCGTGTGCTGCTGTGCTGCATGCGACCGGCGTCGAACCTGACCATTGCGCCGCGCAAAATCGAGAAACGCGAGCCGATGCCGCGCAAGACGTTGGACGCCACGGTGCTGCGCATCACCCAGCCGGCCGACGACGTCAGCGTGCTGCAGTTGCGCTTCGCTGCGGGGGTGCGCGCGAAGTTCCGCGCCGGACAGTATCTGCAAGTACATCTCGATGCGGAGAATCGCCGCAATTATTCGATGGCCAATCCGCCGCATCAGAACGATGGTGTGCAGTTGCATGTGCGGCACGTGCCGGGCGGTCGTTTTTCCGACGCGCGGCTGAAAGAGCTGGCGGCCGGCCAGAAGCTGCGCCTCGAGTTGCCCTTCGGCGAATTCTTTTTTCGAGACGACTCGAACAAGCCGGCGCTCCTGCTGGCGACCGGCACCGGCTTCGCACCGCTGAAATCGATTGTCGAGGACGCCATCAAGCGCAAGCTGCCGCGCCCCTTGTACCTGTACTGGGGCGCGCGGCGCCTGCAAGACCTTTATCTCGACGAACTGCCGGCGAAGTGGGCCGAAGCCGGTGCGCTGCGCTATGTGCCGGTGTTGTCGGAAGCTGACGACGGCTGGAGCGGGCGCCGCGGCTTCGTACACGAGGCAGTGCTGGAAGATCATCCGTCGCTGGCCGATTTCCAGGTCTATGCGTGCGGCAATCCGTCGATGACCGCAGCCGCGCGCGCCGGCTGCATCGCCGCAGGCCTGCCGGAAGACGAGTTCTTTTCCGACGCATTCGTGCCAACGGATCTGCAGCCCTAGCCGATGCACCTGGCTGCGCTTAACCCCCGAGCTGGAGACAAGATTGTGGCAACGCCAATAGACGTTTCCGAGATTATCGAAACACGACGCGTCAGCCTGCGCCTGGCGGTGCTGGTGTTGCTGTGCGCTTTACTCATGTTCCTGGACGGTTTCGATACCCAGGCGGTCAGCTATATCGTGCCGGTGGTGGCGCGGCAATGGCATCTGCCGCGCGAGATCTTGGGGTCGATCTTCTCGGCGGCGCTGGTCGGCCTGATGGTCGGCTATCTCGCTATTTCACCGTTGTCGGCGCGCTTTGGGCATAAGCGCATGATGGTCGCAAGCACCGTGCTGTTCGCGATCTTCACCTTGTTCACGGTGTTCGCGAGCAACGTTACCGAGTTGATCGGCCTGCGCTTCCTCACCGGCATCGGCCTGGGCGCCGCCGCGCCCAGCGCCGTGGCATTGACTTGCGAATTCGCGCCGAAGCGCCTGCGCGCCACCTTCGTGCTGCTGGTGTACTGCGGTTTCTCTTTGGGTTTCGTGGTGGCCGGGATGGTATCGGGTATGTTGCTGCCCACACATGGCTGGCAATCGGTGATGGCCGTGGGCGCCATCGCGCCGTTGCTGTTGGCGTTGCCGCTTGCCTTGATGTTGCCCGAGTCACTGGCATTTCTGAGACAGAAGAGCGACGGCGAGGTGCGCATCCGCGGCGTGCTGCAACGCTTGTTTCCGCATACGGACATACCCGCCGGCAGTCGCTTCATCCTGGAGGATCAGGGCGAACGACGCGCCGGCGTGAAAGCGCTATTCGACGGCACTACCTCGATCGGCACTTTCCTGTTGTGGGGCATCTTCTTTCTGAATCTGGCCGAGTTCTATTTCATGCAGAGTTGGCTGCCAACCATGCTGACCGGCCTGCATTACCCCGTGGCAACGGTCGTCTGGATCACCGCCATGCCCACCGTTGCGGGCGTGCTGTCGGCGCTGCCGCTCGGGCTTGCGATGGATCGCGTCGGCCCCTACGTGACGCTGGCCGTGATGTACGTGGCAGGCACGCTGTTCATGGTGTTGGTGGCCAGTGCGTTTGCCGCGACCAGCACTGGCTGGCTGATGGCCGCGGTGTTCTGTGCCGGCTTCTGCATCAGCGGCGGCCAAAAGAGCGTGATCGCGCTGGCCGCGGTCTATTACCCGTTGAATCTGCGTTCGACCGGGGTGGGCTGGGCGCTCGGCATTGGCCGTCTGGGCGGCATCGCCGGACCGCTAGTGGTGGGCTTCATGTATTCGGCACACTGGACGCCGGCGCAGATCTTCCAGGCAGCGGCCTTGCCCGTGCTGATAGCGGGCATCGGCGTCATGATCATGGGCCGGCGGTATGGCCGGCGCGCAATGCGGAGCGCGTTGGCGCAGTAATCGAGACGCTGTGCCACGCGCATCAGCGTCGCGCGCGTGGCATTTTCTCGGCGCCAGGTGTCAGATCAGATCGGGAATGCGCACGTCGGGGTTGACGTCGGCTTCGTAGTCGACTCCTTCCACCGCGAAGCCGAAAAGCCGCAGGAACTCAGTCTTATAGCCGGCGAAATCGGTCATCTCATAAAGATTCTCGCGCGTAACCTGGTTCCATAGCTGTTGCACCCGATCTTGCACTTCCGGCCGCAGCTCCTTGTAGTCCGCACGCAGGCGGCCCGCTTCGTCGAGGTGCGGCGTAGCGCCATACAAGCTGTCTCGATAAAGCGCGTACACCTGCTCGATACAGCCTTCGTGCGTACCCTGTTCCTTCATCACCTTGAACAGCAACGACAGGTATAGCGGCATGATCGGGATTGCCGAACTGGCTTGCGTGACCACCGCTTTCAATACCGAGACGCGTGCATCGCCATGCCTGGGCGCCAGGCTGTCGCGAATCCGCAGCACGGTGCGGTCGAGGTCTTTCTTGGCCGCGCCGATCGAGCCGTTCCAATAAATGTCGTGCGTGACCTTTTCACCCAGATAGGTGAATGCCGTGGTCTTGGCGCCCTCGGCCAGAACATCCGCTGCGAGCAAGGCGTCCATCCACATCTGCCAATCTTCGCCGCCCATCACCGCCACGGTATTGTCGATTTCGGCTGGCGTGGCCGGTTCCAGCACCGTCTCTTTAATCTCTTCCTTGTCGGTGTCGAGGCCGCGCTGGCTGATGGTCTTGCCGATCGGCTTCAACACCGAGCTGAACACCTCGCCGGTTTTGGGATGCGTGCGGCGCGGTGCGGCAACGCTGTACACCACCAGGTCGACCTGGCCGAGATCGGCCTTGATGGTTTCGATGGTCTTTTGCTTGATCGCGTCGGAGAAAGCGTCACCGTTGATGCTCTTCGCGTACAGCCCTTGCGCGCCGGCGAACTTGTGGAATGCGGCGGTGTTGTACCAGCCGGGACTGGCGGGTTTGTTGGCGTCGCCCTGGCGCTCGAAGAACACGCCGAGGGTGGCCGCGGCGCTGCCGAACGCGGCGGTAATGCGGGCGGCCAGGCCATATCCGGTCGACGCGCCTATCACCAGCACTTTCTTCGGTCCATTCGCGATCGCGCCGTGCGCGGCGACATAGTCGATCTGCTGTCGGACGTTGGCTTCGCAGCCGGTGGGATGGGTGCTGACGCAGATGAAGCCACGTACACGCGGTTTGATGATCATGAAGGCCTCACTCCTGACTTGCCAAATATGCTGTGGCGACACGAAAAACGCCCGCACATTGTAAACGAGGCCATGCATGGCGCTGCAGGCGTCGCTCCCTCAAAGCGCCTCGTGCACCGACACCTGCCGATTGCGACCGAGCCGCACCGCCGGTACCAGCATCGCGGTCAACATCACCGCGATGGCGATCACGAACATTGCCACGAAGGTCATGTGCAGTGAATGATGCAAGGCCAGCCGTACGATCGGGTTCACCACCATGCCCGCCGGTTGAAGCTCCAGCAGCTGCTTGATCTGATCCGCCGTCACCCGCACGGCACTTTGCGTATGCGCGAGTCCATAGTTGAGCACTGCGCCAAACAGCGTCGCGCCCAAGGTGCTGCCCAGATTGCGCGAGAACAGATTCGACGCAGTGGCACTGCCGCGCTGCGCGGGCGGTACGATTTCCTGGATCAGCACCAGTGCGGTAACGCTGGCCACTCCCATGCCGAGGCCCATGATCAATGAGCCGACGCCGGCCAGCACCGGCGAACTGTCTGGCGTGAGAAAGGCGAAGACGACCGCGCCCAGCGGCACGATACTGCTACCGAACACCAGTAGCGCACGCAAGCCGAAGCGCTGGAAGCCCCGCACCGACAAGGTCGAGCCGGTCGGCCAGCCGAGCATCATCATGGTGAGCGCCAGGCCCGCGACCACCGGCGTGCGATGCAGCACGCCTTGCACATACATCGGCAGAAACGACGTGATGCCCATAATGACCATGCCCGCGAACAAGGTCGAGCCATTCGCCGCGGCGATCGCGCGGTGACCCCACAGTTCGAACGACATCATCGGGTCGACGGCGCGCCGCTCCTGCATGAAGAACAACACCGCGCACACACAAAACACCACGAATTCGATCGACGCACGCGAGGTATCGGAGGTGCCCAAGTCGGTCAAGGCCATCATCAGCGTGCCGATCGCCACCGTGAACAGTACCGCACCGGGAATATCCAGCGCTGGTCGCGCATGCCTTTCCTGCTCGCGGAGGAAGACGATAAAGCCCACCGCCGAGGCCAAGCCGATCGGCACGTTCATCCAGAAAATCCACGACCACGACAGATCGCGGATAATCAGGCCGCCCACCATCGGCCCCAGTACCGCCGAAATGGCCCAGACGCTCGCGAGGTAGCCCTGGATCTTGCCGCGTTCGTGCGCGGGATACAGATCGGCGACGATCGTCATCGTCACCGGCTGGATCGCACCGGCGCCGGCGCCCTGGATCAGGCGGAACGCGATCATCGCCGGCATCGACCAGGCAAAGCCGGCGAGCACCGAGCCCACCAGGAAGATCGCGATGCCCGCCAGCACCACCGGCTTGCGGCCGTACAGATCGGCCACTTTGCCGAACACCACGGTCATGGCCGTTTGCGTGAGCAGAAACGACGAAAATACCCAGCTGTACAGATGCAGGCCGCCGAGTTGCGTAACGATCTGCGGCATCGCCGTGGCGACGATGGTGGCCTCGATCGCGACCATCGCCATAGAGGCCATGACTGCGGCAATGACCAGAGGACGACGTGACTTATGAACGGTAGACATGGGGCGGTTATGAGGGAAATCTGGCTGGAGGGTGCTGAGACGGCGGTTCTGACGCACCGCTTGCGACTATGGGGTCGCTCGGGTGGCCGGTGCCGGGGATTATGCCGTGTCTGTGCCGGGCGTGCTGGCGGCGCCGCGGCGGCGGCCACGCTGCTGGCCCCGTCGGACGCTGACAGATGACGAAGCTGCGCGCCAATATGGCGATCGAACTCGGCGTGAATTTCTTGCTGCCCTGGCTGGCCTATCGCCTCGCGCTGCCGCACTGGGGCATGCTCGGCGCGCTCTATGCGTCGGCGGCGCCGCCGATCGTCTGGAGCGTGATCGAGTTTGCGCGGTCCCGGCGCGTCGACGCACTCAGCGTGCTGGTGGTTGTCGGCATTGCTTTGTCGGTAGGGCTGATGGCGCTCGGCGGCAGTCCGCGGCTGCTGCTGGTGCGTGAATCATTGATATCGGGCGCGATCGGCGCGGCCTTCCTCTTGTCGCTGCTGTGGCCGCGACCGCTGATTTTTTACCTGGCGCGCGCTACCGTGGCGCGCCGCGAGGACGGCGCCGCCGCGCGCTTCGAAATTGCCTGGGACGAGCGCCCGGCACTGCGGCGTTTGGTGCGCCTGATGACGTTGGTGTGGGGCATCGGGCTGGTGGGAGAAAATTTGCTGCGCTGCTGGATGGCCTGGACCTGGCCGATCGAGCGATTTCTGTTGGTGTCACCGGTGGTCAGCTATGGCATTTACGGCGCGCTGACGGTGTGGACGTTCTGGTATCGGAAACGCTTTGAGGCACGGATGCGCTAGCAGAAAATCTCCAGATTTCAACTACGCAAGGACAACGCATATGACCGTCACCATCTATCACAATCCCAAATGCGGCACCTCGCGCAACGCCTTGGCGTTGATCCGTGAGGCCGGCGTCGAGCCGGAGGTGATTGAATACCTGAAAACGCCGCCCAGCCGGGAAACGTTGAAAAAGCTGCTCGCCCGCGCCGGCCTCAGCGTGCGCGACATAGTGCGCGAGAAGGGCACGCCGTATGCCGAGCTTGGCCTCGGCGACGCATCGCTGAGCGACGAGCAATTGCTCGATGCGATCGAGGAACACCCGATTCTCATGAATCGGCCGCTGGTTGCCACGCCCTTGGGGGTGCGCCTGTGCCGGCCGGCCGAGCGGGTGCTCGACATTTTGCCTGCCGCAAAAGCCTAGTTATCGTCCGCCGACCTGCGCTCTTCCCGGCACTGCCGGATCAATGCCGTCAAGCGGCTGAGGTCGGCCGGTTTAACGAGATGGTGATCGAAGCCGGCCTGTCTGGCGCGTTCGAGATGTTCCTCTTCGCCATAGCCGCTATGCGCGATCAGCAAGGTATCGCTCTGCGCTGGCATCAGCCGCAGTCGGCGCGCAACCTCATAGCCGTCCATCTCGGGTAAGCCGATGTCGAGCAACACCACCTCGGGTTTGAATTCCTCGACACAGCGCAGCGCGCTGGGCCCGTCGCGTGCAGTGCGCACATCGTGTCCGTCGATGCGCAACAGCGCGGCACTGCTTTCCAGCGCATCCAGGTTATCGTCCACCACCAGAATGCGCGTGCCGCCGAGCGCCGGCAGGTCCGACACGACGTATTGCGCGGCCTCTCCGGCCACGCTGTCGCGCGGCAGGGCCGGCAAGCGCACCACGAATTCGCTGCCGCGGTCGAGCCCTTCACTATAGGCCTGCACGCTGCCGCGATGCAGGGCCACCAGGCGGTGCACCAGGGCCAGCCCGAGACCGAGACCGGCCGCCTTGCGATCGAGCGAGCGCTCAGCCTGTACGAAAATATCAAAAATCGTTGGCAGGAACTCGGGCGCCATGCCGATGCCGCTGTCGACCAGGGTCAGCACCGCCTCGTCGCCCTGGCGTTCGATCGAGATGCGAACCGCGCCACCGGGCCTTGTGTATTTGATCGCGTTGCCTAACAGATTCGTGACGATTTGCTCGACGCGCATCGCGTCGGCAGAAATTGGCAGCATCTCCAGCGGAAACGCCAGCGTCACCGCAAGCTGGCAGGCCTCGAATTCCGCGCGCATGGCCTCGGTGGCGCGGCGCACGGTCTCGACCAGATCGATCCGCTCTATTTTGAGAACAATGATGCCGCGCGTAATGCGCGACACGTCCAGCAGATCTTCCACCAGGCGAATCTCGTGGTCGAGCTGATGCTGCGCCGCTTCGCGTGCAATCTTCTGTGTGGCTTTGTCGGCGGTGTCGCGTTCCCACACCTGCAAGCCGTTGCGAATCGACGCCAGCGGATTGCGCAATTCATGCGCGAGCATGGCCAGGAATTCGTTCTTTTGCTGGTCGGCCGATTGCAAGCGACCGAAGGCTTGATGCTGTTGCGTGACGTCGGCGATCGTCAACAGGATTAACGCTTGCGCGGGCCAGGCGATGCGCATCGCGCTGAGTTGCATGGTGCGCAAGCCGATACCGGGAAACTCGTGAGTAATCTGATAGTCCCGCACATTGGTACGCTGCGGCATCACTTCTTCGAGTAATTCGCGTAACGCCGGGATATTCCATTGCTCATTGCCGAGCGCGTACAGCTTGGTGCCGATGGTCTGCTCGGGCGAGGTCTGGAAGGTTTGATAGAACGCACGGTTGGCCTGAGTAATCATCAAATCGGCCTCGAGCACCAACAGGGGCTCGGACATGGTCTCGACGATCGCCTGCGAGAAATCACGGGCGCGCGTGACCTCGTCGCTGGCCGTCTTGAGCTCGTGATTGCGATAACGCAGTTCGTCGTTGGTAGTCGTCAATTCCTCGTTGACCGACTGCAGCTCTTCCTTCGCGGTTTCCAATTCCTCGTTGGTGCTCTGGAATTCCTCATTGCTCGACAGCAACTCTTCTTCGCTGGCACGCAGGTCTTCGCGCGCGCTTTCATGTTCTTCGAGCATGACCAGCAAATGCCGGTGACTCTTATCGAGTTCGGCGCTCAGTCTGTCGATTTCAAGATCTTTGTCGCTATGACTGCCGGGGGCAGGGCGCCACAGGGTGTTGCGCAAAGCCCGCGCGATAGCGCCTCGC
This sequence comes from Janthinobacterium lividum, assembly GCA_050955105.1. Classification (GTDB taxonomy): domain Bacteria; phylum Pseudomonadota; class Gammaproteobacteria; order Burkholderiales; family Burkholderiaceae; genus JBPBQZ01. The sequence continues at coordinate 54,782 of JBPBQZ010000056.1, read as the reverse complement.
AGCGAGTCGCGGGCGGTCGGCGAAGTCAGCCGCGCATGCCGCGGCAGCGCTTCGAAGAAAATTAGATACCACCATTGTCCCCGTGCCTCGTCCAACTGTACCGGGTGCACTTCGATGGTCGTGCTTTGAACGCTATCGGCGGTGCTGAGCCGGATGGGAGTTTTTAGTACAACCGTCGTTTCCCGACGCGCCTGCCTGACAGCCTCATCGATGGCCAGAAAAATTTCCGGGCGCGCCAGGCGCTTGAGACTGCTGCTGGGCGGTCCGCTCGGATTAATAAGATAAGCCGAGGTGTCACCGCGGAATTCCAGGATATTCAATTCCTCATCGCACAACACGCTGGGCGGCGTGTAGCGCTGCAAGGTCAGGCGATCCACCTCGCGCCGCAGTAGCTCGGCACGCGACGGTACGTCACGTCCACTGCTGGAGGGCAGCGTGCTGAGCATGGATTTCGGCGTGACAGCCGCTGCCGGCAGCCCCATGCGCGGCCGTCCTGGGCGCGGCTTTTTGCTGAACAGCTTGCTCGACGTGCTGGGAATCACCTTGAAGAGCTCGGACGACGCGCCCACCGATTCCGATGGTCCCAACATCAGTATGCCGTCGGGTAGCAATGCGTAGTGGAGCAGCGGCATCACGTTGCGCTGGAGCATCGGGTCGAGGTAGATCAGCAGATTGCGACAACTGATCAGGTCGATTCTCGAGAAAGGCGGATCGGTAGCAACGTTATGGCGCGCGAAGGTGCACAGGCTTCTAACGGCTTTGTCGATGCAGTAATGATCGCCTTCCCGCACGAAAAAGCGTTCCAGCCGTTCCGGCGAGACGTTGCGCGCAATATTTTCGATATAGCGGCCCGCGCGTGCGGTTTCGAGTGCATCCACGCTGACGTCGGTGCCGAAGAATTGGATCTGCGGCGTGGCAACGTTTTCGCCCAGATATTCCAGTACGCATATGGCGATCGAATAAACCTCTTCGCCACTCGCGCAGCCGGGTACCCAGATGCGGATTGGCCGCTGCGCATCGAGCGCACCGATCAGGCGCGGAAAGACGCTGCGCGCCAATTCCTCGAAAGTCTCTGGGTCTCGAAAAAACTCGGTTACGCGAATCAATAGATCGCGGCCCAGTGCGATCGTCTCCACCGTGTCGTTGTTGAGCAAGGTGACGTAGTCGTCGATCGAGGTTATTTCGCGCAGCGCCATGCGACGCGACAGCCGGCGTTGCACGGTACCGCGCTTGTAATAGGTGAAGTCGATATTGCAGACACTGCGTAGCAGCCGAAACAGTGGGCGCAGGCTGTGATTGTCCGGATCCGTCGTCGAGCCGGTGAGTTCGAGTTGATCGAGGGCGCGCTGCGGATAAAGCCCTATGCGTGCGATCGCGCGCGCAATATCGCGTGGCGCGAGCACGCTGTCCACACAGCCGGTGCCGATTGCCGCTTGCGGCATGCTGCTATGGCGCGCCGAACCGGGATCTTGCGCGAAGGTGATGCCGCCACCGGCTTGAATCGCTTGCAGCCCAAGTGCGCCATCCGAACCATTGCCCGAGAGAATCACGCCGATGGCATCGACGCCGACATCGCGGGCCAGCGAATCGAACAGATCATCGATCGGCATTGGCGGCCCAAGGCTTTCGCCGCGCGGCTGCAGTCGCACTTGGCGTTGCACGATCGACATGCTGGTGTTGGGCGGAATCACATAGACGTGGTCGACTTCGAGCGGCATGCCATCGACGGCCTCGAGCACTGGCATCGATGTATGCTTGGCAAGAATCTCCGGCAGCAGGCTGATGCGTAGCGGCGCCAGATGCTGCACCACCAGAAACGCCATGCCGCTTTGCGGTGCGATGCCGCTCAGCAATTCCGAGATGGCTTCCAGTCCACCGGCCGACGCACCGATTCCGACCACCGGGAAGGTAAGGTCGGATGCTGCAGTTGCGGCGGCGGTGGTTGTCACCAGGATTTCCCGCGACGACGCGAAGTCGTCTGACTTTCGCCGGCCCCTGTCGGGCGACAGGCAGCAAAGAGCGATGGCGGTATCTCGATATTAGTCGTGGGTACCGCCGACTCTCGATGAAGCACCCGCGGCGCTTGAGGCCGCGAAACTGCAAACGATGCGGTAGCTGATTATGCACTGGCGGCGCCGCACATTGCCCACTATTTAGCGAGAGCCACCGGAAAGGCGCGCGCTGCCCTTCAAATTTCGCTATTCGCTGCATGAAGACGCCGACCAGAGCTATGCGCTCTATCTCAATGTATTGAATCCGGGCAAGAACAGTGCACCGCATAACCACACCACCTGGGTCGTGGTTGCCGCGGTGAAGGGCGAGGAGATCAATCGCATCTATCAGCGCGTGGACGACGGCTCCGATCCGGAGCATGCCGAGCTGAAAGTGGCGCGCGAAGTGGTGGTGCGCCCTGGCAGCGGCGTGCATTTCTTGCCCAATGATTTTCACAGTATTCACACCGGCGGCAGCGAAACGGCGTGGCAACTGCATCTGTATGGACGCGCGCTGGAAACGCTGACCGAGCGTCTGGGTTTCGACGAGGTGACCGGCGAGCTGGTGCGGCACAACTCGCATCGCTATGCGCAGCCATCGGGCGGTCAGCCGTCCGTATCTCGATAAGCCAGCGTTAATTTAAGCGACCGCCGTATAGCTTGGATGCGGCGGTCGGCACTTGCCAGTGCTTGCAGTCGAGGGTGGCGGCAAACGGCCGACGCCCCCTCGTAGCGCCGTTACGCCGTGCTGCGCGTCACGCTCCCACGTCCATCGATGCTGCGCGTCGGCGTGCCGGCCAGCGTGACACGGCGCACGATGCGCTCCTGCGTGCCGTAGTCGTCGATCGCGCGATGCTGGGTGGCGCGGTTATCCCAAATTGCGATGTCACCGGTCTGCCAGCGCCAGCGCACGACATTCTCCGGCGCCGTCACATGGTGATTGAACAGCGCCAGCAAGTGGCCGGTGTCGACGCTGCTCAGGCCGATGATGCGTTTAATGAAGTGGCCGAGCAGCAGCGCGCGCTCGCCAGTTTCAGGATGCACGTGCACCAGCGGATGATCTGTCTCGATTACCTTGCGGCGCGCCAGTTCGGCTTGGTAGGCCAGTGCCGCCGCGCTGTCGTCGGGCAGCAGCGCGCTGTTGTCGAACACATTGCAATGCGTCGCCCAGAGGCTGTCGGCAAGGCGTTGCAAGGGCTCGGGCAGGTGTTCGTAGGCGCTGGCGGTATTCGCCCACAGCGTATCGCCGCCTAGCGGTGGAATCACTTCGCCACGCAATACCGAAATGCTGGGAAAAGCATTCAGGAAGGTCAGGTCGGTGTGCCAGGTGTTCGAACGCACCAGGCGCCCGTCCAGCGTCAACGTGACTTCGGTGCCTTCGAGCGCCGGTCGTGCCGGATGCGCTTGCAAGGTGCCCAGCAGTTTCGCGAAGGCTTCGTGAGACCGCGCGCTCAGCTGCGTTTGCCTGGGGAAGAAGATGACCTTGTGCTTGAGCAGTGCCGCACGAATCGCGGCGACGGTGGCAGGCGCCAATTCCCCTGACAATTCGAGATTGTCGATGCGCGCGCCGATGCGCACCGCCAGCGGCGTGATGTCGAGCGGCGTGGGAGCTTGGTGCACGGGCTGGCGTGCCGGCGCGGCGGCCACGGGGGCGGCGGTAGCAATCGAAGTCATGGTTTGTTTATCTCGATAAAACGCTTAGCGGACGGGGCGCTGGGCATGGCGGCGCGCTTCACCGGCTGCCGCCGATGCGGCGTAGTCGGCGGCGTCCAGCTCGGGCAGCACGGCCGCCGTCAGACGCGTCAGGTGGTGGTCGAGGTCATCGATGAACAGGTCGCGCACCAATTGCTGCACCAGCCGCGGAATGCCGTAGCGCAAGCTGCCGACGTCGCCCACGTGCCGGCCATAGCTGGCGATCGCCGCGAAGTTGAAGCAGTGCACGTTGTGCAGCACACGCGCCCATTCGGCCTGCTTCGCTTCCAGTCGATAGCCCGGGCCCAGATAAGGGTAGGTCGCGACAGGACTATCGCGCTGCGTCTCCGGCACGGCGGCGCGGTCGCGCCACAAGGTCGCATGCGGCGCGAGCGAACGCAATTCGGGACGCGCGGCGAGATCGATGCGGTAACCGGTGCCGGCAATCAAATGATCGAATGTCAGATGCGCGCCGTCGAAGTGCGCTTGCACCGCGTTATCTTGAAAACTGAAGCGCGCGTCGGCCGCTTGCAGATGTATGAAGAAGTTATCGAAGCGCGTGGCGCGACGCACGGTGTCGGGCGTGGGGCCAGGCGCGCGCGCACGGAAGTGATTGGCGAGTCGCCAGCGTACGTCGTCCGGCAACTCGAAAAAGTTCTCGGCCGCGCCCGGATAAGACAGCGTCGACATATTGCTGGATGCCGCCAGATCGGCATGCCGACAAAACAGATGCACCTCGCGCGCGCCCGCTTCCAATGCGCTGCCGGCGGCATCGAATGCAGCGGATGCGGCGCCGACCACGGCAATGGTCCGATCGGCAAATTGACTGAAGTCGAGCGGGTCATCGGTATGCGACAGCACTTCGCGTGGCAGTGCCTCGCGCAATGCCGCCGGAATATTCACTTCACCGCCGCCCACCAGGCCCGTGGCCAGCACGACTTTGCGTGCCGTCTCGACGCGCTCGACGCCATCCACCAACAGCGTGATTTTGAGATGCCCCGAGTCGACGTCGCCGTCCACCCGCAGCACGCGCGTGTCGAAGCGCACCGCAATACCGGTTTGCTGCCGATGCCAGAGCAGATAGTCGCTCCAGTCCGAAGTGCTGATCCTGCCTATTGCTTCGTAGGCGTCGCGGCCGTGCCGAGCTTCGTACCAGGCGCGAAAGGTCAGTGACGGATTGCCCTGATCGGGACCGAGATTGGTCTTCGGCGTGCGCAGCGTGACCATGCGCGCCTTGCTGCGCCAACTGCCGGTGCGGTCTTCGCTGGCGGCTTCGACTACGCTGACGTTGTGCACACCGGCGCGGCGCAGCGCATAGGCGAGCGTCACGCCGCTCTGGCCACCGCCGACGATCAGTACGTCGTGCTGTGTGTCGGCGCGCGGCGCCACCCAATTGGCGGGAGCGTCGCCGAGGTGCAGCGCCGCATCGTTCAGATACTGCTGCAGTGCCGGGCTGTTCAATGCATTGTTCATAGGGTTTCGGGCATGTGAGTGCAGCCTAGCTCCAGGCTGCTTTGCGGAAGTCCAGTGCGGCCGTGCCACGCGTGGGCGCCCATTGCAAGGTGCGCTTGCGGGCGTAGACGCGCAGGATTTCCGAGATATAGATGGCGGCGGCATCGTCATGCAAGATGTCGTCGATGCGCTGAAACAGCAGGTCGCGCTGCTGCCGATCTGGCGTATTCGACAGCTTCGTCAGTAGCTGCTCAATTTCCGGATTCGAATAATCGGACCAGCTGCCGCCCTTGCTGTAAAGGCCGGTTACCGGATGAATCGGGTCGTAGATGGCATTGGCTACTTGCTGAATCGTCACCGGTCCGGCCATATGCGTGTTGTTGCGCGCTACCCACGAGGCGTAGTCGACCACCTGGATTTTGGCGCGCACTCCCACCTGGCCCCAGTACGCGGCGACCGCCTCGGCAAGCGCGCGCGGGTTCTCGCTGGAGATGATCAACTGCGTATCGAAGCCGTTAGCGAAGCCCGCTTGCGTCAACAACTCACGCGCTCGTTTCGGGTCGTAGGGATAGGGCTTGATGCGCGAGTCGCTGCCATAGGGGTAATAGCGCGAGATACCCGATGCCAGGGGCTCGCCGATGCCGTGCAGCACCGATTTGACGATCGCGTCTTTGTCGATCGCGTAATTCAGTGCCTGACGCACTTCGCGCTTGTAATACGGGAGCTTCGGATCGTTGGCAAAGGGCCGTGCAATAAACGGCGCCGCTGCGGGGTTCGTTACCGCGGTGACGTTAGCGTTGTTCTGCAAGCGCGCGAAGTCTTGATAAGGCACTCCCACCACCACGTCGACCTCCCCTGCCAGCAAGGCATTCACGCGATTGCCTTCGTCCTTCAGTGTCTTGAAAACCAATCTGCGAATCGACGGCTTCGGCCCCCAATAGTCATCGAAACGTTCCAGTTCCAGCGTCTCGTTATCGGTAGAAAACGACTTCACCCGATACGGCCCCGCGCCGATCGGCGAGCGCGCGAAGAAGTCGCCCGCGGGCTGCGACGAGCCATAGTCTTTCGGCAAGATCGGCAAGTAGCCGGCAATCTTGTTGGCAAAGGCCGCATCCGCGATCTTCAGTCGGAACACCGCGGTGTAAGGGTCCGGTGTTTCGACACCGTCGACAGAGGGCGCGAAGAAGGGACGCCGCGCGCTGCGGTTGATCGGGTCGAGCGCGAACTCCATAGTGAATTTGACATCGGCGGAGGTCAGTTCGCGGTGATTTTGAAACTTCACACCGCGCCGCAGATGGTAGGTGTAGCGCAGCCCATCGGCGGAAATGTCGACAGCAGTGGCCAACTCAGGCGTCGGCAAGCCAGCGGCATCGAAGGTGTAGAGCTTGTCGAAAACCTGCAAGCCATAGCGATCCGAATCACCGGTGCCCGCAATCACGCCATTGAGGCTGGCGAAATTCTTGTCGACGCCGATCACCAGCGTATCGCGGTCTGCCGCGTAAGGCCGCGTTGCAGCCCAGGCGAGTGCGCCGCCCAGTTGCATGCCGGTGCCGGCGACGGCCAGCTTCAGCAGCGTGCGTCGCATCCGGTCGATGTCCTCGGCAACGGGCAAAAGCAATTTCATAAAAATCCAGTAAGCGTGATTATCGAGACAGAAGTGGCTTAAGCGAGATGGCAGGCGACCCAATGCGCGGGTTCGATCTGTCGCAGCGCCGGCTCATCTACGCGGCAGCGCGGCACGGCGTGCACGCAGCGCGGATGAAAGCGACACCCGCTGGGTGGCTCGAGCGGCGACGGAATCTCCCCGTGCAATACCTCGATCGCCGCGCCGCGCAGCGGCTGCGATGCTTGAATCAAGGCCTGCGTGTAGAAATGCCGGGGTCGGGCCAGCACTGCATCGGTCGGTCCGAGTTCCTGAATTTTTCCGAGATACATGACCGCGACATCGGTGCTCATGTGTGCCACGACGGCCAAGTCGTGGGAGATCAGCACGTAGGTCAACGCCGCCGCGCGCTGCATGTCATGCAACAGATTGAGCACTTGCGCCTGCACCGAGACATCGAGGGCCGATACCGGTTCGTCGAGGATCACGATGCGCGGACTGAGCGACAGCGCGCGGGCAATCGCCACACGCTGCTTCTGGCCGCCGCTCATCTCCGCGGGGTGGCGCTCGGCGTGTGCCGCGCTCAAGCCCACTTGTTCGAGAATCTCCAGCACGCGCTGCTGACGTGCCTCACGCGATAGATCGCCGCGTTGCAGCAGCAACGGCTCCTCGACAATGTCGCGGATGCGCAGCCGCGGATTCAACGCGTTGTCCGGGTCTTGCAGAACCGGTTGCAACACCGTGCGCAGCCACGCGAGATCAGTCGACTGGTCGGCGCGCATCGGCCGCCCTTCTATGGCAATCGTGCCCCCAGTAGGCACTTCAGCGCCCATCAGCAGCTTGGCCAGTGTGGTTTTGCCCGAGCCCGATTCGCCGACGACGCCAAAGGTGGTGCCGCTGCGCACGCTGAGCGACACACCGGCGAGGGCCTGCAAGGGTCGTGCGCGACGCAGCAAGCCGCCACCCAGCGCATAGTGTTTGGTCAGCCCTCGGACCGTGATCGCCTCGCTCATGCCGCCACCGCTTCGGTCACCGCCAGCCGTGCCTGATGCCAGCAGGCGGCCTGCCAGCCGGCGTGCACCGTTTGCGTAGGTGGGTAATGCGCATGGCACTGTGCATCGGCGTGCGGGCAACGCGGGGCGAAGCGGCAGCCGCCCGGCATATCGGTGAACGCCGGCGGCTGTCCTTCGATTACCGCCAGCCGCATCGCGCGTCGCGACAACAACGGCATCGCCGCCAGTAATGAAATCGTGTAGGGATGACGCGGCCGCGCGAACACCTGCTCGACCGGACCACTCTCGACGATGCGCCCGGCGTACATGATGGCCACGTCGTCGCAAAAATAATTCACCAGTTGCAGGTCATGTGTGACGAACAGAATCGACATGCCCTGACGCTGTTGTGCGTCGCGCAGCATACGCAGCATCTGCAGGCGGATGGTCGCATCGAGCGCCGTGGTGGGCTCGTCAGCGACTAGCAGCGTCGGTTTGCGCGCCATGGCCATGGCCATCGCCGCACGTTGGCGCATGCCGCCGCTGAATTGATGCGGGTAACTGTGCAAGCGCTGCTCGGGCGCGGGGATCTGCACGCCCTGCATGGCGGCGATCACGCTGGCTTGCAGTGGGCCGCGATGCGGCGCGGTGCCGCCATAGCGGAAGGCTTCGCCAATCTGCGCGCCGATCGTGAACAGTGGATCGAGCGCCGTGGTTGCATCTTGCAGCACGGCTGCCAGGCGTTCGCCGCGCATCTGTCGCATCGCTTCGAGCGACTTGCCCAGCAGATCTTCACCCTCGAATCTCACCTGTCCCGAAATAACCCGCGCATTGGCCGGTGCGGCGCGCAGCAGCGACAGACAGGTCAGTGTTTTGCCGGACCCCGACTCACCGACCAATGCCAGCGTGCGTCCACGGCGCAGGCTGAAACTGACCGAACTGACCGGTTCGATTTCGCCCGCTGGCGTGTTCAATCGCACGGTGAGGTCTTTGACTTCCAGCAGCACGTCGTCGCTCATCGCGGTGCCCTGGTCTGGCCGGTAAAGCGCAGCAATAGCGCATCGCCAGCGGTGTTGACCGCCAGCACCGTCAACAGCAGCGCGCCACCCGGAAAGAACGACAGCCACCAGGCTTGGTCCAGGTAACCGCGGCCATCGGCAATCATGCCGCCCCAGGCAGGCGTGGGCGGCTGGATACCGATGCCGAGAAAGCTGAGCGTGGCTTCGAGCATGATGACCAGACCGACGTCGAGGGTTGCCAGCACGATGATGGTGCCGAGCAGATTCGGCAACAGATGACGCCACATCACACGCCATACCGAGGCACCGCTCAATTCCGCCAACAGCACGAAATCACGGCTGCGCAAGCTCAGTGTTTCGGCGCGCAGCACGCGCGCAAAGCGCGGCCAGGTCGCCAGCACCAATGCGAAAACCAGATTGACAGTGCCCGAGCCCAGCGCCACCGTGGCGACCATCGCAATAATCACCGACGGCAGGCTGTATTGCATATCGCAGATGCGCATCACCAGGGCATCGGGCCAGCCGCGCCGATAGCCGGCGAAGATACCCAGGCCGCAACCCACGGTGCCGCCGCAGATCACCGCCAATGCAGCCAGCGACAGCGACGAGCGTGCGCCCCAGATAACGCGCGTCAGCACATCGCGGCCAAGCTGGTCGGCGCCGAACCAGTGTTGAGCGGAAGGGGCGCCGAGCGTCGAGCTCAGATCGATCGCATCGCGTTGGTAAGGCGCGAGCCAAGGCGCGAACAGGGCGCAACCGATCAGCACGGTCAGGAGCAGCCAGGCGGTCAGCAGCATTGGTCGACGGGCAAGCGCGCGCGCTCGCCGGCTGAGCCGCGCAAGGCCCGACAGACCGCTCGCGCGCGACGGGTCCGGGTCATGCCGCAGCCAGGCTGCGCGCTTATGCGCTAAATCGGATGCGCGGATCAAGCCAGACATAAAGAAGGTCCGTCAAAAAATTGGTGGTCACGAATATCAAGACAATCACGATGGCGGCCGCTTGCACGACCGGGAAATCGAGTTGCGAGATGGCATCGACCATGCTCTTGCCAATGCCGGGCCAGGAGAACACCAGTTCGATGGAGACCGCGCCGGCAATCAGCGTGCCGAATTGCGAGGCGGCGAAGGTGACGATAGGCAGCGCGGCGTTCTTCAGTGCATGCCGGAACACCAGCACGCGCTCGGGTACCCCCTTCAAGCGCGCGAAGCGCACGTAGTCGGAGGCGAGTGTTTTTTGCATGGTCGCGCGCGTGAGCCGCAGCAGCGCGGCAGCGGTGTACAAGCTCAATGCAAATGCCGGCATCAGCAGGTTCTGCAAGGTGCCAAAGCCGCCAGTCGGCAGCCAATGCAGTTGTACCGAAAAAAAGCGGATCAACAGCAAACCGACCAGGAAGGGCGGCGCCGCGAGGCCGAACATCTCGAAAACACTGGCGCTGCCGGCCAGCACGCCGTGCGGACGCAGCGCGGCCACCGCACCCCACGGCAGGCCGAGCGCCACGCTGACCAGCAACGCTGCGCCCGACAGCAGTACGCTGGGCCAGATCTCTGGCAACAGGGAGGCGAACGCCGACTGGTTGGTAAGGAACGAGCGCCCTACGTCGCCGTGCAGCAGATGCCAAAGATATATCAGGTATTGCGTCAGCAACGGCCGATCGAGACCCAGCTCGTGGCGCAGCACCATGCGGTCGGCTGGCGTCGCCTCGGGCGGCAGCAGCGTATGCGCTGGATCGCCGATCAGGCGCACCGTCACGAAGATCAGCAGTGTCATCGCGAGCAGCGTCAGCAGCGTCGATCCGAATTTCCACAGTAGATGTTTAGCCATGGCGGGAGGCGGCTGGATTGACGGTGGTCGTCTGTAGTGGGGGCGTTCGCTGCGCTGCGTTTAACGCGTGTGCCGCGCTGACGCAGCAGGCGACGTAGAGGAGGCCGACGCTGCGGCTGGCGATTGCACGCCGCGGATCAACAGCGAGCGATCTGCATCGTCTTCGAGCTGATGCAGCAGCTCGATCTCCCAATCGAGATAAGCGCGGATCGCGCCCAGGGTGTCGCCGACTGTGCGCTGCGGCGCGGTCCAGGCATCGACGAAACGTGCAGTATCGAGCAACTCATCCCCCTCCGCCGCCACCAGCGGCAGCCCAGCCGTCAGCCACGCCCGGTTGCCGCCTGCGAGCAGTCGCACGTCCACCGTGTGGACGGGAGCGTTGCCGGTGAAGGCGGCCAGCGTCGTCAATGCAAGTTCTGCGAAGGCACCATCTTCAGATGTAAGAATCACGCGCTGTCCCGTGGGCGCCTGACGCAACACGGTGTCGAGTTGTTCGCGCAACAGCCATTGGCTGCCGGCGATATGCCCGCGCTGATAAGCAGGGCTCAGCGACAGGTCGTAGATGAGCGGCGGTGCGGTCGTGCCGGATGCCTGCCGCAGCGAGTCCGCCAGTTCGTTCGGTGTGGTCGACGTATGGTTGGGCGCCGATGCAGCGATCGATTCACCACGCAACAGCGCTTGGCTTGCCGGCCCCGTTGCCAGCTCGCCATAGCTAGCGTCATGCGTAATGCGGGCCACTTCGAACCAGCCGAGTTGCGCGAGCCAGAATGCCGTTACGCCTGACCTGACCGCGGCCGCGTCGTCGACCAGCACCACTCGCGCGCCCCACACCGGAGCATGGATATCGATTTCCTGAAGCAATTGACCGCCCGATACGTTGCGCGCGTCTTTCAAGTGCTCTGTCTCATATTCATCGGCCGGGCGCAGATCCAGCACATACAGAGTGCGGCTGGTATCGGCGCGCCAACGCGCAAATTGCTGAGGATCGAGCGCCGGCGTGTCAGCCAATGCGCTTAAGCGCCGTGCCGCATCGGTCGCCCAGCGCAAGCCTTCGGTCGACGTCTCGCCATAACTTCGCGTCGCACCGAATTCACGCGGCAGGTCGTCGAGTCGCAGGCCGCCGGTGCCATTGCGCAGTGAGAAGGTCGGATTGGGCACGCCCGCGGAGATCAACGACTGCGCGCCGACAATGCTGCGGGTGCGGCCGCCACAGCTCACTACGATGGTGGTACTGGGAGTCGGCGCGAGGTCGCGCACGGAACGCACCAGTTCCGCGCCGGGCACCGAAATCGCGCCGGGCACCGTACTGTCTTGATATTCAACGAAGCGTCGGCTATCGAGCACCACGATGTCGTCGCCGCGCGCACGCCGTTCTACCAACTCCGTTGCGCTGAGAGTCGGCGTAGCGAGTTCGTGCTCAATGATTTCCGCGAAGGCCTTGCTGCGGACATTGAAGCCTCGATAGAGCGGATTTCCCGCGCGCTGCCAGGCTTGCACGCCACCCGCCAGGATCGACACGTCGGTATAACCGAGCGCGTGCAGCCGTCCTGCAGCCCGCGCGCTCAATTCGCCTTGACGATCCACCAGCACCACCGGCACGTCGCGGCGTGGCAGCCGCGCGGCGAGCAGCAATTCAAAACGGCTATAGGGCAGGTTGGTGGAAAAAAGAATCAGGCCTTCGGTGTACAAACGCTCTTCGCGTACATCGATGATGGCGACTTCGCCGTTGCCTTGCGTCACGCGCACCACGCGATCGCGCAATCCCGCCGCATCGATCGTGGGCACGGTGGCATGGGTCTGCGCGCTAACGGCAGACTGGGCAACAGCGACATCCTGGGTCATCTTGGTTATCCTTTCGGCAAGGCGATTCGGCAAGGCGTTTGGAGGGCCAGGATAAGCCGAGGTGCGCGCAAACCTAAACAAGGCTTGCTTCAATGCTTAGCTGAAAGCGTGAAATGCGGCGGTAGTGTCCAGCCGTGTCAGGCAGCGCGGCGCCACGCTGCGCTGCGGCCCGCCAGTCGCACTAGCGCACCCCGCACACGTTGCGCGAGCGACTTAACGCATACATCGATGCTCGATGTCCCGCGCCCGATAAACGATGTCCGCGTCGATCTCTCCGACGTTGCGGCAGCCCACATACGCCATGGTCCTGTCGGCCTCGTCGCGCAAAATATCCAGCACGCGACTCGCGCCCGCCGCGCCACCGACCGCGACGCCGTACAGCGTGGCCCGTCCGATCAGCACGGCCCGCGCACCCAGTGCCAAGGCCTTCACCAGGTCAGAGCCACGCCGAATGCCACTGTCGAGAATTACCGTGCCGCGCGTACCGATGGCATCCGCGATTTCGGGCAACACCTCGAGCGCTGCGACCGCGCTGTCCATATTGCGCCCGCCGTGGTTCGACACGATAACGCCATCCAGGCCTGCTGCGATGGCGTGCTGCGCATCGTCCGCTCGGTTGACGCCCTTCAACAAAAGATTACCGGGCCAGCGTCGACGTATTTCTCTCACCACGTCCCAGGTCAGCGCATCGCTGCGCATTGCCGTGATGCGCGCCGCCTGTGCCGCGGCGTCACGCGGCAGTCGCGGATAATTCGCGCTGGCGGGCATGCCCGTGGTCGTCAGGTATTTCGTGAGCACCTGCGCAAACCAGCGCGGATGCCGTGCGATATCGGCCATCAAACGCGGCGTGACCGAGAACGGCTGCAAAAAGCCGTTGCGGAAATTGTATTCACGATTGGCGCTGACGGGCGTGTCGACGGTAATGATCAGTGTCTCGAATTTCGCCTGCCGTGCGCGCTCGATCAATTCGTACGATGCGGCACGGTCGCGCCACACATGCAACTGGAACCACAGCCGTCCGCCGACCTGAGGCCCCGCCTGTTCAGCGATTCTTTCAATCGAGGTGAGTGCCCCGGTCGCCAGCGTGAAGGGAATCTTCGCCTGGGCGGCCGCCTTTGCAAGCTCCAGCTCGCCTTCATACCAACACAAGCCCGCCGAGCCAGTGGGTGCGATCGCAATCGGCATGCCGACCGCCGCGCCGAAGAGCTTGCTCGCCAGGCTGCGTTCCGACACGTCGACGACAGCGCGATGGCGCAGTTTGGTTTCGTGGAAGGCGCGGCGGTTGTTCAGTACCGCGATACCGTCTTCGGTACCGCCATCGATAAAGCCGAACACGGCGCGAGGCAGGCGCCGTTGCGCAGCGCGTCGCATCTCTTCCAGATTGAGATGGCGCTTGAGCGTCTTGGCGGTTTGTCGTGGCGACCCGTACGGTCCCAATAAACGATTGAGGTTGTTCAAGGCGAAGCGCAGCAGTTAATTCAAGATTGGTTGGTTTTTGTAGATGCTGTATTCAAGCGATGCGTACACGTTCCAACTCGCTGGGCAATAGCTTGTCCTGCGCCCGCTCGAACAGCTCGCCAACGCTCGCGCCAAAGCAGTCGACCGGCGTGCTCAGCGTGCCCAGCGACTTGGACGACAACAACCATATGTCGACGAAAGGCTCGAAGCCGTCGATCGAGAGCGCCTCGAGCTGCTCCGCATACGCGCTTTTGCGCAGCAGTATCAGCGGCACCAGGCCGTACCCCGCGCCACTGGCAACCAATTGCAGTTGCAGCTCTACGCCGGCCGTCTCAATATTGATGCGGATCGGCAGTCCAAGGCCTTTCAGGCGCTGCTGCAAGCCCGCGCGAAAACCGCATCCATCGGTATTCAACACCCAGCCCGCCGCTTGGCAATCCGCCAGCGAATGCGCCGACGGCTCGCCCACCGATCGCTTGCCCACGACGGTGAGTTGCAAGCGGCCGAAGCGCCGCGCAATCCACGCGTCCGGTGGCTTTTGATCGGCGGGCATCAGCATCACCACCGCATCGAGTTGGCCCTTGTCGAGCCGCTCCAACAGATGCGGTCCCCAGCCCGTCGATATGCGAGGCGTTAGCTGCGGAAACTGCCGGTGCAGCACTGCCAGTGATTCTTTCAGGGCGACGTCGGCGACGGTTTGCACCACGCCGATATGCACATCGCCTTTGGGCGCGTTGTCCAGCGTGGTCAGGTTTCTCAATATCTCCAGGTCGGTCATGACGACCCGGCATTGATCGTATGCACGCTGCCCAATCGCGGTTACCGATAAGGGCTTGGTGTGCCGATCCAGCAATTGAGCGCCCAGCGACTCTTCGAGGTTCTGCAGCCGTCTCGTAATAGCCGGCTGTGTCAATCCAAGCGACTCGGCCGCCTGACTCAAGGAGCGCAGCCGGACTACGGCCATAAAGGCCACTATCTCGTCTAATGTCATGTCTCGATGCAGAAATTCGCGGATGCCCTCTGCCGTGCCAGGCGCGGCGCGATTGTGCGGCGGTATTTCGCCGTGCGCTCTGTCAGTTGCCTCGAACGGAACAGAACATAGCACCGATAGGCCCGCTTCAGGGCTTAGCTCTATAGAAGGTTTTCATATTACCTAATACAGAATATTTGTTTTACTTATGTAAGCGGCGCCGCTATCTTCCTCGATCTCTATCTCGATTATGGGCCGGGCGCACCCGCCTCGCCAAGCTGCCGCATGCTCGGGCGTGATGGATGTTGCGACAGCTGATTCGCAACGCGCCGAGCGAATCGGCTTCAAAGGAACACATGCCTCGTATCGCCAATGAAAGCGGTCGCCTGAAACTAGTTCTTCGCGACGGCAGCCTGGACGTCGAAAAAGCCAGTGGCGGAAAATTTTCCAGCGATCCGCAGGCGGTTTTTTCAAGATGGGACGAATTCGCCGACTGGGCCGCGAGCGCGGCGCGCAGCGCCGATGCACCGCGCGCATCGGGTGCGGCGGTGGGCTCGCCCGTGCCGGCACCGCGTCAGTTGCTTGGCGTGGGCATCAATTTCCACAGCCACATCAACATGTCGAATCTGGCGGTACCCACGGCGCCCGCGGTGTTCGCGCGCTTGGTCACATCGCTCGGCGGCCCCAACGGCAACATCCCGGTTTATAGCGATAACGTCGTCACCGAGGTGGAAGTCGCCGTCGTGCTCAAGCGGGAGGCGTTTCGCGTTTCTGAAGCGCGCTCGCTCGACTATGTCGCCGGCATCACCATCGGGCAGGATTTGATCGACCCGAGCGCCGTAGTGCTCGGCACGCAGCTAGACGGCAAGGTGGTGGGACGCTACAACACTGGCGCCAAGTCCTATCCAGGCTTCGCGCCGATCGGCCCTGAATTACTGTCGCTCGACGAAGTGGCCGACCTCGGCGATCTGCCACTCGAACTCGATATCGACGACACACCGTTCCAGCGCGGCAACACCAGCGATATGGTTTTTGCGATACCCGAATTGATCGCGCGACTGACCTATAGCTTGCATCTGTTACCCGGCGACATCATTCTCAGCGGCACGCCTGGCCGCGTCGCGGGTGCCGAGCATCTGCGTCTGCGGCCAGGCCAGCTGCTTACCGCGCGCGTACAGGGGCTGGGCGAACAGAAGAATCGCGTCACCGACGGCAAGCTCGATCCGGGAGTGCACCTGTGAGCTTGCGCCAACTCGATATCGTCAAAGACGGCGGTGTGGATGTGCCGCGCTGGTTCTCGCCGCACAATCTACTGCGCGCGGCAGCGCCGGTGTTGCTTATCTTGATATGGCACACGCTCAGCTCCACCGGCCTGGTGTCGCAGCGGCTGTTTCCGTCGCCGCTCACGGTGTTCGATGCACTGTGCTATCTGGTGAGCTCCGGTCAACTCGCCTCGGCGGTCGCCGCATCGATGGCACGGGGCGTCACGGGTTTGGTGATCGGCGTAGCGGTGGGCATGACAGCCGGCACGATCGCCGGGCTGTTTCGCCTGGGCGACGAAGTGCTCGATTCGAGTTTCCAGATCATGCGCGCCATCCCATTCATCGCGCTGGTGCCGCTCTTCGTGCTTTGGTTCGGTATCGAAGAAGCGCCCAAGATTATCTTGATATCACTGGCGTGCGTGTTTCCCGCCTACGTCAATACCTATTCGGGCGTACGCCACGTCGATCCGAAGCTGGTCGAAGCCGCCAAACTGTTCGGCCTGAATCGTTTCAACTTGATCGCGCGCATTATTTTGCCGTCGGCACTGCCGCCGATACTGGTGGGTATTCGCTATTCGATGAGCACCGCATTGCTGGCGCTCATCGTGGCGGAACAATTGAATAGCCAGAACGGCATCGGCACCATCATCCTCACCGCGAATTCGGCGCTGCGCATCGACATCATGATCGCGGGCATCCTCATTTATGCCGCGATCGGTGTGCTGATCGACGTGGTCATGCGGTTTGTAGAGAAGGCGTCCATGCCATGGAAATGACCCCTCATCATCGCCCCGGCGTACTCGCGAGAGCGAGCAACACACGCCCACCCACGGGCAAGGCCGACGAGTTGGTGGTCGACCTCGCGTCGGTCAGCAAGCGCTTTGGCGAACAACTGATTCTCGATTCGATCGACCTGCAGATACGGCGTGGTGAATTCGTCGCGCTGCTCGGAGCGTCCGGTTCAGGCAAGACCACCTTGCTGCGCATTCTCACGTCGCTCGATCATGCCAACGACGGTGTGGTGAAAGTCACCGACAGTCGCACCGTAGTGTTTCAGGAGCCGCGTCTGGTGCCGTTCAACCGCGTCTGGACCAACGTTCTGACCGGCATGAAGCGCGACCGCCGGAATAAAGAAAAGGCGCTCGCGGCATTGCGTGAAGTGGGTCTGGAACAGAAAGCACAACGCTGGCCGAAGAGCCTTTCCGGCGGCGAGGCGCAGCGCGTGGCGTTGGCGCGCGCGCTGGTACGCACGCCGCATCTGCTACTGGCCGACGAGCCATTCGCCGCGCTCGACGCGCTCACGCGCCTGCGCATGCAATGGCTGGTGCAAGAGCTGTGGCGGGAACACGATCCGGCCATCTTGCTGGTCACGCATGACGTCGACGAAGCGGTCTTGCTTGCCGATCGCGTGCTCGTCTTGAAAAACGGCCGACTCGCCGTGGACATGCCGATCGATCTCGAACGGCCACGCCGCAGCGGCCGGGCGTTCACGGAAATCACCGATTTCCTGCTTGCGGAGCTCGGTGTCCTCAAAGACACGCAGTCCGTGAAAGAAGTTCTCGAAACTCCCTACTGATTTGAAGCGATCATGATTATCCCGAATAGCGCGCGACGCCTCGTGCTCGCGCTTGTCGCGTTGCCTTGGCTGGCGTCGTTCCATAGCTTGTCGGCCAGCGCCGCTCAAGCCACTGCCGTCGATGCCGCGGCACTCAGCAAAATCACCTTGAATATCGGCCAGAACAATGGCGAGCTCGAACCTTTGTACCGTGCGTCGGGTGCCTTCGACGGCACCCCCTACAAAATCAAGTTTTCCAGCTTCAACAATGCGCTCGACAACTACACCGCGCTGGCAGCGGGCAATGTCGACGTGAGCGACAGTGCCGTCACGACCGCGCAACAGTTGCAACAATCAGCGGCGGTGCCCTGGACTGCGGCGACGGCGCCGATCAAGACCATTTTGGTACGCGTGAGTGACTATCCCGGTTCCTTGCCGAAATACGTGGTGATTGCTGGCAGCAAATCAGGCATTACCCAGCTCAACGCCAATACCTTGAAGGGCAAGAAGTTCGCTTATTCGCCGGGCGCCAACAACTACCTGGTGTATCTGGCCACGCTCAAATACTTCGGCGTCAAGCCCAGCGAACTGCGGCCCGTGCAACTGGATACGACCGCGAACTCGCTGGCCTTGCTGAGCAATAACGTCGATCTCGTTTCGGGATCCATCGAACTTTACGGCGCTGCCATCGATGACGGCGCCAAGATTGTCTCCAGCAGCGCGAAGCTGGGCTTGCCCTTGTTGAGCGGCATTCTCGCCAACACCGATGCCTTGAACGACCACCTGAAAGGCGCTGCCATCAAGGACTTCGTGGTGCGCTATATCAAATTCCAGGACTGGTTCACCACGCATCCGGCGGCCGCGCAGGCGGCCTACGTGAATGGCCGGCATTTCACTAAAGCGCAAGCGGAAACCGCTTGGCGCAGCAGTCGAATATTTTTCGTGCCGGTGAGCACCGAGACCGTTGCGCAGGCTCAGCAGGTCAGCAATCTGTTGTACGACGCCGGTGCATTTACCAAGAAACTGGATGCTTCGGTGATCTTCGACGACCGTTTTTCGAAGCTGGTTGAACAGACGCTCACGGACACTCACTTCGCAGCGAATCTCAAAGCATCCCTTGCGACGCCTTCGGGTAAGTAGCGGAATTCACTGGCGGGACACGACTCCCGCGTCACCGACAGGAACGCTTGCATGAGCAAGGCCAGGCAAATCAAGCTGGGGGTTTTTTCACAGGACGTCGGTCATCAGATCGCGGCCTGGCGCCATCCCGAAGTACCGGCGTCGGGCGGCATGGATTTCAACTTCCATCGCCGCTTCGCGCAGACCGCGGAGCGCGGCAAGCTCGACATGATCTTCTTCGGCGACCAGATGGCGTCGATGTATCCAGAAGACGAACAAGTCGGCGGTACCTCGCGTGTGTTGCGCCTTGAACCCACCGCACTGATCTCAGCGCTGTCGGCGGTGACCGAGCATCTCGGCCTGGTCGCGACCGTGTCGATGTCTTACTTCGAACCGTTTCACATCGCTCGCAAATTCGCGACCATCGATCAACTGAGCGGCGGGCGCGCGGGCTGGAATATGGTGACGTCTTTCGAGCCGAGAGAGGCGCTCAACTTCAACGTCGGCGAAGTCAGGCCGCCCGAGCTGCGCTATCACCGGGCGCATGAATTTGCCGATGTCGTAAAAAAACTGTGGGATAGCTGGGATGCTGATGCTTTCCCACGCGATAAGGCATCAGGCCGCTTCTTCGATCCGGAAAAACTGCACATCCTGCAGCACAAGGGCGAGTTCTTCTCGTCGCGCGGTCCGCTCAACATACCGCGTTCACCACAAGGGCACCCGGTGCTGGTGCAGGCCGGATCATCCGATCCCGGACGAGAATTCGCTTCCGCGCACGCGGAAATCATTTTCACCGCGCAATCGCACCTGGCCGACGCGCAGGCGTTTTATCAAGATGTGAAAGGACGGGCGGCAGCAGTCGGCCGCGCAGCACATCAGCTCAAAGTAATGCCCGGTGTGATGACTTTCATCGGCAGAACGCACGAGGAAGCGCAAGAGAAGCATGATCGCCTGCAGTCGCTGATCTCGCCCGAGGTGGGCTGGATTGTCATCAAGAAGCACCTCGGCGTCGATATCTCCGGCCTGCCGCTCGATGAACCGTTGCCGTCTACGCTCACTGTCAGCACGGGTCATGTCAGCCGTCAGCAATTCCTCATCGATGTGGCGCGCCGCGATCGTCTGACCGTGCGTCAGTTCTACCAGCGCTATGTCGGATCGCGTGGCCACCACGTGGTGATCGGCACCGCAAGTCAGGTAGCCGATCTTTTCGAGACATGGGTCGATAAGCAGGCGGCTGACGGTTTCAACCTGATGGTTCCATGGGCGCCCGGCGGACTCGACGACATCGTCGATCTGCTGGTTCCCGAACTGCAGCGTCGCGGCCGCTTCCGTCGGGAATATTCGGGCAACACTTTGCGGGACAACCTCGAATTGCCGTATCCGGTGAGCTCGTACGCGCAGTCGTAGGCGCGATCTGCGTCACCGCAATGTCGCCGCAGCGTCGCCGCGACCTTCGCGCGACGATCTTCTATAAGCAGCACTTTTAAGATGGATGGCATTTGATGGACTTCGCACTTACTCCTCGGCAAAAAGAGATTCACGGCATCGTCGGGGAGCTGGGCCGCAGCCGGTTCCTGCAACGCGCGGAACGCTATGACAATGGCGCGAGTTCGCCTATCGATAATTTGAACGATCTGTTCAACGCCGGCCTGGTCGGTGCCACGCTAGCGGAAGATGTCGGTGGCCTGGGCAGCGGCCCGCTAGGCACCGATCCCTTGCTCGCCTTGCTGGTCGTAGAACAGACTGCGCGCTACTGCCTGTCGACCGCGCACTGCATTCATAACCACTACACCAATGTGCATCGGCTTGACGTGGTCGGCACGCCCGAACAACGAGCTCGCATCCTGTCGGGCGTGGTGCAGCGTGGCGATCTCATTAATGGTGTGGCGAGCGAGCCGGGGCGCACCGCGCGCGGTTTGTACAACCTGCAGACCACTGCGGAGAAGGTCGACGGCGGCTGGATTCTGAATGGCTACAAGAATTACGGGACGCTCGCCGACGTGGCGCGCTATCACACCATCTCGGCGGTAATTAAAGATGCGGCACTGCCGGAAGGCCACCTGACCGTGTTGATACCGCAAGGCACCGCAGGCTTTTCCATCGTGCCGGATTCCTGGGACCCGATCGGCATGCGCGCGGCCTATAGTCCCGACCTGAAGCTGAGCAACTGCTTCGTGGCCGACGAAAACACGCTGGGCGCACCCGGCGAAACGCCGGCGAATCGCTGGCAGGCCAAGGCACATTTGAGTTTTGCAGCACAGTATGTCGGCGCATGCGAAGGCATCTTCGATTTCCTCATCGACTATCTGCCCAAACGCGGCACCGCCGGCGACGCCTATGCGCAGCTGCGGCTGGGGGAAATTCGCGTAGCGACCGACGCGGCGCGCTGGCTCGTCTATCGCGCCGCATGGCTCTGGCAAAAGGGCGATATCGCCGAGGCGGAGTTGTTCTCGATGAATGCCAAGCACCAGGCGTTGGAGTCGGCGGTCACCGTCATGGATCGCGCGGCGCAGATAGCCGGATCGAGCTCGCTGAATGCCAAAGGCAGATTCTCACGCCTGCTGCGCGACCTGCGTTATCAATCGCTGCACGAAAACCTGGACAAGACCGCGGCCACGCTCGGCAAGTTCCATCTGGGACAGAACTACGATGTCACGGCGCGTCTCTAAAAACCGGGGCGGCATGTTCCAGCGCGCGTCGCATGGTTCACCGTGCCCGCGGCCGGCGCCGGACTGAGCCCAGCATGGCGCTTTCCACACGACAGCTAATTACGCTAAGGCGCTTGGTCGATCTCGTATTTCCGGCGAGCGACGATAGCCCCGCCGCGTCGACGCTGCAGGTCGATCGCTATATCGATCTGCGTCTCGATACGCCCTGGGGACAGGGCCTCGAGCAATATCAGGACGCGCCGTTCGATGCAGGCAGCGACCGCAGCCTCGGCTGGCAGACCGCGCTGTCGCCGCTGGCGCTCTATGCGCGGATGCTCGATGCGATCGAACAACATGCGCTGATTACGTCCGGCTTGTCGTTCCACGAGCTGGATAACGAGATAGCCGTGGCACTGTTCCGAACCCTCGAGGACGGCAGTTTCGTGGCGCCGCCGCAAGCTCCGGTCTGGCTTTTCTTCGACCTCTTGCTCAAACACGTTACCGAGGGACTGTTTCGAGATCCGGCGCTGGGCGGCAACCTCAATGGCGACGGTTGGGCCTGGCTTACCAGTCTCTATGACCGTGATGTGCAAAAACGCTTGGCAAATCGTGCGCAAGCACGTACCGACCAGCAGGCTGGCTCGCATCATGGCTAGTCATATCTCCAACAACCCTCACGGCACCACCGATGTCATCGTCGTCGGCTACGGTTGGTGCGGCGCCATCATCGCCAACGAAGCGGCGAACGCCGGCCTGAACGTCACCGTACTCGAACGTGGGCCGGCCGTTGAAGGCAACGACAGCGGGCTCGACGAGTTGCCGGCATTCGAGCGCCGCGACTTGCGGCGCTCGCAGAATACGGTGGTCGACACTTTCACGCTGCGCCATCAATTTGGAGATACCGCGCGGCCCTTGCGCCGACTGGGGTCATTCCTGGCTGGCGAAGGCATGGGCGGTGGCGGCATGCTGTGGGGCGCCACCTGCACGCGCTTTCCGCCCGCCGCGTTTTTGCCTGGAGCGGAGCAGCAATATGGCGATGCCGCGCGCGTCGGCGCCGATCTCCGGCAAGGCTGGGGCATCGACTATGCGACGCTCGAACCGTTTTACCAAAAAGCCGAGGCGGTGATCGGCGTGTCGGGGCAGGCAGGCGCGAATCCATTCGAAGGTCCGCGCAGCGATGCCTATCCCCTCGATGCGCTGGAAGACGACGCCATCCTGGCGCGTTACCGGCGCTCGGCCACCAACGCCGGCTTGCATCCCTATCCACTGCCCAGCGCCGAGCTGGCGGTACCTTATGTCAATCCGCTCGGCATAGCACGCAAGCCCGCGCAGCCATTCGGCACCAGCATCGCCACGCCGCTCAACACCTTGCACACCAACACCGTGTCGAGCGGCCGCATTCGTATTCTCACCGGCAGTCGTGTACGCAAGATTTTGAGAGACGGAGAGCGCGCCACCGGCGTCCGTTACGTCGATGCCAACGGCGAACATACGCTGAAGGCGGAAGTCGTCGCGCTATGCGCGTGGTCGTTGCAAAACGTGCGCTTGCTGTTGCTGTCCAATATCGGCGTCCCCTATAGCGTCGAAACCGGCGCCGGCGTGGTGGGCAAGTATTTCACCAACCACATAGCGCTCGGCACCAACGGCTTCTTCGATGAAGTGCTCTATGAAGGCCCCGCCGCGCCCGCCGGGCTGGCGGTCTCGGATTTCGACCCGGCGCCACCCGCCGGCTACGCAGATCCGGGATTCCTCGGTGGCGCCACGCATCTCCTTCATCAAGGTTCGGCGCCCACGCCGGCAACCAGTGCGCGGGTGCCAGGCGACACGCCGCGTTGGGGACCTCGCTGGAAGCAGGCGCTACGCGAAAACTACGGACGCGTGATGCATCTGCGCACTATCGGTGAGATCTTGCCGAGCGCGCAGCGCTACCTCGACCTGGATCCGCTCTATCGCGATGCGCATGGCGACCCGCTGCTGCGTCTCAATTTCGACTGGCAGGAAAACGATCGACGCCTGGTCGCCTTTCACGGCGGCGTCGCATCGAAGATCCTGCAGGAGGCGGGGGCGCGCTTGATTGAACCCGGCTCGCTGCCCACCCACTACGACACCGTCACCTACCAGAACTCGCATGCCAGCGGCGGCGCGATCATGGGCCGCGATCCTGCGACCTCCGTCGTCGACACCACGTTGCGCAGCTGGGACCTTCACAACCTTTGGGTGGTCGGCACCTCGGCTTTTCCATCGAGCTCGGCTTCGCCGCCTACCTTGACCGTTGCCGCGTTGGCCTATCTGGCAGCGGGCGCCATTGTTCAACAACTCATTGGCTCGACATGAGCGAGAGGCAACTATGAGCAACGCAACTTCCGAGAACAAGCAAGACGCCCAACTGGCGATATGGAATGGCATTCAGCCAGGACATGAGCGCGAATTTGAATTGTGGCATTCGCATATTCACCTGATACAAAAGCGCGATAGCGGCATCTTGAAATCCGGTGCGCGCTACGTCTCGCCCGGAGACAAGGCGCCGTCTTATTTCACCTTGTATGAAAGCGATACGCCATCGAAGTTTGGCCCGGCCGGTTATGCCACGGTCTCGCCGACCCTCGACACCGACAAGCGCGTACGCAAAACCTTTATTGATTTTGTGCGAGGCGTGTTCGTCATTCATGCATCCGCCGGCGAAGGCACCGCATCCGGTTGGCTCGTGACCTTGCAATTCACGGCCAGCACCGCGCGTGCGGAACTCGACCAATATGCCGCAGCCGCGTTGAAACTCGCTGGTGCCGATGGCGTTGTACAAGTGCAATTGAGCACCTACGACGCCGAAACTACCACCTCGTTCACGCTGCGGAACGATCCGCGCCCGACGCTGCCGACATCCCCCTATCTGCTGTTGCTGCGAGGTCTCGATCGGCCTTCGCTGGAAGCCGCGGTCGAACGTTTCAAATCGGCATTGACCGCGCTGTCGAGCGAAGTCCAGTTCGATGCACCGCAGGTATTCACGCTACAGCACGAGTTTCGTCTATGAGCCGCTCGGTGAGATCTTGACAGCACCCTGAACGAGACACTGCGCTCGAATTATCGCTTCAGGCCCTAGCCTGAAGCGATAATTCGAGCCTTATGCACCATCTTTTCGACAGGCCACTCGCTTCGAGCCGCCTGTCGATAACGCTTGTCTGGAGCGCATGCAAGCAAGCGCAGAAAGATACGTTTTTAGCATATGCAAATCGAAAACAATGCGTTGTTTTAATAGATGCATCTCGTTAATCTTCGGGGGAACAACAGGTGAAAGCATTTTGTAGTGCTGCCTGCAACGGGGGTTGCGATACGTAGCTGACGGCTGTACTGCCGCAAAGATGCGATCAACGCCATAAGCCGCATCGAACGAAGTGCTAAAAAATATATGAATAGTACAACTACATATATAGAGGGAAGCGCTCTGGCACCGCGCTCGTTCGAGTTGATTATCAAAAACTATAGACATATGAAAAACGCGACCATTTCCAGCCTTACGCTTCTTTCGCTATCGCTCGCCTCCGCATCTGCACTGGCTCAAAACAGCGTGACGCTTTATGGCGGTCTCGACCAGGGCATCGTTTATCAAAATAATCAGGGCACCCTGGGCTCGAAAGCCCCCGGCTCATCGAACGTAAAGGTTGCTTCCGGCACATGGTACGGAAGTAGATTTGGTTTCAGAGGTTCTGAAGACATTGGCTCCGGTACCCGAGCTGTCTTCGATCTGCAGGCGGGTTTCGCACCGGCGACGGGTGCATCGACCACCAGCGGCGTGTTGTTCAATCGGCAAATCTTCGTCGGTCTCGCGAACGATAAGTACGGTACTTTCACGGCGGGTCGGCAGTACACCGCCTACTATCTGTTGCTGCTGCCGTATAGCCCGATGCGCACCTTGCCGGGCGCTTTCGATGCGCACCCTGGCGATATCGATTCGCTCGATACCACGTATCGCATCAACAACTCGCTGGTCTACATCTCGCCGAGCTTCCATGGCATCACATTTGGCGGTTCCTACGCCTTGGGTGGCGTGCCTGGCCGTTTCGATGCCGGTTCGACCTGGAGCGCCGCGCTGCAATACCTGAACGGACCGTTCGGTATTGCCGCCGCCGTGCAGCGAATCAATAACTCGACGCTCAACGGCGGTACCTGGGGTACTACGTCCACCTCGAACAATCCCGGCCAGCAAGGCATCTCGTCGGTCAATCAAGGTTATCAAACCGCTGCGGGAACGCAGCGTGTGGCAGTCACCGGAGGTTACGCATTCAATAGCGTGTGGGACATTTCAGCATCGTATTCGAACGTCGAATACATCCCGGGCATCGCTTCCGCGTTCTCCAACACCGCGATCTTCAACACCGGGGGCGCGGTGCTGCATTGGCGTCCGGAATCGCAGGATGACGTAGCCCTGGCCTATAGCTACACGCGTGCAACCCGCGCAAACGGCATCGACGACGCTGCCCAATATCACCAGATCGCCCTGTCGGAAGCACACTGGTTGTCCAAGCGCACTGCTTTCTATGCAGTAGCGGCATATCAGAAAGCACACGGCAAGACGCTCGGCGCAACCGGTGCAAATTCCATCATCGGTGCTACGGCCTCGATTGGCGACGGCTTCAACAGCGCGCCGTCATCCACCAGTACGCAAGTGGCAGCCACCGTCGGCTTCCTGGTGAAGTTCTAAGGCGCGGGCTCCGAGGCGGAGGCGGCAGGCAGCCTGTCGGCAAGGGGTGCGGCTATCATCGAGGCTTTCCGTCGACTCCGTACACCGATCGAGATGACTTCCGAACACCGCATCATCCTGTGCAACGATGGCGGCACGCTGGGCTTGCCCGACACCGAAGCGCCGATCGGTGTCGACGCCTTCGTCGCCGCCACGCTGGGTCCTTTGCGTGGCACCTCGATCAACACGCTGTATTGGCAGCTCGGCACCGATCCCTTCTACGGCGCGCCGACCAACCGCCTGTCCGACTGGTATTCGCACCGCACCCAGGTGGGCGCGGTGTGGGGCACCGGTCGCGATATTTTCAAGACAGCCGGCGAATGGCGCGTCGCCGAGAATGCGCGTGACCTGACTGCTACCGGCGCGCACGATGCCGTCGCGACGGTTATCGAGCATGGTCATCGCGCCGGTCTCGACGTGTTCGTGTCGATGCGTATCAACGATGGCAGCGACTGCCGTCTGCCAGACGGGCTTGATGACGTCGATATGTCGACGATGCGCCGCCAGCATCCTGACTGGCTGCTGCACGGCAAAGGCTTCGTGCATTCGCAGGTAACGGTCAAACAGCGCGATCACAGTCGTTACGCCTATGATTTCGCGATATCCGAGGTGCGGGCCTACACGCTTGCGCTGCTTGAAGAAGCCATCGAGCAATACGATCTCGACGGCATCGATCTCGATTTCTGCCGCCAGCCGAGCCTGTTTCAAGCCGACGCGGCCGAGGCCGGCGCGAGCTTGCTGAACGCCATGCTCGCGCGCGTGCGCGGCGCACTCGACGCCAAATCGTCACGTATTGGCAGGCGCTTGCTACTGTCAGTGCGGGTGCCGCCCGATATTCAAGAGAACCAGCGCGCCGGCATCGATGTCGCGCACTGGATCGACCAAGGCCTGACCGATATCGTCGTCGTCGGCGACCCGCGAGGCTGGCATTACCGCTTGCCGATCGAACCATATCTGGCCCTTGCCAAGGGCCGCGCCTGCCAGATCGTCGCCCAGAACCTGTGCGGATTTCGCGAAGCGCCAAGCCGCTCGGCCAGCGTATTGTTCGGCGCGGGACCTGCGTACTCGGTCGAACAATATCGCGCGGTCGCGGCGCGCCATTGGCAGGCCGGCGCACATGGCCAATACATCTGGAATCAGCACTTCATCAAGTACATCGTCGATGCCGACTATCACCCGCAGACGTGGCATGACATCGGTAGTCCCGACAAGCTCGCGCGACTCGACAAGCATTACTTGTTGGGCCCCGTCGGTCGCGGCGGCTGCTTGCCCATAACCTTGGCCACCGCGGGCGTCAGCGCGCACACCATTATCGAGATAGCGGACGACTTCGCCGTCGCTGACCCACCCCGTACCGTCCTCCGACTGATGCTCGAGCAACTGACGCGACTAGATCACGTGGAATTGCGCTTCAACGGCATAGAGCTCGAGCGCGCGCAAGCGCGGCAGCGCCTGAACTACAACGACTGCTGGCTTGATTTCGATGTATCAAAAATCATCAGGCGCGGCGGCAACGAGCTGGAAATTCGCGTGATGGCGCGTAACCGGCGCGTCGCGGCACCCTTGGTGCTACGCGACGTCGAGGTGCTGGTCACTTACCCCAGCTAAAGCGCATATTTCAGCTCGGCGAAAAAGGTGCGCTGCGGGAACGGATGGTAAAGAAAGTACTTCTGGTTGTTCAGATTGTCGATGCCCGCAGCCACGCTCCAGTGCCGGTCATGCTGATAATTGGCACGCACATCCGCCACCAGATAACCCTGGAAGCCCATATAGGTATTCGAATTGATATCGGTGTTGTCCACCGTGCCGAACATGCGAGTGCTGTAGCGCCCAGCAACTGTGAAAGCCCACTGATAATTGGGCCGATAAGTTGCCGCGACGGTTGCCCGCCACGTCGGCACATAAGGGGTGCGACTGCCCACCGCACTGGCTCCGGCGATGGTCGGCACATAAGCGCTGTCGGCGAGGATGTGGGCATCGACATAGGTCACGCTGCCCGCCAACTCCAGGCCCTTGATCAGCACATTGTCGTGTTGCAACACCAGCTCGATACCCGTCTCGCGTGTCTTGTCGACATTTTGAGTCAGTGACACGGGGGTGGCAAAGCCGGCAATGATCGATGTCTGGGAGATCAGTGCATTCGATACGTATTCATCGAATACCGACAGGCGCAGCTTGCTATCTTCCGCGTTGCGCTCCAGAGCCAGTTCGCCAGACAGCACGCTTTCCGGTTTGAGAAACGGATTGGCTTGCAGGTAAGTGCTGCCAGTTTGTACCGTCTGGTAAAGCTCACCCACGGTCGGAAACCTCAGCGCCTTGCCGAACGATCCGGTAATCGACCATAGGTCAGTGGCATCCCACGTCAAAGAGGCTTTGGGAGAGAGGCCTGAACGGCTGAGACCTGGTTGATTCACCGCGACGCCAAGACCATTGCTTTCCGTGGAAAAATTGAATCCGTCATAGGCACGCCACATCTCGTAGCGAGCCCCGAGTGTGGCCCGCAACGACGGTGATAACTTCCAGACGTCCTGCAGCCACAACGCCGTGGTGTGCGTACTGCCGAGCGAGTTGCTGTACAAGGAGCCGCCGTCTGCCGAGACGAAATCGGCAGTCTTGAAAGTCGGGCTCACGAGTTTGAATTGGTCGAAATGCACGCCGAAGCTGAGGGCGTTGGCGGCCCACACTCCCGTCGGACGAAGCACGCCGTTCAGGTCGAGCGTAGTCCATCCCGTGCCGCTCATATCAGTCACGCGGCCGGGTCCGGAAGTCAGGGCAGCGGGATAAAGGCCGGTGGAAAGGCGTGTCAAGTCCTGCAGATATTGGAAATGGCTAACTACCGCGCTCCAGTCGAAGACACCGCCCGTATGCGTGCCGAGCTGCAAGCCCTGCATCAAGTGCTCTTGTTCGACGTAGCTACTGGAGAACTGACTGGCGATGGAACTCGCGCTGTATTGATATCCGCCGATATTGACGTTACCGCTGGTGGCACCATAGTAGGCATCGCCGTTGGCGGAACTCAGGTACGACTCGGAAGTCGCTTTCGAGCGATTCTGCCAATATCCAACGGTGTAGCTCGCGCTCAGGGTGGGAGTAAAGTCATATGCTAGTTTCAGCGTGACATCGTCCTGAAGCGTGTGCGTAAAGTTGCTTCCAGCGATGATCTGCTCGGCGGCACCCGTGCGCGTCACGCCAGCAATGGCGCCGCCAATCACCGGCAGCGATGCGCCGGCACGGGTTATCGATTGCGTTAAGGTACCGAAGGTGATTGGTTGACTGAAACTATCCAGGTGGTTGGCACTAAAAAACCACGACAGCTTGTCCGCCTTGTTGCCGAGCGTGGCACTGTATTGCTGAGATGGAAACGTCTGCTGCGTCCCATAAAGATCGAAGTTCTGCCAGGCGGTAGTGATGTCGGCGCTCGCCTCGAACTGCTTCGGCATGCGCGTCGTGATTTCGGTAACTGCCCCATAGGAGTTGCCCGGGTAAGCGGCCGCGAAGGGCCCGTACAACACATCGATGCGCTCGACCTGCTGCGGCGCCACCATGAACCACTGCGGCGAGCCATTGCCGTTGTTATTGTTGATGAGCGTCGACAACAATATGCCGTCGACATAAATCAGGCTTCTGGCACTGGCATTGATGCCAGTTGTGCGAGTTGCCATAGGAGCCTGCGTGTCACCGATGAAACGTTTGCGGACCAGCATGTCCGGCAGATATTTAATGGCATCTTCGACGTCTGTGGCATTGACCGTATCCGCCAACTGCCTGGCCGTGACACTTTCGGTGGTTTGAGGCAGTTGCTTCTTGTCTGCCACTGATCGCGTACCGCTCACTTCAACGGTGGGCAAGCGATTTGTCTCGAAGGTGGGCGCCTGCTTCGTGCTGGTCTGCGTCGGCTCGACCACCGCCGTGGAGGAAGATTCGGCCCCGACGGGTGCGCCTACGTCAGTGGATGGATAGTCGGCGGCTGCGTGCGCCAGTGGACTCGCAACCGCCAAAACTACGATCGACAATGTCCGGAGAAAGGCCAGAAGACCGGCGTGGCATAGCAATGCCGCGCCGCGGGGAAGCGTCGTGTGCATGATTGATTCATCTCAAATTGTTGTCGGTCGACGGCGCTCGCATGCGCGCCGGCGTCACGATCGCCCCAGGCGTCGTGTATTTTTTAGAGACTGGTTTGAGATGAGCGTGGGGGATCGCGTGGGCGGCCCGACGGAAAGGCCCCTAGCGGTGTGAAGCGGATGGATCGCAGCCGTGTCGCGGCAAGCATGACGAGCACGGTCACAGACAGGAGAGCGGGGGGAAGCGTCGGTGCGGGGACGTGATGCGCCAGCAACGTGCAATAGCCGCAAGCGCTCAACGCATCGGGGGATGCTTGATGAGCGGCACCATGGGGCTGCACCGCGGAGCAAAGCGCCGCGACCGGCTCGTTGGCATGGGCCGCGACCACCCGTTGACAGACCAGCGGCGCAAATACGACCAGCCACATGGCGATAAGGCCCAGCCATGCGGTCGTGTAGTTGCGGGAGCGGTAAGTCATGATTTTGAGATATCGTGGCGCGCCGAGTCTATCATTTCGATGAGCTGGACAGACCAGTCGATAGGCGCGGCGTTTTGACGCGGCGCGATGACTTCTTAGTCCATCACGTGCACCGTTTCACCGCCGCTGGCACCGGGCCGCGGCGGTCGAATCACCAACAGCAGCGGCGCTACTACAATGGTCATCCACATCATGGCCTTGAAATCATCGATGTAGCCCACCATCGCCGCCTGTGCCGTGATCTGTTGATCGAGGGCCGCCAACGCAAATGATGAGAGCGCCGAGCCGGATGGGTCTTGCAATAGCGGATTGAACTGGCTGATGTGCTCCACCAGCGACGAATGAACAATCTGCGTATGTTGCGTCAGCATCGTCTGCACAATCGAGATACCGATGCTGCTGCCGATATTACGCACCAGACTGAAAATCGCCGTGCCGTCGGCGCGCAGATTGGACGCCAGTGTGGCGAACGTCAGACTGCTCAGCGGCACGAATACCAGCCCTAGCCCGATTCCCTGGATCACGCCCGGCCAAATGATGTCGCGCTCAGACAGCACAATCGTATAGTTGCCCATCTGCCACAACGAGAAGGCCGTGAGTATCAGCCCGGAGAAAAGCAGGATGCGCAGATCCACCTTGCCGATCAGGCGTCCCATCAACATCATGGCGAACATCGTGCCCAGGCCGCTTGGCGCCACCAACAGACCCGCCGTGGCAACCGGGTAGTCCATCAGCGTCTGCAACATGGGCGGCAACAATGCGCGCGTGGCGAACAACACCACGCCGATCACGAAAATGAACACCAGGCCCGTCACATAATTACGGTCCATCAATAGCAGCCGGTTGAAAAACGACTGCCCATACGCGGTGGCCGTGTGGACGATAAACAGCGTAAAGCTGATCAGACAGGTCAGCGCTTCAATCCAGATCTCGATCGAATTGAACCAGTCCAGCTGTTCGCCGCGATCGAGCATCGCCTGCAGCGCGCCGATCGCGATACTCAAGGAGGCAAAGCCGAAGAAATCGAATTTGGTAGCCTGGCGCAGCAGGTCATCCTTGATATACGTGATCACGCCAAACAATGCGAACGCGCCGATCGGCACATTGATGAAGAACACCCAGCGCCAGTTGTAGCTGTCGGTCAGCCAACCGCCGAGGGTAGGCCCGAGGATCGGCCCGACCATCACCCCCATGCCCCAGATCGCCATCGCTTGGCCCTGCTTTTCGCGCGGATTGATGTCGAGCAGGATCGCCTGCGACAGTGGCACCAATGCCGCGCCGAACAGCCCTTGCAGCAGGCGCGCACCGATGATCATCGGCAGCGATATCGAGATACCGCATAAGGCCGAGGCCACCGTGAAGCCCAGTATCGAAATCTGCAGGATCTGCTTCTTGCCGAAGTGATCGCACAGCCAGCCCGTGACCGGCGTGGCGATCGCGGCCGCGACGATATAAGACGTCAGTACCCAGGTGATTTGATCTTGCGAAGCGGACAAGCTGCCTTGCATATGCGGCAGCGCGACGTTGGCGATCGTCGCATCGAGCGACTGAATCAGCGTCGCCAACATGATCGACAGCGTGATCATGCGACGATGCGGAACGACAGACGCAGCAGAGCCTGATGGCGCGCTCATTACTAAATCCCTTCAAAACCCATTCGCGCGCGCTTTAGACGGATGTGGTCTCGATTAAAATGCGAACATTGCTCATATTTGAGACGGGGATAATATGACGGACCCTCATATTCTGTCAAGGCGTGCAAAAACGCCCACACAAGAACGTGGCGAGCGGCGCGTGGCAGATTTGATGCGTGCGGCGGAAGAGCTGTTTGCAAGCGTCGGCTACGACGCCACGACGATGAGCGGCATTGCGCACCTCGCCGGCGCATCGATCGGTTCGCTTTACCAATTCTTTCCCAGCAAGGAAAGCATCGGCGGCGCCTTGCTGCTCGGCTACATCGCCGAATTGAACGATCAACTCGAGCAGTGGCGGGCGGCGCTGCCGAGTACGCCGAGTGCCTTGGCGCGAGAACTCATCAACATCGTGCTCGACTACGTATCTCGAAATCCCGCGTGCCGGGTGTTAGCTGAAACACCATCGCTCGTACCCGAGTCGTATGGCATGGAACAGTTCTCGAACAGCGTGCAGAACGTGCTCGGCACCTTCTCGCCATCGATGCGCGACGCCGAGTTGTCGGCCGTGGGGCTGACCACTTCATTGATGGTGCGTGCGGCCGTGCAGGGCAGCAGGATGGTCGATGCGAACAAAAGCGCACTGCTGCGGAAGGAGATGCAGCAGGCGTTGGGCAGTTATTTAGAGATGCGGCTTGGCGATTGATCGAGGCGGCAACATCGTTACTCATTGGGGTCGAGGTCGATTTGTGCGCGGCGGCGAAGGAATCGGCTGTCCTGGCATACGCTGATCACATAAGAGTCAACTCGCGGTGCTTCGCACCAGACGCCCAGGCAGTTCGCCGGTAGGTTTGCCGTGGCGATAAGTGATCTTACCCGAGACAATCGACACGTCGTAACCCTCGGCGCTTTGCGTCAGACGGCGGCCGCCCGCCGGAAGATTGCGCACCACCCGCGGCATGCCGAGCCGCAATTTCTCAAAATCAATGACATTGATATCGGCCTTGTAACCCGGTGCAAGCAGTCCGCGATCTTTGAAGCCGATGACACGCGCGGTGTCGTGGCTCAGCGCCTTGACCGCCCAGGGCAGAGCAAAACCATCGGCGCTGTCGCGCACCCAATGGGTCAGCACGAAAGTTGGGAAACTGGCATCGCAGATCAGTCCATAGTGCGCGCCGCCGTCGCCCAGGCCAACGACCGTGCGCGGATGTGCCAGTTGCTCGCGATTCGCTGTTTGCGCACCGTTTTCGAAATTGGTCGAAGGCCGATACAGAATCGCGTGTCCGTCATTCTGCAGCAATGCATCGTAGGCAACCTCCTCCAGCGACCGATGCGTACGTGCGGCGATCGCCTCGAAGCTGTCTTGCGTTGCCGGGAAATAGTTGGGAGGATCGCCTAGCGCATATAAGCCATTAAGGCGGCAGGTGCGTACCAGCACCGGATTCGGATCATCCTGCTCCTCGGCCAACAACTTTTCGCGCAGCGCCGGGTCCCGCATTGCGCGCACCTTCTCCTCGAGTGGCAGCGCTTCGAGGGCGCGGAAACTTGGCTTGAGCTTAAACGGGTGAAACGACAGATCCAGTCCGAACAACATACCGATCGGGCGGGGTGCGATCTGCGCATTGATTTCGAGGCCGGCGGCGTTTGCGGCGTCCAACCGAGCCAGCACGCCGCGATATGCGGCGGGACGGTCATGCGACTGTGTCAGCGTGAACGAGAGCGGTCGCCCGCACATGCGCGCAACGCGTTCGATTACATCGAACTCTTCAACCGGATCAACTGCCGGAATATCCGGGATCAATTGGAACACGCCGCGTCCCGCTTCCTTCAAGCCTTGCGCTAACGCATAGAGTTCTTGTTCGTCGGCTTCAACGCTAGGTGAGAGGTCGCCGCTCACGCGTCGATGCATATGACTGCGTGACGTGGTGACGCCGAACGCGCCAGCGCGAATTGCTTCGGTAGTGAGCGAGCGCATGCGGTTGCGATCATCATCGGTGGACGGCTCGCGATCGATGCCGCGTTGTCCCATCACATAAACGCGCAGCGGCGAGTGCGGAAGTTGCGTGGCAATGTCGACATCGAAATGGCGCTGCTCGAGCGCCTCGAGATACTCAGGAAAGGTCTCCCAATTCCACGGCAGGCCTTCCGCCATGACTGCTTCGGGAATGTCTTCGACCCCTTCCAGCACAGCGACCAGCGTCTCGCGATCCTGCTGGCGGCAAGGCGCGAAACCCACGCCGCAATTGCCAGTGACCACGGTGCTTACACCATGACCGGACGAAGGCGCCATCGTATGTTCCCAAGTAGCTTGCCCATCGTAATGGGTATGCACGTCGACAAAGCCCGGCGTGACGATCTTGCCGTGCGCATCGATCTCCTCGGCACCGCGGCCGTTCACCTCGCCAATAGCAGCAATCGTCTTGCCGCGAATCGCGATGTCACCGACGTAGCCCGGCCTGCCGCTGCCATCGATAAGGGTGCCACCGCGGATTACTAAATCGTAAGCATGCGTCATCACTGTCTCCTGAAATTCGTTTTATGGGCCCGAGAAGGCTTGTAAACAATCGCCTAAAGCAGGGCCGTCTCGTATGTACCGCGCCAGCAATGCGAATTATCAATTCGCTAATGGGGCTATGTTATGGCGGCCAATCGATTTTGTCGATCATCGATATCCCTCCCATGACGTTGTGCGCGTTGACATCAATTATAAGGATGGCCATGATTATTTCGAATCATTGATTCGCATAGCGGATTTACGTACGACGCGTGCGATCAAGTGTGTCGGCTTGGTACACGTTGCTGCGATGCACCGAAAACATAAAAAATCAACGCATGGAGACCGTGTCATGAACATCCAGACTGCGCCGCTCGGCGCATTGGATCACGACGAAATCGTCGCATCCACCTCGCGCAAAGTCATTACAGTTGCCGCCGCATGGATCATCCTCGTGCTGTCGTTACTCGATCGACTGGCTTGGTCGAACGTGGCGGTAACGGTCAGCGACGATCTCGCCATCCCGCTCGCCGCGTTAGGTGTGTTCGTCACCTGCTTCTTTGCCGGCTCGATGCTCTCCAATGCCGCCAGTGGTTTCATCACCGACCGGCTCGGGCCGCGCAAGATGCTAGCCATCATGGGACTTTTGCTCGGCGCCATGACTTTCTGTTTCAGCATGACGCGTTCCGTAACAACCGGCATGCTGATTCAAGCCGCCATGGGTTTGTTGGCCGGCGCCGATCTGGCGGCCTGCATCAAGTTGGTGTCGTCTTGGTTTCCGGCGCGCGCCCGCGCAAAGGCGGTGGGCTTGGCAATGACATCGTTCCCGGTTGGCGTGACCTTGGCGAATGCCATCGTGCCGTCGCTTGCCAAACATGCTTCCTGGCAGACCGTGTACCAAACGTTCGGCGTGGCCACCATGCTGTTCGCCATGATTTGCTTTGCCGTGTTGCGCGACGGACCAGCCAATACGCGGGCCGTCGCGCGTGCCCCCGGCTCGGTGGTCGGGCAATTGCTGAGAAACCGCAATCTCGTGCTGCTCGCGATCGCGGGCTTCGGCGGCGATTGGGGCTTGTGGGGATTCTCGTTTCTCGTCAACGCTTTCATGGTCAAGTCGCAGGGCTTATCGCCGGTGGTCGCGGGTTTCGTCACAATGATTTTTGGTTTGACGGCGATTCTCGCCAATCCGCTCGGCGGCATCCTCTCCGATTGGTTTCGCGGCATGCGCAAGCGTGTCGCGGCAGGTTTCTTCCTGATGTTCGCCGTATTACTCGTGATATTCGGCAATCTGCATGGCGTGGTGGCATTGCGCATCGGCGCGTTCTTGCTTGGGATCGCGGCGTTTAGTTGGGGCGCCGTCGCATTGACCATGATCTCCGAGGCGGCGCCACGCGCGCACGTGGCAGCGGCCTCTGGATTGTCGAATGCGGTGTGGCAGGCCGGCGGCCTGGCGGTGCCCCTCGTTGTGGGTTATGCCTATGCAACCACGCATTCATTCGTGCTCGCGCTGACTTTGCTGGCGCTCGGTCCGCTATTGGGCATGATCGCAGTGCTTGCCGTCGATGCACGCGCGCAGCCGGAAGACGCGGCGTTGCCCACAGCGCATGCCGGTCTAAGCCATGCTGCATCGCCGCAATAACTCGGCGCTCGCAAGAGCGTGCGGGTCAGCGTCCATGCGCTGACGCGAGCGGCAGGCTTCCCCGAGATATGATGCGCAATCCGGGAGAAAAACGATGCAGACATTGGCTGCCCGCAGCGAAGGCCTGATGGCGAACGCGATCGCCGCAATAGGAACAGATGGATTCGGCACGACGCTCGAGACTTTCGTCGACCGAATCTGTCCGGTCGATTTCTGCACGTGCTACCGGATCGGCGCCGATTCGGTCGACGTCGTTTCGCTCAGCGACCCGGCTCGTTACGAATCCGCGGCGCGCATCGATTCCTACACGCACCAGCAACTCTGGACTTCCGACCCGGCGCTAAGACAGATTCGGCACCAACTGGCAGCGAGCGACCTCGCGCACGCCAGGCTCACGAAACAGGACATGCCCGACGGCCGCCTGCGCGACGTGGTGTACACCCATCTGGTCGATCGGCTACTCGTGTGCCACAAGGGTCCCACCGGCATCTTCGCGATCAGTGCGCTGCGCTGGCGTGGCAGCTCATCATTCCGCTCCTCCGAGATTGCGGCATTGCTGTCATCGAGCCCAGTAATTACAGCGTTGATCGACCGACATTTCGCCTCGTCTGCGGCACATTGGTCGCCCTCCGATGCATTCGCTTCAGTGGCAATCGCTGAACAGTGTCTGGCGGCGATGACATCGATGCCGCCGCGCGAGCGCGAGGTTTGTGCGCGCCTCGTATTCGGGCATTCGGTTCCAGAGATCGCGCAGGAATTGCGGATCAGCAGCGAAACGGTGAAGAGCTACGTCAAGCGTGCGTATCAGCGCTTAGCGATCACATCGCAACGTGAATTGATGCTGGCATATCTGCGGTATTGGCAGGCGTGGGCACTGCCAAGCCCGATGGGCCACGCCTGACCCGACGCGTCGATGCCGGTCCCTCGACCGCGCCTGCTTGTCCCCCGATCAGGTGGCAGACTGCCGTCCATGCCCAGAGTAGAGTGCCTCCAACTTTGAATAAAACAGCATGCCGACGGCGCCCGAGTATGCGGCGGAACCGGCGCGCGGTCCCTCAGGAGACAACTCTATGTATCTCAAAAACGCGTGGTATGTCGCGGGCTGGAACGCGGAATTCGGCCAGGATGCGTTGGTGACGCGCCGCTTGCTCGGCGAAGATGTGGTGTTCTATCGGCGTCAGGATGGCGCGCTGGTGGCGTTGGAAGATCGCTGCTGTCACCGTGCCGCGCCGCTCTCAAAGGGTCAACAAGAGGGCGACCAATTGCGCTGCATGTATCACGGCCTGCTGTTCGACTGTAGCGGGCGTTGCGTCGAAGTGCCGGGGCAGGACCGCATCTCCGACAAGCTACGGGTGCGCAGTTACCCCGTGGCGGTACGCGACAACCTCGTGTGGATCTGGATGGGCGTTGCCGCCGACGCGAATGTCGACGACATCCAGCACGTGCATTGGCACAATCGCGACGGCTGGGACGTGGAGGAGGGCGGCTACCTGCATTACGCGTCCGGCACGCAATTGATCGTCGACAACCTGCTCGATTTTTCGCACCTTGCCTTCGTCCACAACCAATCGATCGGCACGCGCAAGCAGGGCAACGTGCGTCCCGAGACCGAATTCAGCGATGAAAGCGTCAGTGTGCGTTTCACCACCCTCAACGGCGAGGCGCCCGCGTTCGCCAGGCAACTGAGCCAATTGCCGGACGATGTCGACCGCTTCAACTATTATGTATGGCACATCCGCGGCAACCTGTTCGTTCAGGATTCCGTGATCGCGCCGGTGGGTGACGGTTATGAAAGTGCCGATCCTCGCACCATGAAACTGCACACCTTCATAGCGCTGACGCCGTGCGACCAAACGTCCACGCATTACTTCTGGGCGACGGCGCGCAATCACTTCACCTCCAGCCACACGGACCTTACCCGGCGGCTCACTGAGCAGGTTGCGCATGCATTCGACGAAGACCGGCAGATCATCGAAGCTCAGCAGGCCGTGCTCAGCACGCGACCGCAGGCGCCAATGATCCCGATCGCGGCGGACGCCACCTTGTACACGGTGCGTCGCATGCTCGACAGCCTGCTGGATGCCGAACAGACGCGCCACGCGGTCAACTGAAGGGAACGCCAAGCCATGAACAGTTACGACATCGTCGAGTGGGGCAAGCCGTTACAGCGCGTCGTGCGCGAGAAGCCGGTACCAGTGGGCCGCGAAGTTCGCGTCAAAGTCGAGGCATGCGGCGTCTGCCATAGCGATTTGCATATCCGTCATGGCGCGCTCGATCTTGGCAATGGTCAGCGGGTAGCGTTTCAGAGCGTGGGCGCCACACTGCCTTTCACGATGGGCCACGAGATCGTCGGCGTGGTCGATGCAGTCGGGCCGGACGCGCGCATCGCGCCCGGCACACCTTGCGTTGTCTACCCTTGGCACGGCTGCGGCGTGTGCCTGAACTGCCGCAACGACCGCGAAGTAGATTGCGAGCAGGGGCGCGCGCTCGGCACGCGTCGGCCCGGCGGGTATGCCGACTACGTCATGGTGCCGCACCAGCGCTATCTGCTCGACTACGGCACGCTCGATCCGCTGCTGGCCGCCACCTGCGCCTGCTCGGGACTCACCGCCTATAGCGCACTGCGCAAGCTGCCGCCGATGCTCGCCGCGGACTCCCTGGTGTTGATCGGTGCCGGCGGCCTCGGGCTCGCGGCCTTGGGGCTCACCCGCGTGCTCTCGCCCGCGCGCATCGTGGTGGCGGACATCGACGATGCCAAGCTGGAGCTTGCCAAAGCGGCCGGCGCGCATGCCGTCGTCGATCTGCGCGCTACCGATGCGTCTGCCGCGCTGCGGGCGGCGGCTCCCGACGGTATTCGTGCGATCGTCGATTTCGTAGGCTCCGCACAGACCGTGGACGTCGCCTTAAAGAGCGTCGGACGTGGCGGCACCGTAGTGATCGTCGGCCTGTTCGGCGGCGCGCTGTCCTTATCGACGGCACTCATGCCGATGCGCAACATCACGCTGCGCGGCTCCTATGTCGGTTCCGTTGCAGAGATGCAGGCACTCCTCGCGTTGTTGCAGGAGCAGGGCGTCGAATCGCCCGTGAAACTGGAACGCCGCCCCATGTCCTCAGTGAACGACGCGCTGGACGAACTCGCACGTGGCCAAGTGGCCGGACGTTTGCTCGCCATCGCAGGGCAGTAATCCCAGGTCGCGCTTCATCGTTGCCACTGCCCATTTCGTTCCTCGGCTGGCGAGTACTGGCCCGCAGGGGCCGTACTCGCTGCCGTGGCGGCGCTCGCGGCGGTTAAACTGCCCAATCTGACGCAACCTTGCCTGGGCAATGAAACAGTACTCCGCGTTCTCGCTCGCGCTCGTCGTCGCGGCGCTAACACTCACCGCAAGCGGCCCGGCTCTCGCCCAGCGCGCCCCCGCCCTGCCGCTGCACTGCGCCGACCTCGCCGGCGTGCTGCTACCGGCCGACAGCATCGGCTTGCCCACCAACGGGGCGATTGTCGAGACGGCCACCATGATCGCCGCGGTCGCCACCGGCAACCTCGACGGCGACTATTGCCGTCTGACCGGCGCCATCCGCCCACAGACAGCAGGCACCGCCGATATCCGCTTCGAGCTGAACCTGCCGAGCCGTTGGAACGGCCGCGCGCTGCAATTCGGCGGCGGCGGCTACAACGGTGTCGTCGTAACGGGAACCGGGCCGACGCCCTTTTCGCCAGACCGCGCACCGCTCGCGAGCGGCTATGCGACCTTCGGCGACGACTCCGGCCACAACGGCGATTCGTCGCAAGCCAACTTCGGCCGCTTCGACGAAGCCGTGACCAACTTCGGCTACGCACATCTGAAGAAGGCCCACGACGTGGCGCTCGCGCTGATCACGCGCGGCTACGGCCGGCCACCGGAGCACATGTACTTCGCTGGCGGTTCGACCGGCGGTCGCGAAGGCTACACCGCGATCCAGCGCTATCCCGACGACTACGACGGCGTAATCGCCAACGCGCCCGCGCTGAACTTCTCCGGCGTACGGCTACTGGGCGTAGTGGTGGGACAGGCCGAATACCGCACGCCCGGCGGCTACCTGTCGCCGGAACTGCTCGAGGACGTGTACCAGCGCACGATGCAGCTCTGCGACACGCTGGACGGCGCCGCCGACGGCATCATCAGCGACGTCGAGGCCTGCCGCGCGAAGGAGCCGGAGGTCATCGAATCGCTGCGCTGCACGGCCGACAAAACCGCTTACGACGACTGCCTCACACCACCGCAGCTCGCCACCCTGGAAACATTACGCGACGGCCTGCGCCTGCCGTACACACTCGCCTGGGACGTCGACAACTATCCCGGGCACAACGTATTCCAGGGCACTCGCTTCACCAGCACGCTGGGCCTGGCGCATTCGGCGGAGCGGTTGCCGCAGCCCGCGTTCGTGCCGAACGGCTATCTGTTCGCCCAGGGCGACGCCTACATCAAGTACTTCGTGACGCGTGATCCGGCGTTCGATTCATTGAACTTCGACGTGACGCGTCCCGGTCGTTATCAGCAGCAGCTCGCCACGCTCTCGGCGACCATCGGCGCGATGAACCCGGACGTCGCGCACTACATCGAGCGCGGCGGCAAGCTGATCACCCTGCAAGGCTTGGCGGACGAAGTCATCAGCCCGAATCAGACGATTGCCTACTACCAGGGCCTCGTCGCGCGCTATGGTCAGGAGCGCGTGGACAGCTTCATGCGGCTCTATATGGTGCCCGGGTTTCAGCACGGTAATGGCGTGTTCATTCCATCAGTGGATATGCTTGGTGCGCTCGATGGCTGGGTCACGCATGGCGTCGCACCGGGTACCCTGCTTGCGACGGATATTGCGCAGACCACTAACGGCCGCACGCGGCCACTGTGCCGGTATCCGGCGTTCCCGCGTTATGGCGGAAAGGGTAATGTCAACCGGGCGAGTAGT
This sequence comes from Janthinobacterium lividum, assembly GCA_050955105.1. GTDB lineage: Bacteria > Pseudomonadota > Gammaproteobacteria > Burkholderiales > Burkholderiaceae > JBPBQZ01. Next base: position 13,375 of record JBPBQZ010000056.1, on the reverse strand, counting down.
TTTGCGTGCGCGCAGACGTGAGTGGTCCACTCACGTCTGCGCGTAACGTCAGAGTTAGATCGGCGGCTTTCGTCTAGCGGAACTGGCGAGGGCGCCTTCAATGACCCGGCGTCCCGCTAGACCTTTTCACTACATCCCGTAGCTGAAGCTTGCCTAGAACACGTGCTTGATGCCAAACCGGACAGCGGTCTGGTTGCTCGTCGAAGAAGCGGTAAGCAGATTCAGGTCCGCCACCGCATGCGCGCCCGATGAGTTGGTGCCCGCCGCGTGCTGAAATGCGCCTTCGCCATAAAGCGCCGTGCGCTTCGACAGAAAATATTGCGCGCCAGCCGTGACCTGCTGATAGTGAGCCTCTTCCGCTAACGTATACGCATAAGCGACGCCAAGCAGCCATTGCGCAGCGGGTTGCAGTGTATAAACCGCTTCGGCAGTATTGATGTGAGGACTTGCTCCTCCCGCGCGCGTGGTACTGGTGGCGACGATATTCCTGAATTCGGTGCCGGTCCACGACAGTGCAAGCTTCGAAGCGCCAAAGGCATAGGATCCCCCGACCGCGTAGGTGCTGAGATTTCTCGCAGACGCGTAGCCACGATAGATCGGGTTGCTGACCGGATTCGTGAACGTCTGGCCGGCTATTGCGCCAGCACTTCCATCGTAAAGCGTCACGGCCGGATTGTTCGCAACCCGATAAACCGCGCCAAGGCGCACCGGTCCGCGAGCGTATTGCGCGCCGAGTCCCCATACCTGATTCGAACCCATCGAGCCGGCGATCCCGCCAAGCGCGTATAAGCCGCTGAAACTGAAGCCGCCGATGTCCGGGCTGACGTACTTGACCGTGTTATTCAGCTTGAAGTCGGCATAGGTGTTGTCAACGTCGCCCGCGTGGGCCCCGATTGCTCCCGCGAAAACATTGCTCGCCGTAAAGGGCAACATGTAATCGACGATGACGTCGTTTTGACGGCCGGCAGTGAATTGCCCCCAGCTCCTGCCAGCCAATCCGACATAGGCAAGCCGCCCAAACTCCCTGCCGTTTTGCAGCGAGGCGCCCGTCATGGCGTTGAAGCCATTCTCGAGGTTGAAAATCGCACTGTTTCCGCCGCCGAGATCCTCCCGTCCTTTCAGGCCCCAGCGGCTTGAAGCAAGGCCGCCGCTACCGGCTTGCCAGTTCGAATGACCACCCTGATTGTTGGTATAGGTGATGTTGGTGTCGACCACGCCGTAGAGCGTTACCGCACTGCTTCCGGCAACCTGCGCATAGGCTGAGCCGCACCCAATTGATACGGAAAGCGCGGCAGACAATGCAATCCTTTTCACCTTCCGAGATTTAGTAGTACATATTGCTGTATACATGCGAATGATTCCCCAGGTTTTGTGACCGACGTTTACGTTGAAAAATTGCGCGACGATACGGCGAGGAAGAAGCTCGGCTCCGGCCTATCGAGCAGCTCTTTTTATGCTTCTTCCACCACATGACTTCAATCACTCACTCAGCGATGCTCGAACTTCGTCTTCAATCAACTGCCAGATTTCATCCACCAGCGCCGTGAATTCCGGCGAACGCTTCAGCGAGAGCGAGCGCGGGCGGTCAAACGGAACCGCGATCGACCGCTTGACCTTTCCGGGGCGCGCGCTGAAAACGATGACACGATCGGACAGCAAAACGGCTTCGTCGATCTGGTGGGTAATCATCAACACCGTCTTGCGAGTCGTCTCCCAAATGCGCAGCAGCTCTGTCTGCATGATTTCGCGCGTTTGCGAATCGAGCGCGGCGAATGGCTCGTCGAGCATCAGGATCGTCGGATCGACAGCCATCGCCCGCGCAACGTTTGCCCGCTGCCGCATGCCACCCGAAAGCTGATGGGGATAGTGGTGCTCGAAACCTCCGAGCCCGGCGACATCGATGAACCGCTGCACCGTTCGTCTCGCTTCAGCGACTCTTGCGCCGCGCAGCCTCAGGCCATAGGCGACGTTGTCGATGACGGTCTTCCAGGGCAGCAAGCAGTCGCGCTGGAACACCAGCGCTCGATCCGTGGCGGGGCCGCGCACCTGTTTCCCATCAATCAGCACCTGTCCGCTCGTCGGCTTCAGCAACCCGCTGATGATGCGCAGCAGCGTCGATTTTCCGCTGCCGCTCGCGCCGACGATCGAAACGAACTCGCCCGCTTCGACGCTGATGTCGATACCGTTAAGCGCTACGACTTGCCGGCCATTGGGAGAATCGAAAACCTGATTGACACCTTCGATCTTGAGCGCGGACGTTGTCATGCAGATCTCCACGGAGCGAGTTTTCGTTCCAGATACTCGAGTAATAGGCTGCCCATCAGACCCAGCACGCCAAGCACGAAGACATACGCAAGCAGCGTTGCTGTATCGAAATTCTGGCCAGCCGCAACGATGGCGTAACCGTAGCCCGCGAATGCGCCGAAGAATTCGGCGACCACGACGCCGACCAACGCCCGCGCCCATGCGACACGAATGCCGCCGATGATGAATGAGAGCGCATAAGGAAACATCACGGTCGTAAACACCTGCCATCCGCTCGCGTTGAAAGAACGCGAAGCTTCCACCAGATCGCGGTCGGTTGCCTTCAGCGCACCTTCGGTCGTCACGATCACGGGGAAAACGGCGACCATGCTGATCAGCGCGAATTTGGACGCGTATCCGAGGCCGAGCCACGCGACAAATAGCGGCGCGAGCGCGATGATCGGAACTGAGGAAATTGCGGTCAGAATCGGGCCAAACAGGAGCGCCACGGTGCGGTTGGTTGCGAGCAGCAGACCGACGAACACGCCGATCACGACGGATGCCGGGAAGGCCACGAACAATGCAATGCCCGTAGCAATCGAGTTGGTCCACAACGCGCCGGTAGCAATCTCATGCAGCAGCGCCTGCAATACGCTCTCAGGCGTCGCCAGCAACATGCCGTTCTTAACGACAAACGTGGACAACAACTGCCAGATCACAAGCACGGTGCCGCACGACAGTGCGGTGCGCACTGTCGTGGGCCACAGGCCACGTCGTTCAAGGAAGCGTTTTGCATCCATCGCGGCGTTATCCCGGGTAACGCGCGCGCGCGTGTTGACCGAAGCCGGGTTTTCCCACCACCTCGCCATCGCGATATACCGTGGTGCCGCGCACGAAGGTCTGCACCGTCTTCGCACGCACGTGGCGGCCGGCGTAGGGGCTCCAGCCAACCAGACTCAGCACGTCTTCGTCGCGGATCTCGAACTCCTGGTCGAGATCCACCAGCACGAGATCGGCGTCCTTGCCGATGGCGATATCGCCCTTCGTCTCGAAGCCGAAAATGCGTGCGGGCGCCGTGGCACCTGCTTCGATCACACGCTCCATCGGAATCTTGCCTTCGAGCGCCGCGGTCATGAACATGCTGCGATAGAACTGGATAGACGGTGTGCCCGTATGCGCCTTCCAGCCGTCGGTCCAGCCGATTTCCTTTTCCTCGCGCGTGTGTGGCGCGTGGTCGGTCGCGATAATGTCGATCGTGCCGTCGGCCAGGCCCTCCCACAGGCCCGGAACGTTTTTCTCGGGAACCCAGTACGACAAGGCATACGATCCAAGCCGCTGAATCGCGGCCCAGTCGCAGCCGAGGAAAAGCGCCCAAGGATTCAGTTCGCACGTCACGCGCTGACCGGCGCGCTTAGCCTGGCGAATCAACTCGACACTGCCCGCGGTCTGCGTATGGAGCAGATGCAAATGGCATCCTGCTGCCTTTTGCAGTCTCAGGAGCGTGGCGATGGCGGTTTCCCAGATGACGCCATCGTAAGCCGCATAAGCCTTTGCATAGGCGAGTGCATCGCGCTCGCCCCGCTTCCAGTAAGTCTGTTCGATGACGTCCATCAGCGCCTGGTCGTGCGGATGGACCATCAGCGGCACATTGACCGCGGCGCAATGCTGCATGATTTCGAGCAGCTTGCCATGGTCGTGAACGCCGATGCCCGGCATGTGCGGATAGCTGCGTCCGGTATCGACCACCATGAAAATCTTGAACGCGGCAATGCCGGATGTCGCCATCTTCGGAATTTCTTCGCTGAGCGTCGGCGCGGGATTGAAATTCCAGTCGATCAGCGAGCCCTGCTCATAACGCGCAAACTGCCGTTGCAGAAGCTCCATCGAGTTCGGCGGCGGAACCACATTGGGCATCCCGACGGCGGTTGTTATGCCGCCGGCGGCGGCGGCCATCGTCGCGGTGCGAATGGTTTCCTTGTATTCGAAACCTGGTTCCGAGCCCTCGCGATGATGGCAGTGCATGTCGATGAAGCCAGGAATCAGCGCCTTGCCCATCGCATCGATCACTTGGCCGGCTTGCGCCGTCGCTTCTCCATCACGGTAGATCGCGGAAATTTTTCCGTTTTCTATGCCGACAGATCCCCTGAATCTATCAGTAGCACGAATTATATCGGCATCTTTTATCAGAATATCCATATTTAACCTGTCCAGTGCTTAGTGTTTGGGTGAACCGTGAGTCGTTGGCTTACGCGAAAGAATGACGTCGAGGACTTCCGACACATAGTCGCGGGCAATACCCTGGGTGATGAACACCACGCGCGATACGCGGCTTTCGTCAGGCCATTCGGCAAGCGCCACCGGCGGGTGAAAAATACCTTGTACCGCGTGAATCGCAATTGGCGCGTCGCGACCGGAAACGGCAAATATTCCCTTGATCCGAAGGATTTGCTGCGGATGCGCAATCGTCAACGCATCGAGCCAGGCCGCAAGATGCTCCCATTCGATCGGCGTTGAAAACGTCATCGCGAAAGTCAGAATGTTGGCCGTATGCATGGCCGCCGTCACGCTGCCGTAGCGCGCGTAGCGCCCGTCGCCGTCACCTTGCGTGTCGTCGTAGGCTTCGATATTCAGCCATTTCGATGCACTGCCCGATGGCGTTTCCAGCGTCATTTGCTGCCCCGCCAATTCGTGCGGTCGCGGCCATTCGGCGTCGCTGCTGTAATGGCGTTCGGCAGCAGGATTCAGTTCAGCGAGGCGCGCCTCGAGTTGCGCCTTCTCGCTGGCGCCGGCAGCAAGATCCGATTTGGTCAAAACCAAGTGATCGGCGATCGAGGCCTGCCGGTTCGACTCGGGAAACGATTCGAGCGAATGCAGTCCGCAGGTCATGTCGATCGTCGTAATCGTCTGCGCGAGACGGTAGCGCAGCGCGGCCGGCTTCGTCATCAACATCTGCATGACGGGCGCGGGGTCCGCAAGCCCGCTCGTTTCGATCACGAGACGCTGAAATGGACGGATCTTTCCTTCTGCCCGTTCCATATAGAGCGTGCGCAGCGTGTCAACCAGATCCCCGCTCATTACGCAACACAGGCAGCCGTTTTTGAGTTCGATCCGGGCGTCCGAACTCGACGCAATCAGCGCATGGTCGATGCCTATGTCGCCGAATTCGTTGACGATGACAGCTGCGTCCGCGAACTGTTCATCGGCAAGCCAACGATTGAGCAAAGTCGTTTTGCCGCTGCCGAGGAAACCGGTGAGCAGGGTGACGGCAATGCGCTCTTCATGCGCTGCGGCCTGCATTTCAGTTGCCCGCGAGGAAAGAAGGATCAAAGTACTTCGACAGGTCGAACTGCCCTGGCTGGTCCGCGTGCCGCACGCCCGCTTCGTCGCTAAGCTTCACGAGATTCGCGATGCCGGCGGGAACGACTCGCAAGCCGACGCCGATCGCTTTTTGCTGAAGGACAATGAAGTCATAAGACTGTTCGCAAACGTCTTTGGGTGTATTCGTGTATTGCGCCAGCACTTCCACGGCTTTCTCGTGATTGGCGGGATCGTAAAGCCAGTTCGCTGCGTCCTTGAGCGCGAGCGTCATATCCGTCGCAGCGTGATGATGATCCTTCGCCCACTCCTTGTTGAAGATGAGCGCCGTTTCGATATACGGCTCGCGATAGACGTCCAGTACTTTCATGCCTTGTTGCTCGGCGAGCGTATCGAACGGTGCGATGAGTAGCGCGCCCTTAACCTGCCCATTCGCCAGAGCCACAACGCGATCCTTCGAGTTGGTCAGGGAAAGCAGTCGAACGCTCTTGGGGTCGACGCCGTGATCCGCGAGCTGGAGCTTGAGCAGATTCGCAGTGCCGCCGCTTACCGCGCCAGCGGTGACGGTCGCGCCATTCAGCGACTTGATGTCGGGCACGTCCTTGGCCACGGCCAGACGCAGAATACTTTTTTCGATCATCGCACCGGCAATTGTCACGGGCGCACCGCGGTCCACCGCTGCAACGACAGCATCTCCGAGCGCGGCGCCCGCGTTGGCGCTGCCGGTTGCGACAGCCTGGACGAGCGCCGAGCTTGAGCCCACGCGAAGCTCCCGAATAGCGACGTGATGCCGGCTATAGAAACCCTCGGCGTTGGCCACCGCATGAGTCCAGAGCAAGGCGCTTGGCGCAAGCGCGGCCATGGTGATCTGTTCGTCGGCATGGACACTGGCAGCCGAAACAACGCCGATGACAGTGAAAGCGGCGCACGCCAAGTGGCGCAGATGCGTGGACTTCATGGTTTTCCCCGATGTCTTACTGATGTGCAAAGAGTAGATAGTCAAATACCAATTGTCAACATATGGCAAAAATGTGTTTTTGCCACCATGTTACAATCGGCCCGCAAACCGATACAGCTAAATCCCCTTACAGCAGGAAGAATCAAAACATGGTTTCAGCGGCCAACTCCTTGTCCCGCGCCCTCACGCTCATCAACCTGTTTGACGGCCCGGAATCAATCTGGACCATCGAGGAAATGGCGGAGAGTTTGAACGCATCGATTCGCACGGTGTATCGAGACGTGAGCGCGCTAAAAGACGCGGGATTTCTCGATCCGGCCGGCAACGGCGGCTATACGCTGGGCCCGGCATTCGTGCATTTCGACTGGCTGCTGCGTCGTAACGATCCGTTGATCAGTTCCGCCGCCGCGCCGATGCGCGTGCTGCTGCAAGAGACGCGGGAAGACGCGACGGCCGTTCTGTGTCGCCGCTACCGGGATTGCGTGATGTGCGTGCACCAGGAGCATGGCAAAGCGCCGCACCGCGAGCCGGTGTATCAACGTGGCGTCACGGTGCCGCTTTTCGTGGGCGCGACTTCCAAGGTGGTGCTGGCTTCGTTGCCGAATCGGGCGTTGAAGCAGGTCTATCTAGAGAACGAAGCCGAAATCAAGGCGACGTCGCGCTGCCCGGACTGGAAGAGTTTTAATTCGGAGCTGTCCCGGATCCGGGCGAATCGCCATGCGCTGACCGTCTCGGAGTTGCGCGATCGAAGTGTCGGCATTGCCTCACCGATTTTGCGTGAAGATCAGGTGCTCGGTTGCGTCGCATTGGTGTTCGATGCGGAATCGGGCGATTCCGAGGAACGCTATCAGCGGCTGGTTTCGCGTGTGATTGCGTGTGCCGATATCATTTCGGAAAGTCTTTCGAACGCGTGAAGGTGCCCGGGGGCGCTGCGATGTTGAGGTTCGACATGCAAGAAAGCGATCACGGACTTGCTGGCACATCAAACGTGAAGGGTGGCAGGTGCTCGACAGGCAGCAAATTGCTTACTGCTCAGCGGTTTAGTGCGCTGCTCCGATGTTTATGTTTAGCTGATTGAGGTCAAGGCTCCGTCACAGCGGACAAGCCCTCGCGATTAAGGCATCCGGCATATGGGGTAGCCGCTCTACCAGACGGCAAACCAAAAGAGGGGCTAAACGTGGCCCTGGAACAGCGCATCCTCGGTCTGTTTGGATCACGTATTCTCCCCCTTGACGTAGCGGCGGCCAGGGCCTATGCCGTTATCCGATCGCGGGCCAAATCGGCGGGGAAAGCAATCGGAGCGGCTGACGGTTACATCGCCGCTGTAGCGACCGCTCACCGCTTTGCCGTGGCGACGCGTGACACTGGACCTTTCGAGGCAGTGGCGTGCACGTGATTAACCCCTGGGATGCAGGCTAAACGATCCGCTAGGGCAGCTACGCCGAGAACGGTCGGCGCCAGGTCGCGCAAGGCCGATTCAGCCGCACGCCAAGCAACGTGAGGTCATCGTCGCCTGGTGCCCAAATTGCCATAGAAAACTTCATCACGGTACTGCTGCTGACAGGAATAGGGCGATAGAGCGCCTCTTTGACGAACGTCACGTGTCACTCAGTGTTCGAGGGATCGACGTGTCGGTTCCTGACCTGAAGGCGATGTACAAGTCTCTGTCGCCTGACGACTAGATAATCAACCGGTACCGCGAATCGAAAGCCTGTATGCTGGCGAATCCGAGGTCTTCCCGGGAGGTACAGCCAGCCGCCCCGACCGTCAGCGAGCGTGCTGTGGACTGCTCTATCTAGACGACCGCGGTTCGCTACCTTGCGGCGTGGAAGGGAGGAAACGGCACAGGGGATTTCCAATGATCTAACTTGATATTATACGGGAAACCCGTATTAATAAGATTATGCGGACCGTGATCGAAATCCCTACTTTCCAGAAGCAAGCTGAACGTGTCTGGTCCCAGGCCGAACGTTTCGACTTTATCGCTTCAAGGACATACGAAAGGTGGTGTGATGAACATCGAAAAGATCGCCAAGGCCATTGAGGTCGATGCCGGTGAGCCGCTCCCGGATCTGCGTCAGGCGCTTGAAGAGGCGAAGGGCCGCGTCGGTCGAGTGACCAGTCCTGAACAGATAATCGTGCGGCAAGCGCGTGAGGCGTCCGGCATGACTCAACCTGCATTCGCTGAACGCATCGGTACGCCGGTCGCCACCCTGCGCGATTGGGAGCAGGGCCGCTTTGCACCGTCGGGCGCAGTGCTGTGCCTATTGCGTCTGATTATCAAGCATCCTGAACTGACGGCCGAGCTTGCAGAATAAGTACTGAAACTGTGGTGGTCCAATGACCCCGGAGACCGATTTTGGCGAGAATGCTCGCCATAAAGAGGTGTCTGATGAGCAAGCAACGTCGATCGTTTTCTCCTGAGTTCAAGCGCAGTGCTGCGTCCTTGGTTCTTGACCAGAACTACAACGACGCGGATGCGAGTCGCTCCATGCGCGAGCAAGGCGCCACGATTGGTCGCTTTAAAGTCAGTCGACTCATGGATGAGCTCGGGTTGATCTGCAAGCAACCAGGCGGCCATGGTTATAAACGGGCTCCGGTCGAACGTGTTGATATTCCGAATATGTTGAACAGGCAATTCAATGTCGCGCATCAAAATCTAGTCTGGTGTGGCGAGATCACGTATTTGTGGGCGCAGGGACGGTGGCATTACTTGGCGGTTGTACTGGATCTGTTACGCGCCGCGTCTTGGGTTGGGCGTTCTCGACGAGTCCTGATGCCGATTTGGTCGTGCAAGCACTGGACATAGCTTTTGGAGCAGCGCGGGCACCGGTCGGATTTGCTGTTTCGGTCTGATCAGGGTCGGCAATATGCCAGCAGGAAATTCCGTCAGCGACTGTGGCGCTACAGGATTCAGCAGAGCATGAGTCGGCGCGGAAATTGTTGGGATAACTCGCCGATGGAGCGGTTGTTTCGCAGCTTGAAAACGGAATGGGTGCCCAGCACTGGCTACACGACATCGTCAAAATCCAGCGGGACATCAGCTTTTACTTGATGCAGCGGTACAACTGGGTTCGGCCGCATCAGTTCAACGGCGGTGTTGCGCCGGCGGTCGCGGAAGAAAAACTTAACTAGGTGTCCGGGATTAGTTGACCACTACAGTTATGGCTGGTGCTGCGTAACATCACAGTTGGTCGGAAGCGTGCCCCGCACGACTGGAAAGCAGCCATGAACCAATTCGCGATACTGTACGAAGAGCGCTTCACGCATCCCTACGACTGAGATATCCTGAAACCGCTGCCTGCTGAAAAAGCGGACAGCCTTAAGCGCCTCGAACACAAAAAATCTGACAGTCCCTTTCATGACAGCACGCAGGAAAAGCTCGCCGCGTCCTGTGCAATCGAAACAACCAATCCGATATGAACCCCGTAATTGCGGGCAAGGCATGTCTCCGCCTTGGCATACAAAGCGCGGCACAGCAAAACTTGATGAAGCTCCATACATTTCCCATGGGCGGACATCGTTCATGAACCGTAAAACGCTAACCAGAAAGGCGCTTGAACAGCGTCCAAGCTTTCGCCAACCGCTGCTCTCATAGGACCGACACAGCATCTTCATCGAACAGCGGTCATTCAAAACGGGATTTCGTCGTCGAACGTATTAACCTTCTTAGAACCAGAAGCTTGGAACGTGAATTTCTGTTCGTTGGCTTCGATCCAGCCCCATCCAGCATCAGTCACCCTCACGCCGGGATACGAGTTGTAGCTATTATCATCACTCAGCTCTTCAGCAACGACGAACGACTTTGCTTTCAGACGGCGAAGACCGAGATTGAAGCCGAGGTTGTTTAATCCGACGCTTTCGCAGTTATTCCGAACCTCACTGATCGATACTGCAAGGTCGTCTTGGAAGACACTGCTGGCAATCACACCCAGCACTGTGACCTCTTGGGGTGAAAGTCCGTCCACGGCGGCCACGTTCGTCCGCTCCGCAATCTCTTCCAGCGCCTCGCCCTGTTCAAGCATTGCTCTCAGTTTGTCCGTTAATTTCTGCTGGAATAGCTGAAAGTCTTGCGGCGCTTCTGTCTTATACGTGACGATGGCGCGATGCTGGATGTCAAAAGGGAACGGTTTGGCAGTCCTTCCACGCTGGTCAGAACACGCCATTACCACCGGTCGGCCCGCTGCATAGGCAAACCCAAGTTCGTACCATACGTTTGGATTGTCTTCCGAAATGTCCGCCAGACAAACCGCTGCCCGCTTGATGTTTGTTTCAATGGCTTCAACCAAGACGACTGCGGACGAATCCAGATCGACCCGGTAAGCCGTCATACCCGCCGCTTCGATTGCGGGCTTGTACAGGCTGTCAAACCGCTTATTGTAGGTGTCGTTGAACGGTTGAATCACAAAGCACGTTGGCATATGGTACCGTCGCTGCAATCGTCAGATTGCGGAAGATTCTACATCCGTGGTTGGATTTCAGAGCGCAGTGACAGTGCGAACAACCCGTTCAATTTTCCGTGCCCCGTCGAACTACCGTGTTAGAAATCAGCGCCCCGGGAATACGCTGACAATACTCCGTCCAGCCGCTCGGTACGAACCGGCGCGACTACCATCTTCCGCTTTGGCCCTGACGGAATATCCGTGGTGGTAAACCTTGTCTATCACCACGGTAATGTCAGTAATCTCTTCTCCCAAATCGTGTGCGTCGCGCTTTCCCGGCGCTGCAACACGAAAAGCTACTGTTCTGGTAGAACGCTTTTTGATGAGATAAGGGTACAACTTGGCACCGCTGGTATGCAGCAGATAGAACGTCTTATCGATTGTCACGTCAAGTCAATCCTGTGTCTTGATAAAAGCGCCGCTTGACGAGAGCAACGTATGTCAAGCGGCAACCCTACAGTTACGGCGTTGAACGCCTATCACTTCGACGGATCGACGGTCCCTTCCTTGCCGGTGTAGGGATTCACGTTACCTTTCGAAGACCAGTTGTCGTACTTGGTACCGTTCGGGTTGGTTTGCTGGTGTCCCACAACATAGGTGCCGTTGCTACGCGTGTATCCGCTGACGTAGTGCTCACCGCTGCTGCTTGTGTGGTAGCTACTGTGACCACCGCCAAGACCGCCGCCCCGCGCAAATGCAACGGTTGAAATCAGGCACAAGCAGACTGCAATTGATTCGGTTTTCATGGTGGTCCCCGGATGTATCTAGAATTTTGTCGGCAACAGTCTTTCATTATCATACCAACGCCTTGCGATTCTATAATCGGAACGGGACCGGGGTAGTAGCAGAAACACCAATCACAACAGGCAAGGTCTGAAAAACGTTCCGGGGAATTATGAAATCACTGCCATTGGCGTTACTTACGCTCGGCCTTTTAGGTGCATGCGGGAAATCCAATGAAACGACAACCATAACGCCAGTCACTAACCCTAACGCCCCGACCGTTTCCGCTCTCCCGTTCAATGTTGAAGCGGCCATGTTAAGCGACATGTTTCAGAACAACGTGAAGGTCGCGAAGGTGCTGGTCGGCGTTAGCGGTGGAACGGCGGCGCAATGGTCAGCAACGTCGATAGCGATTGCCGAGAAGGTAGCGACATTCGGCGCGGATTCGGTCGAAGTGTCGGTGCGCCGCAATGAAGTGACCCAGCCGCAGGGCGACAGATTCCGCGAAGTAGCGCACGCCTACTACAGTCCAGACCCAAGCCACTCAGTCTGGGACGATAAGAACAAGTGGAAAGTCTTGCAAGCTGACGCGGCGCACCTGTCCACGCAGCGCGACGTAGATATCTACGACGACTTCTCGGACTTAAACCAGAAACTGATCGAGAGGGGTATGGATACGGATGTCGCCGATCACAAGGCCGGGGCGGCCATTGCGAAGAAGTACCACTTGCCAAAAGACTGGCGATTGCCGGTCGGCAACTTTCTAAACGACGTGCTCCGCGACTCGATGAACGTGGATACTTCTCCTGCTGCTGGCGGACTGGCGACACTGGACAAATGTCTGAAGGGCAAAATCGTTCGCATGCTAAGTACATGCGGCGACGCCAGCTAACATAAGGCGCTTGAAGTTTAGTTTCGAATGGCGAGATACGACCAAGCAGCCCCTGAATGTTCTCCCGTCCGACCGGGTTTGCGCTGTGTACCGAATAGGTGAAGTTCGGCGGAATAAAAGTGCCACCAGCATTCAGATCAAGATCGATCAGACGCCTAACGACCAACATGGCGGTGTCGTCGGCGCCAAGGTCGTGATCGAACGAGATTTCAATAGGGCAGCCAAGGTCTTCCAGCATCGCGATTGCTTCGGCTGACGTGCGTGCGTGCGATGCGCCAGTCGGCGTCGATGGGGTCGCGGATGTCGTCGATGAACATGCGGTATGTCATGGCGATCTCATGGTCAGGATTGGAGCATGTCTGCCGCCGCAACGGCGTACTTCGCAGTAAACATCCAGTCGTGCCACTTGCTGGCCGCGAACCCAATCGAAGACGGGTGCATATCTTTACGCGGTCTGCCTGCCATAGCTGAAGCATCCCTTCTAGCTAATAGATAGAGATTGATCGGGCTCTTCATCATAAAAGGGGGACGACCGGTACTCATTAAACTTGTTTTTGCGAAGAACAGGCTTAATGGAGGGTGTACCGATGTCCCCGTTGGACAAAGTGTGCGATGTGGTGCTGGGGCGTTCAGAGTCAAGCCTGAAGGGCTATTTGAGCCAGCTGCCTGGACGTGAGAAGGTGCGAGTCGTGGTGATGGATCTGTCCGATACTTATCGTCAGATCGTGCGCAAATACTTCCCGAATGCCAAGATTGTGGCCGATCGCTTTCATGTGGTTCGGCTGGTCAATCAGCACTTTT
>JBPBQZ010000055.1:0-4009 GCA_050955105.1 Janthinobacterium lividum | reverse complement strand
CCATTGAACGACGCATCGAGCAATACCGCTTGCGGCATAGCTTGGTTCTGCCGCATCGTCAGTTTGAGATGCGCGGTGAAAAGCGGCCAGAACGCGGTATGCCATTCCACGCGCCCCGGCAAAATCACCGGCGCGGGGCCAGCCGGCGCGACCTCGACCGCGCTCACCTGAGGAATGGCCGATGCGGCGTCCTGCTCACCGCCCGACGACAGCATCAGCGTCGCCGTGCCATGCCACAGCGAACCCTCTGGATTCACCAGCATCACCCGACTACCGGTGGCGCGCGCGAATTGCGGCACGATCCAGGCCGCCGGCAGCATCGTCAATAGTGTCAGCAGCACGGCGACGATGCCGATCGACAGCCATGGCAAGGCCAGCGCGAGCCGATGCCTCCACAGACGCATCATTTGTCGCTGGCCGCCGGTTCGAGGGTTGCCGTCAGGTCTACCTGGCCGGCAGTCGCCAAGCCGGTGATATTGCCTTCGGCCAGTTGCACCTTGAAGCGCCGGCGCACGTCGTCGAGCCAGTCGGTCCAGGCAGCGAACGAGACGTTCTTCATGCCGATGCGCACCGCGCTGCCCGCCACGGTCATTTCGTCGGACTTGAGTCCATGATCACCCAGCGCCGCGGTGAGCGCGGTTTTCAGCGCATTGCCGGTCGGCACCGCGCCGGCTGCCACGCTCGACAGGCTTTTGGCTTCGTCGGCTTGCGCTTCCATTTTCGCGAGTTGACGCTGCATCGCAGGCAATGTGTCGCGCAGTTCGCTGCGTCCTTGTTGAGCGGGCGCCAACAGCACGCTGTATAGCACCGCCAACACCAGCACCGCGCCGCCGACGCCAAGCAACAGCTTTTCGCGCGGCTGTCGCTCGTTCCACCATTCGAGGAATACCGCTTTCATGATGCGCTCCGTATGGTCCAGACATTGCCGTCGGTGCTGCCGTCCAGGCCGTTGCGCGCCAGTCTTTCTTTCAGGGAATCGTCGACGCTGGCGTCGGCCTTGAAGGTCACTTGCAACACGCGATGCGTATAGGCGAGCGACGCCACGGCGGTCGGCGGCACTGGGCCGAGCGAACGCGACAGGCCGTCCGCAAGACTCAGGAAATCGTTCGGCGAGAGCTGTCCGGCGGCGGTGCGCAAGCGATCGAGTTGCGTAGTCATTTGCGCGGCCGGGTCGAGCACGACCGTGGTGCGCGGGAAGGCCTCGAGCAGCAACGCCGTCATGCGCGCACTGATGGCATCGCGTTGCCGCGTCAACATCAGCCACTGCACATTCACGCCGATGATCGCCACGACGATCGCCGCCACCGCCAGCAGCGCCGGCGCACGCAGTCGGCGCGAGGCTTCCGGCGTCAGCCGCCAGGGTCGCGCGGCGAATTCGAATTGACACAGGTCGAGCCGCTGCGCCAGCGCATTGCGGGCGAGCGTTTCGAACGACAGCGGCTGAGCGCCCGGCAAGCTGGACAGTAGCGATGACGCGTCCTGATGAACGGCGCGGCGCCCCACGGTCGCGCTACGGTCCGGTGCATTGCCGGCGTCAGCGCCGGCTTCGTCGAGCACATAGACGTTGTGCATGCCGGCCGTCGCCAACGCCGCCAGCGTGTCGGCCACCGCATCCGCCGGCACCGTCAGCCCCTCGCCGAAGGGGCCGTGTGCGATGGCCACTTCCACACGGGGTGGCATCAAGGCCAGGGCCTCGGGCAAGGCATGCGGATCGGTCGATACCGTGGCGCCCAGTATCGCCGCCACCGCCGGATACGCACGCGGCGACAAATCCCCGAGCGCGCGGTTCGGGTTCGAAAGATCGACGTCCTGCACAGTCTCCGCCAGGTCCAGCACGGCATCGTCGGGGGCGCGGCTGTCCGCCGGATCGGGCCGCGGTGCCGGCAAGCAGCGCGCAATGGGAATCGCCCGCAAACCGCGATGGCCGGCCCCCGTAAAGGCATCGAGCAAGAAACGAAACCAACCGCGATCGATGACGGCGACCATCCGCTTGGCGGCCGGCGTAAGCGCTCGCGGCACTACCGAACGACTGGCTGCGCCGGCCGCGCGCGACGGCAAAGCGTTCGACGCGGCACTCGATGCGCTCGGGGAAGCCGCCGCCGCGAGCGGCAGAGTGGCCTCGTCATCCGCGCCTACGCCGCTCCCACGTCGCACGCCCAAGCCCGACTCCGGCACGGGAATGGGCAGCGGATCGAGCACGATATGGCAGGTTTGCGCATCCTGGATCAACTGATCTTCGATGATGTTCGGCAGCGCCTGCTTCAAGCGCGCGCCCTTCAGCGGCGGCACCGCGGCGGCAAGCATCAGCACGTCGCGCGCGGCCAGCAGCAACAGCGTCTGTCCGGCACGCGGCAACTGTTCGAGCGCAGCGCGGCCGGCGCGCAAGGTGCGGCCGCGCTTGTCGAGCAGCAGGAAGGGCATGTCCGCCAGCCGCCATTCCTGCGAGGGCACGGCCGCGTCGCGCGCGGGCAATTTTACGATTAGCGTAGTCACGGCTAGGTTCCGGTCGGTCCTCGTTCTTACTCATCCAGCACGCTGACGATACGCGTGCTGTGGCGAATATTGTCGCGATAAATCAAGCTGGTGCGATACACCTCGGCGCGCTCGTGGCGAATGTGGCCGTGCACGATGAAAAAGCGCGACGTCACATCGAAAACGCCCACATCCAGGGTGCCGCCTGGCGGCAGGAAGCGCGCGAAGCGTGGATCGCCCAGGTTGAGAAAAAAGATCTGGTCACGCGAGCTCACCAGCCCCTGCGCTGCCGACAAGGTCATGCCCGGCTGCGCCGCCGCGATCACTTCGGCGGTCGCGGTGTTGATATTGATGGGCGTGGGCACGGGGAGGATCGTGACGAACGGTGCCAGTCGCGCCAGCACCTCGGGGGTGACGCCGGGCACGTCGAGCAAAGCATCGAGCGTTTCCAGTTGCAGCGGCCGCGCCACCAGGTCGTCGGCGGCGGCCAGGCCTGGATCGTCGGTGAAGCGGCCGCCGTTTGCGGGCGCCACGGTGCCGCCGCGCGTCGCCGTGGCGAAGCGCGCTGCGGAATTAAGCAGCGAGCTGCGCATTTGATCGGCGATGCGCGGAGCAAGCTCCGAGCTCAGGCTCAACGACACCAGCAGATTCTTCAGGGTGAGCAGCGCCGCCGGATCGACCTGGATCGCGCCAGGTGCCGGCGACGTCACCAGATCACGCAAATTGAAACGCGACTGCGCATCTTCGATCGAGCCCGAGAGCCAGGTCGATGCGCCTTGCTCGGCGCGCGCTTCGCCGATCTTGCCGAGGAAATCGGAAAGCCGTGTTTCGGCGATCGGCACACTCCATACGCCGCCCAGATAGGTCACCGGCGAGGTGTCGCCTTCCGAGCGGATCACCAGCCGGGTCCAATCGGTGGCGCCGCGCGCCACCCATTGCGCCTGCGCCATCAGCCGCTGATTCTCGACGCGACGAATCTGCACTTGCTGGCGCCATAACAAGCCGGCTACCAATAGTGCCGACAGCGTTACCACCAGCAGCGCCATGACAATCGCCACGCCGCGCTGGCGGTGCGCGGGCATGCGGCTTCGGTAGGCAAGCGTGCGTCGCATCAGCCACCCACCAGATAGATGCGCGTGAAGGGCCGCGCCTGGCCTTTCACGCCCAAGAACATTTCCACGCCGCTGACGCTGGTTTGCAGCGGCACCGAGCCTTGCAGCGGATTGCCGACCTGGCGCAGCGCGCGCTCACGCGCGGTTTCCACGTCCGTCGGTCGCGCCGTGAAGCCGGGGCCGCCGCGTCCGTCAGGACCGCTTACCCACACGCGCACATCAAAACGGCTGACGCCGCGCATGAAAGTCAGCGAAGTCCAGTTCGGGCCTTCGCTGGACAAGGCCGCGCGCAACTGCCCGACTTGCGCCAATGGCGGCGACGCGTCGCGCACGATGCGCTCATCTACCAGCCGATAGCGCACCACTTGCAGTCGCGGTGGCTGGCCCGGCTGACGCAGATGCCGCACGATGCGCAGTTCGCCGCT
>JBPBQZ010000054.1:0-4104 GCA_050955105.1 Janthinobacterium lividum | reverse complement strand
GATAGCCATAACCACCATGCACTTGTATCGCCTTGGAGCAAACACGTTCGGCCATCTCGGAGGCAAACAGCTTGGCTTGCGAGGCCTCGGACAGGCATGCCAGCCCTTCCGTGCGCATGCGCGCCGCGTGCAATACCAGCAGGCGCGCGGCGCTCAATTGCGTCTGCATGTCGGCCAGCATATTCGCCACCGCCTGATGCGCGTTGATCGGCTTGCCGAACTGCACGCGCTGCGCCGCGTAGGCGCGCGCTGCATCGAAGGCGGCGCGCGCGATCCCCACCGCTTGCGCCGCGATGCCGATGCGCCCACCTTCCAGATTCGACAAGGCGATCTTCAGGCCATCGCCACGCGCGCCCAGCAGATTCTCCGCCGGTATCGTGCAATCGTTGAAGGTGATCGCGCATGTCTCCGACGCGCGAATGCCCATCTTGTGCTCGGGCGGTCCCGCCTCGAAACCGGGCGTATCAGTCGGCACGATAAACGCGGAGATGCCGCGCTTGCCCAAGGCCGGATCGGTCACGGCAAACACGATGGCGAGATCGGCGCGCGCGGCATTGGTAATGAATTGCTTGGTGCCGGAGAGCACCCATTGCCCATCGCGTTCCAGCGCGCGCGTGCGCAGATTGTTGGCTTCCGAGCCGGCCTGCGGCTCGGTCAGGGCAAAGGCGCCGAGCAATTCGCCGGTGGCCAGGCGCGGCAGGTAACGATCTTTCTGCGCGTCGCTGCCGAATTTTAGGATAGGCCCGCAGCCGACTGAATTGTGCACGCTCATCAGCGTCGCACACGACGCGCACCCCGCGGCGATCTCTTCAATCGCCAGCGCATAGGCGGTGTAGTCGCTGTAGCTGCCACCCCATTGAGCCGGCACGATCATGCCCAGCAAGCCCAGCTCGCCTAGCTGTCGCACGATGTCGTCGGGTAGTCGCGCGTCGCGATCCCAGGCGGCGGCCTGCGGCGCCAGCACCCGCTGCGCAAACTCGCGCGCCGCGTCACGGATCATGCGTTGCTCTTGTGTCAAGAAGCTATCGATCATCAAACTGTCTCCATCGTTATGTTTGCGCCGTGCTTGGCCGCGAAACATCAAGACGAAGTATAGACATGCGCTTGACGACAACCATGCGGAGCCGGTAGTTTTTACCATAAACGATATATACTGTTTATACCGTTTCTCAAAATTGGAATCTTGTATGGCTACCACCAACGCCCTTCCCTCGGCAAAAAAAGCGCCACGCGCACCGAAAGCCGATGCCGCCAAATCCGCGCTCAAGAAATCGACCGCGGCAGCCGCCGAAGGCAGCGCAGCGCTGCCCATCGACGCGCCGCTCGCCCCGGCCGTACGCAAACGGGCTACGCGCAAGTCAGCGCTTGCGCCGGCCGAAGCCCTGGCTGCTGTGGTGATCGTTGAAGAAAAACCGAAGCGCCCGAAAAAAGCCAAGGTGGTTCGCGATAGCTTCACCATGCCGAAAGCCGACTACTTGAAGATCGCCGCACTCAAGCAGAAATGTCTCGCGGCAGGCGTTCAAGTGAAAAAGAGCGAGCTATTGCGTGCCGGCTTGTTGCTGCTCGAGAAGGTTTCCGAGCAACGCTTGCTGGCGGTGGTAGCCTCGGTGGAAACGGTCAAGACGGGTCGGCCGGCGAAGTCGTAAAGGGGTTTGCGCAGCCCGCATGCGCGCCGCGCTACGGGCTTTCCCTTATGTAAAAATGGACAAACCATTTATATATTTCTTCGGTTAAATGGCCGCGCGTGGATCGAGCGCCAAGCATTCGGGATGTGCGGCCGATGCCGAGGAACCCGATGCAAGAAGTGTTCGATTATGTGATTGTCGGTGCGGGGAGTGCCGGCTGCGTATTGGCGAACCGCCTGTCTGCCGACCCGCAGGTGCGTGTGCTGTTGCTGGAAGCAGGTCCGCGCGATAACCATCTGTGGATCCACGTGCCGATAGGCTTTTATCGCACGGTCTACAACCCGACCTATAACTGGGGCTACGTCACCGAGCCCGATGCCCACTCCAATCATCGAGCCATGGGCTGGCCGCGCGGCAAGGTGCTGGGCGGCTCGAGTTCGATCAACGGCTTGCTCTATATTCGCGGTCAGCACGAAGATTTCGACGGCTGGCGCGAGCTCGGTAACGAAGGCTGGGGCGCTCGCGACGTACTGCCCTACTTCATCAAATCAGAAAGCCAGCAACGCGGTGCCGATGCCTTTCATGGCACCGACGGCCCGCTGGGCGTATCCGATGCCTGGGCCACCGATGCGCTCAGCGATGCCTTTATTCAGGCCGCCGGCGAGCTCGGTATTGCGCGCAACGACGACTTCAACGGCGCGCGCCAGGAAGGCGCGGGCTACTATCAATTGACTACCCGCAGAGGGCGACGCGCCAGCACCGCCAAGGCCTTTCTCGAACCGGCCATGCAGCGCGCCAACTTGGTGGTGCGTACCGGCGCAACGGCCACGCGTATCGTCATGGAAGGTCGACGCGCGGTGGGCATCGACTATCTGCACGCAGGGGGCAAACAGCGCGCGTTGGCGGCACGCGAGGTGGTGTTGTCCGGTGGCGTCGTCAATTCGCCGCAACTGCTGCAACTGTCGGGCATCGGGCCCGCCGCGCTGCTGCAGCAGCATGGCATCGCGCCACTGGTCGACCTGCCCGGTGTCGGCGAGAACATGCAGGATCACTACAACGCCTACAACCTCAACGAAACGC
Source organism: Janthinobacterium lividum (assembly GCA_050955105.1). GTDB lineage: Bacteria > Pseudomonadota > Gammaproteobacteria > Burkholderiales > Burkholderiaceae > JBPBQZ01. The sequence continues at coordinate 1,399 of JBPBQZ010000054.1, read as the reverse complement.
ATGCGCGCGCCACCTGGAATATTCAGTCGCGGCAGCTTGGCTGGAAGCTGCGTTCGGGGCTGCAATATCTATCGGGCACCGGGCCGCTGACCGTGGGCTCCGCCCGCGCGGGCATTTTTGCACGCAGCCGCCCCGAACTGGCGCGGCCTGACATCCAGCTCTACTTCCTGCTCTTCACCACAGATGGCAGCAGTGCCAAGCTCGATCGGGCGTCGGGTTTCACGATGGCGGTTTGCCAACTGCGGCCGGAAAGTCGCGGCTCGATTCATATCAAGTCCAACGACCCGATGGTGGCGCCGGCGATTGCCACGCGCTATCTGAGTCATCCGCTCGATCAGCGCACACTGGTCGACGGCATTCGCATGACCGAGCGCCTGGCGGCGACGCGCGCGCTCGGCCAATACGTGTCGCGCCCGATCCGGCCGCTGCCGGGGCAAACCGACGAACAGCTATTGGCATTCGCCCAGGCCACCGGTCGCACGGTATTTCATGGCTGCGGCACGTGCAAGATGGGGCCCGATCCGTTGGCGGTCGTCGATAGCCAGTTGCGCGTGCACGGCATCGAAGGGCTGCGCGTCGCGGATGCGTCGATCATGCCCACGCTGGTGTCGGGCAATACCAACGCCGCCACCATCATGATCGGCGAGAAGGCAGCGGACCTGATCCTGCGGGCCAATACCGGCGCCGCACGTCCGGTTTCTGCGGCGGCGCTGGCGGCATAAGCGGCGCAGCCTCCGGGTAAACGACAGCGTAAGTCGGCTTGAACTGTATTGGACAATTAATATAATTGGTAAAACCATTTGTCCAATACAGTTTGCCTTGCATGTCGGACGGAACACCTCGCCCCCATGCCGACCCGCGCCCACCGGAGCCCCGCATGAAAGAAATCCAAGTCAACACAGAAAACCAGTGGCGTCTGCATACGCCCGGCGCAGCCGACTGGCCGCATAGCGTCAGGCCCTCGGACCCGAAGCGCATGCTGCTGATTTCCGCCGACACGCACGCCAACGAACCGGCCACGTTATGGGCGGAACGGATCGACGCGAAATATCGCGATCGGCTGCCGCGTCAATGGGTCGACGACCAAGGCGTGCGCTGGCGCACCACCGAAGGCCAGGCCAAACCCGATCGCCTGGTACTGACCAATCTGCTCGGCGAAGACGAAGTACGTTCGAAGGCCGGCGCCGATCCGCTTGAACGGCTGCAAGACCATGACCTCGACGGCATCGACGCGGAAGTGATTTTCCCCAACAAAGGGCTGGCCATGTGGGCCACCCACGATCCGGTTTTCTCGAGCGCGCAATGCCGCGTCTATAACGACTGGGCCTGGGAAAACTTCGGCCCCTACGTGCAGCGCATGTCGCCGGTCGCCACCGTGTCCAGCGGCGATATCGACGGC
>JBPBQZ010000053.1:0-4576 GCA_050955105.1 Janthinobacterium lividum | reverse complement strand
CTCGTCGCCTTTTGAACATCCGGCGGTCGACGAGCCGTGATCAATATTTCCTCACCGTTCATCCAACGGCCCGTCGCCACCACGCTGATGGCCTTCGCCATCGTCATCGCCGGGCTGCTCGCGTTCAAGCAATTACCCGTGGCGTCGTTGCCGCAAGTGGACTTTGCCACGATCACCGTGGCGGCCACGCTGCCGGGGGCCAGCCCGGAGGTGATGGCGTCCTCCGTGGCGACGCCGCTCGAGCGCCAGTTCGGCCGTATCGCCGGCATTACGCAGATGACCTCGTCCAGCACGCTGGGCGTCACCTCCGTGACCTTGCAGTTCGACCTCAGCCGCGACGTGGATGGCGCGGCGCGAGACGTCGAAGCCGCGATCAACGCCGCGCGCACCGATCTGCCGGCCAATTTGCCGTCCAATCCCACCTATCGAAAGATCAACTCGGCGATCGCGCCGATGATGGTACTGAGCCTGACCTCGGATGCCTCGGATCGCGGTCAACTCTACGACATCGCCTCATCGATCATCGAGCAGAAAATCTCGCAACTGCAAGGCGTCGGGCAGGTACAGGTAGTAGGCAGTTCGCTGCCTGCGGTGCGCGTCGATGTGAATCCCAACCAGCTCGACAGTTATGGCATCGGCTTGCAAAACGTCGCGCAGGCCTTGTCGGTACAGAACGCCAATCGGCCCAAGGGCCAGTTCAGCGACGACCTCACCACCGCGGACATCACCGCGAACGACCAGATCTCCAAAGCCCAGGACTTCGCGCCCTTGGTCGTCGGGTCCAACAATGGCCGCGTGGTGCGGCTGCGCGACGTCGCGCATGTCTACGATTCGGTGCAGACACTGCGATCGGCGGGCTACGTCAATGGCAAGCCGTCGGTGATTCTGCTGGTGTTCAGGCTGCCGAATGCGAACGTCATCGAAACCGTCGATCGCATCAAACAAGAGCTCCCTTCGATCCGGGCTTCGCTTCCCGCCACCGACCATTTGCAGCTCGTGGTCGATACCACCACGACGATTCGTTCCTCGGTGAACGACGTCGAGGCCACGCTTGGCATATCGATTCTGCTGGTGATCGCGGTGGTCTTCGTATTCCTGCGAAGCCCCGGCGCGACCCTGATCCCGGGCGTCGCGGTGGCCGTGTCGCTGATCGGCACCTTTACGGTGATGTATCTGGCAGGGTACACACTGGATAATCTTTCGCTGATGGCACTGACGGTTTCAACCGGCTTTGTGGTCGACGACGCGATTGTCGTGATGGAAAACGTCACGCGCCTGATCGAGCAGGGCATGCCGACCCGGCAAGCTGCCTTGCAAGGCAGCCAGGAGGTGGCGTTCACTGTCATTGCCATGAGCCTTTCCCTGATTGCCGTGTTCGTGCCGATTTTATTCATGGGCGGCATCCCGGGCCGTCTGTTCCACGAATTTGCCTTCACGCTCGCGACATCCGTAGCCGTTTCCATGGTGATCTCGCTAACGGTCACGCCCGCGATGTGCGCATTCCTGTTGAAGCCCGCTACGGCCGCGCACGGCCGGCTTTACCGGTTCAGCGAAAGCGCCTTCGAACACGTGCTGGCTGCCTACCGAGTCACATTGGGATGGGCCATCCGGCATCCGCGCTCGGTGATCGTGAGCTTGTTGCTCACCCTGGTACTGAACGTGGTTCTGGTCGGGTTCGTGCATAAAGGACTTTTTCCGCAGCAAGACACGGGCATCATTTTCGGCGGCTTCCAGGGCCCGCAAGATGCGTCGTTCCAGTCGATGAATCAGTCTCTGCTCAGCATCGAGAGCACGATCGGCAAGGAGCCAGCCGTCGACAGTGTGGCCGGATTCACCGGTGGTCAAGGCGGCCCTGGCGGAGGCGCGAGTAACGCGGGATTTATTTTTCTCACGCTCAAGCCGCGAAGCGAGAGAAGCGTCAGTGCCGGCGAACTGGTCGACCGCATGCGCCCGAAACTCGACGCCTTGGCGGGCGCCTCGACCTTTCTGCAGGCCGCGCAGGACATCGGTGTGGGGGGCAGGCAAAGCAATGCGCAATATCAATATCAACTGTCCGCGGACACGGTCGACGCATTGAGCCATTGGGGGCCTTTGCTGTATCACGCGATGCAGAAGATGCCGCAGATCAAGGACGTGACGACCGATCAGCAGAATGACGGCTTGCAAGTGTTGCTCAACTACGATCGGATGACGGCGGCCAGATTTGGTATCACGCCGCAGTTGATCGACAACGCGCTCTATTACGAGTTCGGCGAGTCACAGATTTCGACGATCTACACGCCGTTGAATCAATACTACGTCGTGATGGAGGCCGATCCGCAACTGCTGCGCTCGCCATCGACATTGCGATCGACCTACGTCCATGCATCGGGCACGAGTGCGGTGCCACTCACTGCGTTCTCAAGCCAACAGTTTTCGACCTCGCCGCTGTCGGTCAACCATTCGTCGTTTTTTCCGTCCACCACTATCTCGTTCAACCTGGCGCCCGGGGTGTCGCTTGGCCAGGCGACCAAGCTGATCAGCCAGATGCAGCAACGCCTGGGCACCCCTTCGAACGTCGTCGCCGAGTTCGCCGGCACGGCACAAGCTTTCCAAAGTTCGCTTGCGAGCGAGCCCTTTCTCGTGCTCGGCGCCATCCTGGCGATCTATATCGTGCTGGGTATGCTCTATGAAAGCTGGATTCACCCGATCACGATTCTGACTACGCTGCCCTCGGCCAGTGTAGGCGCCATGATCGCGCTGATTCTGTTTCACAGCGAGCTCGATGTGATCTCGCTGATCGGCATCTTCCTGTTGATCGGCATCGTCAAGAAAAACGCGATTCTGATGATCGATTTTGCGCTGCAGGCGGAACGTCTCGAGGGCAAAAGCACCGAAGAGTCGATCTTCGAAGCCTGCATGCTGCGCTTCCGGCCTATCCTGATGACGACCGTTGCCGCGGCCTTCGGCGCCTTGCCGCTGGCACTCGGTCACGGCACCGGATCGGAATTGCGGCGCCCCTTGGGCATTGCGATCGTCGGCGGCTTGATCTTCAGCCAGATTCTCACGCTGTACACGACGCCCGTGATCTATCTCTATTTCGACCGCGTCAGCCAGCGCTTCAAGCGCCGCCGCGGGCGCCGCGCTGCTCCTGACTTACAGACGTGACAAGCGCCTGAACCGATAAAAGACCATGGAAAAGTTAGCGCCGCCCGCAGGCCTTCTAACACGCATCTTGGCGAAGGCCGCGCTGTGTCCGGCCTTGTTCCTCGTGTTGTGGCTGGAGCAGGGGTGCACCGTGGGCCCGGCATACGTCAAGCCAGCCGTTGCCACGCCGGCAACTTATAGGGAAAGCACGCCAGTCGTGGCGGCCGACGGTTCCGCGTGGGCGCCCGCGCATCCGCAAGACGCCGCGCTCCGGGGCCCGTGGTGGCAGATTTACCAAGAACCCGAACTCAACGATCTCGAAGAGAAGCTGAATGGCTCGAACCAGAACATTGCTCAGGCCTATCAGAGTTACATGGCAGCCCGCGCCCAGGTGAGCCAGGCGCGCGCCAGTTATGCGCCGACGGCAACGCTTCAGCCGGCCGTCACCCGTTCGGGATCGCCGTCAACTTTCGCGGCTATCCCCGGGACATCGGCGCGCGTCACAAGCAATGATTTCAACTTCCCATTGGACGTTTCGTGGGAACCGGATCTATGGGGGCGAATTCGCAATACCGTCAAGGAGTACGCCAACGCCGCGCAGGTCAGTGCCGCGGATCTTGCCAATGAACAGCTCAGCGAACAGGCCGCCCTGGCGGAAGACTATTTTGAGTTGCGCGGGCAGGACCAACTCATTGCCTTGAACGATCAGACCATCGACGCCTATCGCCAAAGTCTGGCGCTGACCCAGGTACTGGGAGACACCGGCATCAACGATGCGCAATCAGTCGCACAAGCGCAGTTGAACCTGAAAACCGCGGAGGCCTCCGCTACCAACCTCGGCATTGCGCGCGCACAGTACGAACATGCCATCGCGCTGCTCATCGGTCAGCCGGCGTCCTCGTTTGCGCTGCCGCAACGCCCACTTACTACGGCGGCGCCCACCATTCCGGCGGGCATTCCTTCCGAGTTGCTGCAGCGTCGTCCGGATATCGCGGCGGCCGAACGGACAATGTCCCAGGCAAACGCTCTGATCGGCGTCGAGACTGCGGCCTTCTACCCCACCGTCAGCCTATCGCTGACAGGCGGCTTCGAACATTCGACCCTGCAGAACTGGTTTGCCTGGCCGAGCCGGTTTTTCTCGATCGGACCCTCCGCCAGCGAAACGCTGTTCGATGGCGGATTACGCCGGGCAACGGTTACACAATATCAAGCGCTGTACGACAGCGACGTGGCCGTCTATCGCCAGACGGTGCTCACCGCGTTTCAGCAGACCGAAGACTATCTGGCCGCGCAGCGCATCCTCGCCCGGCAACTAGACCAGCAGCAAGACGTCATCGTCGCTGCACAACGCTACTACGACCTGGCCACCGTGCGTTATCAAACCGGCGTCGACACCTATCTGAATGTTTTCGTGGCGCAGACAGCGCTATTCACCGACCAGCAGACAATG
>JBPBQZ010000052.1:0-4714 GCA_050955105.1 Janthinobacterium lividum | reverse complement strand
GCATGATCGGCGCCGGTTTCGTGCTGCTCACTTTAACGCTCATCTCGGGTGTGCTGTTCAGTGAGCAACTGCTGGGCGAGGCGGCGCGCTTCGATCACAAAACCGTATTCGCGGTACTGTCATGGCTGATGTTCGGCGGCGTGTTGCTGGGTCGCACGCTCTACGGCTGGCGCGGGCGCGCCGCCTTGCGCTGGGTGCTGGCCTCGTTCGTGGCACTCTTGCTGGCCTACGTCGGCAGTCGTTTCGTGCTGGAAGTGCTGCTGCATCGTCCGATTGTCTAAGCGGTCGATCACTTCCTATTAGTAGAACGCTTTCTCGACAAGGTTTGCCTTCATGCAACGGATTCTCATCTGGATCGTCTTGTTGATCGCCGCTGGCTATCTGGTGCGGCGAGCGCAACGCAACGCAGCGTTTGCGCAAAATCCCCGCGCAACGGGCAGCGGGCCGGCGCGTCGCCCGACCAATGCGCAACTGGTCGAGCCGATGGTGCAATGCGCGCAATGTGGCGCGCATCTGCCGCGCAGCGAATCGCTGCGGGTGGCCGACACGGTGTTCTGCTCCGAGGCGCACGCGCGAGCCCATACGGGAACCGCGCCGCGCGCCCGTTAGGGGCTTCATTGTCGACGCCTGTGCCGCCGCCGGTCGGCACCGCCGCCGTGAGCGGGGCGGTGTCGGCAGCTAGTGCCTCGCCGGTCGATGCATCCTGTTCGGCCTTTCCGGCCAACTCGGTCACCGCAGCCTGGCAATGGCATGACGGATGGCTGAATGACGCGCAGCGTTCAGTCGAGCGTTTCGATTCGCCCAACTTCGACGCCCGTTCGCCAGGCGTCGCGCCCTCGCTGATCGTCGTACACGGCATCAGCTTGCCGCCCGAGGTTTTCGGCGGCCCTGAGATCGTCGACTTCTTCATGAACCGGCTCGACTGGAACGCGCACGCGTTCTTCGAGGAGATTCGCGACGTGAAGGTGTCCGCGCACTTCGTGATTCGTCGTGACGGCCGTTTGTTGCAGTTTGTCTCGTGCGACGAGCGCGCCTGGCATGCGGGCCCTTCCAACTTTTTCGGGCGTGCGCGCTGCAACGACTTCTCGATCGGCATCGAACTGGAAGGCATCGATACGACGCCCTACGAAGCGGCGCAATATGATAGCTTGCGGCGCCTCGTCGCGGCCTTGATCGCACGTTATCCGGTTACCGCGCTGGCCGGACATGCCGACATTGCGCCGGGTCGCAAGACCGATCCCGGCCCCGCCTTCGACTGGCCCCGCCTGATCGCCGACACAGCACTCGACCGTGCGTATTTTCCCTATGTTGTTTGATGCCTGACTGACGTCGCGCAGTAAGTCCAGCGATGTGCCCGATGCGGGTTCCCAACAACCGTAAGGGGTTTTCACGACTGCGTGGCGCGTCTAGGTCCGATGCGACCGGCAGTTCGGGAAAGTCAAGGCCGACGATGAATTAAAGGTTCTTGAATAACGCTAAGGCTTGTAGTTAAATGTGTCTCAGACCCCATATGTAGTGGTTGAGGGGCCAGGCACCGCAGGGGCGGTTGCCGGTCTTCCAAGCCATTGAAACTGTTAAGTAAATATCCAGCGCCGTTGTTCAGACGGCGTTTTTTCTCTTCCCGTGGGTACCCGCTGGCAATCGGGCGGGGCGCAGGCGCTGCGTCGAAGCACAAGCTTCGACCCGCCGTCGCAACGTATCAGCCTGCGGTTCACCGCCTCAATACAAGGAGCTCGCATATGCAACCGACCGAGAACGTCACAACCCAACGTCCGGCCAGTGCACTGGGCCGTCCGCCGGCAAGCGGCGCGGCCGTCGGCGCTGAAACGGCGTTCGCCGACTACAAGGTGATTCGGCGCAACGGCGCGGTGGTGTCGTTCGAGCCGTCGAAAGTGGCGATCGCCATGACGAAGGCTTTTCTCGCGGTCAATGGCGGCCAAGGCGCGGCCTCCGCGCGCGTGCGCGAACTGGTGGAAGAACTGACGCAGAACGTCGTGCGCGCGCTGGTGCGCAGCCGCCCGAACGGCGGCACCTTCCATATTGAAGATATTCAAGATCAGGTCGAGCTGGCACTGATGCGTGCCGGCGAGCACAACGTGGCGCGTGCCTACGTGTTGTATCGCGAGAAGCGCTCGCGTGAACGCGCGCACGAAGTGGCGAGCCACGAGGCACCGCGTGCGGTGCTGCACGTGACCGACAAGGGCGTGCGCCGCGAGCTCGACCTGCCGGGCTTGAGCGCGCTGATCGCGTCCGCTTGCGCCGACCTCGGCGAAGGCGTGGTGCCGGACAACATCATTGCGGAAACGGTCAAGAATCTGTACGACGGCGTGCCGCTCGCCCAAGTATATGAATCGTCGATCCTGGCGGCGCGTACGATGATCGAAAACGATCCCGCTTATAGCCAGGTAACGGCGCGCCTGTTGCTGCACACGATTCGTCGCGAGATTCTGAATGACGAAGTGACGCAGGAGCAGATGGCCGAGCGCTACGCCGAGTATTTCCCGCAATTCATCAAGCGCGGCGTCGAGGCGGAGTTGCTGGACGAGCGTTTGCTGCAATACGACTTGAACCGACTGGGTGCCGCGCTCGACGCGAGCCAGGACTTGAAATTCGGTTACCTCGGCTTGCAAACGCTGTACGACCGTTACTTCCTGCATGACGACGGCGAGCGTATCGAAATGCCGCAGGCGTTTTTCATGCGCGTGGCAATGGGCCTGGCGCTGAATGAAATCGATCGCGAAGCGCGCGCGGTGGAGTTCTACAAGTTGCTGTCGAGCTTCGACTTCATGAGCTCGACGCCGACGCTGTTCAACTCGGGCACACGCCGTTCGCAATTGTCGTCGTGCTATCTGACGACGGTGGCCGACGACCTCGACGGGATTTACGAGTCGCTCAAGGACAATGCGCTGCTGTCGAAGTTCGCCGGCGGCCTGGGCAACGACTGGACGCGTGTGCGGGCGCTCGGCTCGCACATCAAGGGCACCAACGGCAAGTCGCAAGGTGTGGTGCCGTTCCTCAAGGTGGTGAACGACACCGCGGTGGCGGTCAACCAGGGCGGCAAGCGCAAAGGCGCGGTGTGCGCTTATCTGGAAACCTGGCATCTGGACATCGAAGAGTTTCTCGAGCTGCGCAAGAACACCGGCGACGATCGGCGCCGCACGCACGATATGAACACCGCCAACTGGGTGCCCGACCTGTTCATGAAGCGCGTGATGGAGAATGGTGAGTGGACGCTGTTTTCGCCGTCCACCTGCCCGGATCTGCACGACAAGTTCGGCGCCGATTTCGAGAAGGCCTACCTCGAGTACGAAGCGAAGGTTGCGCGCGGCGAACTCAAGCTGTTCCGCAAGCTGCCGGCGGCGCAGCTGTGGCGCAAGATGCTGGGCATGTTGTTCGAAACCGGTCATCCGTGGCTCACCTTCAAAGATCCATGCAATATTCGCTCGCCGCAGCAGCATGTGGGAGTCGTCCATTCGTCTAATCTTTGTACCGAAATTACGCTGAACACCAGCGACACCGAGATTGCCGTCTGCAATCTGGGTTCGGTGAATCTGGTCGCGCATCTGAAAGGCGCGCCGGGCGCGATGGTGCTCGACCACGACAAGCTGGCGCGCACCATCCGCACGGCGATGCGCATGCTCGACAACGTCATCGACATCAACTATTACGCGGTGGCGAAGGCACGCAATTCCAACCTGAAGCACCGGCCAGTGGGCCTGGGCATCATGGGTTTCCAGGACTGCCTGCATCTGCTGCGCACGCCTTACGCGTCCGACGCGGCGGTGGAATTCGCCGACCGCTCGATGGAAGCCGTTTGCTACTACGCTTACTACGCGTCGACCGAGTTGGCCGAGGAACGTGGTCGCTACTCCAGCTACCCGGGTTCGCTGTGGGATCGCGGCATCCTGCCGCTCGACTCGATCGACTTGCTGGCCGAGGCGCGCGGCGGTTATCTCGAAACCGATCGTTCGACGTCGATGGATTGGGACAGCTTGCGCCAGCGCATCGCCACGCACGGCATGCGCAATTCGAATTGCGTGGCGATCGCGCCCACCGCGACCATCTCGAACATCATCGGCGTGTCTGCCTGTATCGAGCCCACCTATCAGAACCTCTACGTGAAATCGAATCTGTCCGGCGAATTCACGGTGGTGAATGAATATCTGGTGCGCGACCTGAAGGCGCGTGGCTTGTGGGACGAGGTGATGGTGGCCGACTTGAAATATTTCGACGGCACGCTCGCGCGCATCGACCGCATTCCGGCCGACCTGCGTGCGATCTATGCGACCGCTTTCGAAGTGGATGCGCAGTGGCTGGTAGAAGCGGCCTCGCGTCGGCAGAAGTGGATCGACCAGTCGCAGTCGCTGAACATCTATATGGCCGGCGCGTCGGGCAAGAAGCTCGACGAGGTGTACAAACTTGCATGGTTGCGCGGTTTGAAAACCACTTATTACCTGCGCACGATGGCAGCGACCCACGTCGAGAAGGCCACGGTCGCGCACGGCGCGTTGAACTCGGTGCCGTCCGGTGGCAACGCGGCATCGTCATCGTCGTCCATCAATGCGGCGAATGCATCGCGTGCTGCGGCCGCGGCAGCAGCGGAAGCGGCCGATGGACCGGTATGCGTGCTGCGTCCGGGCGATGATGGTTTCGAGGAATGCGAGGCTTGTCAGTAAGCGCATCGCGTGATGCAAAACAGGCGTGACAAGCAGGG
>JBPBQZ010000051.1:0-6970 GCA_050955105.1 Janthinobacterium lividum | reverse complement strand
CCATCGACCAGCTTCAGGACGATGCGCAGGCCGTCTTCGCCATTCGAACGACCGGCCAGCTCGCGCGCCAACTGCGACAGATCGACGGCCGAGAGCGAACGATTGGCAGGCCGGGCGTAATCTAGAAAGCGGCCGATGATGCCGTCCATCTGCTCGATGTCGTCGATCATCGCGTCCTTGATGGCAGGCTCCGCCGGGCTCATCTCGGTTTCCAGACGCAAGCGCGCCAGCGGTGTGCGCAAGTCATGCGAAATGCCGGCCAGCATCAGGGCCCGATCCGCTTCCAGTTGTTCGAGGTCGCGCACCATTTGGTTAAAGCTGCGATTGGTTTCGGCCGCGACGCCCATGCCGCGCTCGGGCAGGGCGTCGGGCGCCTGTCCCGAGCCGACTTTGCGCGCGGCCAACGCCAGCCGCGCGAACGGTCGATTCACCAAGCTGGTAATGAACGCCGCGCCGAACAAAGACAAGGCCAGCGCAAAAATACCCCAGCCCAGCCATTGCAGGCCGGTAACGTTATCGAGCTGATCGCGGTCGAGCGCGACCCAGTAATCGTCGTCATCGATCTTGAAGCTGATCCACACGCCCGGAATATCGTTGACCGACGCAGCGATCACCGTGTCGTCGCCCAAGCGGCTGCGTACGTCGCTTTCGATCAGCCGATTGAGTGACTCGCTCGGCTGCGGCTTGAATTTGTCGGTGGTCTCGCGGGGATAAACGCGCACGCCTTCGTTGCTTTCCAGATCTTGCAGCAAGGCGCGCCGCAGATCAGGGTCGGAATACAGCAGGGCGGTACGCGTGAGCTTGACGATACTCACCAACTGCAAGGCAATGCGCTGGGCGCGCGGCTCACGTTCGATGACGCGAAAACTTTGGAACCAGGCAGTGAGGCTGACCGCGATCAACAGCGCGATCAGCAGGAAGGTGCGCCAGAACAGGCCACCGAAGGCTTGGGTGAGCAGACGACGATCGATGCGCATCACGGCAAGCTTAAATGAACAGCGAAGCGGTCAAGATTGGCCGTGGTGCCCGACGGTGCCAAGTCGACCCGATGGCGCGCTGGCCGACCGGCGGAGCTCCACCGGGCAGGGATGCGCCCCGCGCAGCGCCCAATTCTGCCGCTGCACTCAGGCTGCGCCGTCGGGAATGAATACGTAGCCGAGGCCCCAGACCGTCTGGATAAAGCGCGGCGTGCTCGAGTCAGGCTCGATGAGCTTGCGCAGCCGCGAAATTTGCACGTCGAGGCTGCGATCGAACACTTCGTATTCGCGGCCACGTGCCAGTTCCATTAATTTTTCACGCGACAGCGGCTGGCGAGGATGGCGTGCAAATACCTTGAGTACGGAAAATTCACCAGTAGTCAGCGGAATTTCCACATCGTTCTTGAAAAGCGTACGGGTGGCCAGATTCAATTCGAAATCGCCGAACTGGCAGGACTCCGCCGTCTCCGACGGTGCGCCCGGCAATTCAGACGGCTGTTGCCGACGCAGCACCGCGTGAATACGCGCAACCAGTTCGCGCGGATTGAACGGCTTGGGCAAGTAATCGTCGGCACCCATTTCCAGGCCGACGATGCGGTCGACGTCTTCGCCCTTGGCCGTCAGCATGATGATTGGCGTGCGGTCGTTGCTGCCGCGCAGGCGCCGACAAATGGACAAGCCGTCTTCGCCGGGAAGCATGAGATCGAGTACCAGTAGATCGAACCGTTCACGCACCCAGAGCTTGTTCATTGATGGCGCGTTCTCGGCCACGTAAACGTTGAAACCCTGTTCGCCGAGATAGCGGCGCAGCAGGTCGCGCAGTCGAGGATCATCGTCGACAACGAGTATCTTGGGAGGGCTCTTATTTTCCATGAACGCCATCTTAGCTCGATTCAAAACCGCAAAGCCCGATCATTCTGTGCGCAAACGCGCCGGCTTACAAACCGTTACAGAAATTACCCGAACCGCCAGGACCACTTTAACGAAAGCGCGCGGAACGCCATGCGCACAGCAGTTTACGTACCGGTGTCAGTGCAATGCGCTGATGCAGCACTTGGTAATCGGACGCCTCGATTTCGGCCAGCAGCGCCAACGCCAAACCCACCTCGGCACGCAAAGTCCGCTGCCGGCGCGCTTCGGCGCCGGGCAGCCCGGTGCGCGCCGCGATCAGCGCAGCACGTGCGGTCTGCGTTTCGGACCGCATCAATTGAGTAAACGCAGAACTGTATTGGCGGTTGACGATTTCAGCGGCGGTCACGCCAAATTCCTGCATCGTCGACACCGGCAGATAAATCCGGCCTTGACGCGCATGGGCTCCCACTTCGCCGATCAGCGCTGCGCGAGCCAGCGCGCGACCCAGCGAACGGGCCCATGGCAACGACGGGGCCGACGCCGATGTCCGTGGCACGGTGATATCGCTCGAACCGGCGAGGCTTGCCCGCTTCGGCCCCCCACGCGCATCAGCCCTGACCACCGTGGCGGCAATCAGCTCATGAAAGCACCCACCTGTGGCATCGATATAACCATCGAGACTGGCGGCATCGAGATAGCGCGTTTGGCCAAGGTCTGCGCGGAAGCCCGCGATCAGCGCCAGCAATGAGTCGCTCGCGGCGGCGGGGTCGGGCAAGTGCGCCGCCAGGGCCTTTAACACCGGATGCGCGGGCGGCGGCGTATCGTCGAAGCGCAAAGCTTCAGTCTGATCATGCCACCAGCCCAGCTTGGTCAACGCCACGCCGGGGTCTCCCGATGTGGCGACGGTTTCCGCCAACTCTTGCTGAAATGCAAACAATGCGGTCAGCGCGGGCCGCACCGCTGCGGATGCTTCGCGCAGCGCGTAATACGCGCTGGACCCGGCGGGCGCGCCTTTTTCGAGGGGGTAAGCTTCAGCTGTCAACAGACTTCCAGAGTGCCGGGCGGCCATTTATCGAGGCGTAAGTATGCCGCGTTTGCCGCGGCTTGCGCGATCGGCCAATTGGCCAGTGCCGCGCGAATCCGGCAACCCGCGACGCCGGGTGCAGTCACCAGCGGCTACGGTCATGCTAGGATCAATCGCCTAGACATTGAATCGAGACAAGCCATGGCAGACCAGCTTTTCGAACAGTTTTCGGTGGACGAACAGGAGGCCTTTCGCGGCGCCTGTCTCGACGCCGGGCTCGCCCCCGAGACCTTCCACGTAAGCGCCCGAATCGAAAGCGCGGCGCAGGAGACGCCCGGCGCGCAGGCCGCGTCCGAAACCTTGGCGCGCAGCGTCACCGTTCAATACGGCACCATCAGCCGCGAATATGACGGCAGCGCGGGCGCGGATTGGACGCTCGAGTTTGCCGACGACATCAAGACACACGTCTTTGTAGGATAGGGAAGGAATGAAAAATCTGGTGCTGCTGTGCGCGGCCCTCTTGCTCGTTTCGGGTTGCGGCGTGGCGGCCGCGCCGTGTCGAGTGGCGTCCGCCGTTATCAAGATCGTCCCGGTGGTGGGCCATGCGGCTGCGGTGCCGACCGATACGTGCGCCGCTGCGATCGATCCGTGATGTCTGGTGGGATGCGGGCCGGCTGCCCGATCGCTGCTTCGTCAGGCCGCATCGGTGCCAGAGCCCTCGCGCAAACCAACGTACTGAAGGAATAGCTGCAACATATAAATAAATACTGGTGCGAGGAGCGGGACTCGAACCCGCACACCATTGCTGGCGTCAGGACCTAAACCTGGTGCGTCTACCAATTTCGCCATCCTCGCATCCGGCCGCGGCAGTTGCTGCCATCGGACGAACAATTCGCTGACTCTTCGTGCGCACCGGCGAAGGACGCGCACAGGGCATTCGACGCCGGCTTGCCGCGCTTTCCAAAAAAAGCACCGCCTTAGCCGGCCCGCGCCGCGAAGGCTCGGATTCTACCGTATTCCTTAACGCGCGGGCAGTCCATCACACGCGCTCAGCCATCTTCGCCAACATCGGTTGGATCAGGCAGTTCAGGCAGCCCGTCATTGCTGCCCGGCGGCGCCGGTTCGGGCGAGCGTTCGGGGACTGGCTCGCCCGGTACACCATCGTTGTCCGGCATCGTGGGGGCGCCATTCGGAGTCGGAATCGTCGTGGCCATATAGATCTCCTTGTGTGAATGAGACAGGGGGAGCGATGGCCTGCATCCGGTCCGGAGAAGCCATCGTCATCTCATTGCTTCCGCTACGTCACAGCAACCCGCGCGCCCGCTGCCGCTGGCCAAAACGCCAGGACTGAAAGCCGCGGCGATCCACCTCGCGCGCTCGATCTTTGCCTCGCTACTTTTGAAGAAGCGTGTCCGGGGATACAATTCGCGCGCGGCGAGGAGCGCAAGCAGACACGGGGCCGCAGAAAATCGAGACAGCAATGATTAGAAAAAAAACATTGGTCACTATCTGGGTGGCCAGCGCCGCATTGGCGGCGTGCGGGGGCGCATCGGATGGCGGTTTTGGTGGCAAGGCGTTCTCCGGCCTGGCCGTGGACCCGTATCTGGCCGGATCGACCGTCGCCTATCAGTGCGCGGATAAATCGAGCGGCGCGGTGGTAACGGACAGTGGCGGTCACTTCACGCTGCCAGCGGGCTGCGCGTCGCCGACGGTTCACGTGACCGGTGGTGCCGATGTCGGCACCGGTCTGCCCTTCGATACGTATCTCGACACGCCGGCTAACGCGTCGGTCGCCTCCGAACTCACCACCTTTATCGCTGCCTCGCCAGCCAATCGCGCTGCGATCGGGACTTTCTTCGCCGCTGGTTCGGCTGATCCGACCACCGTCGATCCCATGACCAATCTGCAATTGTTGTCGGCCGAGTTGTCCGGCGCGCAATTGCGGCGCGGCGTGATCGACGCGCTAGTGGCCTTGCCAGGCGGCACGCTGAGCCCAGACGCGGCAAGCGCCTTCGTGATTCAGGGCATTGTCAGCGCAGCCGCTAGCGGTAAAACCTTGGACCAGGCGGGTATTGCCGCGGTAATCAGCGCGGCGGTTACCGCCGCCGCAGCCGCCAATGCCCTGCCGGCGGCGTTCGAAGCAGACGGCGGGGCGGCACTGGCGGCTAACCTTGCCGCGCTGCTGGCGCCAGCCTTGAATGCACAAATCGTCGCCTTGAACGCCGCGCTGGATGGCGTCACGGTGTCGCCGACCAACGGTGCCGCCACGCTGGCGACCTTACAGAGCGGCGGGGTATTGACGAGCGTGGCAACGCTGGCGGGCACGGCGACCAATTTGACGACGCTGGTCGCGGCGCAAAATGCGAGCTTGCTGGCCGATGCAAGCGCCACCGCAAGCTTCCAGACACTCGGTCTCAACGCTGCCTTGACGGCCACGCAATACACTAATTTCGTCGCGATCGACAACGTCCTCACGCTAAGCGGCGGCAGCACCGTGACGACTACCGTCGACGCCCTGCAAAGCGGGCAGGGCGTGACGCTGGCCGGCCCGTTGCACACGGTCACCTTCCAGCTGTCGAGCCAGGGCACGCCGTTGGGCGCGACCGGTTCGCTGCAAGGCGCAACCGGACTCAGCTATAGCGGTGCGGGCAATACGGCGTCTTTCGTGATCACGCCAATGCTGTACAGCGGCGCGCCGAATGCCGCGCTGTCGGCGGCCACACTGGCGCCGCAGGCCACCGTCAACTTCTCGATCACGCTGGCCAATGGCACCAGCGCCACCGGTGAAATTACCAACGTCGTCACTGACGAGCTACTCGGTGCGAGCGGCGTCTCCTTGAACATCGGCGCGTTTCTGCAGCGGCTGGCAGCGCAATCCGGCGCAGCGTCGGTGCAGGGCAAGGTGCTGCTCGGCGCCATCCCTGTCAGCGGCGCCTATCAATTCGCGATCACGCTGGGCTCGGTGTCGAGCAGCGCGCCACTTCGCGTCGGGCGGATCATCAACGGTATCAGCCAAGCTGCGTTGCCCATCACGGTGACGGCGAACGGCGCCAGCGTCGCGGGCCAAGGTGTAAGCGGCACGATCGTGCTGCAATAATTCTTATAAAGCGGGCGGAATAGCAGGATGAACGGGGAAAAAGCGCGGAAAGCGCTACGGGGCGCGCGCGTCGAGGGACGTCTTCTGTGCGCGGCAAGTTTGCTGGTGTTGGCATCCCAGGGCGTGCAGGCCGCGCCGCTCGACGCCTTGTTGTCGGCCGATCTGCCGGGTGGCGCAGACCAGCGCTACGCGGCGGAACTGGCGGGCGATTATGCGGCGCCGGTATTCGGCGCCGAAGGCAGCGGTGGCACGTCGTTGCGCTATCTGGGTGGGCATTTATCCGGCACTTATCGACTGACGCCCTGGACACTGGTCAGCGCCGACTATTGGCGTCGGGAACTGCGCTATGGCGCCGACGATAACGGCATCAATAGCTGGCAGGTAGCCATCCAGCGAATTCTGCATGAAGACCAGCACTACGCATTGGCAGCGCGCTTTTCGGTGTGGGGCGACACTGCCAATACCTTGCAGCGCGATGCGAACGTTACGGTGCTGGGCTTCAACGCCAATCACGTTGCCATTCATGATCCTAACGATCTGCAAGTGCAGTTCAATCTGATTGGCAGCGTGCGCGCCGATGCGCACAATCGATTCAACGGATTTGTCGGTGCCGGTGGCAGCAAGGTGTCGATCGACTCGGTCGCGGCGCGCGTGCAATCGGGAGCTTGCGCGCTGAATATCGCCGCCAACGAAAGCACCACGAGCGCCGCCCTGGTGGCACCCTGCGCGAATGCCGGAGCGACGCTGTCGCAACTGCGTGTGAACGCCAGTTCGGGAGCGCTAGGACTCGATTTCGACAAGACCTTCGACTACCGCGCTGCCTACCTGCAGGCGGGCGGTTCCTGGGACTGGCAGTCGGGTCGTTTCAACACCCACGTCGCGTACCGCTTCCAGTACACGTGGCGCAGCGACGTCGATACCACACTGGAATCGATGGGTAGCAATCCGGTACACGCGGAACACGAACTGTTGGCGCAGCTTTCCTACGATCTGAACCGGCATGTGGCGTTGTTTGTACGC
>JBPBQZ010000050.1:0-8148 GCA_050955105.1 Janthinobacterium lividum | reverse complement strand
ATAACCATTGTTGTGCGCTACCAGCAAGGGTGTGGCATCGGTGATCGGCAAATAGCCGATGCGTACAGGCGCTTGTGGGTCGCTGGCGGCGCGCGCGTTAAGGGAGCTCAGCAGCGGCGCGGCGCCGGCCACCGTAAACATCGAAGCGAGTTTGAGCCACTCGCGGCGGGACATCGGAAGCTGACACATGATTGTCTACCTTTGCGGTGAAGCGAGGAGCGTGGCGGCAGGCGCGATGGAATCCTGCAGCGCCTGCATGATTTCGATACGCAGCAGGCCGAGTGCTTGCAGATGGGCCTCACGCGGCCAGTCGAGGTTCACCTGCCATTGCGCGAGCACTCGGCCGTGGGCGCCCAACAGCACGATGCGATCGGCGACGCGTAGCGCTTCGTCGATATCGTGGGTCACCAGCAGCGTGGCGGCGCCGGTGTCGCGCACTAGCTGGCGTAGCAAGTCCTGCATGCCGCCGCGCGTCACCTCGTCGAGCGCGCCGAACGGCTCGTCCAGCAGCAGCGTGCGCGGTCGACGTGCCAGGCAGCGCGCCAGCGCCGTGCGCTGTGCCATGCCGCCCGACAACTGGCGAGGCATATAGCCGTGTGCATGTGCGAGACCCACTTCGGCCAGCGCCGCGTCGACGCGTGCGCGCCGCGCCTTGCGCGAGAGCGCCGGCTGTCTCGAAAAACGCAGGCCGAAGCCGGCATTGCGCTCGACCGACAGCCACGGCAATAGACAGGGATCCTGAAATGCCAGCGCCACGTCGGCGCGTGGTCCATCCAGCAAGTCACCGTCGATATGCACTTGGCCGCTGCCGGCGCGCAACAATCCGGCGATGATGCGCAACAGCGTTGATTTGCCCGAACCGCTGGCGCCGAGCAATGCCACGAGTTCACCCGCGCCGACGCTCAAGTCGACGTTCTGCAGAATGCGTCGGCTACCGTAGTTCAGGGTGATGCCCCGTGCATCGATGCGCGGGGCCGCGGGTGTGGATGTGGACGTCGCCAACGATTCGCTGGCCGACATCCTTTGCGCTATAGCGGGCGCTCCGCTCACCGGAGACTTCTCGCGTATCGATGTGATGCCGCTCATGCGGTGTGTTCCCGCGCATATTGATGCAACTGGTTCTTCAACTGCACGATGCTCGGCGTGACGATGGGGATGAAAGCCGCCTCGCGGGTGCGCCGCGCCGCGCCGCCTGCGCCGCGCAGGTAGCCGCGGCCGCCGCTGGCCTGCACCTCCAGTCGCACGGCGGCGTCGACGACGCTGGCCAGCGCGATGCGCAGTTCGAAGAGCGTGGCCGGCGCGTCACGGAAGCTGCCCTTCGTCACGCCCTCGTAAAGTTCTGCGGACAGCGTGCCCAGTCGATGGCCGAGTGCGGCCGCCTCGCCCTCGAGCGCGCTACGCGAGGCGTTGCTCGCGGCATCGATCGCCCGCAGGCTGCGTTGCGCCAGGCCGATCGACATCCCGCATTGCAAACCGAGGAAGCCCGGGCGCACTCGATGGATGAAGGTGCGCGCATCGCTACTTAGCAGATAGTCGTGACTGAGCCGTGCATTTTCGATACGCAAGGCGGCGGTGTTGCTGGCGCGCAGCGCGATCAAGTCGAGATCGGCACTGCGCAACACGCCGGGCGTGTCGTGCGGAATCGCGAAAATAGACGGTGCCGCGCCGTCCGCGTTGTCGAATGCCGCCGCGACGATAAAACCTTGCGGACGCAGATTGGTAATCCACGGCAGGCTACCGTCCAGGCGCCACGCAGGCTTAGGGTCACGGTGGCTATTCGCATGGGATTCGACACGCGCGTTAGCATCGACGTGCGCATCCCCATCGGAAGCACCCAGCGGCTGCGCACGCATCTGCAGGCTTCCAGATTCGACAGGAATTTCATCGCGTTCGACAAGCCGGTAGCGCCGGCCAACGTACCGCTCAGCAGCGGTGCCAGCCAACGCTCGCGCAACTGCGCGTTTGTACTCTGTAGCAAGTATTCGATGAAAGCACGCTGTCCCCAAAATACGAATGCCGCCGCCAGCGAATGCTCGGCCACTGCGGCGATCGCGCGAATCGCCTCGACGGTGCCGGCCCCGCTGCCGCCCAGTGTCTCGGGTACGCCGATGCGAAACAGCCCCGCCTGGCCCAGCCGCGGCAAGATCTCGGCGGCCGCATCCTGTTCAGTATCGAGCCGTTCGGCCTGCGCATCGAGCCAGACGCTCAGCTCGGCGGGCTGGGTATCGAGTGGGCGCTTGCTCATACGGCAGATGCCTGCGGTTCCCATCGATAGGCCGCCAGTTGCGGATTCAGTTCGTTCTGCGCCAGATTGTTCGCGAAATTGCAGAGGGTCGCCAGACTTACGCCGAGCACCACCTCCAGCGCGTTGGCGTCGCTGAGGCCCGCGTCACGAAAGGCGAGCAGCGCAGCGTCCGGCACCGCGCCGCGCGTGGCGATCACGGCGCGTGTAAAGACGGCGATTGCTTCGAGCCGTGGATCATCGACGCTGCGTTGCTCGCGCAGCGCTTGCACCAACGTGTCGGGCAACTGGGCTTTCTTGAGCGCCACCGCGGTATGCCCGGCCACGCAGAAACCGCAGCCGTGGATGCCTGCCGCGGTGATTTGCACGGTTTCGCGCTCGGCCAGCGTCAAGCCGCTGCGGCCGTTGATTTCGCCGATTGTGAGATAGGCTTCGAGCGCGGTCGGCGCGTTCGCCAACGCAGCCACCAGATTGGGCAGGAAGCCGTTGGCGGCGAGCGCCTTCTGCAGATAGGGACGGCTGGCTTCGGGAGCGCTTTCGATACTTTGCAAGGGCAGACGGCTCATGGCGATTTTCCTGGCGGGCAATGCCTCATTCTGCTGGGGCGTTGGCCACCGCGGAATGCGCGGGTGTCTGCGATTGCTGCGGATTTGTCTACGACGGCTTAAGGCGGCAGCTCAGTGCAGCGCATCGGCGAGCGCGGACAATGCGGCACCCGGCGCGGGACGCGTTGCGCCGATTGATCGATGATGTGCGTGACCAACGGGCCGAATTCCGCACGGCGCGCCAAGGCCCAGAGGCCCGGCGTCATGTCGTCATGCCGCGCGGCGGCGCGCAGCGCATAGAAGAACAATAGATCGGTAAGCCGCGCCAGCAGCGGCGACGGCATCTTGCTGTCGCGCAGCGCTTCGGCGCGCATCAATTCGAAGATCGCCGCGGCGCCGCCGAGCGAGGTGTCGTGCCGACGCGCCAGCAGATGATCGGGTAGCAGACCGAGCAGTAAATCTTCGATGCCGGATTGGAACTCGAAAAAGCCACAGGCGAGACCGACGTCCTGGGTTGTGGGCACGGGCGCAGGCGCCGACGGGGGCGCGGATTCAAGCGCGGATTCAAGCGCGAATGCAGGCGTAGACGAGGGCGTCGGCGCAGCATTCGCCGCGCCGCTCAGCGGCACCATGGTACCGATGCGTTCGACCAGCCGAGCGGGTGGTGTGGCGTGCGGCGACAGGCAGTGCGGCATGTCTTGCAGCAGGAATACCGCATCGCCTTCCTGCAAGCGCACGCTTTGCGCGGCGCGCGTCGGCCGCGCGGCCAGATGCAGCCAGCACTCGCCGCGCAATACCACATGAAAACTGGCGCGACGGTGCCCCGCGGTCGAGGCTTGCCAGGCACCGCAGTATTGGCCGACGTGAAACAGCGTGCTTTTCAGTTCAAGGCCCGAGAGCAGCCAGTCGGCAATCGTTTCCGCATTCATCAGCATGGTCTCCTCACATCCGCCCGCGCCAAGGCACCAGCCTACGCTCCAACGCCCGCATACCCAGATCGAACACCCAGGCGATCAGGCCGATCAGCACGATGCCCATCACCACGACGTCGGTGCGCAGGAAACTCGACGCATTCAGCACCATCTGCCCCAGGCCGGCGGTGGCCGCCACCATCTCGGCCGCCACCAAGGTGGTCCAGCCAAAACCGATGGCAATGCGCAAGCCGGTGAGAATCTCCGGCAGCGCCGCCGGCAGCACTACATGCCGCACCACCTGCGCGAAACTGCCGCCGAGCGAGTACGCGGCATTCACCTGTTCGACGCTGGCACTGCGCACACCCGCGCGCGCGGCCATCGCGATCGGCGCGAAGCAAGCCAGGTAGATGACGATGATCTTGGCGGTTTCATCGATACCGAACCAGATCACCACCAGCGGCAAATAGGCGAGCGGCGGCAGCGGTCGATAAAACTCCAGCGGCGGGTCGAGCAAGCCGCGCGCGATGCGGCTTACGCCCATCAGAATGCCGATCGGAATCGCCGTAGCGGTGGCCAGCGCGAATGCACCGAAGACGCGAATGGCACTCCACATCAGGTGTTCGGACAATGGCAGGCCGCCCTGGATGCGGCCGTGGCAGGCGTCGACGAACGCGCGCCAGACCGCGCCCGGCGACGGCAGGAATAGGGGTGCCACCCAGTGGAAGTGCGTGGCCGCCCACCAGAGCGCGGCCAGCGACACCACCGATAACACGCTCAGGCCGGCAGTCGAGCCCTGGCCTGGCAGGCCATGCCGGCGCCGACGTGGTTGCGACGCGGCACGAGCGCGCGGCCGAGCGCGGGAGGCGGGCAGTACGGCAGGCGGTGCGGCGGCCGCCGCGGACACCGCCGCGGGCGGCGCTGCAGGCGTCGCCGTATCGCCAGCCGGCACCGCGGGCGCCGTACGCGTGGTGGGCCGCGCGCTCATCAGGCCAGCACCGCTGGCGCCGAGTGCAAACGCTGCACCAGTCGTTCGCGCCACTCGATGAATTCGGCAGATGACTTCACCGCGCGCGCGTCGCCGGTTTCGAGATAGCGACGCGCGAACGGCAGCTCGTAGCTGTCGGCAATGCGCCCCGGGCCAGGCGTCATCAACACCAGCCGGGTCGCCAGGAATAACGCTTCCTCAACGCTATGCGTGATGAAGAAGATGGTCTTGCGGGTGCGTCCCCACACGGTCAGCACCAGTTCCTGCATGGTCTCGCGAGTAAGCGCGTCGAGTGCGCCCATCGGCTCATCCATCAATAGCACCTGCGGATCGCTCGCCAGTGCGCGCGCAATGCCCACGCGTTGTTGCATGCCGCCCGACAAGGCGTAGACCTTGGCACGCGCATGTTTTTCCAGCCCGACCAGCGCCAAGGTTTCGAGCGCGATGCGCCGCCGCTCGGCCCGGCGCACGCCTTGAAAGCGCAGACCCAATGCGACGTTGTCGAGCACATCGAGCCAGGGCATCAGCGCATATTTTTGAAATACCACGCCGCGTTCGGCGCTTGGGCCCACGATCAGTTCGCCGTTGAGCCGGGCTTCGCCCTCAGTGGGTGCAATAAAGCCCGCCAGACAGTTCAGCAAGGTGGTCTTGCCGCACCCGGATGCACCGAGTGCGACCACGAACTCGCCACTGTCGATTTGCAGCGTGACATCGGCCAGCGCGGCTTCGCGCCCCGCCTCATAGGTAACACCCAGTCCAAGGATATCGAGGGTGCTCACTTGGCCGCTTGTTGAACGAAGCGCGGGTCGACGCCGACGGTGTAGTCCGGCAACACGTTCTGGATGGTTCCTTGCGTCTTCAGGAAGGCAGCCGTCGCCGCCAGCGATTTGACCGCGCCAGACTGCGCACCGCCGCCCAGCCAGGTGGACGAAGCCTGTTCTTTCAGCGTCGGGAATGCATAAAGCGACAGGCTGGCGGGCACCTCGGCCGCGTTAGCGCCCGACTCTTGCGCCACCGCCAGCACTTCCGGCGAGGTCGCCGTCCATGCGGCCTTGTGATCGCGATACTGGGCATCGGTCGCGGCCAGCACTTTCACCAGGCCGGTGAGAAATGCGCCGTTATCCTGTGCGAACTTGCGGCTCACGGCAAAGCCGTCGAACGTAGCCTTGCCGGTCGCGCGCGCAATCTGGCCCGAGGTAATCAACACCGTGCCGTTCTTCTTCACCTTGGCCAACACCGGATCCCAAATATACGTGGCATCGATATCGCCGCGATCCCAGGCCGCGGCGATTTCCGGTGGTCGAAGGTTGAGGATCTTCACGGTCGATGGATCGATGCCGGCATTCTGCAATGCCAGTAACGCATGGAAGTGCGAAGTCGAGACGAAGGGCACGCCAAGCTTGTGTCCTTGCAAATCCGCGAGCTTGGTAACGCCCGAGCCATTGCGCGCCACCAGTGCCTCGGCGTCGTTGATGTTGTCCAAAATCCAGAACAGCGAAATATCCACGCCTTGCGACAAGCCCGCGGCGATCGGGCTCGACCCGGCCTCGCCAAGCTGGATCGAACCAGACGCCAACGCGCGGATGACGTCGGCGCCGCTACCCAGTTTTCGGTAGACCACCTTATAACCGGTGGCCTTTTCAACGGCGCCGGTGGTTTGCGCATAGCGCCACGGCACCACCATATCTTGATAACCGATGACCACTTCGTGCGTTTGCGCGTGGGCGGCACCCACAGCGGCGCCCAACAAGACAGCGGACGCGAGCAGCTCGCGCAGGGAAGACAGAAATCGATGCATGCGAAAGCCCCGAGTGAATTTTTTTATGGATCGGGTTTCGACTATAGAGAATTGCCATGCCCGCGGTTACAAGCATTTATGCAATACAAATGAGCGGATGGCTTTAGCGCGCGAGCTTGAATCGTTAGCAGAAAAACTTGGTTAGCCGTGTGCCTGGCGCTGACTACACTCCGGATCATCTTGTTATAACAAGTCTCCGATGCCGAGTTCCCCTGCCAATATTGCGTCGCTGACGCCGCTGCCTCTGTATGCGCAGATAAAGGAGTCGCTGCGCGCGCGCATTCTCGACGGCAGCTACGCCCCGCTTGGGCAGATGCCGTCCGAGCACGAGCTATGCGCGATGTTCGATGTCAGCCGCATCACGGTGCGACAAGCGCTGGGCGATCTGCAGAAGGAAGGTCTGGTTTTCAAGATACATGGCAAGGGCACTTTCGTTTCCAAGCCGAAAGCCTTTCAGAACGTCACGTCGTTGCAAGGTTTCGCCGAGGCCATGTCGTCGATGGGTTACGAAATCGTCAATCAGCTGCGCAGCTTGCGGATGATCAAGGCGACTCGGCATGTGGCCACGCGCTTGGGACTGCATGAAGCCGCGGGCATCACCGAGATCCGCCGCGTGCGACTGCTCAACCGTGCGCCGATTTCGCTCGAAGTGACTTACGTACCCGAGGCGCTGGGCAAGCGTCTGGCCAATGCCGATCTGGTGACGCGCGATATTTTTCTGATCCTGGAAAACGATTGCGGCATCGCGCTCGGTCACGCCGACGTGTCGATCGACGCGATCCTCGCCGACGACGAGATCGCCGCGGCGCTGCAAGTAGAAGAGGGCAGTCCGGTGCTGCGCATCGAGCGTTTGACGCACGCCGCCGACGGTACGCCGATCGACTATGAATATCTCTATTTCCGCGGCGACGCCTTTCAGTACCGGCTGCGCATCGATCGCGAAAAAACCCGCAGAAATGCGCAGGAAACCCGATGAATACGCATGTGCTCGACTATGACGTAGTGGTGGTGGGCGGCGGCACGGCCGGCCCGATGGCGGCCGTGAAGGCCAAGGAGCGCGACCCGAACTTGAAGGTATTGCTGCTTGAAAAGGCCAACGTCAAACGCAGCGGCGCCATTTCGATGGGCATGGATGGCTTGAACAACGCCATCGTGCCGGGGCACGCCACGCCTGAGCAATACGTGAAGGAAATCACTATCGCGAATGACGGCATCGTCGATCAATCGGCCGTCTATGCGTATGCGCAGCACAGCTTCAAGACCATCGAGGAACTCGATCGCTGGGGCGTGAAATTCGAGAAAGACAGCACCGGCGATTATGCGGTGAAGAAAGTGCACCACATGGGCTCATACGTGTTGCCGATGCCCGAGGGTCACAACATCAAGAAGGTGCTGTACCGGCAACTCAAGCGTGCCCGCATCGCCATCACCAACCGCATCGTCGCCACGCGCCTGCTCACCGATGCGTCCGGTCGCGTCTGCGGCGTACTCGGCTTCGATTGCCGCACCGCCGACTTTTATGTGATCCGCGCGAAGGAGGTGATCCTCAGTTGCGGCGCGGCCGGACGGCTGGGCCTGCCGGCTTCGGGCTATCTGATGGGTACCTACGAGAACCCGACCAACGCGGGCGATGGCTATGCGATGGCCTATCACGCGGGCGCCGC
>JBPBQZ010000049.1:0-10052 GCA_050955105.1 Janthinobacterium lividum | reverse complement strand
GTCTGGAATGTCTCCGGTGGCCATGGGCATGGGTTCCACCAAGCTTGGCGTGGGGATGTATGTCGCCAAAACTTTGCCGACCAACGCGAAAAACGTCTACGACGCGCTTAACGGGGCCGTGTCGTTCGCAAAGGACCGCGGTATTCCAGTTCCCACAGATATCGCCAGTGCGACGTCCGCGATCTAGTCGCGGCGCATACGGGAATGTCTATGCGCATATGTGCCATCGCTGCCATGTTCATGTCGGCGGCACTCGTTATTGGCTGCGGCAAGTCGGAACAAAAGGATGCGCAGGCTGAGGCATCTGCCGCCGCGCCCGCCCAAGGGGCGCCTGTTGCGCCGGTTCCTGACGTAGGTAAGCTGACGACTGTACCCGTGAAAGCAGACGGCACCGGACGAAGCCCAGGAGAGGCCGTCAACGAGGCAATAAAGCTCGCGATTTTGCAGGCGAACGGGGCTTCCGTTGACATGTCGTCCGAACAATTCAAGTTCGCGCTCGACGTTGCAACGCCATTCGATTCAGGCAGCATTCGCGCAGCAAGCTTCGCGGAAATCGTCGCGCAAAAATCGAAAGGCGCTGTGACTGGGTTCAGTGTCTCGAGCCTGACAGGTCCGGACGCGAATGGCCTTTATAAGGCGAGCATTGAAGCATCGGTCGCGAAATTCGTGGCTCCGGCGGATAGCAAGAAGCTGAAAGTGGTGGTCGCGCCGATCAAAATCGATATGACTCAGATCGAGTTGGGTGATACGACGATTCCGGCAGATAAAGTCGCCCAGGACATCCGTCAGCAAGTAATCGATGCACTTTCCCAAACGGGAAGGTTCTCGGTGCTCGATCGCGACACGTCAGACGTGCAAGGTGAGTTGGATCTGATCTCATCAGGGCAAGCGCCGGCAGCAGAGATTGCCAAGCTCAGCCAGGCGATGAGCGCCGATGTGGTTTGGGTCGGCCACATCAACTCTCTCTCTTATCACAAGACTGCAAGAAAACTCGAAACCAGTGACCGCGAGCTCGTGAGCTACGGCGGCGGATGGTCTGTTTCGCAACGGATTGTCAACGTTGCCACGCGACAGCTATTGGAGGCGGACACCCTTGAAGGTCAGGCGGCATCCATCAGGCCGACAACCCTTGGTGCAAGGTTTGATTCGTCACAGACGCTTAGAGAAATGGAAACCGACATAGTCGGCAACATAGTCAGCGCCACGCTGATGCGCACTTTCCCTGTCACAGTGATTTCGCGTGATGGCAATAACGTGGTTCTGAGCCAAGGCGGGCAGTCAGTCAAGGAAACGGCGCGCTATCAACTTGTCTCGATGGGTGCTGAGATGAAGGACCCACAGACCGGCGAGTCACTGGGACGAGTAGAAACTCCATGTTGTGAAGTTGTTATCGACCGGGTCACCCCGAAGATGAGCTACGGACACTTGGAAAACGTCACCCGCACACTCGACGGTACGGTGGCGGGGACCTTGCAGGTACGCGGAATCGTCAAGACATCAACGAGAACCGAATTACCCGTACCGGCAAGCAACTCTGCACCGAATATCTCGAGCGCGGACGCGTCGCCTTTGGCCGCGACGCAAGTCGCGTTAGCTAACCACGCGACTTCCTTGAGAGTCTCCAAGAAGACTTCGAGGTACGGATCGAAAGGAGGTGTGGCGGAGAGGGGAGACGATGCAAACTGGTAAAAATTCCTTTTGCGTCGCCTAAGAGAACGCGTGCATTCGTGGAGCGACGTGCTTTCTGATCTCTTGCATGAATTTACGGCCGTGCACGAGCCACTGATCGCGCAAAAAAACGGGGAAAATAATGAAAAAAGCAATAGTCGGGACTTTGGCGATTTTGTTATCGGCATGCGGGGGCGGAGGCGGGGATAACAACAATTCCGCGCCGCCAGCAGCGTCTGCCGCGCAGGGCGTATGGGGCGGTACAACCAGTGCCAAAGAGAGCTTTGCGCTCGCCATTTTGGATTCAGGGGCCTATTACGCCTTCTACGGCCCACCCAATAGCGCCACGGGCATAGCAGGTGTCATCATCGGCGCAGGTACATCCCAAAACGGATCATTCTCTTCGAGCAACGCGAAGAATTTCAATTTCTCCGCGCGGACTGTCACTACCGCTTCGGTATCCGCAACCTACTCCGCAAAAAATACGCTGAATGGGACTGTTGTAGTGGCTGCCGGAAGCGAGACATTTACGAGTTCATACGGAAGTGTGAATGGCCAGACAGCAAGCCTCGCAACGATCGCGGGTACCTTCACCGGCCAGGATGCAGACAGCGCTGGCGTCGAGAATGCGAGCTTTACAGTTTCGGCGAGCGGAGCCCTGGTCGGAAGCGGGTCGAGCGGCTGCTCTAGCAGTGGAACGGTGGCGCCCCATGGGACGCAGGGCGGCATTTTCGATGTTTCACTCACATTCCCCGCCTCTGCAAGCTGCGCGTTTCCCGGCCAGACTTTACACGGCGTTGCGATCTACAACCAGACCACAAATGCTTTGTTGGCCGTACTGCCGAATTCCGGGCAAACCGACGGAGTATTATTTGCGGGCAGCAAAAATTAGCGTTGTCGTCGGATAGCCTCCGCGATTTGCGCACGCCCCGCTCCGGCGGGGTTTTTCGTCAGTAAACCAAAATCACCATAAGCCAGTGATTGCCGCTATGCCGTGTGCGCCGTGTGCCTTTGCAAGCTCTAATTGATCCCGTGTCATGCCGCCAAGCGCGTAGATTGGGATCTGCACCGCCGCCGCCAATTCGCCAAATCGTTTCCAACCAAGCGCTGTTGCCCCGGGGTGACTCGTAGTTGCAAGCACGGGCGATAGCGTTACGAAATCTACGCCGAGACGTTGCGCATGTAAAAGCTCGGCAAGGTTATGGCATGCAGCGGAAATCAACTTTCCGTGCCCTAACGGACGCTGGGTACAGGCCATGAGACGGGCGCTGCTCAAATGGACACCATCTGCATCAACTTCGCTTAATAAGGAAGGCTCGCCGTTCACAATGAGACGTGAGCCCGCTTGTCGACAGATGTCTGACGCGTCGCCAGCCAATTTCGTAAATGCCGATTCGTCGATGGTCTTCGCGCGCAGCTGGACCAGCTTAATGCCCTGCTGCAGAGCAGCTGAAAGACGCGGCAGAAAGTCGAGGGACTCCCTTCCGGTCTCAGGCTCGGGAGTTATCAAATAGTGTTCTGGAAGTCGAAGATCCATATTTCGCGAGTTCATTTTAAGAGGCCGTGCCCATTGTTACGCTTGTCCTCAGTGCGCTCGCCGCGAGCATAATTGCGATCTAGCCGTCGGTCTTACGGAAGTTTCTTGTTCTCCGTTTCGTCGGATTCTCCGTATGGCGTCAGCATACTTGCTGCTTATCGAAGGGGAAGCGCTATTCGCATTGCTGATCGCAGCTTCCGGCGATTCGTCATCGTTGCACAGAATGGTGTGGCAACGAATTGGTCTCGATCCGAGGATCACGTCTGATGCGTGCGCTATTTATCTGCAGCCGCAATCGGTGGCGCAGCCCGACGGCCGAGGAGGTGTTTGCAATGTGGCCCGGTGTAGAAACTGACTCTGCTGGTTTGGCTCCGGATGCTGTCGTGACACTCACGTCGGAGCAGCTAGCCTGGGCCGAGATAATCTTCGTGATGGAACGGACGCACCAAGCCAAGTTGTCAAAGAGGTTCGGTGAATATTTGAAGGGGAAGAGGGTGGTCTGCTTGAGTATTCCCGATCAATACACTTTCATGCAGCCGGAACTCGTAGCGTTGTTGGAGCAGCGGGTTGGCAAGTATTTGCGGGCCTGATTTGGGATGCCTGCGTTCAATAAACAACGCCGAGCGGCAACGATTCCCATCATTGGATCGAAAATGAAACCTCCGTACCGTAGAAATTGCGTTTGCGGCAGCGTGAAGTTTCAGCTGACTTCTGACCCGCTCACTTTCTACGTTTGTCACTGCGCTGATTGCCAGGGGCGCAGTGGCGGAACGTCGTTGCCCGTGATGTGGGTTTCGCGATCGTCTTTGGAAATTCTAGAGGGACAACCAGTTTTTCTCGCGTTCGATTTTGGCAACGCCGTCAGCGACGCAGCAAGGCGTGTCCGCATTGCGACACACGTCTTTGGGCCGAGCCAGTGAATCGGCCGAGTCTAGCCATGCTTCGGCCAACAACGCTGCAAAGGCACAGAGAGTTCGATCCGGTTGCTCATTTATTTACACGGAATGCGTTGCCGTGGTTGATGATTCCCGAGGGGATGGCTACCTTCGAGAGTCAACCGGATGAAGCGGGTGAATTGCTGCGGCTATGGCAAGAGAGGACAAGCCGAAGCGGTGCCTGATGTGGTCACCGAGCGTCTGTACTGGCATCGCAGATAAACCAAACCAATGGCTTCTTCTAATTGATACCGAAACAACTGCATCGACTACCTAGGCGAGTTCAAGCCGGAAAATTTCGATGCTCGCAAAGTGATCGTTGAGAAAGCGCACCGGTTGCCGCTGAGCGACGGAACTGCTTCGTCGAGTTTGCGACAAAGCCGTACGTGCAGAGCATTGAGTCGCTTGTAAGCCTCGCTCGATCGAGGCGTCTTTTAGGAGCCGGTCGAACCAATCGCGATAGCTTCGCCTGCAAAACGAATCGGCGCGTTGGCTTCGGCATATCCGTAAACGGATCACGCGAAGTCCTTAAAAAGTATCGGAAAGGTGGCCGCGCATGGAGCATCCGGCTCGCATTGGCAACAGCGCGTTAGCACGCCTACTCGGAGGCCAGTTCGTATCCCTCACGGCGAGCGGCGTATCACTGTTCGCCTTAAGTGCTTGGGCGTATCAGAAGACCGGAGCTGCTGCTTCGGTGACTCACCTCGCGGCAGCCTTCCTGGCGGCACTGCTCGTAATGAGCCCGATTGCTGGCGTATTCGTAGATCGGGTCAGTAAAAAGCGACTAATGTTTATCGGAGATTTAGTGTCCGCGACGACCGCACTATGCACTTGGTTGCTGCATGTGGCTGGCGTCCTCGAGATCTGGCAGCTCTACCTGCTTGCGGGCATCAATGGCGCCTCGCAGTCGTTCCATTGGCCCGCGTATTCGTCCGCGCTGACCGAGCTCGTCAGAGGCCGTCACCACGTGCGAGTTAACGGCCTTCTGTCGCTAGCAGAGAGCGGCGGCCGGATCATTGCGCCAGGAATTGGCGGTGCAATCTACGCTTTTGCCGGATTAAGCGCGGTCCTCGCCATCAACGTCGCAGGGTCGTTGACGGCAGCCATGCTCCTGATATCGGTGCCCATAAAAGTGTCGCAACGGAAGATCTCTTCCGGTTGGTCACCGCGCATTCTCTTGGCTGAGTCGCTGGAAAGCGTCGCATTCATTTTAAAAAGGCCGGGCTTGATCCGTTTGCTAGCTGTGTTCTTCATCTGCAACTTCTTCCTGAGCGTGGCGACTTCACTGATAGTTCCGTTCGTGCTCGCGACGCATGCGGACAGCATCCTCGTGCTCGGCACCGTGCAGTCCGCTGGCGCCATTGGCGCTCTCACCGGCGCGGCCGCGATCTCCGCATACGGCGAACCTCGCCGACTGATCGTTGCCGTGCTTTTGTGCTGGATTGGCACTGGCATGCTGGGAATTGTGCCACTCGGAATTTCCAGTAACGCCCTTTTGATAGCTGCCGGCATCTTTGTCTATTCACTTTTCGGACCGGCAATGAATGGCTGTGCTCAAGCCTTGTGGCAACGGAAGGTCGAGATCGAACTGCAAGGACGTGTCTTTTCTATTCGCCGCATGATTGCCTGGCTGGCCGCCCCCTTGGCCACACTATTGTCTGGCCCACTCGCAGACCATGTGTTCGTTTCGGCCATGCAACCTGGCGGAGCGCTAGAACCGGTCTTCGGAGGAATCTTAGGATCCGGCCCGGGCGCCGGCCTCGGCCTTCTAATCTCCCTCGCGGGGCTGTTCATCGTCGTCACCGCGGCATGCGGTTTCGCCATGCCTGCGCTGATGGGGGTCGAGGAGGAAATATTGGATCAACCTCAGGTCAAACTCGGCTCTCGTTTTCGCGCTTAAGCGCCAGCGAGGCGTTTGCCCAAGGGATGGTCGATATGCATGTCGCCAAGAATAACGGCCTGGATAACCAACAACCGCGGACGCCGGAAAACACCACGCCAACGAGTCTCCAGCAGTGGTGTGAGGAGGTACTGAAGCCCGCAGTGCTTGCTTAGCGTTACGCGTAGGGCGGCAGCAATGTCCAAGTCTTTCCCCGTCTTAAGGGGAAGTCCCTAGAGAGTCGGCATTGAATAGCAACGATTTTAGATCCAGAATCGAGCCAATCAATCAGTACACACATTAATTTTTCACGAGACCGGTAATCGGCGTTTCTGCGTCATAGGAAACGCCGATCTCAGTGAAATAGGAGACCTGGCATGTTCTTGCTTAACACCTGGTACGTCGCCGCGATGGCGAGCGAAATCACTGCGGATAGTTTGCTCGCCCGCACGATCTGCGACGAGCGCATTGTTTTATTTCGAGATGCCGCAGGTGCGGTGTCGGCCCTCGAAGACAGGTGCTCGCACCGGGGTCTACCGCTTTCGTGTGGGAAAAAGGTCGGCGGCAACGTTGAATGCGGCTACCACGGCCTGATTTTCGGCGCGACGGGGCAGTGCCTGAAGGTGCCGGGCCAGGATTTGGTGCCGGTGAACGCTAGCGTGCGACGCTATGCGGTGGTCGAGCGTGATCAGTTGATATGGATTTGGATGGGAAGCCTGGAAGCGGCAGTGCCCGACCGTATTCCCGATCTCGGATATCACAACGAGCCGGGTGTCTGGGCACACCGTGGCGGTGTTTTGCCGCTCAAATGCAATTACATGCTGATCGTCGACAATCTGATGGATCTTAGCCACATTGGCTATGTGCACGGCTCGATTGTCAACGTTGATCCATCCGATCACAGTAATGCGGAGACGACGGTTAATAGAGCGGCGGATAACGTCACCGTTACGCGGCTCATGCGCAATGTCACCTCGCCCGATGTCTACCTTCGCGCAGTCAAATTCAAGGGCAAGATTGATCGCTGGCAACAGTGCGTGCTTCACGCTCCGTCGAACATTCTTCAAGAAACGCGCGGCAGTGATGTGGGCACAGGCGTCGACGCCGCGGTGCCACCGCCGGGTGGTGTGCGGCTACGTGTTTTCCATGGACTGACGCCCGAGACCGAAAAATCTTCGTTTTATTTCTGGACGGCCGCGCATGCGCATCGACCAGATGATCCGGCTGTTACCGAGCAGCTTTATAAAGATATCGACGCGACCATTCGCGAGGATGTGGAGGTTCTGGAGAAACAGCAGAGCACTCTCGACCGCTATCCGGATCGAAATTATGTCGATATCGAATCGGATAAACCGCGCCTGCAAGGCCGCCGCTTTGTTGAGCGGCTGATAATGGCTGAGCAAAGCGTTCCGGCGGAGATGCGCTGACGACTATCCGGCGCGACGTTTGCCAGCCCAGCCGCCAGCTAGCTGATTTCGGACACGGGTCTTCGCCGTGGTCGCTGCGAAGCTAGCGGCGCGGCAAGCAGCAGGCATGCAAAAGCCCATGCGGCCCTAAGCCTCGCGCTTTGCGATCCCTGGAAAATCCGTTCCTGTGTTCAACGGAAACGCAATAATGGCGGCCAACCCCCGCCCACCAATGCCCTCGTCAAAACTGAGTTGAGCACCAAAGCGCTCGACAATCCTGGCAACGATCGACAAGCCCAGACCACTGCCGCTGGCGCGATTGCCGATCACACGAAAAAATCGATCGGTAAGGCGCGCCCGGTTTTCAGCCGCTACCCCTGGCCCATCATCGCGAACAATCAGCAGAGCAGTTTCAGTGCGCCGGCTGATTTCGATTTCGATATGACCGCCCTCATGCCCGTACTTAAGCGCATTGTCGATAAGATTATCGAGTAACACCGACATCAGAGCGGGATCGGCAATCACTTCCAGGCAGGCATCTCCCAACAAGCAAATGCTCGTCGCTCTGGCGCGCGCAAACTGTTCGTGAGCGGCGATGGCTTCTCCTGCGGTCGATGCAAGATCGACCCGCGCGGTGAGCAGTTTTTCATTCTCATCAAGATGCGCCAATTGCAGTAGTTGTTCGGCGAGATGCGCGCTTCGATCAACACCTTGAACTACGCGTTGCATCGCAAGTCGTTGTTGCGCGACGTCGTCGATGCTTAGCGCCACCTGCGCCTGCACTTTGATTGCCGCAAGGGGCGTCTTCAGTTCATGTGCCGCATCCGCGGTAAAGGCACGCTCTCGCCTAATCGACTGCTGTAGCCGCGATAGAAGATGATTGATGGCATCAACGAGCGGACTAGCCTCGACCGGCGTGCGACGCATGTCGATCGATTCGAGCTTATTGATATCGCGCGAACCAATTTCATCCGATAGTGACTTGAGCGGTGAGAGACTGCGGCCGATGCTGATCCAGACCAGCAGGGCAATGATGGGCAGCGACCAGGCGATTGGCTCGGCAATACGGCGCGCTACGCCCGTTACCAGATCGCTGCGATTATTGGTTGATTCCAGCACGCGCACGCTGCGGCCTACGGTCTCGTCACGCAATGTAAAGATGTGCCACACCTGACCTTGAAGCGTGATCGTGCGCGCTCCGCTTTCCGGATCGAATGGCACATTCCATGCGCCCAATTGTTTTAGCGCCGGACTACCAGTCAGGATGCCGTTCGCATCACGCACTTGAAACAACGCTTCGCGTGGCAGCGTATCGCTGTCTTCCTGATGTGAATGGTGCCCAGGCCGAAGGTATTCGTTGCGCGCATCGATACGTGTGCGTGCCAAAGCGGCAAGATCATTCTGATCGAGCCGCGCCAGAAGACTCGCAAGCTGTACAAGACGCGCATCGTCCCATTCGCCCACTTCATGGCTCGCCTGACGATAGCTCCATATTAGTGCAACACCCCAAACCAGGATAATGCTCGTGAGCATCAACAACATCAGGCGCCGCCGTATCGATGGAGACATTAAATCCTCTCGATGACGTAGCCAATGCCGCGCACCGTTCTGATCAGGTCGGTGCCGAGCTTTTTACGGAGATTGGAGATATGCACCTCGATGGCGTTGCTTTCAATTTCTTTTTGCCACCCGTATAAGCTCTCTTCAAGACGCGCTCTCGACTGCGGAATGCCCTGATGACTCAGCAATTGCATAAGCACCGCCCGTTCGCGAGCGGTCAAGGTCACGGGTACATTGGCTTTCACAACAGTTTGCGCTGCCGGATCGACCACGAGATCGCCGTGTCGAATGAGTTCAATCCCGCGTCCTTGCGCGCGCCTCAACAATGAACGGCAACGAACTACCAACTCGGTGAGATCGAAGGGCTTGCCGACGTAATCGTCCGCGCCTGATTCAAATCCCTCCACGCGATCTGGCACGGTATCTTTCGCGGTCAGTAGCAGCACCGGGGTGTTCTTGCCGGCGGCACGCAATTTCTTCAGTAACTCCATGCCCGACATGCCTGGTAATCCGAGATCGAGCAAGATCAATTCATACGTCGTTGTTTTCAGGGCAAGGTTTGCCGCTGCACCGTCACGCGTCCAGTCTACGGTGAAGCCTGCCTGGCGCAGCCCGATTTCAACGCCGCTGCCGATCAAATCGTCGTCTTCTGC
Source organism: Janthinobacterium lividum (assembly GCA_050955105.1). Lineage (GTDB taxonomy): Bacteria > Pseudomonadota > Gammaproteobacteria > Burkholderiales > Burkholderiaceae > JBPBQZ01. The sequence goes on along the minus strand of JBPBQZ010000049.1, from coordinate 414 downwards.
AAGGAGAACGCGCATGGAATTTACCTGCTGAGGGTTTTACTCGACGGAGAATTGAGGCGACGACATCGCGATCCGCGGCTGCAAGTTAACCACAACATGCCCGCGACCGTCTGCATCGAGAAAGGCATAAGTTTTCCTTCAGGATCGAGGCATAGACTGGCGCTCAGGCTTATTGCGCAAGCCGCCGAATTCCGTACTCGATGTTGCGCCGGCAGCCGAATCCCCCATTTCCCGCGCGGCGCATCAGCCATGTGCGGGTCGATTCAATGTTTGCCGATTTATTTTGACTGGAACCCGTATGCGCCCATCCACGGTCGTGATATTGCGTGCCTATCTTATGGCGGCATCGCTTGGGGCAGCGTTTATCGGGGTGAGTGCTGCGGCTGCATCGGTATTGTTCGACATCGACGATCG
>JBPBQZ010000048.1:0-14779 GCA_050955105.1 Janthinobacterium lividum | reverse complement strand
TCGAATCTTTAAAACATTCAGGAGAGACAACATGGCAGAGCAACAACGCGTCGCTTTGGTTACCGGTGGGGCAAGTGGCATTGGTCTGGCGGCGGTGAAACGCCTGGCCGCTAAAAACTTCAAAGTGGTCATACTGGACCGCAGCGAAGCGGCCCGCGAGGTCGCCGCCGAGTTGAACAAGCAGGGGCACAGCGCGCTGGCGGTGGTGGCCGATCTGGCCGACTTGAAGCAGATCGAAACGGCCGTGGCCGAGATCAATAAGCAGACAGGTGGCGCCGACGTCGTGATCAACAATGCCGGTGTGCATCCGAAGCGCGATGGCCGCATCGTGTCACTGGAAAACATGACGGTGGAAGACTGGGAATTTGTGTTCCGCGTTAACACCACCGCGCCGTTTCTGCTGTGCCAGGCTTTCATCGGGCATATGAAAGAACGCAAGTGGGGCCGCATTATCAATATCGCCTCGCGCGCCGGTCGTTCCTATTCGGATCGTGCCGGTACGCATTATTCGGCGTCGAAGGCCGCGCTGATCGGCTTCACGCGCACGGTCGCCGGCGCCTACGCGTTGACGGGCATCACCGCCAACATCGTTGCGCCCGGTCAAATCGAGACGCCGCTGGCGCGTACTTCCGACCCCAAGGTGCTGGAGAATGCCGCGCGTCAAACGCCGGTCGGACGCCTGGGTACAGCCGAAGAAGTCGCCTCGATGATCGAATACCTGGCTTCGGACGATTCGGGCTTCATCACCGGCGCGGTGATGGATGTGAACGGCGGCATCTTCATGGGCTGAAGCACCACGCGGCGATATCGGTCTATCGCCTCTATCGCCGCGTAGCCCATGCCGTTCCAGCAGCCAGTTCGGACATCCAGGAAGCCATCCATCATGAAGCGTTTAGAAAACAAGGTTGCACTCGTCACCGGTGCCGGCGGCGCGATCGGCCGAGGTATCTCCTTAACCTATGCCGCCGAGGGCGCCGTGGTGGCTTGCGTCGATCTCGACCGAGCCCATTGCGAAGAGACCGTGAGTCTGATCCGCGCGGCCGGCGGCAAGGCCGCGGTTTATACGACGGATATTTCCGATCGGCTTGCGGTGGGCGAGTTGGTTGCGTCGATCGAGAAAGACCATGGCGGTCTGGACATCGTGGTGAACAACGCGATGTGGATCCAATATGATCCGATCGCCGAAGTGCAGGAAAGCGTGGTCGATCGCATGTTCGGCGTGGGCTTGAAAGCCATCATCTGGATCACGCAGGCAGCGGTGCCGGCGATGGAGCGTCGCGGTGGCGGTTCGATCGTCAACATCTCGTCGATCGCGGCGATTCGCGGCTCGAAGAACCGCATCGTCTATTGCACGGTAAAAGGCGGCGTGACGGCGATGACGCTGGAATGCGCGGTCGAGCTGGGACCACTGAACATCCGCGTCAATGCGATCGCGCCAGGCGCTGTGTTGAACCCCGGTTCCGCGGCCCGCCTCGGTGCCGAGGCGATTCAGCTGCGCCTGGATACCACGCCGATGGGCCGCTTGCCGGTGGCCGACGATATGGCTGGCGTGGCGCTGTTCCTGGCCAGCGACGACAGTCGCTTCGTCACTGGCACGATGATTCCGGTCGACGGCGGACGGCGCATCGTTTCCTAGGCAGCCGCTTTCAGCCGCACAACATCAACAAAAGTAATATGAGATCGGGGCGCCTGCGGGCGCCCCGTGTTGTTCCTGCCCAGCACAGATGCATGTTCGTGACGGGCTGGCCAAGCGGCGGGTCGCGTTTTATGATGTGCCGCATCTCAATAATCCACGGCAAGAGTTCCCTGATATGAATGCTCCTGTTAAGCGTGTTGCCATCGTCACCGGCGTTGGCATGGGTATTGGCGGCATCGGCCGCGGCATCGCCGAGGCGTTTGCCGCCCAAGGTACGTCGTTGATGTTGGCCGACGTCGATCCGCGCGTCGCCGAAGTGGCGAGCGATCTGCGCGGACGCCACGGCGCCGCGGAGATCGACAGCTTTGCCGCCGACTTGTCTACCGAAGCCGGCGTCAAAGGTCTGGTGGCGGCCACGCTGGAACGCTTCGGCCAGATCGACGTGCTGGTGAACAACGCCGGCAGCGGTGTGATTCGCGCCTTCCTCGAACATGACGAGGAATCGTTCACCGCCACCTTGGCGCGCAATCTGTGGACGGCGATCTGGTGCTGTCACAAGGTGTTGCCGCATATGGTCGAGCGCAATCACGGCCGCATCATCAATATCGGTGCTGATTCGCTGCGTACCGGTATTCCGATGCATGCCGGCTATAACGCCGCGAAAGGCGGCGTGGTCGGCATGATGGTAGGGCTGGCCAAGGAATTCGCGCAGTACGACATCACCATCAATACCGTGTCGCCCTGCGTGGTCGACACCGAACGGCATCGCGCGCGCCTGAAGAGCGACCCGGCGGTTTCGGCGGCGTTCCTGGCGGTGGTGCCGAAGGGCCGCGGCGCCGGCATTCATGAAATTGCCGATACCGTTACCTTCCTGGCGCGTCCCGAATGCGCATTCATCACCGGCCAGGACATCAGCGTGAATGGCGGCAGCGCCATGCCCTGATCTCGGCGCGCATTGCCGTATACTTGCAGCGGCCCCGCAGAGGGTCGCTGCAAGGTGTTTACGGAGACGCGCATGAGCGACAGGCTCGCCGAGATCGAGGCGTTCATCAAGATTGTCGACAAGAAAACGCTTTCCGCCGCGGCGCGCGCACTGAATTGCTCGCCCTCGGCCATGAGCAAAATGATCCAGCGGCTTGAAGACCGGCTGGGCGTACGCCTCATCAACCGCACCTCGCGTGCGGTCAGCCTCACCGCCGAAGGTGAGGTGTTTTATCGAGACGGCCAAGCCGCACTCGACGCCGTGGCGCGCGCCGAGCGTGCCGTGATGGCCAACGTGGCCGAAGTGTCGGGCACCTTGCGCATCGGCACCTCGCATCAGATTGCGCAGTTTTATCTGGCCCCGCTTATCCCAGAATTCCGCGAGCTGCACCCGCGCGTCGATCTGCATTTCGTGATGAAAGCCACGGCGTTTCCGTTGGTCGAGCACCAGATCGACGTGGCGGTGTTTGCCGGCGAGCAGGCCAATTCCTCCTATGTAGCGCGCAAGATCGCTTCCGTGCACTGGATCGTCTGTGCCGCGCCCGCTTACCTGGAGCGCGCCGGCACGCCGCTCACGCCCGCCGATCTGGCGGATCACGAGTGTCTCAATTTCGTGCCGGGCGCCGAGCTGGCATGGCCGTTCAAAGTCGACGGCCAGCGTCAGACGGTGACGCCCGGCGGCGGCGTGCGCGCCAGCTCCGGCGATCTGCTGCGCACTTTCGGTATTTTGGGATTGGGCATTGTGCGGGTGCCGGTGCTGCAGGTGCGCGACGAGATTCGCAGCGGCGCGCTGGTGCCGGTGCTGCAGGAATTCGACGATCCTTCGCCCGAGTCGCTCTACGCGGTGTATCAAAGCGCCCGCAATTTGAGCCCGCGCACCAAGGCCTTTCTGAAATTCCTCGACCGTAGTTTCCGCGCGCCGCTCGACGCCGAACTCGGCTAGCGCAGGTGTTTCCAGTGGGTCACAGCTGCATGCACGGGCTACGCCTTGTGCCGCTGGGGCCGCGCGGACACACTACGCTTCACAGGTCGCGCTGGCATCGAGCCAGTGGCTAGGACCGGATACGTCGGAGGCATCAGCATGTCGCAAACAATCCATTTTGCCGAGTTGGCCGAACGCACGGTGGCGGGCGTGATCGATGACGATCGGCAATTGGCGCGCTTCAGAGTCAGTCGCAAGGCTTACGTCGATCCTGACATTCTGGCGCTCGAGTATGAAAAGATTTTCAGCCGTTGCTGGCTGTATCTGGCGCACGTCTCGGAAGTCGCCAAACCGGGCGCCTTCGTTTCGCGTGACGTATTGGGCAAGTCGATATTGCTCACGCGCGACAAAGACAATCAGCTCAACGCGTTTCACAATACCTGCACGCACCGCGGTGCCGCCGTATGCCGCGAGAAATCGGGCATGCAGAAAGTGTTTTCCTGTCCGTACCACGGCTGGGTGTTCGACAACAGCGGCTGCCTGGTCGACATGCCGGGCCGCGAATCGTTGCCTGAGAACGCCAACGCCGATGGCTCGCTGAATCTGCAGCGCGTGCAGCGCATGGAAGAGTTCAAAGGCTTCATCTTCATCTGCTTCGACGCAGGCGTGGAACCGCTGATTGACTATCTCGACGAGGCCGCGCCTTACCTCGCCTACGTGGCCGACCACGGCCCGCATGGCATGGAAGTGGTGGGCGGCACGCAGGAATACAGCGCGAAAGCCAATTGGAAGATGCTGTCGGAGAACAGTCATGACGGCTATCACGGCCTGATTACGCACTCCACTTATTTCGACTACCTGCGGGCGCGCGACAAGAAAGAGCACAAGCGCAAGATGGGCGCGCATGGCTGGGTCAAGGACCTTGGGCACGGACACGCCGTGGGCGAGTCGGTGGGCGCGGCCGCGTGGGGCCGCCCGTACGCACGCTGGGTGGCGGGCTACGGTGAGGAAAGCCGCGCCGAGCTCGAAGCCTTGTCGGCTGAGATCTACGAGCGCCTGGGCGAAGAACGTGCTCGCATCGTCACCAATGGCGATCGCAACCTGGTGATTTTTCCGAACCTGGTGGTGAACGACATCATGGCGGTGACGATTCGCACCTTTTATCCCATGGGTGCCGGCAAGATGCGCATCAATAGCTGGGCGCTGGCGCCGATCGGCGAATCTGCCAGCTCGCGTGATCGCCGCATGAAGAATTTCGTCGAGTTCCTCGGGCCGGCCGGCTTCGCCACACCGGATGACGTGGAGATGCTGGAGTCGGCGCAGAAATCGTATGAATCGTTTCCCGAAATGTGGAACGACTGCTCGCGCGGCATGGAGATGGAGAACCCATCGAAAACCGAGGAGCTGCAGCTGCGCGCTTTCTGGCGCCGCTGGTCGCAACTGATGACCGATAACAAGACCGCAATCAAAGGCCCGTGATGAACGCTACTGCCGTATCGACAAACGCCCCGAGCACCTCACTGACGCGCTTCGAAGCCGAGGATTATCTGTTTCGCGAAGCACGCTTGCTGGACGAGTGGCGCCTCGAGGAATGGGCGGCATTGTTCACTCAGGACGGTGAATATCTGGTGCCGCCGCTGGATCAACCGGACGGTCAGCCTGGGCGCGATTTGTTTTTGATCTATGACGATCATCTGCGACTGGTGGAGCGCGCCAAGCGGCTGCTGAAGAAACAGGCGCATGCGGAGTTTCCGCATTCGGTGGTGCGGCGCATTGTCGGCAATGTGATCGTCGATGGCGAATCGGAGGGCTTGATTCGCGTGGTCGCGAACTTCGTGGTCTATCGCAGTCGCAATGGTGAGTCGGAGGTGTTTCCGGGCCACGCCCTGTATGACCTGGCTCGCAGCGAGGCACAGGGCATTCAGATTCGCCGCAAGCGTGTGGTGGTGGATTCGGATTCGCTGCGCGAGCAGGGCCGCATTTCCATCATTCTGTGATGCATCGCGCGTCGCCTTTTCCACCTGTCTCAATATCCCGACGAGCTTAGATGTCAGAAAACTTTTCCCGGGGCGCTGCGGCTTTCGAGTTGGCGCGCGAAGATCTCGATGCTGAGCAGGCAGCCTTCTTCGAGCGCGTCAGCGCCGGCCCGCGCGCACGCGTGCCGATCAACCTGCGCGCATGGATGCATAACATGCCCTTCGTCAACGTGGCCGAGCCGTTCGGCCTGTATGTGTCGCAGCTCGCGGCCATATCCAAGCGCGAGAAGGAAATCACGGTACTCGTCAACGCGCGCTTCTGGCAGGCCGAGTTCGAATGGGCGCACCATGAGCGGCACGCGCTGAACGCTGGCTTGACGCCCGACGACGTGGCGGCGATCCGTGACGGTCGCGATCCCGGCTTTGCCGATCGCGGCGAGGCGCTCACGTATCGGCTGGCGCACGCGCTGCACGAACAACGCCAGGTCCCCGACGCGCTTTATCAAGAAGCGTTGCAGCATTTCGGGCACAAAGGCGTGTCGGATCGCATCGGGCTGATCGGCCTTTATACGATGATTGCGATGACGCTGAATTTCTACCAGGTGCCGGCGCCCACGTTCTGAGACGAGGCCGGGGCAAGCACTGACGAATCGCGGAGACACCAAAATGAAAACTCAAGACGGCGTTGAACTGAGCGACGCATCGACCAGCCACTATGTGCGCATAGAGGAAGCAGACCTGAAGCTGCAGGTGCACTACAACGATGCTGGCGCGAGCGATGGCGAAGCCGTCATCATGCTGCACGGCGGTGGCCCGGGCGCCGGTGGCTGGAGCAATTATTCGCGCAACGTGGTGCCGTTGGTCGACGCTGGTTATCGCGTGATATTGCTCGACAGCCCTGGCTTCAATAAATCCGATCCGCTGGTGGTGAACGTGCCGCGCGGCATCGTCAACGCGCAGGCGGTGAAGGGCCTGATGGATGTGCTGAACCTCAAGACAGCACATCTGGTCGGCAACTCGATGGGTGGCGCGAGCGCCATGACGTTCGCGCTCGACTATCCCGATCGCCTCGCAAAACTGGTGCTGATGGGACCGGGTGGTGCCGGCCAGAGCCTGATGATGCCGCTGCCGCTGGAAGGCATCAAGCATCTGACTAATGTTTTCAAGAATCCGTCGATCGAGGCGCTGCGCCGCATGATCGACGTGTTCGTCTACGACCCGAGCAAGATCACTGAAGAACTGATCCAGGGCCGCTACGACGCGATGATGCGCGATGACGGCATCCATCTCAAAAACTGGGTAGCAAGCGCCGCCAAGGCCGGCCTGGCCGATCTGTCGCCGCGTTTCTCGCAGATCAAGGCGAAGACGCTTTGCACCTGGGGCCGCGATGACCGCTTCCTGCCGCTCGACAATGCCTTGCGCATCGTCTTCGGCATTCCCGACTGTCAGCTGCATATCTTCAGCAAGTGCGGCCACTGGGCGCAATGGGAACACGCTGACGAGTTCAATCGGCTCGTGATCGATTTCCTCAAGCATTGAGCGCGACGATGAGCGCTCAGACGAGCGCGTCGGGCATGGCTTGCCGCTGTGGTGCGGTCGATATACACACGCATATCGTGCCCGGTGCGTTTCCTCCGTATACCGGGCACGGTGGTGCGGCGAGTTGGCCCTCGATGGCAGCGGGTGTCGATGCCTGCCATCGCCAAGTGATGATCAACGACAAGTCCTACCGCACCGTTTCGGACCGTGCCTGGGACGGCACGCTGCGCTTGCACGACATGGACGAGCTGGCGCTGCAGGCGCAAGTGTTGTCGCCCATGCCTGAGTTGTTGTCGTACTGGCTCGACGTCGCCGACGCGGTGCCGCTGCTGCGCTTCATCAACGAAGAGATCGCCGCCATGGTGGCGATCGCTCCGCAACGCTTCTTCGGCCTCGGCGCCGTGCCATTGCAAGATATGGACGCGGCGCTGCGCGAGCTCGATTACCTGATGAACGGGCTCGGCCTGGCCGGCGTGGAGATCGCTGGTAACGTCAACGGCGTACCGATCGGCGATGCGCGCTTCGAGCCGTTCTGGGCCGCGGTGGAAGCGCTGGGCGCCGCGGTGTTCGTGCACCCTTTGCGGCCGGCCGGCATGGATCGTCTGGTGGGCCCGAAATCATTGCAGCAACTGCTGGCGTTTCCATCGGAAGGCGGCCTCGCGGCGGCGTCGCTGATGACCGGCGGCATACTCGAACGCCATCCCGGCTTGCGCATTGCATTCAGCCACGGTGGCGGCACGCTCGGCGCGCTGCTGCCGCGCCTGCAACACGGCTGGTCGCACATGGCGCCGGTGCGCGAGACGATGGCCAGTTCGCCGCTCGAACTGGCGCGGCGCTTGTATGTGGATAGCGCCGTCTACGACGCGAAGGCGATCGCCGGCCTCATCGACCTGTATGGCGCGACGCAGGTGCTGCTGGGCTCCGATTATCCGTTTCCGATACGCGACCGCGACCCGGTTGCGCGCATCGAGCAGATGGCGTTGCCAGAGCCGCTGCGTGCGCAGCTGTTGTGGCAGAACGCGCATCGCTGGCTGGGCCTGCCGGCGGCTGTCGCCTGAGCCGATTGTCCAGAAAATTTCACCCATAGCAAAACAAAAGCACGGAGACAAAGATGGTTTCAAGCTTGTCCATGACACGCGCCGCCCGGTTTATGAGACGGCCGCGCGTCGCGAAGTTGTCGGTTCTCGGCATTGCGGCGCTCGCAGCAGCGTGTGCCGGAGCGCCGGCGCTGGCGCAAACGCCTGACGCCTCACCGGTGAAGATTGGCATGGTTTTATCGAAGCAGGGCAGCTTCGGCGACATCGGTCAGGAAGCCGCACGCGGCGCGATGATGGCGGTCGACGACCTCGCCGGCAAAGTGCTAGGACGACCGATCAACGTGCTTTGGTACGACGATCCGGATCCGCAGACCGCGCAGCAAAACATGTCGAAGCTGATCGATTCCGACAAGGTGGTAGCGATACTGGGCGGCACCAACAGCGCCTCGTCGCTGGCCGAGAGCGCGGTTGCCAAACGCGGCAAGACGCCCACCATCATCGTGATCGCCTCGGCGAAGGAAATCACCGGACGCCTGTGCAACCGTTACACCTTCCGCACGTATTACGCGGCGGATGTGGCCTCGCGCGCGCTGGTGCCGGCTTTGGCCGCGAAGGGCAAGAAGTGGTATTTCCTGATGCAGAATTATGCGGCCGGCCAAGACGCCTATACCAGCATGAAGGGCGCGCTTACCAAGATCGGCGGCGAGGAAGTCGGGTACGACAAACTGCCGATCGGCACCGCCGACTTCAGCAGCTATATCTTGAAAATCCGCCAGGCGGCGCCAGACGTGGTGGCGCTGGGCCTGGCTGGCAGCGACCTGTCACCGTTCCTCAAGCAATACGCGCAATACGGGATGAAAGATAAAATTCCGGTCGGCAGCCCGTTCATGAGCGAAACCGCCATCTGGTCGCTCGACAAGAGTTCGGTCACCGGCACCTACACGGCCTTATGGGAAGCCGACGATCCGGCCAACCCGCCGTCGGAACGCAAATTCGCCGAGCAGTACAAGCAAAAATTTGGCGGCCAGGCCACCACCGTGGCGTGGGAAGGCTGGCATTCGATGCATGCGATCCTGTCGGCCATCGACAGCGGCAAATCGACCGATGCCGGGTCGATCGTGCGGCAAATGGAAACCACCAAGGCGCATGACCGCAGCATCGCCACCTATTACCGCGCGTGGGATCACCAGTTCATCCATCCCTTGTTGATCCTCGATGCGCATGCGCCGAAGAAGGACAAGTACGACATGCTGTCGATTACGCGTTCGGTGCCCGACAAAGACGCCGACGTCGACGCCGTGTTCGGCACCCAGGCCGAAGTGGGCTGCCAGATGGGCGACCTATAGGCGCATCCCAAAAAGCCGCGGCAAGCCTCGCCAGCATAAGACCGGCTAATGACTTAGCTGAAGGGCGGTTTTCGCTCGCGGTGCGTGCCTGCACCAGCGGCCGTTGCAGCATGCACTGTCGACGGCTCGCTGGCTGCGGCGCCGGATGGCGCCCGCAGGCGCTGTCGCGTGCCTGCGGGCGCCCAGAGTGTTTATCCACATGAACTTTTAGTTCATTGCAATAAAATTGGCACGGTGGTTGCGTTGGTTCCGGGGGTGCAGTTCTTTCCATCCCATTTCAAAGGAATCGGCATGGCTTCCTCGACGGGTATCAAGCGCTACGGTTTAAAGTCGAAATGTCTTTCATTTCCCGAAACGCTTTCGCAATCGGTCGCCAACATATCGCCCACGCTTACGCCCGTGGTGATCGTGCCGCTGGTGTTTGCCTCGGCCGGTAATGGCACCTGGCTGTCTTATTTGTTTGCCACCATCGGCCTGATTCTGGTCGGCATGAATATCAACCAGTTCGCCAAGCGCTCGGCGTCCCCCGGCTCGCTGTATTCCTACATTGGCCATGGACTGGGCGCGCCGGCGGGCTTCCTGGCCGGTTGGTGCCTGCTGGTGGCCTATCTGTTCACCGGCATGGCGGTGCTCTCCGGCGCCGTCAACTACGCGGTGATCTTGCTGGCGATGCTGGGTATCCATGCGTGGCCCTCGGTGCTCTACACACTCGGCGTGTTGATTGCCTGGTACGTCGCTTATCGAGACGTCAAGCTGTCGACCAAAGTCATGCTGTTGTTCGAAGCCGTATCGATGCTGCTGATCCTGGTATTGGGGGCGGTGGTGCTCATACACCGCGGCACCGCGGTCGACCCGCGCCAGTTCGATCTGGCGGCGATGGATTTCAGCGGCGTGAAGGCAGGCTTGATTCTGGCGATCTTCAGCTACGTCGGCTATGAGAGTGCGACCACCCTGGGCGAAGAGGCGCGCAATCCGCTGAGGAACATCCCACGCGCCGTCATCATGAGCGCGGCGATCAGCGGCATTTTCTTCATGATTACCTCGTACATCGCCGTGATCGGCTTCCGCGGCCTGAAGACCTCCCTGGGTGCCAGTTCAGCACCGTTCAACGACCTGGCGGACAGTGTCGGCATGGCCTGGTTCGGTGTGTTGATTTCGGTGGGTGCGGTGATCAGCCTGTTCGCCTGCACGCTCGCCAGCATCAATGCCGGCTCGCGCATTCTTTTTGCGATGGGTCGCCACGGCATCTTTCATAGCCATCTGTGCAAGGCGCACACCACCAACCAGACGCCGCACTTCGCCGCGACCTTCGCGTCTATTTTGGTATTGGCCGGGCCGCTGGTGCTGTTGAGTGCGCACTTGGCGGTGCTGGACATCTTCAACGATCTGAGCACGATTGCTACGTTCGGCTTCCTGATTGTCTACGTGCTGATCTCGGTTGCGGCGCCGGTCTATCTGAAACGCCTGGGCAAGCTCACCGCAAGCAGCATCGCGCTATCGGTGGTGTCGGTGTTGTTCATGATTCCGCCGATCGTTGCCACCGTGTATCCGATGCCGACGCCCCCCGCCGATAAATTCCCGTACTACTTCATCGCCTATGTATTAGTCGGAGTGCTGTGGTTCACGGTATTGCGCAAATCGTCGAACCAGGGCGTGATGGACGAGATTGCCGCCGACCTGGATTTCTCGACGATTCCGCTGGGCGAGCAAGCGCACGGCGCGCCGTAAGCGCTGGCAAGGTATGGGCTTTTTCAAGACAAGATACGCTGGTTTGATCTCCCGCCGCTGTGGTTAGCGGCGGCTTTTTTATGACATAGCGGCAGCGCGACGCCCTGCGCCGCGAGCTTGCGCCAGCGTCTTACAGCGACGGATCCAGCGGCGTCAGCTTTGCCAGCATCAGCGTGTATTCCTCCGCCGCGATCTGCCGGAACTTCATCTTCACCAACACCGCGCTCTGCTGGGCGGCGCTCGGAAACAAACGATCGGCAGCGCCCTGCAGCACCAGCTCAGGGCTTTCGATGACGGGCGAATTCGGCCAGGGTTTGCCGTCCAGCGCATTCGCCAACAAAAAGATCGGCACCACGTCCGCCAGGCCGATAGGGATCAACGCCGAGGCATTCGCGCCAAAGTGGCGCCGCACGATCGCTTGCGAGCCCAGTCGCAAGGTGTAGCGGAACGGGAAACCCGTGCGTATCGACAGCAGCACCGGGTCGGCGGTGGCAATTTGCTCGACCGAATCAATGCCCTCTGCCGCGAGCGTGGCGACGATCGGCAGCGTCACGCCTTCGAGCGCCAGGAGCTTGTCAGGTGTCTCACTCTGCTGTTCGTCGGCGTTCACCTGCGGAAAGCCGAAGCGCCGAATCACCTTGATAAAGGCATCCACCGGAAAGGTCCCCAGCGCGAAAGCCACGGCCGCATGGAAGCCATCGGCACCCGGCGTGCCGCTGATGGCGATGGCAATCGGTATCGCCAGAAACAGCCGCAGCGAATACCAATAAACGTCGGAGGTGTTGAGCGACTTGCGCCGGATATTCAAGACGGAGTCGCTGACTACGAACATGAAGGCACCGGCCGTGGATGCCACCAGCAATTGCCGGCTCAAGCCGACCATGCAGACCGTCGCACCGTCGGCGATCGTACCGACCGAACAGCCGGCGATCAGCAGCGCCGCCGCCGCATAGGCCACGGCAATCAAAATAAGGAACGGCGGCACAAACGGTGTGAGGCCGTATTGCTCATGGTAAATGCGTGAAAACAGTCGATCGCAAACCTTCGGTTGCTGGTTGGCCACCTCCCACCATGGATTGCCATTCGCCTGCATTGCCTCGGGGCCCGGCAGGCATTTGGCATCTTGCAGTGCATGAATCAGGCTCTGCGACCAGAAGCGCCGCAAATAAGCGGCGAGCGCCTGGTCCTTCAGGCTATTTTGAAATTCGTTGTAGCGGGTGAACCAGCCGACCGAGAGAAACGCGATGAGCGGCGTGGCAACCATTACCGTAGTGAACGCCGCCAGCAGCGCCGCGAACCATAATCCGCCTGGCTGCCAATGGCCGCTCTGCGACAGCAGATAGCCGCCGCCGAGGTTCATCAGTATCAGCAAACCGCACAGCAGGATCGCACGGCCACGCGGCATCAGGTGCGAACCCGACAGGGAAGTAGGCCGGCGTTGACCAAGCGGCCTGGCAATCGTTGACGACATGAAGTACCCCGTCGAAATTCAGGATAGCGCGGGCAGCGCGGGCGGTGTTTGGGCATCCGCGGGACTGGCGGTCACCGCTTTGCCATTGATCCACAGATATTCGATACAGTCCCGATCGCAGCCGTCATCGATCAGCCGCTGCGCCCATTGACTGGCGTTCATCAGCGTCGGCTCCAGCAGCGCCGCATAGTCGATCACATGATGATTGGCCAGCAGGTCGGCCTTGATCGAAGCGGTGTTCAGAGCGCCCGTGCCGCTGCAGGGCAGCAGTGGCAATACCGTACGCAGCGGTGACATGCTGCCGGGCAATAGCGGCACCACGTCACGCTTGTAGGCGTAGTTGTCGTAAAGGATGGCGGCATTCTCGAAGGCCAGCGCAAAGTTGCTCGAGCCGGGATTCGGACAGGCGAACAGGCAGGCCTTCAGCTCGGCCGCATGCAGTGGCTTCAGATCAAACGCCAGGTAGGTGGCCAGAGCGGCGCCCAGGCTATGACCGATGACGTGCAGCGCGCGTTGCGGAAAGTGCGCGGCGATGCTTTGACAGGCGGGTACGTTGACGTCCCGTTGTGTCCCGCAGGCCGTGAAGTTCAGTGTGCGATAGATGCTGTAGAAGCCCGACGATACTGAGCCGGCCGTGGGCTTGTCGGGATACGCATATGGAAAGCAGTCGCCGTCGTCGGCCCATTCCTGGCCACCTGCGGTGCCCCGCGTGATCACCAGCACGGGCCCTGCCGGGTTGTTCCTGGGGGTGGCGACCAAGCCGTAATAGACCATGTCGCTATCGCGGATCGGATCCTGAATGCCGCGCAAAATATCGGCAGCGGCCAGGTAGCCGGCCACTTCCCAACCCTGGTCCAGCAGACTGCCGGCGATCACCGGTGGCTGCAACTGACTCGGTGCGTGGTGCATATCGAGCACGTCGGCCACCAGCAGGCCGTAGACCGCGGCGGTGCGCGCTGAAAAAGTCCCCATTGTATTTTTCGCGATCGGCACATCCGTCGGACGCGGACATTGCACGCAGCGATCCCCGAGCGCGACTTCATCACGGGGCGAGGATTTCGTCAGTGCGTTACCGCACTGTTTGCGCGAGATTTTTCCAGCTACTTGTCTGCGGACGCCGCCAGCGAGGTTTTAAGGTTGTTCACGTAATTCAGGTCAGTGATCGACTGCGCCACGATGCTCGAGAAGCGGTCATCGAAAATCACCGACACGTCCAGTTTTTTGGTGAACGCGCCGGCGTTGAACAAGACGTCGTTGGCCTTGCCCGCGTCGGCAATCGTTTCCGCCGTGACGGGCTTGACCAGCACGCGCCCGCTGCGCCACGCGGCCGCGGCTTGCGTCGGCGTGAACTGCCGCCCTTTCACATAGGCCAATTTGGTGGCGTCGGACTGCGTCGTGAACCAATTCTGATAGGCGACATAGCGTTTGACGAAATCTTTGAGCGCCGCGCCTTTCGCCGGATCGTTCAGCGCCTGGGTATTGACGACCAGCCCATTCATGATCGGCAGACCATTCAAGCGTTTGCTGCTGAAGACCACCTTCGCGCCGTCGGCGAGTGCCGCGCCATACAACTCCGCGGTGCCCGACACCAGATCCACTGAATTATTCAGCAATGCCAGTGAATTGGCGGTGGTGTCCAGTTGTATGGGATGCAGTTCACTCGGCTTAACGCCGAAGTATGCGAGCGTCGCCAGGTACACCAGGAAATTATTGGCGCCCGGCGAATAAGCGAATTTCTTGCCCTTGAGAGTTTGCGCATCCAGTTTGTTGATACCCGACTTGCTGCCGGCGATGATGATGTAGCGCTCGTATGACCCGGGATAATCGCTAACGCATATCAAAACTGCCTTGATCGGCGCGGTGGCGGCGGTCCACGGTACCGCGGAAGCTTGTTGCAGCTGCAGTGCCGTCGTTATCGAGCTATCGCTGACGTCGACATTGCCGGCGGCGAGTGCCGTGTAATTTTGCAGGGCGTTATTGAAACTCGAGAAGCGGATTTTGTACGGGGCGCCATCGAAGGCGCCGGACGCGCGATATAAGGGTTCGAGCTCACCGTTGTTCTGTCCGATATTCAGCGTAACGCCGCTAAGCGCCGCAGCCGCATCGGCGGTGTTGCCGGCAGCGCAGGTTGACGATGCGTAAA
>JBPBQZ010000047.1:0-17489 GCA_050955105.1 Janthinobacterium lividum | reverse complement strand
CTATGGACTGACCGATAAGATTCCCTTGTTGCGCCCGGCAATCAGCGATACGCAAATGTGGGCCTTGGGTCCGGACCTGGCGGCGAGCCTCAATGGAGCGACCTGGCATTACAGCGATCCAGCTAATCCACCGGCAGAGAAGGCGATGGTAAAGGCGTATGAGGCTAAATATAATCGGCCGCCTACGGTTGAAGTATGGCAAGGCTGGACTTCGATGCGTATGCTGCTTTTAGCGATGGAGCGCGCCAAGTCAACGGATGCCAAGGCGGTCATTCAATCGCTTGAAACCTTGAAGATTACCGACGGCAAAATTCCCCTTTATTACCGCTCGTGGGACCATCGGCTGATTCATCCGATCTTGTTGTTGCGGGGCAAAGCACCGCCCGCCAATGACAAATGGGACATGTTGGAAGTACTGGACCACACTCCCTCCAAGATCGCAGACATCGACAAGGTGTTTGGAAGCCAAGCTGAAATCGGCTGCACACTCGGCGATTTCTAAATCTCGAAATATTCCGAGCAAAATCGGGCGCCAGCAAGGGCATCGGCCACATCGCCGAAGATTCGGTGCGGGACGGACACCAAGTCGTCGGTGTGGCGCGAGACGCGGAAACTTGACAGGAATGGGCCTATGACTGCGCCGCAGCGTTTGCGGTCTTCTAACATGCGTCCCACAACCGCCCAGATCGCCTGATTTATAGCAATTTCATGCGGCGTAGCATTTCCTTTTACCACACAGATTTACCACACATCAGCATCCCACGACCGGTCTCGTGCACTCTTGCCCGCTCCGTCGCTTGCGCACTTAGCGGAGCGTCTTTACTTCATAACACCGCTAACAACCGGCGCGCAAGGGTGAGCGGCATTTAACAACGCACCTTCAATGACATCAGCACCATGCCCGGCATGCGTTTGGTCGCGTGCTGTAGCTTGGGATTGTGTTCCCCCGTAACACCGGGATCGACGCTTGCTAGATGATCTGTTGGCGTACCAGCCGCTGCAGCGCCGCGCCGGTTCCGGTGCGCCAGTTGTCAACACGGCCATCGCAGCGCAATCGGGAACCACGCCATGACTTCGATCCCCAAATCCGACTCCGAACCTGATCCGGTGCCCGCACCGGACGCACAAGCCATCAGCACTACGCCCGGTGGTGGCGATGACGCACCGGCTTCCCAGCGACGCCGCAACTTGCTCAAAGCAGCGGCGGCGGGCGGCGCAGGTCTATTCGCCGCGCGGACGCTGCCTGCGCAGGCCGGCACGACGCCGTCGGGACAGCCTGTCAATAGCGATCGACAACCGCCCTTCGAACCCGGCGATACGGCGTCGACCGCCGACGTGATCGTTCAGACACTGTTGGCGTGGGACGTCGATCACGTATTCGGGATGGTTGGCGATGGCATCAACCCGATGATCGAAGCGCTGCGGCAGCATCAGGACAAGATCCGCTTCGTCGGCGTGCGCCATGAAGAGGCTGCAGCGTTCATGGCTTCTGGATGGGCTAAGGCGACCGGCCGTCTGGGTGTTTGTTTGGCTACAACCGGTCCCGGCGCGATACACCTGATGAACGGGCTCTACGATGCCCACTTCGACGGTGCGCCCGTGCTCGCCATCACGGGTCTCACATTTCACGATCTGCTGGGTACCCGTTTCCAGCAAAGCGTCAACACGCCCGCATTGATGCAGGACGTCGCCCTATACAACACGGTGGTCACCGGCCCGCGCCACGCGCTCGTCGTGACGGACATCGCCTGCAGGAGCGCGCTTGGCGCGCGCGGGGTCGCGCATCTGGCGATCTCGAAGGACGTGCAGGCGATGCGTCTTGCCGACGATAAGGCATCGATGGAAAACCACGGGATGCGTACGTCGACGGCCTGGAGCCAGCCAGCGTCCGCGCCATCGTCGGCGCAGTTGCAGGCGGCAGCCGAGCTCATCAATGCAGGTAGCCGCGTCGCGATTCTTGTCGGACAAGGCGCGCTTGGCGCCACCGAAGAACTCGAGCAACTTGCCAGCCGGCTCAACGCGCCGGTCGCTAAGGCGCTGCTCGGTCGAACCGCGCTACCGGACGACTCGCCGTTTTCGACTGGCGGTATCGGGCACCTCGGCACCGTGCCTTCCGAAGAGGCGATGCACCGCTGCGATACCGTCCTGATCATCGGTTCGACGATGCCCTGGGTAGACTCGTATCCGCAGCCCGGCACAGCACGCGGCGTTCAGGTGGATATCAAGGCCGAACGGATCGGACTGCGCTATCCGGTCGAAGTCGGGCTTGTAGGCGACACCAAGGAAACGCTGCGGGCGCTGTTGCCCTTGCTGCGTCAGAAGGACGATGCATTTCTTCGCGAGAGCCAGGCTCGCGTGACCCAATGGAACGCGCTGCTGGATCGCGTCGCTGCAACCGAGCGCACGCCAATACGGCCGCAAAGCGTGATCCGTGCTGTCAGCGACGCACTCGCTCCCGATGCGATCGTGTCTCGATTGCGGCGCCAATACGCACTTCGCCGCGCGCTTTCTCACCCTGCGTCGCGCACAGCAACTGATCGCCACCGGGATGCTCGCGACCATGGCGCCGGGGTTGCCATTTGCGATCGCGGCGCAATTGGCGATCCCGGCAGACAGGTCGTCGCGATCGTCGGCGACGGCGGTCTGGCGATGCTGATGGCCGAGCTGTCGACCGCAGTAAAAAACCGCTTGCCCGTCAAGATCATCGTGTTGCGCAACGACATGCTTGCGGAAGTGGTGTTCGAGCAGAAGGAATTGGGTAATCCGCCGTACGGTTGCGAACTTGGCGGTATCGATTTCGCGCAGGTCGCGACCGCATGTGGCGCGGCAGGCTCGCGCTGCACGCAGCCTCGCCTGCTACGCTCCGCGCTTGCATCGACCTTCGCTTCGCCGGGCGCTGCGCTACTCGAGGTCCACGTCGATCCGGCTGAGCCGATCACGACGCCAGAGAAGTTAAAGGTGTGAAGGGCGTCCCGCGCGGAACTCGCCTTGCATCATCGAACCGTGTGGCGAAAGTTTTTGCAGGCCAGCAATGCAGGAAATAGGGCCGACGCGGCGCCAAATGGCGTCTCCATTTCGGCAGCTGTGTAGGGCCTGCTCGCGCTCAAAACGAGCAGGCCCATGCCAGGCCGCGCTAAGGACGGTAGATGTTTAACCGTATTTAGGCGATGCCCGCCCCGAGCTCCGCGCCAGTCGTCGGATCCACTTCCGGATCTGACGCGGTACGCGTCGCCATCGCCTGCAACACAGCGGTGTCGTCTTTACTGATAGTCACCGTCGCGTTACCGTCGCCGCCGTCGACCGCCGGTTGCGGGTCTTCTACGACGTTCCACTGCGGGCCCTCGTTCCAGGCACCGCGCGGCGCTCCGCTGTCGCTGGACATCTTGAAATAGGTGCTGGCGAACTCCGGCATGCCGGGCAGCTTGCCTGGTGGGAAGTTCGGCTCGATCGCATACAGAGCCTTTTCGAACGACTTCTGATGGGCAATTTCGCGTGTCATCAGGAAGCCAAGCGCCTCCTTGATACCGGGATCGTCCGTGACATTGATCAGACGCTCGTAGATGATCTTGGCGCGCGACTCGGCCGCGATATTCGAGCGCAGATCGGCCGTCGGTTCGCCGATCGTATCGATGTATGCGGCGGTCCATGGCACGCCTGCCGAATTGGTCAGCGGCGGACCGCCACCGTACAGCAGCGACGTGATGTGCGAGTCGTTGCCGCCGGCGGTGATAGTGCGATACAGCTCGGCTTCCTGCTCCACCGCTTCTGCCAGCTGACCCTTCGCACTTTTATTCAACATGGCGACGATCGAGCCGATGATTTCAAGATGGCTGAGCTCTTCGGTCGCGATATCGAACAACATGTCTTTGCGGCCTGGATCGTCTTCGCTGACGGCCTGGGTGAAATAGCGACAAGCGGCAGCTAATTCGCCCTGTGGGCCACCGAACTGTTCAAGCAGCAGATTTGCAAGTCCAGGGTTGGGTGCAGCGACTCGGACCGTGTATTGCAGGCGTTTGTTATGCACGAACATGGTTTTTTCTCCGTGGGGTAATTGCGGCAGGCTCGACGGCGCACGTGTCGGCCACCGCCGACGTTGACGCGATGCAAAAACCCCATCGCGCTGCCAAGCGGTGTGTCGTCATAGTCCCGCCACATGCTAGGCTTCAAGCAACGGACGTTCCTGAAACGCTTACAGCGGACTCGATGAACTTTGTCGAAGCCATGGCTAAAGGCCGGCTGCTTCGATCGAAGATCGTCGCACGGCCTCCCGCGCGCGCTTAGCCCTGATAGCCGGTATTGCGCCACTCGGGCAGTCGCTGACTGATATCGATAGCGCCATTTCGCTGCAGTAGAGTTTGTGCAGCCTCGGCCTGTGCGGCGTCGCGGACCTGCACCGATAAGACAGTGCTTCCACGTCGCGCCGCTTCCTGAAAATGCCGCACTTGAGTAGCGTCATGGCCCACCCCGAATAGCTTGGCGAAGAAACTTTGCACGTGACCCATCGGGCCTTCGCTGGTCATTTCGTTTTGCGACGCCACCTCGGTGCCAACCGCTAGATTGCCGGGCACCGGGTCGACATCTGCATCGGTTGCATGCGAATCAATTCCTTCGCGGCTGATGCCAGCCTGAACCAGCGACTCCGCTGCCACCGCCGCCTGACTAGGCGAGTCGAACACGCCCACGATTGTCTGAGTCATATTGTTCTCCAGGAAGAAAAGCGAGCCCGTGTAGCCCGGCGAGTGCCAGTGGCAACCCGGCGTCGCGCGCTGATTAACGCGCAACGCGCGTTCCCGTGATGGCCAGGCCGCAGACCTCAGAGAGGTCTACGCTCATTCGGGTACGGTAATTGCGCCCCAGCGGACAGCCCTGACGTTGACCTGGAAAAAATGAATATTGCCCGCAGCATCGTAGGTTTTCTGCAATCTCGGGGTGCGCGTTTGGCGACGGCCGAATCCTGCACCGCTGGATTAATCGCGTCCTTGCTGGCAGAGGTGCCAGGAAGTGGCGCCTGTGTGGATGTGGGACTTGTGGTTTACTCGCCCACCGGCAAATCCGGCTTTCTTGGCGTATGACCGGAAACTATCCGACAGTACGGTCTGACAGCGAACAGCTAGCCGTCGAAATGGCAACCGGCATGAAGCGAAGCTTATGCAACGCGGGTACGCGAGCCGGGTAATAAATCGAGCGGCTAATAGCAGGCGCCATTACGGGCATTTCCTTCTTCAACTATTTTTCTGACCAACCGGCTTCCACCGTGAGAATTGCACAAGTCGCACCACTATACGAGAGCGTGCCACCGGCCGCCTACGGCGCAACCGAGCGAGTGGTTTCTTATCTGACCGAGGAACTCGTTCAACGCGGCCACGATGTGACGCTCTTTGCAACCGCTGATTCGAACACACGCGCGCGGCTCGTGTCTGTTTGCGAGCGCGGACTCTGGCGCGATGCAGGTGTGTGGGACACACTCACGCATCACGTGAGGCAACTGGCTCGCGTGGCACACCATGCCGATGAATTCGATATCGTGCATTTCCACGGCGATCCGCTGCATTTCCCGTTGGCGGGCTCCTTGTCCTGTAAGTCGCTCACCACGCTGCATGGCCGTCTGCTGCCGGTAGACCACGGGCCGCTGTTCCGCGAGTTCGCGAACGCGCCGCTGGTCTCGATTTCAGACGATCAGCGCAAGCCTGTTCCGTGGGCAAATTGGCAAGGCACGGTTTATCACGGACTGCCGCTGGACGAGTTCGATTTCCAGCAAGACTCCGGCTCTTACCTGCTGTTTCTCGGCCGCATGATGCCGGAAAAACGGCCCGACCTAGCAATCGAAATCGCACGACGCACGGGCCTGCCGCTTAAAATGGCCGCGAAAATTCATCCGGGCGAGCGCCAGTATTTCACTGAGAAAATCGAACCGCTATTAAGACAGTCGAGCGACTTCGTCGACTACCTGGGCGAGATCGGCGGCTCATATCGGAAGCAGGTGATCGCCAATGCGCGCGCGTTACTCTTTCCAATTGAATGGGAGGAGCCGTTTGGGATGGTCGCCATCGAAGCTTTGGCTTGCGGCACGCCAGTCATCGCATTTCGCCGCGGCGCCATTCCAGAAGTGCTGACGCATGGCCTGAACAGTTTTATTGTCGGCAATGTAGACGAGGCGGTGGACGCGGTGCCCCACGTCGCCGAGCTCGATCGCGCGGCGTGCCGCCGATCTTTCGAGCAGCGCTTCACCGCTCCGCGCATGGCCCGCGACTATCTGAAAATCTACGAATGCCTGCTCGCCGATAGGCAACCCGCCGCACAGTCCTCGCGCATGAACTATCCGCTGTATGGCGAGTGACATTCTCATCGTTGAGGATTTCCATCCCAAAACCGTCGCTGCCTTTCTTTTCAATTTGCTTTCTTTTGAAGCCTGAGACTTAACCCGACCGCGCGTGAACGAACGCCGGAGCTGGCGGCTCGTTGTCCCTCACGCAGCTTCGCATAATCAGCTAAGCGGCGTTCGCTGCGCTACTCGCCACTAGCGTGTCGACGATTCAAAATGGGAATCGGTAAAAAACACCCGACCGGTACAGCCCTCCAGCTTCTGCACCGAGTTCAGAAGCGCGGCCTGGCAATTATTGCCGCTCAAAACAAGTTCCAAGTAATCGGACCGCTTTCCCGAGCTAATATTCAGCACGCCCTAGCACTCCAGTAATTCCCTTATTAAGACATTCGCGATTAACATAGCGCACGCGCATATGTCGCACTTTTAAAAAGGAGCTGGCTTTGACGGAGCAGGCAGGATTGGCGGAAATTCTGAAAAAAGATGAGTCTCGAATTCTGAAGAATTGGATATCCGAGCAACTCTCGGGGGGCGCGCGACAAGGCGCTTTATCGGAGGCGGATGTAAACGAATCGTCTCGCGGTTTTTTGGCGTTGTTCGCTCAGGCAGTAAAGAGCGACTATGACGCACGCCTGCAGGGGACTGAATGGGATGACGTTCGTTCTCATCTCCAAGCGCTTTCCCGCGAACGCGTCATACAGGGTTTTTCGCCGGAAGAGACGGCGACATTTATTTTCTCCCTGAAAAAACCTTTGTTCGACGTACTGCGTGATCAGTGGGCACAGGACGGAAACCGCCTCACCGAGGAATTCTGGAAGCTGACTCAAGTACTGGATAAGCTTGGCCTGGTAACGGTCGATGCATACCAGAAGAGTCGCCAGCAGATTATCGAGCGCCAGCAACAAGAGTTATTGGATCTCACCACGCCGGTTGTGAAGCTGTGGGATTCGATCGTGGCGTTGCCGTTGATTGGAACGCTCGATAGCGAACGCACTCAAGTCGTGATGGAAAGTTTGCTCGATTCGATCGTCGAAAATGAAGCAGCCATCGCGATTATCGACATCACGGGTGTACCCACCGTTGATACGCTGGTTGCCCAGCATTTGCTGAAGACGGTGGCGGCAGCGCGGCTGATGGGTGCGGAATGCATTATCAGCGGTATTCGTCCGCAAATCGCGCAGACGATCGTGCACCTGGGCGTGGAACTGGGCGACGTGGTCACCAAAGCTACGCTCGCGGAAGCCTTGAAGGTGGCGTTACGCCGCGTTGGTCTCACCGTTACCAAGCTAAATAGCAGCAAGGCAGGCGACTGAGCATGGAGCAAATTCCGGTTCTCAAGCTCGGTGATTTCCTGTTGGTGTCGATTCAGGTCGAGCTTCACGACGAGTTGGTGTTGAGCCTGCAGGACGATTTGACCTCTCGAATCGAGAAAACCGGTGCGCGTGGCGTGCTGATCGACATTTCGGCGCTTGAGATCGTCGATTCGTTTATTGGCCGGACCCTCGGCCACATTGCGGCAATGGCCCGGATACTCGATGCCAAAACCGTGCTGGTTGGCATGCGCCCGGCGGTGGCGATCACGCTTGTCGAATTAGGAATGACGTTAAAGGGTATCTGGACTGCGCTCGACGTGGAAAGGGGTATGGCACTGTTGCGCGCCTCGCAGGTGGAGGGAGAAAATTCCTATAGCCACCTCGAATAAGACGGTGCTTGAGATCCGTACACCCGACCAAGTCAATTTTGCCCGCAAGACGGTGCAGGAATGGGCGACGCGTAAGGCGTTCGGAACGCTCGAACGTACCAAATTCGTTACGGCCGCAAGCGAGCTTGCCCGCAACACGCTGGTTCATGGCGGCGGGGGCACGCTCACGCTCGCCGAAGTCGAACGGGACGGCCGTCCCGGGATCCGGCTTGTATTCGAGGATAAAGGCCCAGGCATTCCGAATATCGAGAAAGCATTGGAAGACGGCTACAGTACAGCGAAAAGCATGGGGCTGGGACTCGGCGGCGCACGTAGACTCGTCAGTGAATTCGAGATCGCATCGACCGTGAACGGCGGCACCACAGTGAGCATTGTTCAATGGAAACGACGGTAGAGCTTTCGGACCAAAGCGGCATAGCGCAGGCCCGTCGCTCATCGCTCGCGCTCGCGCAATCGCTCGGCCTGCCGGAAAAATCGCTGGCGAATGTAGCGTTGGTCGTTACTGAAGCGGCCACCAACATATTGAAATACGCCGGGCACGGGCAAATCGTCTTGAAGCGCTTTCTGCACGGTAATGATCGCGGCTTGGCGATTATTGCGCTGGACCGGGGTCCAGGGATTCCCAATCTGGAAGCAGCCAGGCGCGATGGCTTTTCCACAGGCGGCAGCCTGGGCGCCGGTCTCGGCACCATTGAACGTCATTCCGATCTGTTCGATATTTATTCGCTCGACAATATGGGCACGGCGTTAGTGGCCTGCATATCCGCTTCAAAGCCCGGCGAACGAAACCTGGCAAACAAAAGCCATTGGACGATCGGTGCCCTGTCCACCCCGAAGCAGGGGCAGGAAATCTGCGGCGATGCATGGAGCACGCGCGAGTCGAATGGCAGGCTGTCGGTCACATTGCTCGATGGATTAGGGCATGGGCCGTTGGCGGCGGATGCGGCCGGCATGGCGGTGGACGTGTTTCAAAAAGCGGCTGACGGCGAAACGCCAGGAGACACCCTGCGGCGCGCTAATGCCCAGCTCAAGGCGACGCGCGGCGCGGTGATGGCAGTGGCAAAGCTCGACCCGGCAGCGAATTCGCTGACCTTCGCGGGGGTCGGAAATATCGTCGCCGTGGTCGCGACCAACGATGCCACTCAGCATCTGATTTCCTCAGACGGTACCGTGGGCTACAACATGCGGCTGGTACGCGAAAGCAAGGTCGACTGGACGCCGCGCAGTGTCTTTATTGCGACCACGGATGGTCTGTCGACGCGCTGGAACCTTAACCGTCATCCGAAATTGCTGCAGCGCCATCCCCTTCTTATTGCTCATGTGCTGCATCGCGACTTCGCCCGCGACGCGGACGATGCGAGCGTCGTCGTCGTCAAAGCGGCCTGACGTGCTGCATCGAATCCTCTCGACCCCTATCAGCAGCAATCTGAGCCTGGTTGCTATACGCGATCGGTCGCGCCAGATCGGCGAGCTGTTCGGTCTCGATAATCTGCAACGTACACGCTTCATCACGGCTATCTCGGAAATCGCGCGCAACGCCGTGCAGTTCGCCGGCGGAGCTACGTTGACGTTCCTGGCGGGTGACGCGGGCGGCGCCAACGGCGTCCAATGCGTGGTCGCGCAGATTATCGATAAAGGACCGGGCATCGCTGACGTGCAGCGACTGTTGAGCGAGTCGACGCATCATACGGGGCCGGGTGTCGGCATTCCGGGCAGTCGCCGCATGACCGACGGGTTTTCGATCGAGACCGAACTGGGCCACGGCACCACCGTCACTCTCGAGATGTTCTTGCCGCGCGGCACGCCGCCACTGACGACCCGGCAGTTGGACGAGCGCATCGAGGTGTTGACGCGGCGCAAGGCGCAGACGCCGGTTCAGGAACTCGAGCAGCAGAATCGCGAGATGCTGCTCGCGCTGGAAGAACTCAGGCGCAAGAAGAAGGATCTTGAAGACGCCGACATGCGCAAGAATGAATTTCTGGCGATGCTGGCGCATGAGTTGAGAAACCCGCTCGCGGCCATCAGCTTGTCCCTCGAAGTGGCGAAGCGCAGCGCGACGCCGATGGAATCCAAGCTTGCGGGCACCTTTGGTGTAATCGGACGACAGACGGAACAGCTTTCGCGCATGGTGAACGACTTGCTGGATGTGTCGAGGTTGACGCGAGGCAAGGTGGAGATTCACACCGAGCTGGCGCGCATCGACTCGCTGATCGATAGCGCGATCGAGATGACTGAGCCGGAGCTGTATCGACGCGGGCATCGTGTGGCGGTGCAGTATCCGGCCAAGCCGACCTTCGTTAGCGTAGACGTCGCGCGGCTCAAGCAGGTTTTCAACAACATCATTCACAACGCCGCGCGTTACACGCCTCAGTCCGACGAAATTCGCATCACGGTGACAGTCGACGAACAGGACGTGAGCGTCGAAGTGGCCGACCGCGGCATCGGCATCGATGCGGAAATGCTGCCGCGGATTTTTGATCTTTTCACGCAGGCATCGCAGGGTATCGATCGGCAAGACGCGGGACTGGGCATTGGACTCACGGTGGTCGACCGCCTGGTCCGCGACCATGGCGGATCCGTCGAGGTGCGCAGCGATGGATTGGGTCATGGCTCAACGTTCACCGTGGTTTTGCCGGTGGCGGATGAACCTGTGTCGACGCCCGTACCGGAAGCGGCGGTCAAGGGCACAACTGCTCATAACATTCTCATCGTCGACGACAACGTCGACTCCGCGGACGCGCTCGCCGCGCTGCTGGAGATGAGTGGTAATACATGTCATGTGGTTTATGACGGCCGCAGCGCCGTGGCCGCCGGATCGCGGATTGCTCTTGATCTGGCGATCATCGATATCGGTCTGCCAGACATGCGAGGCTTCGAGGTGGCGCGCGAACTGCGTGCACAGCATCCGGACCGACTCTTGACGCTGGTCGCGCTGAGCGGCTACTCGACGCCGGAGTTCCACCAGGAAGCGGAAGAAGCGGGCTTCGATCATTACTTCGCGAAGCCGTTGCCGATCGATCAGTTTCTTGAATTGATTTCCAACGCCGGCGCGGCCTGACATCATCGTCCAGGCTGCAACGAACGAAAGGGCCGTCGGCCTTGCGGCAGCCGGTGCAGCGGACAAGCCAGCGCTTCGGCCGTTAAAAAGTGATGTGAAGACGCGGATCGATGCAAGAGCGAGCGTGCTCAACGCGATACATTGGACATTCGGGATGTAATCCCCCCGTTTTAAACAGCTCACCGCCGGGTTCCTGATCGCCTGTCATCGAACAATGTCGCCAGCTTGTGCTGGACCGACGTGGCTTCGCTACGCAGCGCTTGGATGAACGGCTCAGACAGCGGATTGGTCGGCCGATGTTCGGGTACGACAACACTGACCCTAAACGAATAGGAAACGGACAACGAGCGAATGTGCAGATTGCGCCCTTCGAAATCGAGAGCGGTAAGCGGATTGATGATAGTAACCCCCAGCCCGTTGCGCACCATATTGCAAACCGAAACAGCGCTGGGAGTCTCCGCAACCATACGTCGCTCGACGCCCATCGCTGCAAATGCCGAGTCGATCTGTACCCGGTACGGATCGGTGGCTGGGAAACTGACGTATGCGTGTCCGTCGAAATCGGCAAGTTCGATCACGTCCTTGTCGAGCAACGGATGACCGTCCGGCAACACGCAAACTTCGTCGACATCAAGCAAAGGCGTCAGATACGTGCCCACGGGGGCGACGTCGTGCTCGGTCAGGCCGATGTCGTAGCGCTGGGCAGACAGCCACTGTTCTAGAAACGGCGACTCTTGCGAGGTAATCGATATGCTGGCCGCCGGGTGGGACGCCAACAGCCGCTTGCAAGTCCCTGGCAGGAGGGAGTGCGCAAACACTGGCAGCGCAATCGCCGACAGCTCGCTGCCTTCCCGCCGCCTCAGGCTCATCACGCAAGCGTTGATTCGCTCCAGCCCAACGTAGCTTCGCATCACCTCCTCATAAAGGCTCAACGCAGAATGCGTTGGCCTTAGCCGACCCTGCGAACGATCGAACAGGCAGAACCCGAAAACCTGCTCGACACGGGCGAGCTCGCGGCTCACGGTCGGCTGGGAGGTTCGCAGCAGCTCTGCGGCCTTGGTTACGCTCCCCGTCAGCATCACGGCGCGGAAGACCTCGACGTGCCGGTGTGTGATCATTGAAAATCGTATATCAGGAATGAATGGAGTACGAAAGAAATAGCATTTTACTGAATCACAAGCAACGTTATCTAATAGGAGCCGTTAATTCCCTACGACATATCGCCACGTGAACTCGATATCCCGGCAGCAACTGCTCGACGCTACACGACAATCCGGAACGCCGCTCTGGCTATATGACGCAGACATCGTCCGTCGTCAGATCGCTGGCCTGCGGCAGTTCGACGTAATTCGCTACGCGCAGAAGGCGTGCTCGAACATCCACATTTTGAAGTTAATGCGCGACGAAGGCGTTGCGATCGACGCTGTCTCCCTCGGTGAGTTGGAGCGAGCTCTGGCAGCCGACTTCAAGCCGGAACAAATCGTCTTCACGGCTGACTTGATCGACCGGCCCACCCTCGCTGCCGTGATGGAACTCGGTATTGCGGTCAACGCAGGATCGCTAGACATGCTCGAGCGCGTCGGTCGCGCAGCGCCGGGGCACAATGTCTGGCTGCGCGTCAATCCCGGTTTCGGCCAAGGACATAGCAACAAGACGAACACCGGCGGCGAACACAGCAAGCATGGGCTTTGGCTGTCCGATCTGCCGGTCGCACTGGAAGTCGTCCGTCGCACCGGTCTCAAGCTGGTCGGCCTGCATATGCACATCGGCTCGGGCGTCGACTACGCTCACCTGTCCCGCGTGTGCGGTGCGATGGTCGACACGGTGAAGATGCTCGATCACGACATAAGAGCCGTTTCGGCGGGCGGCGGTCTATCAATTCCGTACGAAAAGGTCGATCCGGAAATCGATGCAAACCACTACTTTTCGATGTGGGACGCCGCGCGACGCGAGATCGAGGCGCACCTCGGCCATGCCGTTACGCTGGAAATCGAGCCTGGCCGTTACCTGGTCGGCCAGGCCGGCGTGCTGGTGAGCGAGATCCACTCGGTGAAGAAGACACCGAGCCATCTCTTTGCCCTCGTCGATGCCGGCTTCAACGATCTCATGCGCCCGTCGTTCTATGGCAGCTATCACGACATCTCGTTGATCCGATCCGACGGATCGCCAGCGCCCACCGACGATATGGTCGAAGTCGCCATCGGCGGACCCCTGTGCGAAGCTGGCGATGTGTTCACGGTCGACGCGGACGGAACGATCCGAAGTCGTACCTTGCCTCGCCCGCGGGTGGGCGACCTGCTGCTGTTCCATGATGTCGGCGCCTACGGTGCGGCGATGTCGTCGAACTATAACAGTCGACCTTTGTCGCCCGAGATTCTCGTTGACCGGGGTGAATTGAAGCTCGTTCGCCGCCGTCAAACGATGGCCGACCTCCTCGCACTCGAGCAGCGCACGATCTAACAAGACCCACGCTCGCCGAACCGGTTCCCAACATGCGGCGATATCCAAATGGCCGCCTCGTTCAGGGGTGTCCGCGAGTTTACTGTCGCGCCCCGCATGCACGGCGTGCATGAGAAAACTCTAAGCTCCGACATACGCGCCGACCTTGATCTGTATCAATGACGGCAGCAATGCGGCTCATACACTTGTGATCACCCCAGAGCTAAGGAGCCTCTCATGTACCAACACATTCTTGTGGCGATAGACGGTAGCGAAACATCAGCGTGCGCCCTGACTGAGGCGCTCAAGATGGCGCGCGAGCAAGGCGCGGAACTCACGCCGCTGTATGTGATTGACGTAACGCCGCTGATGTACGCAGGGCCGGCTTATGATCCGTCAATCGCGCGCAATGCTTTCATCCAGGAGGGAACTCGCGTGATTGCCGACGCGACGGAACAGATGAAGCGCGAGGACGTCAAAGGATCGCCGATCATGCGCGAGGTCGATCCAGCCGGGGACGACATCCCGAACCAGGTGATGCGCGCTGCCGAGGAGTTCAATGCTGATCTGATCGTGATGGGCACGCACGGACGGCGCGGCTGGCGGCGGCTCGTGCTCGGCAGTGTCGCCGAGCAAGTGCTGCGTATCTCGTCTCGTCCAGTGCTGCTTGTGCCGCTGGGTGCCGCGACGCAAAAGGCACCGCCTGCCGTGATTGCACCCGCTGTGGTCGGTACGGCCTGACATCTCGGGCCCTGGGCCGGGTTGTCATGAGGGTGCGGCTTTACACTGTGTTCCGCTCGTGCTCTGGGCTCGGCACGAGCCAGTCAGGGCTTGCGCCACACGCTAGCGAGCCACGGCTGCTGCTCACGCGGCAAGCCCGCGGGCCGGTAGTAATGCTCGATTTCAACGAAGCCCGCAGCCGTCATATAGCGGCGCCACGCTTCCAGATCATGGAACACGCCGTATCGGCCCTGGCGCCAACCTTCCTGATTCGCACCACGCGGGTTGGAGCTGAAGAGCACGCCACCGGGCGCTAGCGTCGCGTGCAATTGCCGCAGCACGCGCGGCAAGGCTTGACTTGGGATGTGGAACAGCGTGGCGTTGGCGAAAACGCCATCAAAATACGCCGCAGGTAAATCGAGATGCTGGAAGTCTTGCTGCCAGACTTCGCAGCCAGTCTCCTCACGCGCCATCGCAACAAAGTGCTCTGCGCCATCGAGGCCGATCGCGCGATGACCGAGCGCACTGAACGTTTTGAGATCTCGCCCTGGGCCGCAACCAAAATCCAGGATGGTAAAAGCCGGCGTGGCATCGATATGGCGCAGTAGCGCCGCGATGTTTTGCGTAACGTCGTGATCGCGCGTGCCATCGCGAAAATCCTCCGCGTGCGCGTCGTAGTGCTGCAAGGTGACGGTGCTGATCTTTTCGAGATCGTGGGGCTCGAGTTCCATGCGGGAAGTATATCGCGGCATGTCCCTTTCTCAGCGCTGCATGCCCCAGCGTCCGATGGTGGCGCGTTCCAGCGCGCGAAATGCGAGATTCTCCACCAGCAGGCCGATCACGATGACCAGCATCAACCCGGCGAATACTCGGTCGGTCAACAGCTCGCGAGAACGCGCCGGCGTCGCCCAAACCGATCGGCCGGCCGTGCTCGAGAATGTTCGATACCCGCAGAATTTCGGGATAGCCAGGCAGTTGGAACTGGTGCAATACGTGGACCTGCAGTGGCCCAAAGCGCCGGCTAAATGCAATCTGCTGTGCCGGCGTGATCCTGACCTCGCGAAACACCAGGACGTGATGGTCCAGGTGGGCACGATGTAGCCGCGCGAAAAGATCGTCAGCGATGGCCGGCGCAGCAATCTGCAGCCTGTCACACTAGCCGATGCCTTCGAGGGCAACAAACAAGGAAATCGCATACCTTTAGCA
Organism: Janthinobacterium lividum; assembly: GCA_050955105.1. Classification (GTDB taxonomy): domain Bacteria; phylum Pseudomonadota; class Gammaproteobacteria; order Burkholderiales; family Burkholderiaceae; genus JBPBQZ01. The sequence continues at coordinate 2,042 of JBPBQZ010000047.1, read as the reverse complement.
GCGGGAAACATAAGCGGACCGCCAATCCCACCGCGGCAATGACGGCGAGCGTTACAGCGCGCGCTGCACGGTCCGCGCTGAACCCGAAATGTCCTGACCGACGCCGGCCACCGTATTGCAGCCGCTCAAGGAAAACAACGCGCCCACTACTAACAACATCGCCATACAACGCCCGAACATAACTACCCCATGAAGGATTATTGGAATGGGGAGATTACCATTGCGACAAAAAGGCGACCTCCCCGGCAAGCCGTCTTACAGACTGCCCATTTCACAACCCACTTCGGCCTTCGTCCCAAAAATCTTGTCGTTGTCTTCAACTTTCTCAGGAACTGTCTTCACGATGTCCAACAAATCCCATTTGTCGGCCTTCGGCTCATGCGCGTTGACGACCACCACCGGATGGATGAACTGGTGATCCCATGGACGGAAATAGCTCGGCGTCTTCCTGTCGGACCACTTCAACGTTTCCAATTGATGCACGATCGATGCAGGGTCAGTCGATTTGCCTGCGCGGATCGCATCCAGAATCATACGCATCGACATCCATCCATCCCATGCCACCATCGACGCGGGCATTCCATACTTGGCACGATAGTCGGCGGCAAATTTGCGCTCGATCGGCGAAAGATCCGGATCGCTGTATTGCCAGATCTTCACGTAGGTTCCGGTGGCCGAACCTTTGTTCAATGACCAAACTGACGATTCACTGAGATAGGGGTCACCGACCGGAATCTTGTCTTTCATACCGTACTGCGACCATTGCTTGAGGAAATTGTCGATATCGATGCCCGTCAGACTGAAGGCGACAACATCCGGCTTGGCTTCACGGATTTTTAATATAAAGCTGCTGTAGTCGGACGTTCCCAAGGGCACCTTGTCGGCACCGACTTCGGTACCGCCCAATTTCACAAGCTCCTCTTTCATGCTGTTATAAGCGTCGACGCCGGTCGCGTAATTCGGCGAAAGGAAATACCAGCGCTTGCCCTTCTTGATTAGTTCAGGCACCAGGGCACGCGCTGCTACCTGCGCGGTGAAGTAAGCCCGGAATGTATAGCGGTTGCAATCCTTGCCCGTGATTTCCCTCGCGGAACCTGTAATCACCATCAGCGGAATCTTCGCGCGTTTGGCAACGGATGCTTCGGCCAACGATGAAGCACTGTTCAAGCCACCCACCACCGCGACCACCTTATCCGAATCGATCAATTTGGAGGTGTTTTGCTGCGCCGATTGAGGATCAGGATCGTCATACCAAATGACCTTCACTAGCCGGCCATTCACCTTCGAATCGACATCGTCCACCGCCAACATCGCGCCGCGTGCGCCGTCGCGGCCGATCTCGGCGAACACGCCCTGCTTGGCAAGAACCATCCCGATGTTGATCGGCGCGCTGTCCTGTGCCATCACCGATGTCGAGAGCGCCCCGAAGCCACTTAGTAACAGTCCGCTTAAAGCGATCGCCGCGCGCCGCGATCTGCTGCTTGTACAGTGTGTATGAGCGGACGACGATTTTGAGCGCATTGCTGTCTCCTCCATTGAGTTGTTGTAAGGACACGAGTGCTCTACGGCCCTCGTTTGCCAGATGTTGGGCGATGGCCAAACCGATTCGCGCCGCAGCGCCCGTGACCAGGGCGACTTTGCATGCAGCGGTCATAAGGAAGTCCCAACGGATCGATCGATGGATCGACTACAACGGATGCATGCCGCCATCCACATTGAGAGATTGCCCGGTGATGCCGGAGGCATTCGGCTGAACAAGATAGGCGACCAGCCCGGCGATCTCAGCCGGTTCGAGGAAGCGCCCGAGCGGTACGCGTGCCAGCATCGATGCGGTAAACGCTTCCGGTGAAATGTCGTGCGCCTGCGCCTGCGCTTGCCGCAGACCGTCGAGCATGCTCGACTGCACGGGTCCGGGACAAACGGCGTTGACGGTGATGCCGCTCTTTACATACTCAACCGCCAAACAACGCGTGAGTCCGATTACCGCGTGCTTGGAAATGTTGTAGGCGCTCTGGTTGGGCTGGCCTGATTTGCCGGCAGTC
>JBPBQZ010000046.1:0-18462 GCA_050955105.1 Janthinobacterium lividum | reverse complement strand
CAACACCGAGACCTTCGCGGCCGTGCCGTTCCTGCTGGCGATCGGTCCGCAGAATTATCTCGAAATCGGCAAGCCGAACAACGGCGGCAGCAAGATCTTCTCGGTGTCCGGCGATGTGGAACAGCCGGGCAACTACGAAGTGCCGCTCGGTACGCCGTTCGCGAAATTGCTGGAACTGGCCGGCGGCGTGCGTGGCGGCAAGTTGAAGGCGGTGATTCCTGGCGGCTCGTCGATGCCGGTAATTCCGGCGGCCGAAATGCTCGAAACCGATATGGACTACGACTCGATCGCCAAGCGCGGATCGGGGCTCGGTTCGGGCGCCGTCATCGTCATGAACGATACGCGCTGCATGGTGCGCGCATTGTTGCGGCTGTCGTACTTCTATTACGAGGAATCCTGCGGCCAGTGCACGCCATGTCGCGAAGGCACCGGCTGGCTGTATCGGGTCGTGCATCGGATCGAACACGGGCAGGGTCGCCCGGACGATCTCGACCTGCTCGATTCGGTGGCCGAGAACATCATGGGTCGTACGATCTGCGCGCTCGGCGACGCAGCGGCGATGCCGGTGCGGGGCATGCTCAAGCATTTCCGTAACGAATTCGAATATCACGTCGAGCACAAGCACTGTCTCGTGCCGGCGCAAGCGTAAAGCGAGTCGCAACGATCATGGTCGAACTAGAGATTGACGGCAAGAAGGTCGAAGTGCCTGAAGGCAGCATGGTGATCCAGGCTGCCAAGCGCATCGATACTTATATCCCGCACTTCTGCTATCACAAGAAGCTGACGATCGCGGCCAACTGCCGGATGTGTCTGGTGGAAGTGGAGAAGATGCCGAAGGCCGTGCCGGCCTGTGCCACGCCGGTATCGGCGGGCATGGTGGTGCGCACGCGCTCCGAGAAGGCCATCAAGGCGCAGCAGTCGGTGATGGAATTCCTGCTGATCAACCATCCGCTCGACTGCCCGATCTGCGATCAGGGCGGCGAATGTCAGTTGCAGGATCTGGCGGTCGGCTACGGCAAATCGGCGTCGCGTTATAACGAGGAAAAGCGCGTCGTGTTCCACAAGAACGTCGGCCCGCTGATCTCGATGGAAGAAATGACGCGCTGCATCCACTGCACGCGCTGCGTTCGCTTCGGTCAGGAAATCGCCGGCGTGATGGAACTGGGCATGCTGGGCCGCGGCGAACATGCGGAAATTACCGCGTTCGTCGGCCAGACCGTCGATTCGGAATTGTCCGGCAACATGATCGACCTGTGCCCGGTCGGCGCGCTCACTTCCAAGCCGTTCCGCTACAGCGCGCGCACCTGGGAACTGGGTCGGCGCGCATCGATCAGTCCGCATGATTCGGTGGGTGCGAATCTCATCGTGCAGGTGAAGAACAATCGCGTGATGCGCGTGCTGCCGATGGAAAACGAAGCGGTCAACGAGTGCTGGATCTCGGACAAGGATCGTTTTTCATACGAAGGCCTGAATAGCGAAGACCGCCTGACCTCGCCGATGCTCAAGCAAGGCGGCGCATGGCGCGAAGTCGATTGGGAAACCGCGCTGGCTTATGTGGCCAACGGCCTGAACCAGTTGCGCGCCGAACATGGCAACGATGCACTGGGTGTGCTGGCCAGCCCGCATGCGACGCTCGAAGAGCTGTATCTGGCGAAGCAACTGGCCAATGGCTTGGGCACGCCGAATATCGATTTCCGGCTGCGCCAAACCGATTTCTCCGCGGCCAGCGACAAGGCGCCGTGGCTCGGCATGCCGATCGCCGATCTGGGCACGCTCGATCGCGTGCTGGTTATCGGTTCGTCGTCGCTGCGTCGCGATCACCCCTTGCTGGCGGCGCGCCTGCGTCAAGCCGCGAAGGGCGGTGCGCACATCAGTTTCCTGGCAGCTAGCGGCGATGATTCGCTGATTCCGACCGCGCATCGCGTGGTCGCGGCGCCTTCGGCCTGGTTGAGCGAGTTGTCGGGCATCGCGGCTGGCATCGCCAGCTTGCGCGGTTCGACCGCGCCGGTAGACAGCGCAGTCGCGGATGCCGAACCCAGCGAAGCCGCGCGTGCGGCTGCCGTCTCGCTGAGTTCTGGCGAGCGCATAGCGGTGTTTCTGGGCAACGCCGCCGTGCATCATCCCGATTTCGCAAAAATCCACGCGCTGGCTGCCTGGATCGCCGCACAGACCGGCGCAGTGCTGGGTTTCCTCGGCGAGGCCGCCAACAGCGTTGGCGCACACGTGATCGGCGCAGTGCCGGCTGCCGCGGGGTTGAATGCGGCGTCCATGTTCGAATCGCCGCGCAAGGCTTACCTGCTGCTGGGCGTCGAGCCGGAATTCGACAGCGCCGATCCGGCGCGTGCGCTGGCCGCGCTGGCCGGTGCGGAAATGGTCATCGGCATCTCCGCGTTCAAGCACGGCGCCGATTACGCCGACGTGCTGTTGCCGGCATCGCCGTTCACTGAAACGGCGGGCACCTTCATCAATGGCGAGGGCCGCGTGCAGTCGTTCAACGGCGTGGTACGTCCGCTTGGCCAGACGCGTCCGGCTTGGAAGATCCTGCGCGTGCTGGGCAATATGTTCGAGCTGCCGGGCTTCGAATTCGATACCGCCGAGGAAGTGCGCGACGCCGCGTTGCAAGGCGTCGACGTGGCGGCGCGGCTCGGCAATGCGCCGGGTGCCGCGCTGGCCGGCGCATCGTCCACACCTCTGGCACCGGCTGCGTCAGGCCGCTTCGAACGCCTGGCCGACGTGCCGATCTATCATGCCGATCCGCTGGTACGGCGTGCCGCGTCACTGCATCTGACGCTGGCCGCGCGCACCGAGAACGTGGTCGGTTTGCCGACCGCGTTATGCGAGCAATTAGGTATCGATGATGGCGATCTGGTGCGGGTGAGCCAGGGCGCGCGTGCAGCGGTGCTGCCGGCGCGCCGTGAAAGCGATTTGGCCGACGGCGTGGTGCGACTGTCGGCGGCAACGCCCGCCGCCGCGCAGCTCGGCGCAATGTTCGGTGAACTCGGGGTGGAGAAGGCGTAATGGCTGTGTTCGATACCATCAACGCGATCGGCGGCAATGTGCTGGGCGTAGCCTGGCCGACCGTCTGGGCGCTGGTCCGCATCCTCGTGATTGCCGTCGTGCTGTTGCTCTGCGTGGCATACCTGATTCTCTGGGAACGCAAGCTGATCGGCTGGATGCACGTGCGCATCGGACCGAACCGCGTGGGGCCCTTGGGCTTGCTGCAGCCAATCGCCGACGTGCTGAAATTGTTGCTGAAGGAAGTGATCACGCCAACGCAGGCCACGCGCTGGCTGTATGCAGTGGCGCCGATCATGACCGTGGCGCCGGCCTTTGCGGTGTGGGCGGTGATTCCGTTCCAGGCCCAGGCGGTGCTGGGCAACGTCAACGCCGGGTTGCTCTACGTGTTGGCGATCTCGTCGGTCGGCGTCTACGGTGTGATCCTCGCCGGCTGGGCCTCCAATTCGAAATACGCATTCCTCGGCGCCATGCGGGCCTCGGCGCAGATGGTGTCGTACGAAGTGTCGATGGGCTTCGCGCTGGTCACGGTGCTGATGACCGCCGGCAGCCTCAATCTGTCCGATATCGTCATGTCGCAAGAGCGCGGACTGTTCGCGAGCTGGGGCCTGAACATCCTGTCGTGGAACTGGCTGCCGCTGCTGCCGATGTTCGTCGTCTACTTCATCTCGGGCATCGCCGAAACCAATCGTCATCCGTTCGACGTGGTGGAAGGCGAGTCGGAAATCGTCGCCGGCCACATGGTGGATTATTCGGGGATGGCGTTCGCGCTGTTTTTCCTCGCCGAATACATCAATATGATCGTGATCTCGGCGTTGGCCGCGACCATGTTCCTCGGCGGCTGGAGTGCGCCTTTCGGCTTCCTCTCTTTCATTCCCGGCGTGTTCTGGCTGGCGGTGAAAGTCATCTTCTTGTTGTCGATATTCATCTGGGCGCGCGGTACGTTCCCGCGTTATCGCTACGACCAGATCATGCGTTTGGGCTGGAAGATTTTCTTGCCGGTCTGCGTGGTCTGGGTGGTGGTGGTCGGCCTCTGGATCATGTCGCCACTGAACATCTGGAAATAGCCCTTCGGTGCCCCCATGCTCAACACTATAAAAAGCTTCTTCCAAAGTTTCCTGCTCACCGAGTTGCTGAAAGGTATGGCGCTGACTGGCCGCTATACGTTCGCACGCAAGGTGACGGTGCAATTCCCCGAAGAAAAAACGCCGCAGTCGCCGCGTTTCCGCGGCCTGCACGCCTTGCGGCGCTATGAGAACGGTGAGGAACGCTGCATCGCCTGCAAGCTGTGCGAAGCGGTGTGTCCGGCGCTCGCGATCACCATCGAATCGGAAACGCGCGCCGACAATACGCGGCGTACCACGCGTTACGACATCGATCTGACCAAATGCATCTTCTGCGGCTTCTGCGAAGAAAGCTGCCCGGTGGATTCGATCGTCGAAACGCACGTGCTCGAATACCACGGCGAAAAGCGCGGTGATCTGTATTTCACCAAAGAGATGCTGCTCGCGGTGGGCGATCGCTACGAGCCCGAGATCGCCGCGGCGCGCGCAGCTGACGCGCCTTACCGTTGATCACCGTGATTGCTCAAGCCCGCGTGCAATCCCGAGTTCAGCTCTGGCTTGTGTCCCGACTGGCGTCTCGGTCGGCACGCGCCGTCGCCGTCATCCCATCCGCCGCTTCAACGTTGATCCGTTAAGAAAATGGAATTCACGACCGTCTTGTTCTACCTCTTCGCGCTGATCCTGGTGATCTCGGGTCTGCGCGTCATCACGGCACCGAATCCGGTTCAGTCGGCGTTGTTCCTGGTGTTGGCATTTTTCAATGCGGCGGCCATCTGGATGCTGCTGCGCGCCGAGTTTCTCGCGATCACGCTGGTGCTGGTGTACGTCGGCGCCGTAATGGTGCTGTTCCTGTTCGTCGTGATGATGCTCGATATCGATCTGACGATCTTGCGACGCGATTTCAAGCGCTTCGTGCCGTGGGCCATGATCGTCGGTGCCATCATCGTCATCGAACTGGCGTTGGTACTGTGGCAAGGCTACGGTGCGACCGCCGATCCGGTGTCGGCCAGTACCTCGGGTGCTGCCGCCGCGGCTGCCGCGGCCATGCCGAACACGCGCCTGATCGGCCGGTTGCTGTACAGCACCTATATCTTCCATTTCGAAATCGCCGGTGAAATTCTGCTGGTGGCGATCATCGCCGCGGTGGCGCTGACGCTGCGGCATCGCAAGGATTCGAAGCGCACGGTGGTCTCGCAACAAGTGCGGGTGCGCGCCAAGGATCGCGTGCGCATCGTGAACATGCGTTCCGAAACGGCATCACCCGATGCATCGACCCAGCCGCCGACGCCTGGCAACGCGGGTGCGGGCAACGCCGGTCAAAAGAACTAGGAATTCGTCATGCTGACCCTTGCACACTATCTTGTCCTCGGTGCGATCCTGTTTGCGATAAGCATCGTCGGGATCTGGCTGAACCGCCGCAACATCATCGTCATCCTGATGTCGATCGAATTGATGCTGCTGGCGGTGAATACCAATTTCGTCGCCTTCTCGCATTACCTGAACGACATCAACGGACAGGTCTTCGTGTTCTTCGTATTGACGGTGGCGGCGGCTGAAGCCGGCATCGGCCTGGCCATCCTGGTTACGCTGTTCCGGCGCCTGGATACGATCAATGTCGAAGATCTGGATCAACTGAAGGGATGATGCGCGCGCACCAATGCGATGTAGCACGAGACCGGGGGCGTTGGGTGCCGCGCCATGCACCCGACGTTTTTCAATTAGGGTGATTCACGCAACGCTGTTATGGCCACGACATTAAATCCAACATTGCTGCTGGCGATTCCGCTCGCCCCCCTGGCCGGTTCGTTGATCGCGGGGCTTTTCGGTCGCGCGATCGGCCGCGTCGGGGCACACACCGTAACGATTCTCGGTGTTGCCATCGCGCTCGTGCTGTCCGCCATCGTCTTCTCCCAAGTGCTGGGAGGCGCCGGCTATAACGACACCGTCTACGAATGGATGGGCATCGGGCCGCTGAAGCTTGAAGTGGGCTTCCTGATCGATTCGCTGACGGCGATGATGATGTGCGTCGTGACCTTCGTGTCGTTGATGGTGCATATCTATACCATCGGCTACATGGCGGATGACGACGGCTATCAGCGCTTCTTCTCCTATATCTCGCTGTTCACGTTCTCGATGCTGATGCTGGTGATGGCCAACAACTTCCTGCAGCTGTTCTTCGGCTGGGAAGCGGTGGGTCTGGTCTCGTATCTGCTGATCGGCTTCTGGTACACGCGGCCGACCGCCATCTACGCGAACATGAAGGCGTTCCTGGTGAATCGGGTCGGCGACTTCGGTTTCATTCTCGGTATCGGCCTGTTGCTGGCGTTCGGCGGCTCGCTCAACTATGGCGACGTGTTCTCGCACCGCATCGCACTGGCCGGCATGACCTTGCCGGGCACGAGCTGGAACCTGATCACCGTGTCTTGCATCTGCCTGTTCATCGGCGCGATGGGTAAGTCGGCGCAGTTTCCGCTGCACGTGTGGCTGCCTGATTCCATGGAAGGTCCGACGCCGATCTCGGCGCTGATCCACGCGGCTACCATGGTGACGGCCGGCATCTTCATGGTGACGCGCATGTCGCCGCTGTTCGAATTGTCGAATGCGGCCTTGTCGTTCGTGCTGATCATCGGCGCCATTACCGCCTTGTTCATGGGCTTCCTGGGCCTGGTGCAGAACGACATCAAGCGTGTGGTGGCGTATTCGACGCTGTCCCAGTTGGGCTACATGACGGTGGCGCTCGGTGCGTCGGCCTACTCGGTGGCGGTGTTCCACCTCATGACGCACGCGTTCTTCAAGGCACTGCTGTTCCTGGGCGCGGGCTCGGTCATCATCGGCATGCATCATGACCAAGACATGCGCAACATGGGCGGCCTGCGCAAGTACATGCCGATTACCTGGATCACCTCGCTGCTGGGTTCGCTGGCACTGATCGGCACGCCGTTCTTCTCGGGTTTCTATTCGAAGGATTCGATCATCGACGCGGTGCGCGAGTCGCATCTGCCGGGTGCGGGCTTCGCCTACTTCGCGGTGGTGTTCAGCGTCTTCATCACCGCGCTGTATTCGTTCCGTATGTATTTCCTGGTGTTCCACGGCGAGGAGCGTTTCCGCAATCCGCCGCATGCTGAGCATGGCGAGGAAGCCGAGACGCATGGCGGCGACGACCCACATGCGCAGCACCACGATGATCATGCCGCTCATGGTCATGACGACCATGGCCATGGCGACCACGCGCATGCGGTCCACGAGCCGCACGAGTCGCCTTGGGTGGTGACGATTCCGCTGATCCTGCTGGCGATTCCGTCGGTGATCATCGGCGCGATCGCGATCGGTCCGATGATCTACGGCAACTTCTTCTCCAAGGGCGTGGCTTTCGACCAGGTCGTCTACATCGGTTCGAATCATCCGGCGCTCGAAGAGATGGGCCATGGCTTCCACGGCTGGCTGCAGATGGCGTTGACGTCGGTGCAGGGCCTGCCGGTCTGGTTCGCGTTGGCCGGCGTGCTGGTGGCCTGGTTCTTCTACATGAAGCGCCCGGATATTCCGGCGGCCATCAAGAATCGCTGCGGTCCGATCTATCGGCTGCTCGAAAACAAGTACTACATGGACAAGATCTACGAAGTGGTGTTCGCACGCGGCGCGCTGAAGATCGGTCGCGGATTGTGGAAGGAAGGCGATGTGGTCGTCATCGACGGCATCGTCAACGGCACCGCGCGCTTCGTCGGCTGGTTCGCCAGCGTGATCCGCACGCTGCAGAGCGGCTATATCTACCACTATGCCTTTGCGATGATCATCGGCATGCTGGCGCTCCTCACCTTGTTCGTCACGCTCGGCGGAAAATAAAGGCGATGAATACGATGCACTCTTTACCGTTTCTGAGCCTCGCGATCTGGTTGCCGATTCTGTTCGGTATCGCGGTGTTGGCTATCGGCAATGACAGTAATCCGCAGCCGGCGCGCGTGCTGGCGTTGATCGGCTCGATCGTCGGCCTGGTCGTGACGATTCCGCTGATGACGCAGTTCGATACCTCGACCGCGGCGCTGCAGTTCGTCGAGCAAATCTCCTGGATCGATCGCTTCAAGATCAGTTATCACCTGGGCGTGGATGGCATTGCCATGTGGTTCGTGGTGTTGACCGCCTTCATCACGGTGATCGTGATAATTTCGGCCTGGCAGGTGATTACCGAGCACGTCGCGCAATACATGGCGGCGTTCCTGATCCTGTCGGGCTTGATGGTGGGCGTCTTCGCCGCCGCCGACGGCATGCTGTTCTATGTGTTCTTCGAAGCCACGCTGATTCCGATGTACATCATCATCGGCGTCTGGGGCGGACCGAACCGTGTCTATGCGTCGCTGAAATTCTTCCTCTACACGCTGACCGGCTCCTTGCTGATGCTGATCGCGCTGATCTATCTGGCGACCCAGTCGGGCAGCTTCGAGATCGCGCGCTGGCATGCCATGCCGCTCACCATGACCGAGCAGGTGATGCTGTTCATCGCCTTCTTCTTCGCGTTCGCGGTGAAGGTGCCGATGTGGCCGGTGCACACCTGGCTGCCCGATGCGCACGTCGAGGCGCCGACCGGCGGTTCGGTGGTGCTGGCGGCGATCATGCTGAAGCTGGGGGCCTACGGTTTCCTGCGCTTCTCGCTGCCGATCGCGCCGGATGCTTCGCATTTGCTGGCGCCGGTGATGATCACGCTGTCGCTGGTCGCGGTCGTCTACATCGGCCTGGTCGCGCTGGTGCAGACCGACATGAAGAAGCTGGTGGCGTATTCGTCGATCGCCCACATGGGCTTCGTCACGCTGGGCTTTTTCATCTTCAACCAGATCGGCGCCGAAGGCGCGATCCTGCAGATGATTTCGCACGGTTTCGTGTCCGGCGCGATGTTCCTCTGTATCGGCGTGCTGTACGACCGTCTGCATACGCGTGAAATCAGTGCCTACGGCGGCGTGGTCAACAAGATGCCGAAGTTCGCCAGCTTCGCGATGTTGTTTGCGATGGCCAATTGCGGCCTGCCGGGCACCTCGGGTTTCGTCGGCGAGTTCCTGGTGATCCTGGGCGCGGTGAACTTCAACTTCTGGATCGGCCTGCTGGCCGCCACCACCTTGATCCTGGGCGCCGCCTACACCTTGTGGATGTACAAGCGGGTCTACTTCGGGCCGATCGCCAACGAGCGCGTGGCGCACCTGTCGGATATCGGTGGGCGTGAGTTCTTCATGCTGGCGCTGCTCGCCATCCTGGTGCTGGCCATGGGCCTGTATCCGAAACCCTTTACCGATGTGATGCACGTGTCAGTCGAGCAATTGCTCACGCATGTCGCCCACTCGAAGCTGCAGTAACGACGAACGGAACCAGAAAGACCATGCAAACCGCCAATCTCAGTATGCTGCTGCCAGACATGCTGCTCGAGCTCGGGATCGTCGTCGTCATCGTGCTGGCGACCTTCGGCGTACGCCGCATCGCCTATCCGGTGGCAGTGATCGCCTCGGTGCTGGCCGCCATCGGCTTCGCAACGATGGCGCTGGACGGCCACTCGTACTATTACTTCTCGAACTCCTACGTGGTCGACCCGATGGCGAGCCTGTTGAAGGCCTGCGTCAGTCTCGGCTTTGCCGTGACGCTGGTTTATTCACACCGCTACCTGCAAGACCGCGAGCTCGCCAGCGACGAGTTTTTCCTGCTGGCGATGTTCTCGCTGCTCGGCCAGTTCCTGATGATCTCGGGCAACAACTTCCTTTCGCTGTACCTCGGGCTCGAATTGATGTCCTTGCCGCTGTACGCGATCATCGCGCTGCGGCGTGACAGCTCGCAGTCGACCGAAGCGGCGATGAAGTACTACGTGCTGGGCGCCTTGTCGTCGGGCTTCCTGCTTTACGGTATTTCGATGATGTACGGCGCGACCGGCTCGCTCGATCTGGGTGAGGTACTGCGTGCCATCGCCTCCGGCCGCATCAATACCGGCGTGCTGTTGTTCGGTGTGATCTTCATCGTCGCGGGTGTGGCATTCAAGCTCGGCGCGGTGCCGTTCCATATGTGGGTGCCGGATGTCTACCAAGGCGCGCCCACGCCGATGACGCTGTTGATCGGCGGTGGTTCGAAGGTGGCGGCATTCGCCTTCATGCTGCGCTTCCTGGTCGAAGGATTCCTGCCGCTGGCGATCGACTGGCAGCAGATGCTGGTGATCCTTTCGGCGCTGTCGCTGATCGTCGGCAACCTCACCGGTATCGTGCAAAGGAACATCAAGCGCATGCTGGCCTATTCGACCATTTCGCATATGGGCTTCATCCTGCTGGGGGTGTTGTCCGGTGTGGTCGACGGCAAGGCCGACGGTGCCGCGGGCGCCTACGGCTCGGCCATGTTCTACAGCATCATCTATCTGCTGACCACGCTCGGCACCTTCGGCATGCTGATGCTGCTGTGCCGGCGCAATTTCGAAGCAGAGAACATCGACGATCTGAAAGGCCTGTTCAAGCGCAGTCCCTGGACCGCGTTCGTGATGTTGATCCTGATGTTCTCCCTGACCGGTATTCCACCGACTGTCGGCTTCTACGCGAAGCTGGCGGTGCTCGAAGCGGTGATGCAGGCGGGCTATATCTGGTTGGCGGTACTGGCGGTAATTACTTCGGTGTTCGGCGCGTTCTACTACCTGCGCATCGTCAAGGTGATGTATTTCGATCAGCCGGAAGACCAGGCGCCGCTCGCCACCGACGGCGGCGCGCGCGCGCTGCTGACCATCAATGGCCTGGCGGTGCTGGCGCTCGGCCTGCTGCCCGGTCCGCTGATGACGCTTTGCCTGCAGGCAATGCGCGTCACGCTGGCGTCGTAAGCTATCGAGGTCGTACGCACTGTGTCCGCATCGGGTTGGTTCATTATTCTGTTGGCGCTGGTTCTGGCGAATCTGCCATTCGCCAACCAGCGGCTGGCAGCGGTGGTGCCGCTGGGCGCGCCGGGTGTGCAAAAGCATCCGGCGATCCGCCTGGCCGAGTTGATCGTGCTGTATTTCGTCGTAGGTTTGTTCGGGCGCATACTCGAAGCCAAAGCGGGCAACACCTTTGACCAGGGCTGGCAGTTCTACGCGGTAACCTTCAGCTTGTTCCTGGTCTTCGCTTTCCCCGGATTCACCTTCCGCTATCTGCTCAAACATCGTTGAGAACCACGCATGCGAGATCAACCTGGCTTGGAACCCGCATCCGGCGCCGGCGGTGATGCCCATGACGCTTTCCCGGCAAGCGGCTCCGCCGCCGCCGCGGCCGCCGATCGCGGGCTGATCGAAACCTGCGTGCACAGTGAAACCGTGCACCGTGGTGCCTTCCTGAACATGCGCTGCGATACCGTGCTGTTGCCGGACGGCAAGCAGGCGATTCGCGAATACATTACGCATCCTGGCGCGGTGATGATATTGCCGGTGTTCGATGATGGCCGCGTGCTGGTAGAGCGGCAGTTCCGCTATCCGGTGGGCCAGGTGATGATCGAGTACCCGGCTGGCAAGCTCGATCCGCAAGAAGGGGCGCTGGCATGCGGTATTCGCGAGCTGCGCGAAGAAACCGGTTATGTGGCGCGTGAATACGCATTCATGACGCGCATCCATCCGGTTATCTCTTATTCGAACGAGTTCATCGACTTGTACGTGGCGCGTGGCTTGACGGCCGGGCAGGCCGCGCTCGACGACGGTGAATTTCTGGAAACCCATGTGGTCGAGCTGGCGCAGATGCTCGAGTGGATCGCGCAGGGCGTGATCAGCGACGTCAAAACCATCATCGCGACCTTCTGGCTCGACCGCTACACGCGCGGCGAGAGTCGGCTAGACTTCAAGCCCGCGCCGCACTGAGCGGCTTTTCCGCCCAGACGGCCGCAGCGCCGTCCGCGGCACGGCAAACGCAGATGAAAGTATTCGACTTATGTTGTGAGCAGGGGCATCGCTTCGAAGGATGGTTCGGGGCCGAGGGCGATTTCGAAACGCAAAGCGCGCGGCGCCTGTTGGCATGCCCAATCTGCGAATCGACCGAAGTCGTGAAGATGCCGTCGGCACCGCATTTGAACCTGTTGTCATCGTCAAATGCCGCAGTGTCCGGCCGGCAGGCGGCGCTTGGCGAACGTGAGCGCGAGCAACGCGCGCGCCACGCAGCGGGGCAGCGCGAACCGCACAACGAGCATCGTCAAAGCGAGCCGGGCGAGGCACCGCAATCCAGCGCTGTGCAGGCCGGCGCAGCGGCGCTCGGCGCCGGGCCCACCGCAGCGCAGCAGGCCAGTTGGCTGCGCGCGGTGCGCGAAGTGTTGGCGCAAACAGAAAACGTCGGCGAGCAATTCGCCGAAGAGGCGCGTCGCATCCATTACAACGAAGCGCCGGCGCGGCCGATTCGCGGCGTGGCCAGCCTGGAAGAGACGCAGTCGCTGGCCGACGAGGGCATCGAGGTCATGAGCTTGCCGATGCCTGCGGCGTTGAAGGAAACCCTGCAGTAGGGCGATGCGACACCGGCGCAGTATCCAGGCGCTGGTTCGGCGCGCCATCACGGTGCGCAACATAGACGTCCAATAACGCTTCTCGACTTTGATGACTGTCATAAGACAATCATCGTAAAGTCACGACCAGGTCACGCGTGGCTGGCGAAATGGCATGCATCGCCATCAGGCCGACGACCACGCCATGCCGCAAGCGACCCCGCAGTCCGCCGCCTCCCTGAAGAAAGCCGTGCGCGAAGCCGCGCTGCCGCCGTCGTTCCTTCCCATACCTCCCGCCACCCCCGTAACGCGCGGCGCCTGGGCACACGAAACGCCCGACGAAGTGGCCTCACATCGCTACCGCACCATCTGGCTGTCCGACATCCATCTGGGCACCAGCGGCTGCCAAGCCGACTACCTGCTCGATTTCCTGCGCCACAACGATTCCGAATATCTGTACCTGATCGGCGACATCATCGACGGCTGGCAATTGCGTCGCGGCTGGCACTGGCCGCAAAGCCACAACGATGTCGTGCAAAAGGTCTTGCGCAAGGTGCGCAAAGGTACGCGCGTGTTCTACGTGCCCGGCAATCATGATGAAGCGGCGCGACAGTTTTGTGGATTGACCTTCGGCGACATCGAGGTCTGCGAGGAAGCCTTTCACACCACGCTTGGCGGCGAGCGCCTGTGGGTGGTTCACGGCGACTTGTTCGACGCGATCATGATGCACGCGCGCTGGCTGGCCTACGTCGGCGACACGCTCTATACCTTCGCGTTGTTCCTCAATCGCTGGTTCAACCGCGTGCGCGCGCGCTTCGGCTTTCCCTACTGGTCGCTGTCTCAATATTTGAAGCATCGCGTGAAAAACGCAGTGAAGTTCATCAATTCCTTCGAGACGGTGATGACCGAAGAAGCGCGTCGGCGCGGCTGTGACGGCGTGGTATGCGGACACATTCATCAACCCGAGATCCGTCGCATCGACGGCACGCTGTATTGCAACGATGGCGACTGGGTCGAAAGCTTGTCGGCCCTGGTGGAGACCATGGAGGGTGAGTTGAAGCTGGTCTATTGGACCGAGTTGCTTGGCACGCGTCAGGGCGCGGCTGCGCCACAGTCGGCCACCGCGGGCGCTAGTCTCATCAAGGAGTGAAGATGAAAGTTATGGTTGTCACCGATGCTTGGGAACCGCAGGTCAACGGCGTGGTACGCACGCTGAAGAACACGCGCCACGAATTGCAGGGGATGGGTCACGAAGTCGATTATCTGACGCCGTTGGAATTCCGCACCATTCCCTGCCCGACCTATCCTGAAATTCGGCTGTCGCTGCTACCGGGCCGCAAGGTGGCGCAGCGCATCGATGGGTTCGCCCCCGATGCCCTGCACATCGCTACCGAAGGCCCGCTCGGATTGGCGGCGCGGGCGCATGCCAGACGGCGTGGCCTGCCGTTCACCACGGCGTTTCACACACGCTTTCCTGAATATGTGGCATTGCGCTTTGGTTTGCCGGTGAGCGTGAGCTATCGCTTCCTGCGCTGGTTCCATGGCAGCTCGCAGGCGGTGATGACGCCGACGCCGGCAGTGAAACAAGTGTTGCAGAGCTACGGCTTCAAGAACGTGGTGCTGTGGTCGCGTGGCGTCGATCTCGATATTTTCAAACCGACGACTGAGCGCGTGCTCGATACCAAGCCGCCGATCTTTCTCTACGTGGGTCGCGTGGCGTTGGAGAAGAACGTCGAGGCTTTCTTGAAACTCGACCTGCCGGGCTCGAAATGGGTGGCGGGCGAAGGGCCGCATCTAGCGATGCTGCAGGCACGCTATCCGGAAGTGAATTATCTGGGGGTGTTGAAGCAGGATGAACTGGCGCAGGTTTATGGGTCGGCCGATGTATTTGTGTTTCCGAGCCGCACCGATACCTTCGGTCTGGTACTGCTCGAAGCGCTTGCCTGCGGCTTGCCAGTGGCGGCCTATCCGGTAACCGGGCCGATTGACGTGCTGGGGCAGGGCGGCGCCGGTGCGATGCATGAGGATCTGCGCACGGCTTGCCTGGATGCGCTGAAGATCGATCGGGCGGACGCGCGCGCTTGGGCCGAACGCTTCTCGTGGCGTGCCGCCTCCGAGCAATTCGCCGCGCACTTGTGCCCGGTTGCGGCGCCGTCGTCGCCGGCTGTCGATGTCGCCGCCTGATAGCGTGCGCGCGCTGTTCGATGCGCCGATGAAGACGGCCGAGGGTGTGGCGGGGCGCGTGGGCGCCAAGACGGTGAACGTCGAGCCAACAGCGGACGCGGGCGATGCCGGGTGCTCGGGCGGCATCGCTAAAGACGTTAGCGTCGCAGCAAACATGGCGACTGAAAAAATCGCGGCAGACACAGCGGCAGCAGACACAGCGGCAGCAGACTTCGCGACAGGAAGCACGCCGACACGAAGCACGCCGACAGGAAGCACAGCGACGCGAGACCGCGGCCCCAAGGCTACCGCAAAGCTCGCCGCAGATGGCACCCCCGCAGCGGACGAGGGCGCCGCGCTACCGCACAATCCCTACAAGGTGAATCGGGGCCTGACACGTGCCTGGCATGCGCTGCGGAATTCCTTGAGCGGCTTTCAGATCGCCGTCCTCACCGAGAGCGCATTTCGCCAGGAGCTGTCGCTGTCGGCGATCATGCTGCCGATCGGCGCGCTGCTGCCGGTGCCGGGTGTTGAGCGCGTGTTGTTGCTCGGCTCGGTATTGCTGGTGCTGATTGTCGAGCTGCTCAATTCGAGCGTCGAGGCGGCGATTGATCGGATCTCTCTGGCGCATCACGAGTTATCGCGGCGCGCCAAAGACCTTGGCAGCGCCGCGGTGATGGTGGCGCTGCTGCTGTGCCTGATGACATGGACGGTGTTGCTGACCCCGCATATCTTGAAATGGCTGCAGCGCTAGGGCTGCAGTGCGCGCTACTTGTAGCGCGGCGCGCGTTTTTCGAGAAACGCGGTGATGCCTTCCTGCGAGTCGCGGTGCCGTAACGACGTCACGAACTCATCGGTCTCGACCACCAGATGTGCGCCGAATTCGAGCGTCGACGACTGGTCGACCAGACGCTTCACGCGCCGCGTAACTTCTGGCGACAGACGCGACAACTCGCGCGCCCACTCGAGCGCGGTTTCCAGTGCAGTGCCCGGCCGCACCAGCCGGTTCACCACCCCGAGTTGATACAAACGCGTGGCATCGACACCTTTACCTTCGAGCAGCAGTTCGAGCGCCAGTTGCGACGGCAAGGCGCGCGGCAGCAGCCACGAGCTGCCACCGTCGGGTGTCAGGCCGATCTGCGCGTAGGCCGTCATGAAGCGGGCATTGTCGCCCGCTACGATCAAGTCACACGCCAGCGCCAGCGCAAAGCCGCCGCCGGCCGCCGCACCGTCCACGGCAGCGATCGCCGGCTTCGACAAAGCCTTCAGCGAAGCCACCCAATTGCCGAACAGTTCGATCGCCTGCGTTTGCGCCTTGGCATCTTTCGCGCGCTGACCGAGCAGCCAATGCAGATCGCCGCCTGCGCAGAAGAAATGGTCGGCACCCGTGACCACCACCGCGCGAATCGACGGATCGCGTTCAGCCGAATCGACCGCCTCGATGCCCGCGGCGAACATATCGGGATAGAGCGCATTGCGGGCGCCCGGATTCGATAGAGTCAGCACCAGGGTTTCGTCCTGGCGCGTGGCGAGTAGTTCGGCGGTCATGGGCAGCCTTGGCTTATGGCTCGGTTCGGTTGCAAAGAGCCCGCAGGCTCAGTTCTCTTCGGTCAATAGCGACAAGCCGAGCGCGGCGCGACGGGCCAGCCAAAGCGACGGGCGATAACGCGGGTCGCTATACAGCGTCGTCAGATTCGTCAGCACCGTGAGGATGCGCGAAGCACCCAGCGAATCGCCCAGCGCCAGCGGGCCTTGCGGATAGCCAAGGCCGAGCGTGACCGCGAGATCGATGTCTTGCGGCGAAGCGATGCGTTGTTGAGCAATCTCGCTGGCAATGTTGACGATGCTCGCCACGATGCGCTGCGCGATGAAGCCGCCCGAATCGCGGATCGCCGTGACGGCCACACCGTCGTGAGCGAGCAGCGCACGCGCCGCGTCGCGATGCGCGGCAAGCGTAGCGGGCGTCGTCATGACGGTGCGGCGCCGCGCGCCGGCAAGCGGGAACAGCGTGTCGACCGCCACCGTACGGGTTGGCTCGAGCCCCTGCGTGACGGCGGCATGGGTTGCATCGAAGCCCAGCGGTGTGACGAGAATAAGCGCCGTTGCCGATGGCGCGGCGCCGCTCTCGATGGTGACGCCGGCGGCTTTTGCCAGCGCGACGAGTTCATCATGCGCGCCGGCAATTTCGGGACTGATCCAGACGCTGGACGGCAGCGTACCCGAGATCTCCGCTTCGGGGGGCACTTGCTGTTTGCCGTCGCGATAGACGTAGAAGCCTTCACCAGTCTTGCGGCCCAGCAACCCACCAGCCAGACGTTGCGCGGTAATCGGTGATGGGCGGAAGCGCGCTTCTTCGTAAAACTGGTGATAAATGGATTCCATCACCGGGTGCGAAACGTCGAGTGCGGTCAGGTCCATCAATTCAAACGGGCCCAGCCTGAAGCCAGCCTGTTCGCGCATCACGCGATCGATATCCGCAAAGTCGGCCACACCTTCCTGTGCGACGCGCAGGCCTTCGGTGTTCATGCCGCGCCCGGCGTGGTTGACGATGAAGCCGGGCATATCCTTCGCGCGCACGGGTGTATGGCCCATGCGCCGCGCCAGACGCGTCAATGCCTCGCCGGTAGTCGCATCGGTGCGGGCGCCGTCGATGACCTCGACGACCTTCATCAGCGGCACCGGATTGAAGAAGTGATAACCGGCGATGCGTCCAGGCTGGGCACACACTGCGGCAATCGCGGTGATCGACAGCGATGAGGTATTCGAGACAAGGATGCAAGCGTCGCCGACCACTGCTTCGAGCTGCTTGAAAAGATCGCGCTTGACCTCGAGCTTTTCGACGACTGCTTCGATTACCAGATCGCAGCCGGCGAGTTCTTGCAGCGTGCCGCAACCGCTGATGCGCGCCAGCGTTTCCTGCACCTGAGCGTCGGTCAACTTGCCTTTGGCTGCGAGCTTGCCCAGCGTCTCGGCGAGGTTATCCTGCGCCGCCTTCACCGCGGCGGCTGCCAGGTCGAACAAGCGAACCTGCAAGCCTGCCTGCGCGGCGATCTGTGCGATGCCGCGTCCCATTGCTCCTGCGCCGACGATGCCGACGCAATTTATCTCGAAATCTGCAGATATCATTGTCTTGGTTTGAGCGCTTGTTTAAGGGGCCAAGAATAGCATGCCAACCGGGTCTCCATTAGTGTTGCCGGATCACGAATCGGCTGGTTGACCAACGACCGTTAGTCACATCCGAGCGAATCGGAAACACAAGAAGCGTATTCGGGACTGTCGTGCATTCGGCTCACCTTCTATTCACTTCACCAAATTCCAATTCCGGCTAGTGGCATTGTGCGCGATTGATTCGGCTAGGCTGCACGCGTCGGGATCTGATGATATTCCTAGGGGAAGCACTTAGCGCGCCGGATTTCTAGGCGTCGAGACATCCAGTATCTCTTCAGCACGCATTTTTTCAGTATGCATTGTGTTACATTACTTCCCGAATTTCGGTAATCGAAAGCGATATGTGGTCCGCGCATCACCTGCTGATATGTATTTCGCTATCCATATTAGTTTCGATGAAATTCTGTGAATAGCTGACAATAAAACGATAACTCGGACATTGCTCTGATCAAGAATGCCGAGATGTGGGACGACCAAAAACTGGATGACCGGGGATGAAAACTTTTATGGCTGCGGGCGCGTGTGCGGCCGTGCTTTGTGCTTGTGCAACTGTCTCGAAACCTCCTCCTATCAAAGAAGCTCCGATAACTCAGATTGAGCAAAAGAATGCTCAAGA
>JBPBQZ010000045.1:0-18625 GCA_050955105.1 Janthinobacterium lividum | reverse complement strand
ACGATTGCAAGTTCCCACTTATTCAATAAGTGGGAACTTAAATTAGCTTTTTAAGCTTTTGCCGTGCCGCCGCTGGCGATGTTCCAAGGCAGCAAGTCATCGATCTGGTTGATCGGATGCTCGGCGATGCGTGCAAGTACATCACGCAGGTACACCTCCGGCTCGACGCCATTCAGCTTGGCCGTGCCGATCAAGCTGTACATCGCAGCCGCGCGCTGGCCGCCCGATTCAGAGCCGGCGAACAGATAGTTCTTTCGTCCCAGCGCGACTGCGCGCAACGCGCGCTCCACCGCGTTGTTGTCGATCTCCGCGTGGCCGTCTTGTGCAAACGTGTTGAGTGCGTCCCATCGGTTCAGCGCATAGTGGACCGCGCCGGCGAGTGCCGATTTAGTCGATAGCGTTGGCAGCAGTGAGTGCAGCCACGCACGCATGCTTCTCAGCAACGGCTGACTTTGTTCTGCGCGAACCCGCAACCGCACATCGGGCGGCTTACCCCTGATCTGTTCTTCGATCGCGTACAACGCGGCAATCCGGCGCACCGCCTCGCCGGCGGCTGGCGACGGATGCGAT
Organism: Janthinobacterium lividum; assembly: GCA_050955105.1. Taxonomy (GTDB): domain Bacteria; phylum Pseudomonadota; class Gammaproteobacteria; order Burkholderiales; family Burkholderiaceae; genus JBPBQZ01. The sequence continues at coordinate 18,055 of JBPBQZ010000045.1, read as the reverse complement.
TTCGTCAACTCGTAGAATTTGCGACGCGCATGCGCCCAGCAGGCCGCCGGCTTTCGCGTGGCGTCGTACAACTTGTCGTAGCCGGCGAAGCCATCGGCGTGGATGATGCCCGCGAAGTCCCGGAGATGTTGCTGCACGTGCTCGCCACGGCGATCCGGGGTGAACGCCATCCACAATGCCGCAGGGTTTGTCGAACCCGCCGGTCGCTCGTCTCGCACGTAGGCCCACAACCGGCCCGTGACGGTCTTGCCCAGGCCGGGCGCGAGCATCGGCACCGGCGTATCGTCGGCATGTACGGTCGCGCCGGCCATCACATAGCGGCGTAATGCCTCCACCAGCGGGCGTAGCAAACGCGTGACGCCACCTACCCATTCGCTCAACGTCGAGCGATCCAGCTCCACGCCGTCTCGCGCGTAGATCTGCGCTTGACGATATAGCGGCAGGTGATCCGAGTATTTAGCCATCGTCACGTGAGCCAGCAGGCCGGGGCCGGCTAGGCCGCGTGCAATGGGGCGCGACGGCGCGCTCGCCTGCACGAGAATTTGGCAGCAAGCGCAACTGAATTTGGGACGAACGTGTCGAATGACACGCCAATGCTGCGGCACGTATTCGAGTTGTTCGGCGACATCCTCGCCGATGAGTTTGAGCGAGCCGCCGCAATCCGGACAGGCATCGCTTGGCGGTACGTGTTCGACGATGGCGCGTGGCAAGTGTTCCGGCAGCGGCTTGCGTGCCCGACTTGCCCGTGCCTTGGACGCGCTTGTTTCGGGTGGCGGATCCTCGCCGTTATCGAGCAGCAATTCCTCGAGTTTGAGCTCGAGCTGACCGATCTCGGCCTCTACCTTCTCGGATCTGCGCCCGTATATCTGGCGCCGCAATGCGGCAATCTGGATCTGCAAATGCTCAATGAGCAACTCGCGTGCGCTCAGATTCGACTGCAACCTTCGGATCTGGCCGGCCATGTCCGCGACGATACGCTGGAGCGATTCAACGTCGGTCGGGAGCGGGTCGGAAGAAGGCTCGGCCATCGCGCCAGTTTACGCACTTCAATGAGCGTTTACAACGGCTGCGCTAGGCCGCGCGCGGTGTATGGGTCCGCTGCGGGCGCCGCCAGTCGATGCCTTCGAGCAGCATGGACAGCTGTGCCGCGCTCCAAATGCACGCTGCCGCTATCGGCCTGCGGCCATACGAAATAGCCCTTCTCGAGTCGCTTGCACAACAGGCATAGACCATGGCCGTCCCACCACAGCACTTTGATGCGGTCGCCGCGTCGGCCACGAAACACAAACACCTGACCGCCATAGGGGTTGCTGGCAAGTTTGGTTTGGACGATCGCAGCCAGTCCGTCGAAGCCGCGGCGCATGTCGGTGGCACCGGCGATGAGCCATACCTGCGTGCCAGAAGGTAGGCCGATCATGCGGCACGCGAGGATGCCAGCGTTTGCCCAATGATCACGCGCAACGCTTCCGCGTCGACATTGCCGCGTACGATCACGCAGGCATCGGCATGGCGCCATCGATCTCGCCGAGCTGCTCGGCACTCAGCCGCACCGGCTCACTATCCGAGATGGCGGGTCCATCGACCGTTACGGCAATGAGCTTGGCGGCATTAATCGGATGCTCAGCGCGGAAATGCTCTCGACACCATCTCGCCAACTGATTGGCGTTGATGCCGTTGGCTAGGGCGAGCGCCGCTCGAGAGACGTCCGGCAGCAACGCCTGGCGCACCAACTCACGTTTGAATTGCTTGCTGAAACTGCGCCGTGCTGTGCGCGGCGTCACCGCCACCACCTGCTTGTCTTCCATGATCTGCATCCGCCGAAGGAAATCCGACAGCATGCGCAGCGTTACTGCGTCACGAAAGATGCCCTGGCTGGACGCTTACGTAATACCCACGGTCAGCAATCGCCTTCAGTCTCCTCTTGCCCATGGCATCACGGGCGGCTTGTGCCATCGGGCTAAGCTGTGCCCGATCACTGCCGGAGTTCGTTACCTCATGGGCGACGATGAAATGGTGTCTAGCATCTACGGCCACCTGTACGTTGTAGCCCACCATTCCCGAGCCTCTGCCGCTCGTCGCCATGGAGCGCGCATCGGGGTCGGTCAGCGAGAGCTGGCCATCCGGTTGCGTCTTGAGCTCTTCCTTGATCTGTTCAAGGCGACGCATTTGATCGCGCAATTGTCCGATCTTCTCTTGCAGCCGGGTGGTCTTCGCTTCGAGTTCGGGTGGCTGCGTCCGGTCCGCCGTTTCCAGTGCGCTCAGGTAACGCTGGATGCTCTCCTCAATCTGCTGCTGTCGCTTGTCGATCTTGCCCGTCGTGAAGTTGCGATCGCGGGTGTTCGATGCCTTGAACTTGCTTCCATCAATGGCAACCAAAGCTTGTGAGAACAGCTTGAGATCGCGGCACAGGACGACAAATCGGCGACAGACGTTGCGGATGCCTGTACCGTTGTTCCGCCGAAAGTCGGCTATGGTCTTGAAGTCAGGTGCCAGACGACCCGTGAGCCACATCAATTCGATATTGCGCTGGCATTCACGCTCAAGGCGACGACTCGATTGAATCCGGTTGAGGTAGCCATAGATGTATATCTTCAACAGCACTGCCGGATGGTAGGAGGGGCGACCTGTCGTCGATGGTGTGAGGCCGTCGAAGCCCATCGATTCCAGTTCGAGTTCCTCGACGAAGGCCTCTATGATCCTCACCGGGTTATCCTCGACGACGAAGTCATCAAGACATTCGGGCAACAGCGTTACCTGCTTGCGGTCTTCGCCTTCAACGAATCGCTTCATGAATCACCCGTCCCGAATACGTTGATTCAGTTTAGGCGATCAATGCGTTTTCACACAGCCTCGGTCGCATTGAGACGGACGACAAGGGTCTCAAGCCGAACTGGAGCGGCCATTCGAGCAGCCGCCGATACCGAGTTGGATGAGGGCCGGTTATGACCCAAAGTGGATTGTGAATCGAACTCTTTACAGCGCAAAAATTTTTAATATATCAAGTGTTGGGAGCACGATTCGTCACCCATTAGGTACGGGATCTTGATCCTTATTTTTGGCGCATATTTTTACTTCGTACGACACCAGAGAAAGTAATTGACGATTCCGTGACATCCGCATCTTGTCGATTTAAAGTCAGCTCCGCCTCGAAATGGCACCGCTGGTATAACTCCATGCTTGTTGTTGTGCTATCAACCTCAATATTGATGAAATGCGTTTTGTAGCCGTCCTCAAGCGACAGGTAATCATTGGTAGGAACCTCAATTGTCCAGCAAACAGAAAGCAGATCGAAGGCGAAAGCGACGGTCACGTTACCATCGCTTTCCTCTCGTGCAGACTGGATGTCTGGATCCTCAAGTCCCTCCCAGTCTCCAACCGAAAACTTTAAAATCGGAGCCAAGCACGCTTTGGGGACATCAGACGCAGCCAAAGCCGAGCGAACCAGCGACAGTTCCGCCTTATTTAAGTGCGCCATGGCAGTTTCGACTGCTGCTGACTCGATCTTAGGCAGCCATAGTTCCTCGAAATCCGCCAAGGGCTCACCGACGATAGGTTTGCTGTCTGGCCGGTGGGACACGATGGAAGCAGCGTCCGACGACGCTAGGAGAAGTTCGCCCTCGGGCTGGGTCAACATCATTGTAATGTTGCCGCGTTTGCTCCGCTTCACGTGGCCCTTGAGCTTTATCAGTCCCAGTTCACGGGCAGCGAACAAGTTAATATCACCTTTGAACGGAAGCCATGGATGCACACTGGATATCGCGAGTCGAAGCGCCTCCCAGATGAGTGTAACGTAGGACGGACCACCATCGAATGATGATGAAACTACGCCTACTAAGTCGCCACTGGCATTTACCACCGGCCCACCACTCATGCCGCCCTTAGTATCCATCGCTACCTCGACGCATGCGGAAGGCATTCGTTCGCCGCGCCCCTGCGGAAATACCGAGGTAACCACTCCGGACGCTACAAGCGGGCTGATCAAAGCCGCGGTGTCGTTCAGTGCTTCGTGTCGATAGCCAAAGGCCCAGAGGCGCTCACCTACAAGTGGAAGGGAAACCTGCATAGGTGCGAGGGTCAAGGCATAAGTCTCGTGTGCCTCAGAGTTCAACGTGCAACTAAGCAACGAGATATCTGACACGATTCGACGATCTGGATCAAAGGCACTGGGTCCAGATACAGTCGACGATTCACGCGGCAGCCAGGCACGCGATCCGCATGGCAAGAACGTCAGCAGCACTGGTTTGGCGTTTCGGCGTGCAAATTCGTCCAGCACGTGCGTCGCCACTATCACGAGTCCGGGACCAATCATGACACCGCTTCCCAGAACAGTAGTGCCACAGTCTTCCAATAGCGCAACTGCAACGAGGGCATCGCCAGCTTCGTGCAGTGACCCCATGTGGCCAATACCGTCATCATCGGTATAAACGGCGGTGGTCCAAGAGCGCCGCAACGTCTCCAGTTTTGGGTTGTCGTCGGTGATCATGACTGAAGTCATTGTGCTTAGCCCAGGTTTCATCGCTAGCTTTTACCGGCATCTCAGCTGCCGATCAAGCTTATACCGAGTGTTGAGGTTAAATTAGCCGCAGTTTCGTAAGGCCGCGATCTGTGCCGCGCTATCCGTTTCTGTCCCTTCTGACGAGCGCTCGCAACGATCTCGTCCAGGAGCGAATTTATCCGGCGGTTCGCTTACTTACGTAGATATCTTCGTTCAATCTCCTCGGATCGCGCACGCGTCGATTAGGTGCGCGACCTCCCGGCAATTGATGAGGCGTCCGCCATCTGGCTGCATATGCAGTTTTTCCCAATTTTATTCCGCTCATCAAGCGCGCCCAACATCCCGAGCGAGTTCACTTTGTTTCAGCTTCAAATTGGCACCGAGCCGTCGCGTCGAGAGTGGCGGCTGGATGACGAAGCCACCATACCAGGTGAAGCCTTGACTCACTGCAAACGAACCCATCAATGGCCGCTGCGACCGCGAAGCGACGGCCTTTGGCTTATGAATGACCGCTATTGGTTGGACCAGCCGCTCGAAGGCCTACATTGAGTCTCAGGCGAACGGCCGCAACTGGCCGTCCCCTGCCTCATAGCGATCGCCGACTGGCGATCCGAAGCGGCCCTTCAGGTTTGCGAAAACGGCCATTAGAAGTGCGCCATTTTGGCGATAGCAGCGATTAGATTAAACGAGCTCATTCCGTTCGAATCCCGAGCCGATGATTGGCAGTGACCATTGCAATGTCATCCGAGGACGCGGTCGCTTACCTCCTAAAGCCAGCCATCGTTCTTAGCCTAAGTTTGCTCAGCCATCTCCGGCGCGTCACACGCCGCCGCCTTGGCGGTAGCACAGAGCGTTCTCACATCACATCTACGCCTGCACTCGCCAGAGCGAGTTCCGCCTCCCATCGACATCCGGAAAATCCGCAAGAACGGTCCAGCTAGCGGCTCCTGCAAGCGGCCATGTTTCGACTCAACGGAAAGCACCATGAACAACCACACCAGATGGGTACTGATCAAGCGGATCGCCGAGATCACTGGTTACACGGAGAACGCCGTGCGCCACAAAATAAAAGACGGCACGTGGCTCGAAGGACGTCTTTGGCGCAAGGCGCCCGACGGCCGCGTATTCGTTGACACCCACGAATTCGACCGTTGGGTTGAAAGTGCGTCGCACCCAACCTCGCACTAGCTACGCCTCCTACGTTCGAACCACTGGCAACGCTAAAAACAAGAATCGGAATACACTCACTGAGTGTATTATGCCTTTCACCTAGCGCTGCAAACGGCGCATGCCGGTGCGTTTCTTTCGGCTTTGAAGGACAGACGGATGGCCGGCATCAAAAAGCAAAGCCCTACCCCCGAAGCGATTCGAACCGCGCGCGCACAGGCGGGCTTGACCCAGACAGAGGCTGGTGAAAAGGTGCAAGCCTCCTTGAGAGCTTGGCAGCAGTGGGAAGCCGGCGAACGAGGGATGCCCCCGGGCCTGTACGAACTATTCATGCTCAAGACGGGCCAGTGGCGCTTGAGTGATCGAAAGTAAAGCAATAGCGGGAGCGTGACGGTGGCAATTCGAGAGACAATTGGGACGGGATATACTGGCGTCGAAGTACACGGCAAGTCGATTCGTGTGGTTTTCGAGCACAAGAAAATCCGCCACCGTCATACACTCGGACTAGAGCCGACCAAGGCAAACCTCAAACAAGCCTCCCGGATCCGGGCAGCCGCATTGTTCGCGATCAAGACGGGCAAATACAACGAAGCGGAATTCTTTCCTAACTCTCGGCCCGCCGAATCTAGAGTCGACGATAGCAAACGCCTCGGCGATCTTTGTGATCGCTACCTGCCGCTCAAAGCGGTCGATCTCTCGATGGAAACGGAATCCCGGTATGACAACGCGCTCAATATTTGCGTGGACACTGTTGGGCGCAACCGCCAGGTTCATTCCTTGATCCCTGCCGATATCCAGCAACTGCGCGTTGATCTGATCGCGACCCGTACCGTCTCGACGGTAAACCATTATCTAGCCACATTTGCGGGTTTTCTTGGCTGGTGCCAAGAAAACAACTACGCCACCGGACTAGCCGAACACTGCACTCGCTTCACGAAAACCAACAAAGATCCAGACCCATTCACGAAAGATGAATACAAAGCGATCATAAGCAAGGGATGTTTGCACCCGATCGATGCGGCTGCAGTAACCCTGAGCTTCTATACAGGCGTTCGGCCGGGCGAATTGTGTGCCCTTGCAATCGAAGATGCAGCATCGGATCTAAGCAATTTGAAGATCCGCCGGTCGATCACTGATTCGCACATATTCAAGTTGCCGAAGACCAACAAGGAACGAACGATCCTTCTGTACCCTCCAGCGAAAGAAGCATTGAAAGCGCTAATCGCCGACGCGAAGAAAGGTGCTCCGCTCGGCGTCGAAGTTTGGTCAAACCGGCATGAATCCCGTATCGATAATGTGCACGTGCTGCTATCGCCAAAGACTCAGGCGCGCAGGGCGGTAGTGAATAATTTCTACGCGCCGAGCTCCTGGCACTCCAAATGGACGAACCTCATCAGGCGAGCAAATGTTCGTCCGCGTCCGCCCTATCAAACACGTCACACTTATGCCTGCTGGAGTCTCACCGCCCGTGGGAATTTGGCCTTCATCGCCAACCAAATGGGGCATGCCGACTATTCAATGCTCGTGAAAGTCTATGGCCGATGGATAGACTCAGAGTCTTCCAAAGAGCTGGAACGCATCTGGGAGGGCATGCGAAAGTTGGATGTAAACACCCCAAAAACACCCCAAGAATCAAGTATTGAAACGTTAGCTTGTTGATTCCAATGAATAAAATAGACATCGCCGGGCACACGCCCATGATGACCCAATATCTCCAGATCAAAGCGGAGCACCCCAACACGCTCGTCCTATATCGGATGGGCGATTTCTACGAGCTGTTCTTCGACGACGCGGTGAAGGCCGCGCGGCTGCTTGATCTGACGCTGACGCAACGCGGCGCGTCGGCCGGCCAGCCCATCAAGATGGCCGGTGTGCCCTATCACGCACTCGAACAATATCTGGCTAAGCTGGTGAAGCTCGGCGAATCGGTGGCGATCTGCGAGCAAATCGGCGATCCGGCCACCAGCAAAGGCCCCGTTGAGCGCAAGGTGCTGCGCGTCGTCACGCCGGGCACGCTGACCGACGCGGCCTTGCTGGCCGACAAGGCCGATGCCTATCTGCTGGCGCTGCATCCGGTGGCCGGCCGACGCGGCGCGCCGGGCTTGGTCGGCCTGGCATGGCTGAACCTGGCAAGCGGCGCCCTGCGCCTGTGCGAACTGGCGCCCGATCGGGTCGCGGCCGCGCTCGAGCGTATCCGCCCGGCCGAAACGCTGTTGGTCGATGCGGAGGTGCCGACGTTCCTGGCCGCTGCGCCGAACGGCGCGCCGTTGCCAGCCGCCGGCGCACTGACGCGTCTGCCCGCTTGGCATTTTGAGATTGGCGCCGGCTCGAAGCGCTTATGCGAGCAATTGGGCGTGCTGAATCTCGACGGCTTCGGCGCCGACAAGATGACGGCGGCTTGCGGCGCGGCCGGCGCATTGCTGCGCTACGCGGCAGCCACGCAGGGCCAGAACCTGCGCCATATCCAGACGCTGAAAGTTGAATCCGAATCGGAATTCGTCGGCATGGATCCCGCCACGCGCCGCAATCTCGAACTCACCGAAACGCTGCGCGGTGCGCCCGCGCCGACCCTGCTGTCCTTGCTCGACGTTTGCTGCACGGCGATGGGCAGCCGGCTGTTGCGCAACTGGCTGCACCATCCGTTGCGCTCGCAAAGCTTGGCCGCGACGCGACATCAGGCGATCGGCGCATTACTGAATGGCGCCACGCCCGCGGGCCAAGCGGCCCATGTGGAACTGCGGCAGAAGTTGCGTGGCGTCGCCGACGTCGAGCGCATCACCGGGCGCCTGTCGCTGCTGAGCGCACGACCGCGCGACCTGGCGAGCTTGCGTCAAACCTGGCAAGGGCTGCCGGTGCTACGCGCCGTGCTCGACCCAGTGGCGGAGCAGGTCAGCTTGCTCGCGCAATTGGTACAGACACTTTCGCCCCCCGACGCCTGCCTGCATCGATTGGTCGAAGCGCTGGCCGAGGAGCCGGCAAGCGCCGTGCGTGACGGCGGCGTCATCGCGCGAGGCTACGATGCCGAGCTCGACGAACTGCGCGAGCTGTCGGAAGACTCGTCGAAATTTCTCGTCGACCTGGAAGTGCGCGAACGTGAGCGCACCGGCATCACCACGCTGCGCGTCGAATACAACCGCGTGCACGGCTTTTATATTGAAGTCTCACGTGCCCAATCGGAGAAAGTGCCCGACGACTACCGACGCCGCCAGACCTTGAAAAACGCCGAGCGCTACATCACGCCCGAACTCAAGGCCTATGAAGACAAGGCGCTGTCGGCACGCGATCGCGCGCTGGCTCGTGAAAAGCTGCTGTACGACGATCTGCTGCAAAGCATGTTGCCGCATATCGGCGAATGCCAGACGATTGCCGCGGCACTGGCCGAGCTGGACGTGTTGGCGGCACTGGCCGAGCGTGCCACGGCACTCGACTGGACCGCGCCCGCCTTCGTGGCGACGCCCGGCATCGACATCGAGGCTGGCCGCCATCCAGTGGTCGAGACGCAGATCGAGCGCTTCATCGCCAACGATTGTCGGCTGGGCGTCGACCGCAAGATGCTGCTGATCACCGGTCCGAACATGGGCGGCAAATCCACTTTCATGCGGCAGACCGCGCTGATCGTGCTGCTGGCTTACGTCGGCAGCTACGTGCCGGCACGGCGCGCCACCTTAGGGCCCGTCGACCGCATTTTCACGCGCATCGGCGCGGCCGACGACTTGGCCGGCGGCCTGTCTACATTCATGGTGGAAATGACCGAGGCGGCGCTGATCCTTAACGATGCCAGCGCCCATAGTCTGGTGTTGATGGATGAAATCGGCCGCGGCACCTCCACTTTCGACGGACTGGCGCTGGCGTGGGCCATTGCGCGCCATCTGCTTCAGCAGATCGGTTGTCATACGCTGTTCGCCACGCACTACTTCGAATTGACACAACTGCCGGCCGAACTGGCCGAGGTCGACAACGTGCATCTCGATGCGGTGGAACATGAACAAGGCATCGTGTTCTTGCATGCGGTACAGGAAGGTCCGGCCAGTCAAAGCTATGGCCTGCAAGTGGCGCAGCTCGCGGGCGTGCCCACGCCGGTAATCCGCGCGGCGCGCCGGCACCTGGTGAGGCTGGAACGCCAGTCCACCGGCCATACCCCGCAGTTCGACCTCTTCGATAGCGCACTGACCGAGCCAGAACCCGCGCCGCTGACGCGGCAGACGGATACCGACGCGGCGGCGCAGCCCGTCGACGCACATCGACGCCTGGCCGAGCGCCTGGCCGAGATCGATCCCGATGATCTCAAGCCGCGCGAGGCGCTCGACGCGCTGTATGAGCTGCGCGCGCTGCTCGACGATCAGTCCTAGAAACGATGCGAAGCCCGCGACCGCGCCCGTCGATGCCCTGCCTGACCCGCTGGCTTGGGCTGCTCGTCACGTGCGCGGTGACGTTCAACGCAGCGGCGCTCACACCGGTTGCAAGCGCGCCGCCGGCGGCGGTATCACCTTCATCGCCAGCCCAACTTACCGCGCCCGCCTCCAGCCGCGGCGAGCCACCGCCCGACACGGCAAGCTCCGATGCCGCCGCAACCGACGATGCGATCGTCCCCACTGAAGCGCCGGCACCCGCGGCGCCCGCACCGCGCACCGTCTCGAACGCAGCACCCAGCTTCGCGGTATTCGGTGGCTTGCCGCGCGCGGCGGCAGAAGAGCCGAGCGTGCGCGCCCTGCTTGCAACCATCGATGCGCAGCCGGCGATTCAGCTAGCGATTCACATTGGCAACTTCAAGGGCAGCGCCGAGCCGTGCAGCGATACGCTATATGCGCACCGCAAAGCACTATGGGACGACGCACCGCTGCCGTTGGTACTCACGCCCGGCCAGAACGACTGGCTCGACTGCGGCAAGCCCAGCGGCGGTGACGATGCCACGCAACGTCTCGACACCGTGCGCGAGACATTCTTCGACACGCCGCAAACCCTGGGCAAAACGCCGCTGCCCGTCACGCGTCAAAGCGAGGTCCGTGCATTCGCACCCTATCGCGAAAACATTCGTTTCGAGCGGGACGGCGTGATCTACGCAACGATAGACACCGCCTCGATCAGCAATCATTTCGTCGAGGGCGGTGGCCGTAATGGAGAATTCGACGATCGCTCGATCGCCAACCGCTTCTGGTTGACACACGCGGCATCGCTGGCGCGCCAGCGCCATGCGCAGGCGTTGATCATCATCACGCATGCCGATCCGCATTTCGAAGCGGCTCACGAACAACGCTTCGACTGGCTGGGACTGGAGCAACTGGGCCGGCGACGCCCGCGCGATCCATTCCGCAGATTGCGTGCAACGCTGCTTGCGGTGAGCCACGAGTTTCGCGGACCCATATTGATGATCCATGCGGACGATCCCGCCACGGCACATGTCCCGGCATCGCGCGACAAGGGCTTTCGGCTGGACCACCCACTGAGCGACGAACACGGCGTCGAAGTCGCCAACTTCACGCGCCTGGCGCTGGCCACCGAAGCGCGGCCGCTGCAATGGCTGCGTATCACCTTGGACAAACGCAGGAAGCTGCCTTTCAGGATCGTGGCGCAAACGCTCAACATCAGCGACGCGTCGCCGGACCAACGCGACACCGGTCGCGCCGACAGCGATATCGAAGGTCTGCGAACGCCGGATTTACTGCCGTTGCCACCGCTACAAGACCCGCCGCGGCCGACTAGTGTCGCGCCCCACTGACGCCGCATTGATCCCGCGCTAAAGCCTCACCACCGCGACGCATCGACGCCCCCGCAAAAAAAACGCCGCCCTGTAGCGAGGCGGCGTTGCTTTATCGGTGCTCGAGAGCGCACCTGATCGATCGTTCAATGCAGCGTAGGCGGGTCGCGGTCGAGTCCGGCTTCGCCGATCTGTGGCCCGTCTTCTTCGCCTTCCGCGTCTTCATCGATCACTTCGAGGCCGTTCGCGCCGTGGGCGTGCTCGTGTTCGATTTCGTCCTCGGTGGCTTCGCGCACTTCCGCTACCGTCAGCGCAAAGCGCAAGGCCATGCCGGCCAGCGGATGATTGCCGTCGAGCACCACCTTGTCTTCGGCCAGATCGGTGACGGTATAGACAAGCAGGTCTTCGTCGTCCTCGTCGTCAGGCGTGCCTTCGAACTGCATGCCTACTTCGATCGGTTCCGGGAAGCGTTCGCGCGGTTCGATCTTCACCAGATCGGGGTCGTATTCGCCGAACGCATCGTCGGGTTCGAGCTGCACCGACGTTTGATAGCCCGTTTCCTTGCCATCGAGCGCTTCCTCGATGCGGGGGAACGTGCCATCATAGCCGCCGTGCAAATACACCATCGGCTCGTCGCTTTCCTCGATCAGGTTACCCTGGGCGTCGCTTAGTTTGTACGCCACGGCGACGACAGTGTTTCGAGTGATCTTCATTGCGTTCTCCAAGGCACAAGCCCAGATTATACGATGCCTTCCCAACGCCTTTTTAAGCCTTCTTCGCTAGCCGCGCGCAAGTCCTTGCCGCAGCGCCGCAACCCGGCCGCCAAAGCCGCTATGCGTGCCGCCGATGCAACCGGCAACGTCCCCTCTTCCGACACATTCGACACATCGCTGCCACTATTGGGCGGCCTCAGCGCCCGCCAGTTCATGCGCCGCTACTGGCAACGCAAGCCGCTATTGATCCGCCAGGCACTCGGCGGCGCAGCATGCGGCCTGGCGCCTGAACAACTCCTGGCACTCGCATCGGACGAAGACATCGAGGCCCGCTTGATCCAGCGCAAGCGCAAAGCCTGGTCGCTCACGCCGGGCCCATTCGAGCCGGAACTGCTCGAATCGCTGCCGGCGCGCGCCTGGACGGTGCTGTTGCAAGGCGTGAACCTGGTCGACGCCGAAGCCGATGCGCTGCTGCGGCGCTTTCGCTTTATCGCCGATGCGCGGCTCGACGACGTCATGGTGAGCTATGCGGTGGACGGAGGCGGCGTAGGTCCGCATTTCGATTCCTACGATGTGTTCCTGTTGCAGACCTCCGGGCGGCGCCGCTGGCGCATCAGCACGCAAAGCGACCTGACGCTAGAGCCCGGACAGCCATTGAAAATCCTGCAGGATTTCAGGCCGGAACAGGAATGGGTACTGGAAGCAGGCGACATGCTGTATCTACCACCGCACATCGCGCACGACGGTGTTGCGGTGGGCGACGATTGCGTCACCTATTCGATCGGCTTCCGCGCGCCCGCCTATCGCGAGTTATTAGGGGAATTTTTCCACACATTGGCGGAACGCATCGAGTCTGGAGAATTCGAGGAAGCAGCGCGAAATCAGCGCACGGCCAGCAGTATTGTCAGCGGCCGTTACCAAGACGCGGGCGCGTTGCCCACCGCGGCGCCAGCCGAGTTGCCGCCGCGCCTAGTCGACGAGCTGGCGACCCGCTTGCTACGCGTCGAATGTAATTCCTACGAAGTAAGTACGTTTTTAGGCACTTACCTCAGCGAACCCAAGCCACAGGTGTTTTTCGATGGGCCACAGCGCCCGCTATCGTTGGAGCGATTCATCGCGCGCAGCTCGGCACGCGGTTTGCAAGTGGATAGCAAATCGATCCTGCTTTACGACGCCAGGAATTTCTATATGAACGGAGACACGCTGCAACCCCCTCGTGAATCGCGTGCCGCGCTGCGCACGCTGGCAAATTCGCGGCGAATGAGTTCGCAAAGTTTTGTAACATTCTCTAACGATTCTTCGCTGACACTGCTCTTGCACGGGTGGTATCTTGCCGGCTGGATACGGGTCGCATAGCGCGGTTTCGTACGCCTGCCGCCATAGCTGCCCGTGTTATGGTGAAAATGAACAAAAGTAGGAAAAACGCAACGTCATGCGCCCAGGCTTTATCGACGCTCCAATAGATCTTGCCTATAATCTCGGGCCGTGCCGTCGACAAAATCTGGCACACCAGCAGCTACATAAAGTCTTTGCTGGATCGGTGTTGGAGCAGACGTTTCCTGTTTTCGCGCTGTTGCTTACCTTAACCACAAAAAGGACGTGATCATGAATAAGACCCTCGTCGTAGCCACCCTGCTGGCAGCCCTCGCCCTGACCGCCTGCGGCAAGAAGGACGACACAACGGCTCCTGGCGCTGCCAGCGACACGTCGGCCGCTTCGGCTCCGGCTGCTGCCGCATCGGATTCGTCCGCTGCTGCTTCGGATGCTGCCAGTGCTGCTGCCGCTGCGAGCGATTCCGCTGCCTCCGCTTCGGCTGCTTCGTCGGACGCCGCTTCCGCCGCTGCCGCTGCTTCGGGTGCCAGCAGCTAAGTCGAGAGTTTCTGGCTTTTAAAAAAACCGGTCTCAGGACCGGTTTTTTTATTTCCGCCGCGTCATAGGCAGATTCAATACACAGCTCAGATCACCATCCAATCAAAACCGTCGTGCTGCGTTGCCGCGTAGAGTTCTTCCGGTGTGCTGCCCATTACCGCGGCCAAGGCGCCGAGGGCCAATGACGGCAGATTGTTTTCCTGGCTCAAGTGCGCAGCAATCAAACGACGCAAGCGCGAGCGGTCTAGCGACTGCAGGATCTTAGCCGCCGTGTCGTTCGACAGGTGACCATGGCTACCGCCAATGCGCGACTTCAACGAGGCCGGATAGCGGCTCTGCGCCAACATCTGCCGGTCATGATTGCATTCAAGAATCAGCGCGTCACAACCGCTCAATACGTTCGTGATATGCGCCGTCGCACTGCCCGCGTCCGTCAACACGCCAAGGCGCACGCGACCGTCCGAAAATACATACTGCAGGGGCTCGCGCGCATCGTGCGGCACGGTGAACGGCAAGATATTCAGGTCTCCGACATTGAAGGCCTGATCGCTCTCACAGAGCTTGAGCTGCACGCCCGCCACGGGCGCGCCGGTAGCAAGCGCGGTGCCCCAGCTCATGTGCAAAGGGATGGAGAAGCGTCGCGCCAGCGATAGCGCGCCGCCGATATGATCAGCATGTTCGTGCGTGATGACGATAGCTGTCAGCGAAGCAGCGTCGATCGATAAGCGTGCCAGTCGCTTCACCGTCTCTTTCAGCGAGAAGCCACAGTCGAGCAGCACGCGCGTCGTCGTCGTGCCTTCGCTGCACTCCACCAGCAGCCCGTTGCCGTCGCTACCGCTGCCCAGACTGGCGAAACGCATTGGCGCGACCGCCGCGTCAGTTCAGTTGCGAGCGCAGTTCCGACATCAGGCGCTGTGCTACCGACGAGTCGTCGACATTGCCCGAAGCATCGATAGCCGACACTTGGGTGCCGCCATTCTGCGCCGGCTTCACTGCCACCCGGTAGGTGGGTGCCGCGCTCGGATCGCGCTTGCCGCCAAACAGCTTGCTGACGATACCGTCGCCATTCGTTTCCGAAGACGGATCGACGGCGCGGACGGTGTAGATGCCGGCATTGCGATCACGGTTGTCGACACTGAAATGCGTACGATCAAGTGCCATGCCCACACGCAGCCAGGCACGATCAGGCGCCTCGCCCAGCACCAGCACCGGCGCACCGGCACTCTGTTCGAGCGCCACCTGTGTATTCACCGGACGCGCGTCTTTCAAGGCCTGTTCCGATTGATCTTCGGTAAGCCCCAGCTTTTGCATCAGCCGCGCCATGACGGCAGCTTCCAGCGTCGGATCACGCGGGCGCTCTTCCCAGCGCGACGTCACCTGCTCACGACCGATCAGCACTTCTTCCATGCCTTGCTGGCGAATGTAGATCGAGGTGCTGCCGTCGCTGCCACGTTCAACGCGCGTGGTGAATTTGTCGCGCGTGCCGGATGAATACAGCGGGTCGACGAAGTGGCCCAGCATTTTGCGGAACCAGTCTTGCGGAATCTTCGCGCGGTTTTCGGCCCAGTCGGTTTCCATCACCCCGGCAGTCGGCGAATCCTGCGCCACCACGAAACCGTTCTCTTCCCAGAACGCATGAATCTGCGGCCACAACTGTTGTGGCGTACGCCCATCGACCACCAGCCAGCGCTCTTTGCCGTCGGCCTCGACATGCATGCCGAACGGATCGACCGGCGTGGGAACGCCCATCGTGGTGCCGCCGCTCTGACCGATTCGCAGCGCCGTCGGGTTACCGCCCAGCCCTTGCGTGTTGGGCGGTGGCAAATAATGCGTATCGGCTTTCGCAGCCGTCAGATCGGGCGGCACCGCCAAGGTCGGCGCACTGCTCGCATCGCGATAGTTGATGCGATCCGACGAGAAAGTGTCATTGATCCAGGTGCAGCCACCCAGAACACCGAGCGCGGCCACGGCAGCGATAAGCGGTAAGCGGCAGTCGATACGTTTCATGAAATCCTTCAGAAAACCGCGCAGGCCGCGCGAGGGCGTCGCACGAAGCTTTGCGACATATAGCGCTTCATGCCAACCAAATCAGGTTCGTGTCAGGTTCAATCGGGTCCGACCAAACCGTCAGGTCGGATCAGACATCCAGCAAGCCGGCGTCTTTGAGCGCGCCCTCGACCACGGTGTGAAAACGCGCGTCGAGCGGCGTCAGCGGCAAACGGATGCCGCCTTCAATACGACCCATACGCTGCAATGCCCATTTCACCGGAATCGGATTGGCCTCGACGAACATTGCTTCGTTCAAGGCCATCAACGAATAATGCAGCGTACGGGCAGTCTTCAAGTCGCCGGCCAGTGCCGCTGCGCACAACTGCTGCATCGCACGCGGCACCACATTGGCGGTAACCGAGATATTGCCCTGTCCACCCAGCAGCATCAGCCCGAGAGCGGTCGGATCGTCACCGCTATAGACCGCGAACGATGGCTGCCGTTCGTGCACCGCGCGCAACAGCCGCGCGGCCCGGTCGAAATTGCCGGTGGCGTCTTTGATGCCGACGATGCCGGGCACGTCGGCCAGCCGCAGCACCGTTTCGTGCGCCAGATCGGCGACCGTGCGCCCGGGAACGTTATACAGAATCACCGGCAGGTCGACGCTTTCCGCGATCGCGCGAAAATGTCGATACAGCCCTTCCTGACTCGGTTTGTTGTAGTAAGGCACTACCTGCAGCGTGGCGTCGGCGCCCGCTTCTTTGGCGAAGCGCGTCAGCGCGATGGCTTCCGCGGTGGCATTGCCACCGGCGCCGGCGATCACCGTCATGCGGCCGCGCGTATGCTCGACAGCGGTGTGGATCAAGGTCTCGTGCTCGGCAACGCTCACCGTCGGCGATTCGCCGCTGGTGCCGACGATGACGATGCCCACCGTGCCTTCGGCCGCGTGCCAGTCGATCAATGCGCGCAGCGCGGGCAAATCGAGGCTTCCATCATCGTGCATCGGCGTAACGATGGCGACGATGCTGCCTTGTATGTCGACGGTCTTCATAAACTGGGCCAGTCCAGGCATTTCCGATAAAGCGCGATTGTAGCGGATTACGCCCAGCCGACCATTACAGCCGGCTACAGGCGCCAGGCACGGCCGGCAGCAACCGCCGGGCCATCGCCTACGAGTAGGAAAGCCCCATCGCGTCACGTACTTCGCGCATGGTCTCCTGCGCGAAGCGGCGTGCCTTGTCGCAACCGTCGGCGACGATGGCACGCAATAGCGACGGGTCATCCTGATACTTCTGCGCGCGCTCCAGCATCGGCTGTTGCTCGCGCAGAATGCCTTCGATCACCGGCTGCTTGCAGTCGAGGCAACCGATGCCGGCGGTTTTGCAACCATGCGCGGCCCACTCGCGCGTGCTGTCGTCGGAATACACTTTGTGCAGTTCCCAGACCGGACACTTGGCCGGATCGCCCGGATCGTTGCGCCGCACCCGCGCCGGATCGGTCGGCATGGTCCGCACTTTTCTTTCGATGGTCGCGCGATCTTCGCGCAGCCCGATGGTATTGCCATACGATTTGGACATTTTCTGGCCGTCGAGCCCCGGCATCCGCGAAGCGGCGGTAAGGCGCGCCTGCGGCTCGACCAGAATGATCTTGCGCGAGCCCTCCAGATAGCCGAAAAGCCGTTCGCGATCGCTCATAGACAGGCTTTGCGATTCTTCGAGCAAGGCATGCGCGCGAGCCAGTGCCTCGCCGTCGCCCTGTTCCTGATAGGCAGTGCGCAACTCGTGATAAATCTTCGCGCGCTTGCCGCCCAGCTTGCGCGCGGCCTCGATCGCCTTCTCTTCAAAGCCCTTTTCGCGGCCATACAGATAGTTGAAGCGGCGCGCCAGTTCGCGCGTCATTTCTACGTGCGGCACCTGATCTTCCCCCACCGGTACCAGCGAGGCGCGATACAGCAGAATGTCGGCTGCCATCAACACCGGGTAGCCGAGAAAGCCGTACGTGGAGAGATCCTTGTCCTTGAGCTTTTCGATCTGCTCTTTATAGGTCGGCACGCGTTCCAGCCAGCCCAGCGGCGCGCTCATGCCGAGCAGCAGCGCCAGCTCGGCATGTTCGGGCACGCGGCTCTGG
>JBPBQZ010000044.1:0-19453 GCA_050955105.1 Janthinobacterium lividum | reverse complement strand
CGGCGTTGACGGTTAGCCCGCGGCCTGGCCCGCGCCCAGATCAAAGGTTTGCGCCAGCAGCTCATACGAGCGCAAGCGCGCGCGATAGCTACCGGCCACCGTCAGCACGATCAATTCGTCGACCGCGAAACGCTCGGCCAATGCGCGCATCTGTTCAGCCACGCGCTCCGGGGTGCCGATGATACTGCGTGGCTTCTCGCGCTGGATCACCAGGCGTTCACGTTCGCCGTATTCCTGATTGGCCGCCTGCTCGATCGATGGGATCGGCGCGTTGAGCCCGTAGGCCATCTGCACGCGTCGCAGGTCGACGCCCGCCTCCAGAGCGGCCGCCTCGGCTTCGGTGTCGGCACAAATCACGAAGATCGCCGCGGCACCGTAAGCCGGTGCGCCGGAGCGATTCGGCCGATGGAAGCTTTGGTACGACTCCATGATGGCCGGCCCATAGTGCGCATTGATGAAGTGCGCGAAGGCGAAATGGATGCCGAGTTGCGCCGCCAGGCGGCCGCCGAAATCGCTGGAGCCCAGCATCCATACTTCCGGACGCGTCTCGATCTGCGGCTGCAACACGACGTTTTTCGCGCGGTGGTCGTCCGGCAGTGAACCGTTCAAGAGCCCGACCAGCTCGGATACCTGCTCGGGAAACAGTTCGCCATGGTTATATTGGCCGGCCGCCACCGCTTGCGCGGTGCGCGAGTCGCCGCCTGGCGCGCGTCCTACGCCCAGATCGATACGGTTCGGGAACAGCGCCTCGAGCATCAGGAATTGTTCAGCGACCTTGAACGGGCTGTAGTAGGGCAGCATCACGCCGCCCGAGCCGATGCGGATACGGCGCGTGATGCTGCCGATGCGCGCCAGCATGACCTCGGGGCAGGGGTTCGACACGCCACGCAAGCCGTGATGTTCGGCACACCAGTAGCGCGTATAGCCAAGTTCGTCGGCTGCTTGCGCCAGCTCGATGGTGGCGGCGACGGCATCGGCGGCGCTATGGCCTTCGATGACGGGGGTCTGATCCAGAACCGACAAGCGCGTCATCAAAGCACCTCTTTTAGAAAAACAGGCTATCGGGCAGGCGCTTGGCGATTTCTTCGATCAAGCCGCGCGCCAGCGTGTGCTTGTCGGCGCGTGGCAGGCTGACTGCGCGCTGCGCGTCGATGACGACCACTTCGTTGTCGTCGAGACCGAAGGTCGATGGGCCGATATTGCCGATCAACAGCGGGATGTTTTTGCGCACACGCTTGGCTTGCCCGTTTTCGAGCAGGGCATCGCTTTCGGCCGCGAAGCCCACGCAGAAGGGTGGCGCCGGCAGCGCGGCCACTTCCGCCAGAATATCGGGATTCTCAATGAAGCGCAGCGTTGGTGCCGCGTCGCCCGCCTGCTTTTTCAGCTTCTGCTCGCTGTAGTGATCGACCCGCCAGTCGGCGACCGCCGCCACGCTGATGAATACGTCGCAATCGGCTACGCGACTCATCACGGCGGCATGCATGTCGAGCGCGCTGCGCACGTCGATGCGCGCCACGCCGGCTGGCGTGGCGAGCGAGCAGGGGCCGGCCACAAGCGTGACCGCGGCACCCGCGCGCGCGGCGGCGCGCGCGAGCGCGAAGCCCATCTTGCCACTTGAATGATTGGTCAGGCCGCGCACCGGGTCGAGCGCTTCAAAGGTGGGACCGGCGGTCAGCAGCACGCGCCGGCCGGCCAGTCGCTTCGGCTCGAAGAATGCCGACACCGCCTCGGCAATATCGTCGGGCTCGAGCATGCGGCCTTCGCCGGTTTCGCCGCACGCCTGCGAGCCGCTATCCGGGCCCAGCACCTGTACGCCATCAGCGCGCAGTTGCGCAACATTGCGCTGAGTCGCGCTATGTCCCCACATCTGGCGATTCATCGCCGGCGCCACCAGCAGCGGACAGTCGCGCGCCAGGCACAGCGTTGACAGCAAGTCGTCCGCCGCGCCGTGCACCAGCTTCGACATGAAGTCGGCCGACGCGGGCGCCACCACGATGGCATGCGCGTCGCGCGACAAATCGATATGAGGCATGCCGTTGGGCATACGCGCATCCCATTGGCTGGTGTAGACCGGCCGGCCGGTCAGCGCCTGCAAGGTCAGCGGTCCGATGAACTGCGTGGCCGCATCGGTCATGACGGCCTGCACGGTTGCGCCCGCCTTGATCAACGAGCGCGCCAATTGTGCCGCTTTGTAGCAGGCGACGCCGCCCGACAGGCCCAGCAGGATATGTCGACCCGTCAATTCGTCAGCCAATGCCATAAATGATCCTTGGATTCTTGATCGAGCCGACGCTTAGCGCGCGCCGCGTACTCGCCGCAGTTCATCGATCACCAACAGTATCGCGCCGATGGTAATGCCGCTGTCGGCGATATTGAACGCCGGCCAGTGCCAACTGCCGGCATGGAAATCCAGGAAGTCGATGACGTGACCATACGCCAGCCGGTCGATGACGTTGCCTAGCGCTCCGCCCAGCACCAACGACAGCGCGGTGCAGAACATCTTCTGGTTGCCGTGTCGTCGCAACATCCAGCCGATGACGACGGCGGCCAGCACGCCGAGAATCGTGAACGCCCAACGCTGCCAGCCATCGGCGGCGGCCAGGAAGCTGAACGCGGCACCGCGGTTGTAGATCAACACGAGATTGAAGAAATCGGTCATTGAGCGCGACTCGCCGTAGACGAAGAGTCGGCTGATCGCCAGCTTGGTCAACTGGTCGAGCAAGATCACGATTATCGCAACGCCCAACCAGGGCCACAGGCTGTTGCCCGAACTCGCGTACGCACGTTTGGTGGCCATTATGCTGCGCTCCTGTGTTCGCCGAAACCGAAGAGGTTGGTGGTGCAGCGCCCGCAAAGCGTCGGATGGGCCGGGTCATGTCCCACGTCGGCGCGGTAGTGCCAGCAGCGTTCGCACTTCTCATGCGACGAGGGCGTTACCAGCACGCCCGCCTCGGCTTCGTCGGCGACTTGCTCCAGCGTTGCCGACGAGGTGATCAAGACGAATTTCAGATCGTCGCCGAGGCTTGCGAGTGCCGCGTAACGCACCGGTGTGGCGCGTACCGTGACTTCAGCTTGCAGCGAGGAACCGATGCGCTCGGCCACGCGGGCTTCTTCGAGTGCCTTGGTCACGTCGCCGCGCACGCTGCGCAGTACTTGCCATTTGTCGAGCAGCGCGCTGCTGTCCGGGATTTCCGGGTAAGCGTGGAACACTTCGGTGAAGATCGAGACGCTGCCGGGCACCAGCACCTTGAAGGCCTCTTCGGCGGTGAACGAGAGGAACGGCGCCATCACACGCAAGATGCCGTGCGCGAGGTGATACAGCGCAGTCTGCGCCGCGCGGCGCGCGGGCGAGCCAGCGGCGGTGGTATAGAGGCGGTCTTTGAGCACGTCCAGATAAAAGCCGCCGAGATCTTCCGAGCAGAAGGTCTGCAGCTTGGCCGCCACCGGATGAAACTCGAAGCGTTCATAGTGCGCCAGCATTTCGGTTTGCGAGACCTGCGCGAGCGCGATCGCGTAGCGATCGATTTCCAGCCATTGGTCGACCGGCAAGGCGTCGCGGGCGTAGTCGAAATCGGACAGATTCGCCAACAGGAAGCGCAAGGTATTGCGAATGCGGCGATAGCCTTCGACCACGCGCTTGAGGATTTCTTCGGAGATCGCCAGTTCGCCGGAATAGTCGGTGGAGGCCACCCAGAGGCGGATGATCTCCGCGCCGAGTTTGCCGGAAACTTCCTGCGGCGCCACCGTATTGCCGATCGATTTCGACATCTTGCGGCCTTCGCCGTCGACCGTGAAACCGTGCGTCAGCAAAGCCTTGTACGGCGCGCGGCCATCCAGCATCGACGCGGTCAGCAGCGACGAGTGGAACCAGCCGCGATGCTGGTCCGAGCCTTCCAGATAGAGGTCGGCGGGGAACTGCAGCACGTCACGGTGCGAGCCGCGCAGCACATGCCAATGCGTGGTGCCGGAATCGAACCAGACGTCGAGCGTGTCGCGATTCTTTTCATAGTGAGCGGCAGCGTCGCCGATCAGTTCGCGCAGGTCGAGCGACTGCCAGGCTTCGATGCCGCCTTGTTCGACCAGCACCGCCACGGCCTCCAGCAATGCGGGGGTATCGGGATGCAGCGCGCCGGTTTCGCGATGCACGATGAAGGCCATCGGCACGCCCCACTGGCGCTGCCGCGACAACGTCCAGTCGGGACGGTTGGCGATCATATTGTGCAGCCGCTGCTTGCCCCATGCGGGGAAGAACTGGGTCGCCTCGACTGCGGCCAGCGCAGTCTCGCGCAGCGTGGCGCCGCCGTCGCGCGGCGTGAGATCCATACCGGCGAACCATTGCGAGGTGGCGCGATAGATGATCGGCGTCTTGTGCCGCCAGCAGTGCATATAGCTGTGCCGGTGCGCTTCGGCGTGCCGCAGCGTGCCAGCCGCTTCGAGCGTTTCGACGATGTCCTTGTTCGCCGCCCAGATCGACAGTCCGCCGAATAGCGGCAGCGTCGAGACGTAGCGGCCATCGCCCATCACCGGGTTGATGATGTCCGCGTCGACCAGTCCATGCGCCTTGCACGAGATGAAGTCTTCGATGCCGTAGGCCGGGGCCGAATGAACCACCCCGGTGCCCGCGTCGAGCGTGACGTAATCGCCCAGATAGACCGGCGAGGTGCGCTGATAGCCGGCGTCGACGCCGGCTAGCGGATGCGTGAAGCGGATGCCGGCCAATGCGGCACCCGGTGCGGTGGCGACGACCTGCGCGTCGGCCGCATCGATGCCATAGCGCTTGAGGCAAGCCTCCACCAATTCTTCGGCGACGATCAGCAAACCTGTCGGCGTGCCAACCAGCGCATAGTTGATTTCCGGATGCACGTTCAGCGCCTGGTTGGCAGGCAGGGTCCACGGCGTGGTGGTCCAGATGACGATCTGGCCGAGCGCGCGTGCGCGGGCGGCGTCGCTGGCGTCTGCTGCAAGATGCGGCGCCGGCGGCAGCGCGCTCAGTCCGAAAGCCTGGGCGACCTTGTCGGGTTGCGCGAACGGAAAACCGACGTCCACCGAGGTGTCGACGCGATCCGCATATTCGACTTCCGCTTCGGCCAATGCCGAACCGCAATCGAAACACCAATTCACTGGCTTGAGCCCGCGGAACAGATAGCCTTTCTCGAAGATTTTTGCCAGCGCGCGAATTTCATCGGCTTCGTTGGCGTAATTCATCGTCAGGTAAGGATCATTCCAGTCGCCCAGTACGCCGAGTCGCTGAAAGCCTTCCTTCTGCTTGGCGATCTGCTCGGTGGCATAGGCACGCGCGCGGCGCTGCACCTCGGCGGTGGGCAAATCCTTGCCGAATTGTTTCTCGATCTGGATTTCGATCGGCATGCCGTGACAGTCCCAGCCCGGCACATAAGGCGCATCGAAGCCCGCGAGCGTGCGCGCCTTGACGATCATGTCCTTGAGGATTTTATTGACCGCGTGACCGATATGGATATCGCCGTTCGCATAGGGCGGCCCATCGTGCAGCACGAACTTCGGGCGTCCGGCGCAGGCCGCGCGGATCTTTCCATAGAGGTCGTTGTCTTGCCAGGCCTTTACCCACTCCGGCTCGCGACGTGGCAGGTCGCCACGCATCGGGAACGGCGTGTCGAGCAGATTCACCGGATAACGCGAGGCGCGCGGTGCGCCGCGGCCATCGGCCTTGGCGGAATTGTTGGCGGGTTTCTTATTGCTCATGATCGCTGCTTTAAAGAATTAGGGCGACGGTCGGTGCGGCGCGCTCCAGGCCTGAGGCCCGGGGCGCGGCCAACGAACCGGTGCGAATACTGACCAGTTGACCTCGCGTGGGTCGCGGCAGCAACTGGCCGCTCGGTGTGATGGCGACGCGTTGCGGGTGGCGGGGCGTCAAATTCGGTCCGTGGCAGCCGTGGCGAAACCGCGGCTGTTCGGCGAAGCGAAATAGGCCTTGGCACGCGCGACGTCACGGCCGATCGCGCTGGTGAGCGATGCGATATCGACATAGCGCTCTTCGTCGCGCAGCTTTTCGAGAAACTCCACGCTCACGACCTTGCCATAGGCGTCGCCCGCCCAATCGAGCAGATGCACTTCCAGCAGGGTGCGGCCGGAATCATCGACGGTGGGGCGCAAGCCGAGACTGGCAACGCCTGGCAGCGGATGCTCGGCCAGCCCGTGCACGCGCACGATGAGAATGCCCGCCAGCGCCGGACGCTTATGCGGGATGCGCACGTTCAAGGTGGGAAATCCGAGATCGCGGCCGAGCTTGGCGCCATGCACGACGTGGCCGGTGATGGCGTAGTCGCGGCCCAGCAGCGTACGGGCCGCGGCCAGGTCGCCGCTGCGCAGCGCGGCGCGCACCGCCGAGCTGGATACGCGCGCACCGAATTCGTCGGCGATCGTGTCCATGCGCTCCACTTCGAAGCCGTATCGGTCACCGGCGGCGCGCAGCGTGTTGAAATCGCCGGCGCGCTTGGCGCCATAGCGGAAATCGTCGCCCACCAGCACCCAGCGCGCATGCAGGCCATTGACGATGACGTTGCGGATGAAGTCGTCGGGAGGTTGCGCGGCAAAGGTGCGATTGAAGTGCTCGACCACCACGCGATCGACCTGATTGACGCTGAGCGCTTCCAGCTTGTCACGCAGCAGCGCGATGCGCGGCGGCGCGCCTTCCGGGCTGAAGAATTCGCGCGGATGCGGTTCGAAGGTCATGACGCACAGCGGCAGGCCGCGTGCATCGGCCGCCGCGCGCGCGCGCCGCAGCAGCGCGCGGTGCCCAAGGTGCACGCCGTCGAAATTGCCCAGCGTCAGCGCGCATGGGGAGCGGCTTTCCGCGTTGGGGAGACCTCTGAAAACTCTCACGATGATCGAAGCCTGTATCGTTGCCGGAAGCTTGCCGCAGTGCTTCCGCGCAAGGGTCGTGCAGCGTCGTTCGCATCACGCGTGTTGGCGTGACGATGCACTCGAACGCTGCGTACCCGATATCCGCCGGCCGCCGCAACGGGCCGACCGCCGCACTTTTCCATCAGGAAAAACACAAGATTATAGACGGTGAGCGGGCATTTCCGCCGGCGAGGTGGGCGTAAGCCCGTGTAGAATCCGCGGATGAAAAACGTTGTTATTCTGATTTCGGGGCATGGCACCAATATGCGGGCGCTGGTGCAGGCCTGCAAGGCCGAGCGCTGGCCGGCGCGTATCGCGGCGGTAATCGCCAATCGCGCCACCGCGGCGGGGCTGTCCTGGGCGGCCGAAGCGGGCATTGCCACGCGTGTGATCGACGAGCGCGAGCATGCATCGCGTGAGTCCGCCGACACCGCGTTGGCCGCGGCAATCGACGACTTCGCGCCCGACCTGGTGGCGCTCGCCGGCTTCATGCGCATTCTCACCAACGGTTTTGTCGCGCATTACGCGGGTCGCATGCTGAATGTGCATCCGTCGCTATTGCCGATGCTGCAAGGCCTGGCCACGCATCGCCGCGCGCTCGAGGCGGGGCTGGCGGTGCACGGCGCCACCGTGCATTTCGTCACGCCCGATCTCGACCAGGGGCCGATCGTCGCGCAAGCGGCGGTGCCGGTATTGGCCGACGACGATGCCGCGAGCCTGGGCGCACGCGTGCTTGCGGCCGAACACATCATCTATCCGCGCGCGGTTCGTTGGTTCGTCGACGGTCGGCTGACGCTGGTCGACGGCCGCGCACATCTTCAACCGGCGGACCTGCGCTGCCATTTCTCGGCGGTTCCGGCATGAAGCTCGGTGCATATCTCAGTACTCAAATCGAAGCGGCGCTGACCGAGGTGCTGAAATTCGTCGGCCCGGCGGACGCCGTGCTCAGCCGCTTTTTCCGCGCCAATCCGAAGCTGGGTCACCAAGACCGCGGCATTATCGCCGAGGCGGTTTATGCGGTGCTCAGGCGCCGTATGGAATTCGCGCATCTGGGCGAGAGCGGCACCGGCGCGCCGGTACGACGGCTGGCGCTGCTCGGTCTATTGCAAACGGTAGGCAGCGCGGCCTTGTTGCCGACGCTGTCGCCCGCCGAACGCAGTTGGGTTGAACGCATTCCGAAGATCGACCCGGCGACCTTGCCCGAGCGCATTCGCTTGAATCTGCCCGACTGGATTCGCGAAGCGCTGGCAAAGCGCTTCGATGCCGCGGAATTGACCGCGCTGGCCGCGGCGCTCAGTTATCCGGCGCCGCTCGATTGCCGCGTGAATACGCTCAAATCGAGCCGCGAGGCAGTCTTGACGGCGCTCGGCACGGCCGGCATCGACGCCAATCCCACGCTGCTTGCGCCGCTGGGGGTGCGTCTGGCCGGCAAGCCGCAGTTGGCGAAATTGCCCGCGTTCGAAAACGGCTGGATCGAAGTGCAGGATGAGGGCAGCCAGTTGCTGTGTGCCCTGGTCGGCGCGAAACGCGGCGAGATGGTGGCGGATTTCTGCGCTGGTGCGGGCGGCAAGACGCTGGCGCTGGGCGCGGCCATGCGCTCGACCGGGCGTTTGTACGCATTCGACGTGGCGGAGCGGCGCTTGGCCCGACTCAAACCGCGGCTGGCGCGCAGCGGCCTGTCGAACGTGCATCCGGTGTTGATCGACAGCGAGCGCGACGCCAAGATCAAGCGGTTGGCCGGCAAAATGGACCGTGTACTGGTAGATGCGCCTTGCAGCGGCTTAGGCACGCTGCGGCGCAATCCCGACTTGAAATGGCGTCAAACGCCCGCTTCCATCGACGAGCTGGTGGTCAAGCAAGCGGCCATTCTGGCCGCGGCGGCAGGGTTGGTGAAACCGGGCGGACGTCTGGTTTATGCCACCTGCAGCTTGTTGACTGCTGAAAACGAAGACATTGTCCATGGGTTCCTGGAAGGTCCTGGCAAAGGCCGCTTTGTCATCGTGCCAGCGCAGGAAGTGTTGGCCGAGCAGCGCATCGACCTGGAATCGGGCGAGTTCTTCTCGGTATTGCCGCATCGACACGGTACCGATGGCTTCTTTGCCGCTGTGCTGCGTCGCGAAGACAGCGTGGCCTGAAGGCCGGTCGACACTGGGCGCGAGCGGCCTTCGGCGGCCTGGCAGTCGCCTTCCGTTACAGCGAAAGCCGGCCTGGCCGCTTCTATTACCGCGCGAAACGACGGTGGCAAGCGGCCCTGCAGGCGTAACAATTGTGGATATTTGCAACCGTTACGTCGTTTTTCATTAGCTTGGGTTACACTCCGCGGGAGCGTATAACCGCCGATGGCGGCCGAGCCGGCGTTCACCGCCTGTGAGGTTCCGCGCTAATAGCGCGGCCGCATTCCGGCAGTCTTCCGAAAGTGCGCTCGGCGTCAAGCTACTTGGCGCTTTCTCAGCGTTCGTTCCCGAGGTTCTCATTTTGTTCGACACTGTTCTGAATTTTCTCGCCCACGGCTTGTTAGGCTGGAGTTGGTGGGAACTGGTCTTGTACACCCTGGCTGTAACCCACGTTACGATCATCGGCGTCACCGTTTATCTGCATCGTTGCCAGGCCCACCGGGCGCTGGAACTGCATCCCGTGATTAGTCATTTCTTCCGTTTCTGGCTCTGGTGCACCACCGGCATGCTCACACGCGAGTGGACGGCAATCCACCGCAAGCATCATGCGAAATGCGAAACCGAAGAAGATCCGCATAGTCCGCAAACGCGCGGTCTGCGCAAAGTGCTTTGGCAAGGTGCCGAGCTGTACCGCGTCGAAGCCGCCAACGCCGAAACCATCAAGCGCTACGGCCACGGCACGCCTGACGACTGGATGGAGCGCAAGGTGTATTCGCGTTATTCCATCCTGGGCATCAGCATGTTGATGATCCTGAACGTCGTGCTGTTCGGCGTGGTGGGCGTGAGCATCTGGGCGATCCAGATGATCTGGATTCCGTTCTGGGCAGCTGGTGTCGTCAATGGCGTGGGCCATTTCTGGGGCTATCGCAACTTCAATTGCGAAGATGCCAGCCGCAACCTGTTCCCGATCGGCCTGCTGATCGGCGGCGAAGAGTTGCACAACAACCACCATACCTATGCGAGTTCGGCCAAGATGTCGAACAAATGGTATGAGTTCGATGCCGGCTGGGGTTATATCCGTCTGTTCTCGGCCCTGGGGTTGGCCAAGGTCAAGAAAATCGCCCCGACCTTGCGCGTCGAACCTGACAAGGGCGCCTGCGACCTCGACACGCTGCATGCCGTGTTGTCGAACCGCTACGAAGTGATGGCCCGCTATGCGCGCGCCGTGAAGCGCGGCTATCGGCAGGAGCTGCTGCGCATCAAGCATCTCGACGTGCGGGAAAAGTATCTGCTAGTACGCAGCGGCCGCAAGTGGCTGCACAAGGACGAGACCCGCCTCAAGGCACGCCAGCGCGAACAACTGACGCGCATCGTCGCGCAGAGCAGCGCCTTGCAGACGTTCTGCGAATTGCGCGGCGAACTGGCGACCATTTGGGACAAGTCCAACGCCTCGCGCGAGCAGTTGCTCGTGCAGTTGCAGGGATGGTGCCATCGCGCCGAACAAAGCGGCATCGCGGCACTGCAGGACTTCGCGATGCGCTTGCGCCGCTACGCCAGCGCCTGAGGCATCTCGCCGCAGCACTGAAACAGCAAACGCCGGCAGCCGCCGGCGTTTTGTATTAGGCCGCGCGGCGTGCGGTCGCCCGAACGGAATATGACATTTCCGATACACTCGCGCTTTTGAGACGTCAGCGTTATCGGTTCGCGGCTCGTCCACCGACCGCGGTAATGTCTCTATTCGCTCAAGCCGCAAGCCGGCACCCACAAGCCATGACTTCCCCTCTTTCCTCCGCAATGGCGGTCAAGGCGGTCGAATACGACCGACCCGAAGGCGGCGCATGCAGCGTCGGACACGCCTGGGCCCGCGTGCCCGATGCCCCCTCGATCGAAGCACGACAAGCGTATAAAGCCAGGATTCGCGCATTGCTCGAACGTGAGCAGGCGGTGCTGGTGGCGCACTATTACGTAGACGCCGAACTGCAGGAATTGGCCGACGAGACCGGTGGTTGCGTCTCCGACTCGCTGGAAATGGCGCGCTTTGGTCGCGATCACCCGGCGCGTACGCTGGTGGTGGCCGGCGTGCGCTTCATGGGCGAGACCGCCAAGATTCTGAGCCCGGACAAGCGCGTATTGATGCCGGATCTCGATGCAACCTGCTCGCTCGACCTGGGTTGCCCGGTCGAGGAATTTTCGGCGCTCTGCGACGCCCATCCCGAGCGCACGGTGGTGGTCTACGCGAACACCAGCGCGGCGGTGAAAGCGCGTGCCGATTGGGTCGTGACTTCGTCGATCGGCCTCGATATCGTGGCGGCCCTGCATGCGCGCGGCGAAAAGATTCTGTGGGCGCCGGATCGTCACCTGGGCAGCTATATCCAGCGCAAGACCGGCGCGGACATGCTGCTGTGGCAGGGTTCCTGTCTGGTTCACGATGAATTCAAAGGCGTTGAACTGGAGCTGCTGCGTGAGCAGTACCCCGATGCGAAAGTGCTGGTGCATCCGGAGTCGCCCGAGGCCGTCGTTGCACTGGCCGACGTCGTGGGATCGACCAGCCAGATGATCGCCGCGGCTCAGCAGCTCGACGCGAAACGCTTCATCGTCGCCACCGATCTGGGCATTCTGCATAAGATGCGTGCCGCCGCGCCCGGCAAGGAATTCATCGAGGCACCTACCGCCGGCAACAGCGCCACCTGCAAAAGCTGCGCGCATTGTCCGTGGATGGCAATGAATGGCTTGGCCGGCTTGCAGAACGCGCTGGAGACCGGCGCGAACGAAATTCTGATCGACCCGGCATTGGGCTTGCGCGCGCGCGTGCCGATCGATCGCATGCTGGATTTTGCCGCGCAACGCAAGGGACAGCCGCTGCGTCCCAGCGGCGACCTGGCGCGCGAGGCGCAACTGTTTTCCGGCATCGGCCCGGCCTGAGGGCCGCGGCGACAGGATCGATGATGAGCGATTTCAACGATATCGCGCCGCGTTTTGCGGCGCTGAACGACGAATATCACGCTGCGCTGGCCGCCGCGCTCGACGCGCAGGTAGCGGCCGCGTTGCGTGAAGATATCGGCAGCGGTGACCGAACCGGCCAGCTAGTGCCGGAGCACGAGGTGCGGCACGCGCGCATCGTGGTACGCGAAGACGCGGTGCTGTGCGGTACGCCATGGAGCACCGAGGTGATGCGTCGCATCGATTCGCGCATCGAGGCGGTTTGGCAGCATCGCGACGGCGACCGGATGTCGGCCAACGCCAGCGTCTGTGAACTGCGCGGACCGGCGCGGGCCTTGCTGACGGCCGAGCGCACGGCCTTGAATTTCCTGCAGATGCTCTCGGGCGTGGCAAGCGTGACGCAGCGCTATGTCGACGCCGTGGCCGGCACGCGCGCGCGTATTCTCGATACGCGCAAGACGCTGCCGGGCTTGCGTCTGGCGCAGAAATACGCGGTGCGTGTGGGCGGCGGCGAGAATCAGCGCCTGGCGCTTTACGACGGCATCCTGATCAAGGAAAACCACATCGCGGCGGCCGGCGGCATCGCACCGGTGCTGCGCGCGGCGCAGGCCTTGAGCGGCGGCGTACCGATTCAGATCGAGGTGGAAACGCTGGCGCAACTCGACGAGGCGCTGGCATGCGGGGCGAAGTCGATATTGCTCGACAACTTCGATGTGCCAGCAATGCGCGATGCGGTGCGTATCACTGATGGTCGGGCGTTGCTGGAAGTATCAGGCGGCGTTGGCTTCGATACCGTGCGCACTTTCGCCGAAACCGGCGTCGACCGAATTTCGATCGGCCGGCTGACGAAGGATGTGGTCGCGACCGATTATTCGATGCGGATTGTCGGCTAACGGCTAACGGCTAACGGCGGGCCGGATGACGGGATGGCGCGGGTAGACCGCAAATACCGTGTCTCCGGCGCCGCGCTCAGTTCGGCGGATTGCCCATGCGCGGCCGTTGCGGCATCAAAACGGTCGGCAAGGCTTTCGGCAGCAAGTCCGGCCAGTCGCGACTGAAATGCAGGCCGCGGCTTTCGTGGCGCGACAGCGCGCTCTCAACGATCAATTCGGCCACCTGCACCAGATTGCGCAATTCCAACAGATCGCGGCTGACGCGGAAGTTCGCGTAGTACTCGTGGATTTCCTCGCGCAACAGCGCCAGTCGGTGGCGCGCGCGCTCCAGCCGCTTGTCGGTGCGCACGATGCCCACGTAATTCCACATCAGGCGTCGCACCTCGTCCCAGTTATGCGCGACGGCGACTTCTTCGTCGGCATCCGAGACGCGACTTTCGTCCCACGCCGGCAGTGCCACATGCAACGCGGGCGCGGTGGTGTCGGCCAATATCGATTCCGCCGCCGCGCGCCCGATCACCAGGCATTCCAATAGCGAGTTGCTGGCCAGCCGGTTGGCGCCGTGCAAGCCGGTATAGGCCGATTCGCCCGCAGCGTAAAGGCCGGGCAGGTCAGTGCGGCCGGCGATGTCGGTGACGATGCCGCCACAGGTGTAATGCGCGGCGGGCACGACCGGAATCGGCTCGCGCGTGATGTCGATGCCGAACTCGAGGCAGCGCGACAGGATGGTCGGGAAATGCTCGTGCAGGAAGGCCGCGGGTTGATGGCTGATATCGAGCATCACGCAGTCGATGCCGCGCCGCTTGATCTCGAAGTCGATGGCGCGTGCCACGATGTCACGCGGCGCCAGTTCGGCGCGCGGGTCATGATCGGGCATGAAGCGCGTGCCGTCCGGCAGCTTCAGCAAACCGCCTTCGCCACGTACTGCTTCGGAAATCAGGAACGATTTCGCGTACGGGTGATAAAGGCAGGTGGGGTGGAACTGGATGAACTCCATGTTGGCGACGCGGCAACCCGCGCGCCAGGCCATCGCAATGCCATCGCCGGTGGCCGTGTCGGGGTTGGTCGTGTACAGATAGACCTTGCCCGCGCCGCCGGTCGCCAGCACCGTGTGAGGTGCTTCGACGGTGAGGATGCGGCCGGTTTTGACGTCGAGCGCATACAGACCATAGCAGCGACGGCCTGGCAGGCCCAGGCGCTCGGACGTGATCAGATCGATGGCGATGTGATCTTCGAGCAGCGTGATGTTCGGATGCGCGCGCGCGCGCGGCGTCAAGGTGGCGACGACTGCGTGGCCGGTGGCATCCGCCGCATGGATGATGCGGCGATGACTGTGGCCGCCTTCGCGCGTGAGATGGAAACCGAGCTCGGCGGCGTTGTCGCGCGTAAAAGGCACGCCTTCGCTGATCAACCAATCGATCGCCTGCCGGCCGTTCTGCACGATGAAGCGCGTGGCGGCTTCGTCGCAGACGCCGCCGCCAGCGCCCAAGGTGTCGGCCACATGGTTGGCGATGCTATCGGCGGAATCCAGCACCGTGGCAATGCCACCCTGCGCCCAATTGCTGGCGCCATCCGCCAGCGTCTGTTTTGCGATAACCAATACGCGACGTGTATCGGCCAGATTCAGCGCGGCGGTAAGGCCGGCGAGTCCGCTGCCGACTATGACAACATCGAATTTCATCGTAGGACTCCCGCGCATGCGTTGCCACAAACGACAAAACCCCGCATTGCGGGGTTTGTGCTGAGGCCAGCGTCAGCTGGCTTATTTGATTTTGGTTTCTTTATACGAGACGTGCTTGCGAACCACCGGATCGAACTTCATGATTTCGATCTTTTCCGGCTTCGTACGCTTGTTTTTCGTCGTCGTGTAGAAGTGACCCGTACCAGCCGTCGACTCAAGCTTGATCTTGTCGCGTCCGCCCTTGGCCATGGTGCTTCTCCT
The DNA here is from genome assembly GCA_050955105.1 of Janthinobacterium lividum. Taxonomy (GTDB): domain Bacteria; phylum Pseudomonadota; class Gammaproteobacteria; order Burkholderiales; family Burkholderiaceae; genus JBPBQZ01. The sequence continues at coordinate 4,685 of JBPBQZ010000044.1, read as the reverse complement.
TAAACTTGACCGCGCGCGCGCAGATCGGCGAGCACGGTATCGATGCCATTCTTGTCGATCAGGCGCAGGCCGGCATTCGAGATGCGCAGGCGAACCCAGCGGTTTTCGCTTTCGACCCAGATGCGGCGATTCTGCAGATTCGGCAGGAAACGGCGTTTGGTCTTGTTGTTGGCGTGGGAAACGTTATTGCCGACCATCGGCCCTTTCCCCGTCACGATACATTTGCGTGCCATAAGGCCTTCCTAAATGCGCTTGCTCTAGCTGTGTGTGGATAGGCTTGATTTCGGGGGCGGGGCGGTCAGCGGCTCATGCGAGCTTTGCTTTGCCGCCGCGCGTGTGCCGCGCAGCGGGCGACGCGCAGAATATGCCGCGCCGACGTCTGAATGCTGCCGATCGCCCGGCCGAAAGCAGCCGAAAGAAGGAAAACGCGGATTCTAGCAGGAAAAGGCCAAGCGAATCAAATGCTTCCTTCGATGCCGGTGGCAACGCGCAAGGCGCAGCCGCGAAACGCTCGTCATTTCAGTTGCTTGGCTGGGTTCCGGCGGCCCCTCAATGCAGCCAGCCGTGTTCGGCAAACGAGAATAGTGTATTCGACGCCACCACGAAATGGTCGAGCAGCTGGATTTCGAACAGTTCGAGTGAAGCGTGCAATCGCCGCGTCAGCAGTTTGTCTGCTTCGCTCGGTTGCGAAAGGCCGGACGGATGGTTGTGCCCGACGATCAGCGAGGCCGCGTTGAGCGCCAGCGCGCGCCGTACGATCTCGCGCGGATACACGCTGGTGCGCGTCTGCGTGCCGCGCGACGACTCTTCGGCAGCCAGCAGCCGGTAGTGCGCGTCGAGAAACAGCGTAACGAATACTTCTTGCGGGCGCGCGCCGATCATCAGCCGCAGATAATCGCGCACCGCCGACGGCGAGGCGAGCAAGGCGCCGGTTTTCAGGTCTTCATGCAGCGCGCGGCGCGCAATTTCACCGATGGCGCACAGTTGCGCGGCTTTGGCGGTGCCCACGCCGTGGGTGGCGGATAGCTCGTTGATGTCGGCCGCCAGCAATGCGCGCAGGGAACCGAAGCGTGACAAAAGATCGCGCCCGACGTCCACGGCGCTGCGGCCCTGCGAGCCGGTGCGCAGGAAGATCGCCAATAACTCGGCTTCGGACAGCGCCTGCGGGCCGGCCGCGAGCATGCGCTCGCGCGGGCGCTCGGCCGCCGGCCATTGCAGGATGCCAGCGGCCGACCCGGGCGGTGGTATAAGCGAAGGTGTCGGCAAGGGCGCCGACGAGGGTGAAAGCGCAGGCGGCGCTACCGAGAGCCCGGTCGCCGAGGTATCGCCGGCCAGCCCCGGATGAGTTTCGTCTATTTGCATATTTCCTCCGGGGCGACGGTGCAAAGCCGCCCGCATTACAATACGAGGCCGTACTTCTGCCTCTTTCAACGCCGCGCCGCTACGCCGGCCCTGACTCTCCATGACGCTCAACGACAATGCCCGCGTGTCTTCCGGGTCGCATTTGACTCTTCACTACCGTCTCGCCATCGCCGATGGCGCCGACGTTGTCAGCACCTTCGGCGACAAGCCGGCGACCCTGTTGCTCGGCGCCGGACAATTGGCGGAACCGCTGGAAGACATTCTCATCGGCATGCAAGCGGGCGACCACTCTGTCTTTCGGCTAACGCCCGAGCAAGCCTTCGGACCGCGCAACCCCGAGTTGCTGCAGCGCGTGTCGCTGGCAACGCTGCGCGAACACAGTTCGCCGGACGAAACCCTGGTGCCGGGCGATATCGTGGAATTCAATGCGCCCGGCGGTGGCCGTTATGCCGGCGTGTTGAAGGAAGTAGGCGACACCTCCGCAGTATTCGATTTCAACCATCCGCTGGCGGGTCAGAACGTGACCTTCGAAGTGCGGATAATCGGCATCCTCTAGCGAGGCGCGTATGAGCGAGCATTCGAGGGAACTCGCGGACCCGGGCGGTCATCGCGGCGATAGTGGCGGCGACGGCAGTATTGACGAGCGCGAAATCGTGCTGGCTCAGCCGCGCGGTTTTTGTGCTGGCGTGGATCGCGCCATCGCCATCGTCGAGCTGGCCATCCAGCGCTTTGGCGCACCAATCTACGTGCGCCATGAAATCGTTCACAACGCCTACGTGGTGGCAGACTTGCGCAAAAAAGGCGCGATCTTCGTCGAAACACTCGAAGAAGTGCCGGCCGGCAGCACGCTGGTCTTCAGCGCGCATGGCGTATCCAAGGCGGTGCGAGACGCGGCGTCCGTACGTGGCCTGTCGATTTTCGACGCCACTTGTCCACTGGTGACGAAGGTGCATTCGGAAGTGGGACGCATGCGTGCCGACGGCCTCGACATTGTGATGATCGGCCATCGTGGACATCCGGAGGTGGAGGGCACTATGGGCCAGAGCCCCGAAGGCATGCATCTGGTCGAAAACGTCGGCGACGTCGAGCGCCTGACGGTGCGCAATCCCGAGCGCTTGGCGCTGGTGACGCAGACCACGCTTTCGGTCGACGATGCGGCGGAGGTCATCAGCGCGTTGAAGCGCCGTTTTCCGGCAATCCGTGAACCTAAAAAACAGGACATCTGCTACGCCACGCAAAATCGCCAGGATGCGGTGAAATTCATGGCGCCGCGCTGCGATATCGTGATCGTGGTCGGCAGCCCGAATAGCTCAAATTCCAGCCGCCTCCGCGAACTCGCCGAAAAACTTGGTGTGCCGGCTTATATGGTCGACTCGCCCACGCAGATCGACCCGCAATGGCTGGAAGGGAAGCGACGCGTGGGCCTCACTGCCGGTGCCTCGGCGCCCGAGGCACTGGCTCAGGCGGTCATTGCACGACTGCATGAGTTGGGCATTCGGCGCGTGAGCGCACTCGAAGGGATCGTCGAAAGCGTCGCTTTTCCGCTGCCGAAAGGCCTTGCCCCCGCGCTCTGAGCTGCGTGATCGGTGCGCCGTCGCGGCGTTGACAGGCCGCGACGGCGTATTCATATGCTGGGCAGCAGGTCGTCAGAAATAACAAGCCAACCAATCTAAGTAAAAACCAAGCCGCGAATACGTGGTGTTTTACCTATTCAATAAGGTTTGCTAACCATTTGTTTGGCGATACAATCCGCCACTCTCGGAACAACACCATTGCGCTCTTATTGGCGTGATCTCTCCGCGGTTTAGCTTTTTTGGTTGAAGGAGTGCCGGGCTGGATCGGTGGCTGCCGCGCATAGGTAACGGCAGTTATGGCTCGGCGACTTCGGCAATCCACAATCGCCAATCCATAACCAACGAAGACGCGTCGCCTGCATGGTTGATGCTCACGCTGTGATTCGAGCCATATGCATAGCACTACGTAATATATGGTACCGGTGAAGCGCGTCTCAAAAGGAAGGTAATGGATATCTTTATCCAGCAAATCATCAATGGCCTGGTGTTGGGCAGCGTCTACGCGATCATCGCGCTCGGCTATACGATGGTCTACGGCATCCTCGGCATCATCAATTTCGCGCATGGCGATATCCTGATGATCGGCGCGATGGTGGCACTGACGACGCTGAACCTGTTGCTGGCACATTGTCCGCAATGGGCTCCGGTGACGGTGTTGCTGGCGGCGCTCGGTGTAGCGGCGGTGGTGTGCGCGGTACTGGGTTTCCTGATTGAACGACTGGCCTATCGTCCGCTGCGCAACGCGCCGCGCCTGGCGCCGCTGATCACCGCCATCGGTCTGTCGATCTTGCTGCAGACCATGGCGATGCTGATCTGGGGGCGCGATCCGCTGATGTTTCCGCAATTGCTGCCGACCGAGCCCATCTATCTGATTGCCGAACACGGCGATCGGCCCGGCGCCGTGATCTCGATGACCGAGATCGTCATCGTGCTGGTGGCGCTGCTGACGATGACCGGGCTATGGCTGCTCGTGCATCGCACGCGCCTTGGCCGGGCAATGCGCGCTACCGCTGAAAATCGCGCGGTGGCGTCGCTGATGGGCGTGAATCCCAATCGCGTGATCGCCGCTACCTTCGTTATCGGCTCGGCGCTGGCTGCGCTGGCCGGTGTGATGATCGCCTCCGAATACGGGAACGCGCATTTCTATATGGGTTTTACGCCTGGCATCAAGGCGTTTACCGCGGCGGTGCTTGGCGGCATCGGCAACCTGGGCGGTGCGATGGTCGGTGGCCTGGTGCTGGGGCTGATCGAGCAATTGGGCGGCGGCTATGTTTCCAGCCTCACGCATGGCGTGTTCGGCAGCAACTATCAAGATGTCTTTGCCTTCATCGTACTGATCGCCGTGTTGGTGCTGCGGCCGTCCGGATTACTCGGCGAACGCGTTGCCGATCGCGCTTGAGAAAACTGCTTATGAATACCTTTGAAACAGAACCGAGAGCCGCCCGCCGATTGCCGGCACGCGCCCGCCCGCACTGGCAGGCGCTCGGGCTCGCCATGCTACTGCTGATGGCGCCGGCATTGTTGTCGACGGCGGGCGGCGATTATTGGGTGCGCGTGCTCGACTTCGCACTGCTGTATGTGATGTTGGCACTGGGCCTAAATATCGTCGTCGGCTTTGCGGGCCTGCTCGATCTCGGCTACATCGCCTTCTACGCGGTGGGCGCCTATACGGCGGCGCTGCTGTCTTCACCGCACCTTTCCCAACATATCGGCTGGATCGGCGCGCTCTGGCCGACCGGCCTGCATCTG
>JBPBQZ010000043.1:0-26392 GCA_050955105.1 Janthinobacterium lividum | reverse complement strand
CGGCAAGACCATCCTGCTGATCGAGCACGACGTGAAACTGGTGATGGGATTGTGCAATCGCATGACGGTACTCGACTATGGCAAGGTGATCGCCGAGGGGCTGCCGCACGACGTGCAGAAAGATCCGAAAGTGATCGAGGCCTATCTCGGCGCGGGGGTGCATTGATGAGCACCGACCTGACACCCGCACCGGACGTCGATATTGCCGATGCACGCAGCATCTCGGTGACGGATACGAATACGGAAGCCAGCCCGCATGCCGGCGGTGCAATGCTGCAAGTAAAGGGACTGAAAGTTTCGTACGGCGGCATCCAGGCCGTCAAAGGTGTCGACCTGGAAGTGCGCGAAGGTGAACTGGTCACATTGATCGGCGCCAACGGTGCCGGCAAGACCACCACCATGAAGGCCATTACCGGCATCAAGAGCTGGGCTGGCGGCGACATCATCTATCGCGGCGCATCGATCAAGGGCGTGCCCTCTTTCGAATTGCTCAAGCGTGGGCTGGCGATGGTGCCGGAAGGCCGCGGCATCTTCTCGCGCATGACGATTCTCGAAAACATGCAGATGGGCGCCTACTTGCGCAACGACACGGCGGCGATTCAGCAAGACGTCGAGCGCATGTTCGGCTTCTTTCCGCGCCTGAAAGAACGCGCCTCGCAACTCGCCGGCACGCTGTCGGGCGGCGAACAACAGATGCTGGCAATGGCGCGCGCCATCATCAGCCGTCCCAAATTGCTCTTGCTCGACGAGCCATCGATGGGGCTTTCGCCGATCATGGTCGAGAAGATTTTCGAGGTGGTACGCGAGATCGCCAAGGAAGGCCTGACGGTGCTACTGGTCGAGCAGAATGCTCGCCTGGCGCTGAAGGCGGCGACTCGCGGCTATGTAATGGACTCCGGGCTCGTCACGATGTCTGGCGATGCCAAAGCCATGCTGGATGATCCGAAGGTGCGCGCCGCTTATCTCGGCGAATGATGCCTTCGTGACGCATATTCGCATCCGCGCGCCGCATCATGCCGACGCGCAGATGCGGCAAGCTTAACGCTTGTCGATCGAATAGCGTCCCGGGCCGGCGGCTGCCAGCGCGAACAAGCCACCGATGATGCTGATGTTCTTGAAGAAGTTGATTTCGTTCATCATGCGGGCGCCGTCGGTCATGCTCCAGAAGTGATGACCGAGCAATGCCGTACCCAATGTGTACAGCGCCATCAGCAGTGCCAGCGGCCGCGTCCAGAATCCCACCAGCAATGCGATGCCCACGAAGAATTCCATCACCACGGCGATCACCGTCGAGATTTCCGGCAGCGGTACGCCGTCGGCGGTGAAGAAGGCAACCGTGCCCGAGAAGCCGGTCAATTTGCTCCATCCGAAGATGATGAACAGCAACATCAGCAGGATGCGGGCAAGCAGAAGCAGACCGTCTTTTTGCTGCTCAAAGAATGTATTTCGCATGATCTTTTTTTGAGAGAGTTTAGGTCGTCGAGCCCCGACCGAGTCGCCTTTCGTGCCCGACCCGCGCAACGCTCATCGGCAACACACCGCCGACAATCTCGCGGAGTGTACCGGAATCGCGATTTTCTCGACGACTGCCGCAGCGTCGTCATCGCACCACATGCTGCCCGACGCTTATTGCGAAGGCACCACCGGCGTGACGTCGTGGAACGCTGTGTAATCGAGATGTGTGATGCCATCCTCTTCGTACATCAGATCGACATAACGGTGCTGCCAGCGAATCTCCTCATGCGACCATGAAACCCGCGCCTGCATTGGCTGCATAGTGGTTTCGTCGACCCCCTCCACCATCAACAGCAGCGTCGCCTGCACGCGCGCCAGCGATTCGATGGTTTCGCCATACAAGGGGCTGTGCTCATCGATCACATGCATGATGCTCCAGCCGATCAGGAAAATCGGATGGTGCTCGCGCCGTAACGGCAGATCGTAGATGCGGCGGATCGGCACACCTTCCTGGGTGAATTCGGAGCGCAGCAGACGCATTCTGGCGGTGGCTTCGACGATCACGTTTTGCCGCTCGTTGGCCGCACGTACCATCAGCGTAGTGCGGCCATCCACGGTGTGCACCACCGGATGGCGCGCAAACATGATGCGCGCACGCGGTCGCGAGAAACGCGCGAATATCATGCCGGTGGCCAACGCCACGGACGACATTCCCACGAAGATTTCTAGCGTGGCCACGCTGTGCCCATAGAGCGAATCGGGATGCATATCGCCATAGCCAACGGTAGCCAGCGTCTCGACGCTAAAGAAAAAGGCGCCGAGGAATCCCGCCGGCGCCTGATTCGCGATCGGATGGTCGCCGCATGAATACAACCATGCGAACGCAGCGTTCAATATCAAAAAGAACAAGCCGGCACAGGCGAAAAAGGTCGGCCAGCGCACCACCAGCGCGCTGTGATAAATGTCTTGCCAGAAATGTGCGCGCAGCCCATGCGTGACGACGTAGTGGGTGCCGTCGATGGAAATTTTGCGATACGGCTTGTGCGACCTTGATTTCTCAACGGACGATGCGGTACGCGGATCGATCATCGCTCGAGCTTGTTGTTATCTGGAAGCGCCCAGTGTAATGCCCGCCGCGCCATGCATCTGCCGATATTCGCCCGGCGCCACACCCGTCCACAACTTGAAGCCACGGTGAAAAGTGCTGGGATCGGAGAAGCCCAATTGCTGGCCGATCTGCGTGAGCGGCACGCTGGAACGCACCAGCAATTCAATTGCCACATCGCGCCGCAGATCATTTTTGATACGCTGGAAGTTTTTGCCTTCCTCGGCCAGGCGCCGCCGCAGCGAGTGTGCGCTCAGTCGCATGCCCCAGGCGACTTGCTCCAGCGACGGCAGCGCGCCGCCCAACTCGCGGTACAGGCGCGCGCGCACTTGTTCGCTGGCACTGCTGCGATCGCGATAACGCACCAGCAGGCTAGCCGGCGCATCACGCAGGAACTGCCGCAAACTTTGTGGATCGACCAGTACCGGACGCATCAGCCAGTGTGCATCGAAGCTGAGGCTGCTCGCGGCCTGGCTGAAACTGATAGGCACGTCGAACAGTTTGGCGGCATCGCCGAGCCGCACCGGCGGCGCTTTGGCGCGCAATCCCGCGGCCGTTACCGCGATGCGCTCCTGCACCAGCCATGAAGCCAATCCCACCATGCAATACAGAAACGCGCAATGGATGAAACCGGCGTGCGGGCCGTTCTGCCGCTCACGGATGACGACTTGCGCCGTGCCATCCTCTGCCACGCGCAGACTCGCATTGAAATCGCCGCACGCCAGCCGATACATGCGAAAACCCACCGTGAGGGCCTCGTGCAGCGTCGTGCATCGCACCATTTGCGCGGCCACCAATGCAAAGGTGCCGAGCTTCACCGGTTCACTGCAGAAGCCCACCATTTCGTCGCGCATCTGATAGCGCAACGCCTTGAGCAAGCCGGAGAACTGATCCACCGACACGCGCGATAACGGCGATTTGCACATGGCAGGCGAAATACCGTGGCGCGCCAACAAGCCAGGCACGTCGATGCCAGCGTCATGCGCGCCTTGCAGAAAGCCGAGCGCGTGCGCCATCGGAATCGTATGGTGAGCCAGACGTTTGCCGGAAGAGGCGGCCGCCGGCCCGGCGCCCTTCGGTCCGCGGTCTTCAAGCGTCTCAAAAAGCGGTCGCATGGTCAGCCTTCCAACTTGATTGATGAATCGACCGGGCGGCTATTGCGCCGCTCGACAATCTCGGAAAGGCTAGGCAAGCGCACCGGATGTGTCAAGAAATACCGGTTCGGAGCCGAGCACTGCGCCGCCGCTACTGGTTTTTGCAAGCCGGCGCCAATGCAGTTGCCCGAATTGATCATTGAATTCCCATGCCTGCGCCCGCAAACTCGCGCTTTAGCGAAACTGCAAGTTATGCAGCGGACACGGCGGCCAGCCACCGCACGGCACACTTTTTCGAGACAAGCACCTATGGACTATCAACAACTGCTCTACCGCGTCGACGACGGCATCGCTTTTGTCACCTTGAACCGTCCCGAAATGTTCAATGGCTTGTCTCAAAAACTGCTGGTGGAGTTGCGCGCCGTGCTGGCGGCAATCGCCAGCCCGAGCGGCGCTACTGAAGTTCGCGCCTTGGTATTGAGCGGTGCCGGCAAGGCTTTCTGCGCCGGCGCGGACCTGGCCAAGCCCGCGCCCGATCAGGTTGACGAAGTACCGCCCAGCGAGGTCATGGAACGGCTGATGAATCCGCTGATACTCGATCTGCAGGCGTGCCCGGTGCCGATCGTGGCCGCCGTCAACGGTGTAGCGGCCGGCGGTGGTGTCGGCATTGCGCTGGCCGCCGATATCGTCGTTGCAGCGCGCAGCGCCTACTTCTACCTGCCCTTCATGACCAAGCTCGGCCTGGTGCCGGACCTTGGATGCAGCTGGTTCTTGCCGCGCCTGCTGGGCCCCGCCCGCGCCCGCGCGCTGACTTTGCTTGGCGACCGGCTGAGCGCGGAGCAAGCCGAACAGTGGGGCATGATCTGGCGCTGCGTCGACGATGTCGGCCTGCTCGCCGAGGCCACCACGCTGGCACGACGCCTGGCGCAAACGCCCGCACATGCCGCGCTGGAAACCCGTCAGGCATTCGCCGCCGCCGAAGGCAACGACCTGCCCACGCAACTCGCCTACGAGGCCACGCGCCAGCGCGCGCTCGCCAAGACCGAGGCTTTCGCCGAGGGCGTGCGCGCGTTTCGCGAGAAGCGTGCGCCGGTGTTTCCCCGTCCGGCTTGCGGCAGCCGATAAATTCCGTACACTCTCCGCCCACCCCACGTTCAAACCGTCCGCCTGATTCCTGTACTGCCCCTCCCGCTTTCTGAGCGGCACGGTCCATTCAATTGGTCATGCCCCGTGACCGTTGCACCGGGCAATCCTTTAGCAATGAAACACTGGTCTTTGAAGCAGTGGGGCGCCTTGTCGACCCTGTCTTTTGCTGTACTCATGGTTTCGCTCGACATTACGGTGGTATCAGTCGCGATACCGTCAATCGAGCGCGATTTGCATCTCGATTTCGAGCACCTGCAGTGGATCGTCAACGCATATACCTTGAGTTATGGCTCTTTGTTATTAGCGGCAGGTGCATGCGCGGACCGCTGCGGCCGACGGCGAATTTTCTTGTTTGGAATAGTGCTCTTCGCCGCGGCCTCGGCGGCTTGCGGATTCGCATTCAACGGAATTTTTTTAAATGTCGCGCGCGCAGCTCAGGGAGCTGGCGGCGCGTGCGTGGCCAGCTGCAGCATGGCCCTGGTCGCATCAACTTTCGAGGCTCGCGATCGTTCGATGGCGTATGGCATCTGGGCGACCGCGGGAGGTCTTGGCTTGGCTCTCGGCCCGACGTTCGGTGGCCAAATCCTCAGCCAATCCAATTGGCATTGGATCTTTTTTATCAATCTGCCCGTGGCGTTATGGATCGCACTGCTCGTACCAAAATTGCTTCGAGAGTCAGCTATTGGGAGTGCTGGGCGCTTCGATTTCCCTGGATTCGCATGCTTTACACCGGGCTTGATCGCGCTGATCTATGCATTGATGCGTGGCAATCATCTCGGTTGGTCAAACCTCTCCGAGATCTCTTTAATCGCCCTGGCGTTGTCGCTGCTTTCTGTATTTGTAGCTGTAGAGCGCCGATCATCGCATCCGATGTTTGACTTGAAGTTGTTCGCGGTGCCTTCTTTCATCGGCGTATTGGTCGTTGCGGTTGCGGCTTCGGTCGGATACTGGTCCTTGTTTGTCTACGTGCCACTCTACCTCACCCGCGCAGCACAGCTAGGCGCAGCGGAAATCGGCTTGGCCTTGCTGCCGTTGAGCCTACCGATGCTGATCGTGCCACCGTTTGCCGCGCGCCTGAGCCGGCTGCTTGCGCCGCAAGTCCAGTTTGCCGGTGGGCTGGCGATCATCGGCCTAGCAGACCTGGCGTTGGCGTCGGCGATACACGCTGAATTCGGTATAGCTATTCCACTATTGACGGCTGGCACCGGCGCCGGTCTGATCAATGCACAGATCACCCACGTTGCCATCGGTGTCGTGCCGGGTGATAGAACCGGCATGGCGGCCGGCATCAGTGCAACGTCGCGCCAATTCGGCTATGCACTCGGCGTCGCAGGTCTCGGCGCGGTCATCACTTCCACCTCACACTCGGCGTTGGTCGATGGTCTGGCCATGCGCGCCGACCTTGCGCTCGAGGTCACCGCCGCGGCACGCGAGCTCGGAAACAGCAATTTACCGGTCATGGCGCGCTTCCCCGAAGCGTTGCAGCGGCTACTGTTCGGTCTGGTCGGGCAAAGTTTCGCCGAAGGTTTTCATGCGGCATTGCTCGTGGCAGCCGCCGTCAGCTTCACCGGCGCTGCGCTCGCCGCAATGCTGGTTCGCAGGACGGACCTATGCTAGTTGGCACGCGGAGCGTCATACCCGCTTCATCCCCCGCACTTGTGCGATATGATCGATTCCATCATTCGCCTCTGGCAAGCCATGCCTGCTACAAAAAAGAAACCAGCGCCCGCGGCGCTACCGGTCAAGCGCGGGGTCGGACGTCCTTCGAAAAACGCATCGGGCGCCGATTACCCATCGATCTCGCATGAGGTAATCGTCGCGCGCGCGGCCGAGTTGGCGCTCGGCGAATCCCTGTCGGAGATCACCGTGGCGCGCATGGCGCGCGAGTTCCACGTGACGAGCGCGCTGATCCACTACTACATCGGCAATCGCGACGACTTGCTCAGCGCCATCATCAACGCCGCCTACAAAGAGCGCATGGAGCGTACGCCGCCGCTAACCGGCGACTGGCGCCACGATCTGGAAACGCTGGCCAAGGTGGCCTACGCGAACCTGACCCGCTGGCGCGGCGTGACGATGTATTTCTCCAGCCACAGCGCGTTCCGCCTATTCCAGAAGGTGCCGGAGGGCGGCCAGGACTATGGCGTTGCCTACACCAACCTCGGCGGCAATGTGCTGCGCGAAGCGGGCTTTAGCGCGGCCGATGCCTCGATGGCGTTCTATCTCGTTATGCTGCACGCCTTGAATACCGCAAGTTGGGAAGCCCACGGCCACTCGCCGAGCGAAGTGGGTGAGTCGTTCGTCGCGCAGTTGAATAATCTGCCCGCCCGTGGCAACGCAGGTATCAAGTTTCTCGGGCGATATATGGTGAAGCAAAGCCCCGCGGAGGTCTTCGAATGTGGGCTTGAGTTGCTGCTCGAGGGCATCGCCGGTTGGCGGCATACGCCGCGCAGTCCGGCGCGCAAGACGGCCGCGCGTCGCAAGGCGCCAAGCGTCGAAGGCACTCGTCGAAGCGCGGGCGCGTCGCACGAAAGTCGCCGCAACAGCCCCGCCACGCCGCGCAAACGCGTGGCGCGCCAGACGAATTCAGCCTAGTCCGGTGGACTGCCGCGTCGGCGGGGTTTCGCTTTTCCAGTTTTCCGAATTTGCCTTGCAGATGGCCGCCATGTGTTCCCACATCGGCAAGGTGCCGCTGCGCATCACAAAATCGAAATCACTGCTGGTACGAAATTCCAGTATCTCCACGCCATCCGGGCCGGGCGTGTAGGCGTACACACAATCGGCGGGCACGAAGAAGCCGTCGCCGCCTTTGAGCACCTTATTTCCAAGCGTGAGTTCGCCACCGATGATGTAGTAGACGCAATCGGAATCGTGCGAATGCCGCGGCAAGGGAAAGCCGCTCTTGAGCCACGCGTAGACGAGGCTGAAGCCGCCTGGTCCCGGTGTGCTGAACAACACGCGCGTGGTGGTGGCCTGGCCGGCTGCTTCGGCAAACACCGCGTTCAATGGCTTGCGTTCGGGCGGCGGCGCGGCCATGCGCATCATGCCGGTTTCCTCGAGCGGCTTGGCATCCGCCGCGGTGAAGACCTGGATCTGACCGCCCTTGGGCCGAGCCGAGCTCGGCTGTGAACTGGTAGCGCTCGTGGTTGCTTCGCTCATCATGCTTCTCCTGGTTCGATCGGTCTGTTCAAGCGTCGAAGTGAAACTGCGTTTTGCCATGCACTGGCGAACCACGACCCTGCAATAACTCGGTGTAGGCGCTTGCCGATGCGGCGAACGGCACGCTGTCGACCCACGCCGTATCGAAATTCGCGCATAGCCCCACCGCGTCGCGAAACTCTGCCGCGGTATAGGCGAAGCAGCCGCAGATCGTCTTGTCGCCAACGATCAATGCGCCGGCCGACAAAGCCAAGGTGTCGTCATGCAAGCCGATCAGCGCGACGGTTCCGCCAGGCACCACACTGGCGACTGCCATGGCGCGCGTACGCGCCGTGCCGGCGGCGTCGAACACGGCCTCGTACGCGCCGCTCAGCGACTCAGCCACTTGGTCCGCGCCCAGCGACAATGCATGCTCGAGCCGCGCTGTCGCAATATCCACCACCGTAATGTCCTGCACGCCTTGCGACTTCAATACATGCGTCAAACATAGTCCGACTGAACCCGCGCCGATGACCGCGACGCGTGCGCTCGGCGATCCGGCGCGCCGCCAGGCATGCACGCCATTCGCGGTCGGCTCGGCCAACACAGCCTGGCCGGCGCTGAGGCCGGTCGCGGGCACGAGATTGCTCACGGGTACTGCGACGCGTTCGGCGTAAGCGCCCTGTCGCCGAAAGCCGATCAGCTTGCGGGTTGCGCACAATTGCGTGCGGCCGCTGCGACAGGCTGCGCAGACACCGCAAGACACGATGGGATTGACCACCACGAATTCGCCCGTGTCGCTGCGCCAACCGCCGAATTCATGTCCCAATACCACGGGCGTCGGCAGCGCCGGCACGCCATCACGCACGACGCCCACGTCAGAACCGCAAACGCCGACCGCGGCCACGCGAATCAACACCTCGTCGGCCGCAACCACGGGCTCGGGCAAGTCGCGCAAGGTCATGCGCCGATCGCCTTCATACACTAGCGCCTTCATGATGCGGCCTCCTGGTCGAGCGTTTTCAAGAAATCGGCGCCGGCGTAACCGGCGGGCCGGCGCGATGCCAATGATGGATAGCTGCGTGTCAGCAGCCCGCCATCCATGTAGAGGGTGTCGCCGGTGATATACGCCGCCTCGGGCGAGGCGAGAAACGCGATCAGCGACGCGATCTCGCTGGCTTGTGCGGCGCGGCCGGCCGGGATATTTCCAAGATAGGCGGCATTCGTTACCGGCGCCGCGAGCATGGCCTGCGTGGCCGGTGTTTCGGTGAGACCCGGTCCAACACCCACCACCCGTACATTGTGTTGCGCCAACTCCATCGCCGCCACGCGCGTGAACATCGCCACGCCCGCCTTGGCCGCGCAATAAGCGCTCATGCCCTCGGCAGGCTGTAAGGCGTTGGTAGAAGCGATGTTGATTACTACACCGCCGCGGCCTTGCCGCACCATTTGCCGTGCCTCGAGCTTGCATGAAATGAAAACACCACCCAGCGTCACACTCATCAGGTCGGTCCAACGCTGCACATCCATGTCGAGCACTTCCGCTGACATGCCATAGCCAGCCGCGTTGACACCGATGTCGAGCGCGCCGAACGTCGCCACCGCCTGGTCCACGGCGGCTTGCATGGCGCTCTCCGAACTGACGTCGGCAGCGCATGCCTGAGCGCGCTCGCCCAATGCCTGGGCCACGGCCCGCGCTTTCTCAAAATCACGATCCACTACCAACACCGCGGCGCCGGCGTCGATCAGACGCTTTGCCGCCGCGGCGCCAATGCCGGAGCCACCACCGGTCACGAGTGCCACCTTGCCCGTCAAAGATTGCGCAATCGTGTGCGCCACCGCTTGAGGAATCATCACGTTTTAAGTCCTCGCAGAAGGCAGGCAAGCCGCCGCATCACAGCTTGCACGCGGGGCTGGGCGGCGGCGTGATAGCCGCGCCCGGATAGGTGGCACGTATCGCCAGCGCCGGCTTGCCATCGGCGCCTTTGATTACCTGCGCCATCAGCGTCTGCCGTACCAACTGATGATCCGCCGCGCGCATTTCGACATCGCCATAGATGGTGTTTGCGTGTAACCCTGATAGCGTGGCACGTACCGCCGGCACATCAGTGGAATGCGCCTTATTGATCGCATCGCGCAGCAACTCGAAGGCCACGTATAAATCAGCCTGCATGAAGTTCGGCTTCGCATGATATTGCGCGTCGAAAGCCTTGACGAAGGCCGCATTCTTGTCGCCCGGCAAGGAGTTCAAGTAACCGACGTTAGCCACCACGTTCATCACGCCCTCGCCTTGCGCATCGAGCACGATGTCGTTGGTGAATGAATTCGAGATAACTGTCTTGTATTTTTGAAACAGGCCGAATTGCTGCTGTTGTTTCGCGAAGGTTACCGCATCATTGCCGAGCACCATCACCGCCAAACCTTGTGACGGCTTGCTGCCAAGCTGCGAGATATAAGATCCAAAATCGCTGGTACCCAAGGGATTGAACAGGGTCTTGCCAACGCTGCCACCGCTAGCCTCGACCATTGCCGTGAACTTCTTGGCGAAGTCGTGACCGCCGGCGAAATCCGTGGCGATGAGGTCCCAGCTCTTCAGATTATTTTGCTTCAGGTAGGCTTTGAAGGCATTGACGATCATGCCGTCATTCACCGCCACGCGGAAGTAATTGGCTTGGCAACTCTTGCCGGTCAAGTCCTCCGATGCAGCCGTGGTATCGAACGCCAAAGCGTTGAGGCCGGGCAGCTTCGGCCCCAAGGCCAGCGACATCGACGAGAAAAACATTCCCATCAAGAACGGCGCGCCGTCTTGTTGCACCGCACGCGTCGCCGCGGCGATTGCGCCCGCGGGCGTGCCGGGATTGCTTTCCACTGCCAGCTCAAACTTGCGCCCGAGCGCACCGCCGTCGGCATTGAGCAAGGAGACCGACAATTTGGCCGCATCGGCCAAACCATAGTTGGACGCGAATGGCCCGCTATCGACCAGAATCATTCCGACCTTGATCGGTTCAGTGGCCGACGCAGCATTGACCGACGTCGCCACGCCCAGGCCGCCCAACGCCAGCGCAACTACGCTGGCGTTGATCAATTTCCGCATCATCGAATCGTCTCCTGTCTAGTTTTTGTACGTCGGGTAGTGCCTTGATTCGAGTGATATTAATCTACAGTTAAATTTGTGCGCCCGCAATTGGTGGGGTTACCTGCATGCAGGTCGCGCGCGGCAAGGCGGTGGGAGATTTGTCCTGACGTAAACCCTGATTTCGCACGCCGCTCCGGCAACCCGCGGCGCGCGCTCATTCAGTCTTCGATCGAGGCTTCGGCGTGCAGTGGCGCCCGGCTGTTTTCGTTATTCGAGACCACCAGCTTAGTCAGCAGCCGCAGGAAAACCTCGCGCTCTTGCGCATCGAGCGGCTTCAGAAAGCGGCGTTGCGTTTTTTCGGCTTCGTCGCGCACCGCTTGGTAAACGCTGCGGCCCTTACGGGTGGCATACAGCACGCGGCGCCGCAAGTCGGTGGGATCGGAACGGCGCTCCACCCAGCCCTTCGCCTCGAGGCGTGCCAGCACCGCACCCGCAGTCGATTTATCCAAGGCCAATTTCTTCGCCAGCGTAATCTGGTCGAGACCTTCCGATGCTTGCAGCACTGCCATCAAGCCAAATTGCACCGGCGTCAATTGATCGGCCAGTTGCTCGATGAATAGCGAAACGAAGATCTGGTTGGCGCGGCGGACCAGGTGTCCAGGTGATTTATAGATATTGAACGGGCGCATGGTGGCAGCTTGCTGAAGGGATGGATGCATTGGCCGGCGCGCGCGATCACGCGTCAACCAATGCCTTACTAGCCTTCTCTATGGGTCAAAACTTTATGTCTGTCAACGCCCGCGCGCCGCAGGCGCGGCGTTCAGCGGTTTTTCCATTCCGGCTTGCGCTTCTCGGCAAAGGCACGCGGTCCCTCGACAAAGTCTTCGCTGGTGCGCAGACGCACAGCGGCCGGGAATTGACGTGCGTTGCGCAGATTTTCTTCAAAATCAGAATCCAGCATCGTCTTGCGCGCCACTTGCTTGGTGGCACGCAGCGACAGCGGCGAGCATTCGAGCATCTGCGCCGCCCACTTGCGCGCTTCTTCCAAGGCGCCGCCAGCAGGCGCCAACGCCGTAACGAACCCGAGGTCGAAAGCCTCCTTCGCCGGCACACGTCGGCCCGTCAGCAGAATGCCCATGGCTCTCGGCAGACCGATCGCGCGCGGCAGATACTGCACGCCGCCGGCCAGTGCCGCCAGGCCGACACGCGGTTCCGACAGTGCGAAGAAAGCATTCTCGGCGGCTATCACCAGATCGCATGACAAGGCCAATTCGAAGCCGCCGCCCATCGCCGTACCATTGACCGCCGCAATCACAGGTTTATCGAGATCGAAGCGCGTGCTCAGGCCCGCGAAGCCTCCCGGCGGGAATTCGCGCACGCCACGCGTGGCGTGCACCTTCAAATCGTTGCCGGTTGAAAATGCACGATCGCCGGCGCCGGTGATGATGCCGACCCATTGATCCGGATCGCGATCGAACTCATTCCATACCTGCTCCAGTTCGAGATCGCCTTCGTAGTGCAGCGAGTTCATCACTTCCGGGCGATTGATGGTCACCACCGTCAGATGGCCGTCGCGTTCGACGGTGCAGTATTCAAGCTTGGTAATGGACACGAGATTGACCTCCTGGTCGATATATTGAAAATAGCTGAGCAAAGGCTTGCGGCCTTTGCACGATTTTCGAGAAACGCATCAAGGCATGAAGCCGCCACCATTCACGTCGAGCACCGCGCCGTTCATGAATGAGGCTGCATCGGAAACCAGATAGGCCACGGCCGAGGCGATATCGTCCGGCACACCGAGACGACCGACGGGGATTGAACGTAGCGCGTCGGCAATCACGTCTTCGGAAACACGATTCGCCTGCGGCGTGGAAATACGGCCGGGCGCTACGATGTTCGCGGTGATGCCGAAGCGGCCGAACTCGCCTGCGAGCACGCGCGTGAAACCGATCATGCCGGCCTTGCTCGACACATAGTCGGCACTCGTGCCGGGCGTGAAGCTGCGGCCAACGCGCGATGAGATGTTGACGATGCGACCCCAACCGCTGGTACGCATGGCCGGCAGCAATTCGCGACAGAGCACGAATGGCGCCGCCAGGTTGATATCGAAAATCTGTCGCCACTGATCGGTCGACAGTTCTTCGATACCGAACACGCCGCGGCCTTTGTAGATGTGCAGCCCTGCATTGTTGACAAGCACGTCGACCTTGCCAAGACGGGCAACGGTGTCTTGCGCGAACTTCGCGACGGCATCGAGTTCGACCAACTCCAGCACATGGCTTTCGGTTGCGTAACCCGCATCGGCCAATTGCTGGCCAACTTGATGCACGAGTTCGGCGCGGTCGAGCAGCAATACCTTGAAACCATCCTGGCACAACTTTGCAGCGGTGCTAGAACCGATAGCGCCGGCGGCGCCGGTGACCAATGCGACCTTCTTGTCCGACATCACGTCATGTCCTGAAATTTCGCACATAGCGCGGAATCATGAAATGCGCGACGCGCGGCTGCAGGAACTCGACCAGAAGTAGTCATGAACCAAATTCCTCTCAACGCACGTCGGCCGGCAGCGAGCTCGCATCGCTGCGGCTGTAAATGCGTTCCGGGTTTTGCTTGAGCACGTGGCGCGCAAACCAGTCGATGGTAGTGGTCGCCACGCTTTGCAGTGCCGCGTCATAGACGGCCCAGTGATTACCGCGCTCGAACACCTTCAAGGCTTTTTCGGTACGAACCCGCTCGTAGAACATCGGCGTTTGCTCATAAGGCACGAGCGAATCGTCGGCCACGCCGAACATCTGTACCGGTACCGAAATCTTGTCGGCAAACTCGATCGGCTCATGCTGCAGCACGTGATAAGCACTTTCAATCGCCATCGGCACTTTTTCGGTATAGCGCAGTTTCGACGTCGCATCGGGAACCATGATCTCGAAGCGTTCGCCGATCTCGATTTCGCCGGTCGCGACCTTGCGCGCCAGCGCGGCCAGCGAACGCGTCTTGATTTCTTCGAATTCCGACCAGCGATTGATGTTGCGCAGCCAATGACTGCCGGAGGTTACCGCCACCGACATTGCCAGCGCTTTCGGGCGCGGACTGCGCGCGGCTGCGATCGCCGCCACGCCACCGCCGAAGCTGGTGCCGTACAGGCCAATGCGTTCGGGGTCGACATCGGGCACGCAGGTCGCGAGGTATTCCAGCGCATGCACGGTGTCTTCCACCTGTTCGTGCGGATTCAGCAGCGACCGCGCACCTTCGCTCTTGCCAAAGCCGCGATAATCGAAGGCCATCACGGTGTAGCCTTCGGCTGCCAATAATTTCGACAGCCCGACCGGAACGCCTTCCTTTACGCCACCGAAGCCATGGCAGAACACCACGCCGGCGTGCAGATTGCGCGACGCTTCGGGCAGGTACAAGTGTCCCGACATGCGCAAACCCGGGCCGGAGAAGAATTCGACTTCCTTGATCATCAGTTTTTCCTTGGCAATAAGCGGCGCGAGGCCGTTGCGGCAGAGCCCTGCAGCAACGGCCCGTCGGCGAATATCAAAAATGTTGATACTGCTCGGGGTTTTACGTATTCCCCTTCGACATCTTAGTAAGTACACTTTCTATTTAGTAAGTGTACTTCCGATGTATCCTGAGTGGAAGTCAGGGTAATTCCTATACTGCAGCCTGCTGAAATCCATGAAACTTGAGCAATAGATATTAGGCGAGCGTGGATTGGTCCCTGGCGCTCGTTTACCCGCATACGGCACGGTGCCGGCCGTGCGACGGCCATGCGACGGCCATGCGCTATCGCGCGGCACACTCCGCACATTTTCGAGATAAAAGGAAAGACTCCATGCGTACTCCTGTTTGCGAACGCCTCGGCTGCGATGTGCCGATCTTCGCTTTTTCTCACTGTCGCGACGTGGTGGTGGAGATCACCAAGGCCGGCGGCTTTGGCGTACTCGGCGCGGGCACCCACTCGCCGGAGCAGCTCGAGCAGGAATTGAAATGGATCGACGAGCACGTCGGCGGCCGCTCCTACGGTATCGACGTGTTGATTCCGTCAAAATACGACAAGGAAGCCGACCAGCGCACTGAACAGCTGGAAGACCTGCTGCCGCACGAGCAAAAAGACTTTCTCGATAATTTCCTGCGCGAACAAGGCGTGCCGGACTTGTCCCCCGAAGATGCGCGCCTCGCGCGCGAAGGGCGCGCCGGCAAAGAACGTAATCATGGGCCAGGCGGTTCGCGTCGACTCATCGATGTGGCGCTCAAGCACCCGCAGGTCAAGCTGATCGTCAACGCGCTGGGCGCGCCGCCGAAGGAAGTCGTCGATGAACTGCATGCGCGCGGCCTGTTGGTCGGCGCTTTGTGCGGCAAGGTCTCGCACGCCATCGCGCAGCGCGAGGCGGGCGTGGACATCTTGATCGCACAAGGCACCGAAGCCGGCGGCCATACCGGCGACATCTCGACGCTGGTGCTGGTGCCGCAAGTGGTCGACATCTGCACGCCGAACATGGCGGTGCTGGCGGCCGGCGGCATCAGCCGCGGTCGGCAGATTGCCGCGGCCTTTGCGCTGGGCGCACAGGGCGTCTGGTGCGGCACCATCTGGCTGGGCACGCGTGAAAGCGAACTGACGCCGCTGGAAAAGAAAGTGATTTTTGCGACACGCACCGAAGACGCCGTGCGTCGCAAATGGATGACCGGAAAAACCGTGCGCATGACGAAAAGCAAAATGTCGGAAGCGTGGGAACAACCCGGCGCGCCGAAACACTTGTTGCCACCCTTGCAGAACGCCCTTTATCACTACGCGCGGCCGCGTATCGAAAAAGCCCAGCGCGCCGATCTGGTGTCGACGCCGGCCGGACAGGTGGTGGGCTTGATGACCGAAGAAACCTCGGTCAAGCAGGTCGTGCTGGACATGCTCAACGAGTATGCGGAGACCGCCGAGCGTCTGGCGCCATTGATCAATCTGTCCGAGGACGCTTAAAGCGACGATGTCATGACTATCGATAAAACCCGCATTCCCGTCATCGTCGGCTCCGGCCAGGTTACCGACACCACCTCAACGCCCGATCAGGCGCGCTCGCCTCTGCAGTTGATGCTCGACGCGACGCTACTGGCCGCCGCCGACAGCGGCGCGGGCGACAAGCTCACGCAGGCGCTCGATTCCTTGACGGTGATCCGTCTTTTCTCCGATACGATGCCGCGCTTCGCCTCGCCATTCGGCAAAATCGTCAACCCGCCCTGGTCGCTGGCGCAGCGCCTCGGCGCCCACCCGAGCGACCTGGTGTATCCGCCGCAAGGCGGCGACTCGCCGCAAATCATGCTGGCGCGCGCCTGCGAACGCATCGCGCAGGGCGCATCGCAAGTCGCGCTGATCGTCGGCGGCGAAGCGCTGCGCAGCGAGCTGGCCGCGAAACGCGCCGGCCTGCAGCTTGAGTGGGGCGAAGACGCGCCGTCCAAGCCGAACGAGCTGACCGGCGTAAAAGGCATGTACACCGACGACGAAGAGAAGCACGGCATGCGCTCGGCGATTGCCATGTATGCGCTGATCGGCCAGTCGTTGCGTCATGCCGCCGGCCAGACCGTCGAGCAGTACCGGCAGGCCAGCGCCCGACTGTTTTCGAGATTCGCCGGGATTGCCAAAGACAATCCGCTGGCCACGCGTCGCAAGGGCTACAGCACCGAAATGCTGGAAACGGTAACGCCGGAAAATCCGTTCGTCGGCTTCCCGTTCACCAAGCTGATGACAGCCAGCGCCTATATCGATCAGGCGGCGGCCTTCTTCGTGGTCTCCGAAGCCCGGGCCGACGCGCTCGGCATCGCGCGCGACAAACGCGTATATCTGCACGGCACCGCGCAAGCCCACGATCAGTGGTTCGTCAGCGATCGCGAGCGGCTCGATGAATCGCCGGCCATGCGGCTCACTGCGCAGCACGCCTTGGCGCAGGCCGGCAAGCAGTTGGATGACGTCTCGTTCTTCGATCTCTATAGCTGCTTTCCGTCGGCCGTACAGATCGCCTGCAAGGAACTCGGCATCTCGCCGGATGACCCGCGTGATTTGACGGTAACCGGCGGCCTGCCCTACTTCGGCGGACCGGGCAACAACTACGTCACCCATGCGATTGCCGAGATGGTGCAACGGGTACGCTCGAAGCCGGGCAGCTATGGTCTGGTGATGGCCAATGGCGGCCTGGTTACCAAGGAAGCCGTCGGCCTGTATTCGACCGATGTGCCAAGCAAGCCCTTCGTGCGCGAAGATCCGTCGATCATCCAGGACGAAATCGACAAGGCCCCCAAGGCCAAGCTCGCCGCGACGCCGCAAGGCGCTGCCGTAATCGAAACGTATGCGGTACTGCACGGCAAGAAAGGGCCGGAGGCGGGCGTGCTGTTCGGCCGCTTGAACGCAACCAACGAGCGTTTCATGGCAGTGACGCCCGACGATCCGCAAACCCTGGAAAAGCTGCAAGGCCAGGAAGCCATCGGCTTGCGCGGCACGGTATCTCAGAAAGACGGCAAGAACGTTTTCGTGCCGAATTAAGCTACGCTTGGCGGCGCTGCACCTAAGCTCACGCATCGACGGTGATTCCCGAACGCGCGGCATACTCTGCCGCGCGTTTGCGTTGCGGCCAACGCCGTTACCTGGAACGGCCATCGAGAGCGAAGCGTCGGCGCGCCACACTGCCCGCACTATAAAAAGAGGAGACCTGGTGAATATACTCGACCCTATGCTGCGCACCTTCGCACGGCTATCCAGTTGCGCGCTGATAGCTTCGACCCTGATTTGCGCCAGCACAGGCGCCGCCACCGCGGCCTCGTCCGACACTGATTCTTCCACGCCCACCACCGGCATCGTCAAGACCGACAGCGGTCCCGTCAGCGGCATCATCTTCCATGGCGTGCAAGCCTATCTCGGAATTCCGTTCGCCGCCCCGCCAGTCGGACCTTTGCGCTGGATGCCTCCGCAAGCGCCCGCGTCGTGGCAGACCCCGCTGGCCGCCGAGAAATTCGGCAAAACCTGTCCGCAGAGCTATGAACTCGGCGTGTTCGCCAGCCCTAGCACCACCGAAGACTGTCTGTACCTGAACGTGTTCACGCAGCTCGCCGCTATCGCCCATGGCGCCAAACGGCCGGTGATGGTGTGGATACATGGCGGCGGATTCTTCGATGGCGAAAGCGACGACTACGATGCCAGCAAGCTGGTTCGTGCCGGCACCGTCGTGGTGAGCTTCAACTATCGGCTCGGCCTGTTCGGCTTCTTCGCGCATCCGGCGCTCGACAAGGAAGGCCACACCTTCGCCAACTACGGGCTGATGGATCAACAGTACGCGCTGCAGTGGGTGCGCCTGAACATTGCCGCTTTCGGCGGTGACCCTGACAACGTCACAATTTTCGGCGAATCCGCGGGCGGTGCGGCCGTGATCGCGAACCTGATGTCGCCGCTGTCGGCCGGGCTGTTCCATCAAGGTATCTCGGAAAGCGGCGGCTACATCATCGGCGCGACCGGCGGCATCAAAACACTGGACAAAGCGGAAGCGGCCGGCACCAAGTTTGCCGCGGCGCTCGGGTGCACCGAGCAGAGCGCCGACTGCTTGCGCCGGCTGAGCGTCGAGCAAATCCTGAAAATCGAGATGGCAAATCTGCAGGGGCTGGTGGTGGACGGTTCGGTGCTGCCCCTGCCGCCCAAGCAAGCGTTCCAGTCAGGCCACTTCAATCACGTGCCGTTCATCAACGGCAACAACCGCGACGAATGGCGTTGGGCAGTCGGCAATACCGAGTATGAAAAGAAGGGCAAGGTATTGAGCGCCGCTGACTATCCCGCGGGCTTGGCGGCCTTCTACGGTGCCGACCTCGCGCCGCGTGTGCAGGCAGTGTATCCGCTGAGCGACTACAGCAGTCCCAGCGAAGCGCTGGGCGCCGCCGAAACCGATTCGCTGATGGCGTGTCCGGGACGCAAGCTGAGCCACTGGACCGCGAGCCAGACGCCCACCTACGCCTATGAGTTCGCCGACCGCACCGCGCCCGCGTACATGGTGCCGGCAAGCTTCTCGATCGGCGCCGGTCATACGCTGGAACTGCAGTACCTGTTCCCGCAGTACCACGGCGGTCAGGGCACGCCGCATCCGCTGTCGGCCGCGCAGCAAAAGCTCTCGGACACGATGGTCGGTTACTGGACCACCTTCTGGAAAGCGCGGCATGGCAAGGGCCCGTGGCAGCAATTCGATGCCGCGCGCGACAATTACCTGAGCCTGCAACTGCCGCATCCGCAGATCATGGCGGCCGGCGATTTCGCGCAAGAACACAAATGCGGTTTCTGGGATATCGTCGGCAAGTATTGATTAGTTCAGGATAACGCCGAAAAGAATCTGCTTGAGGCGCTCTACCGGCAAGGCGCTTCGTTGCGCCTTCGCCAACAGCATCGCGCCTTGCAACGAAGACACCACGAAGCCCGCCACCTCATCGCAGTCGATGCTAGGCGGCAACTCTTGCACCGCAACGGCTGCGTGCAGGCAATAGGCGATCGAGCGCTGCACCTCAGCGAAAATCTGCACCAGACGCGCGCGAATGCGTTCACTGTGGTCGCTGGCTTCAGCGGTGAAGTTGCCAAACAGACAGCCGTTGCGCATCTCGTCGCGATCGAGGCGCGCGATGTTGGCATCGATATAAGCGCGCAGGCGCTGCAGGGGTGGCAACGCGTCGTTGCGCAATGTCTCGCCGATCACCTTGCTGGCGTTCTCGAAATAGAGATCGATGATCTCCAAGGCGAACGCCTCTTTCGACGTGAAGTGATTGGTGAACGAGCCCTGCGGCACACCAGCGGCCTGCACGATGTCGCGCACGCTGGCACCGGCAAAGCCTCGCGCATGCACCACCCGCAGACCTTCGGTCAATATCTTCTGCCGATGTGACGGTTTCGGCATGCTCGAATCAGTCCGCTGCCTGCTGGCTGATGGCGTCGACGCGATCCGGATAGAACGCGACATGGTCCTTGATCGACGCCACCGCGTCGAACGGTGCTTCGTAGCTCCAGACGGCATTGGCTGAGCGCTCGCCGCCGGCCGGAATGCTGTAGTAGGAGCAGTCACCCTTGAACGGGCAATAGGTTGCGTGATCCGTACGCTGCAGCAGCGACATGTCGACGTCTTGCCGTGGAATGTATTGCACCGCCGGATAAGCAGCTTCCTGCAGTGTCAGGGCCGCACGGCTATCGGCGACGACGCGGCCTGCTACCGTGACGACGATGCGGCCAGGATACGGCGTAACTGTGATCGGATGATTGGGACCGGGAATCTTGATCGGCTTGTCCATGGAGCGGGTTCCTTGTTATCTCGATAATGACCGGCGCACAGGTTTAATACGCATGTCCGTATTAAAGGTGACGGAAGCGGCCTTGTCAAAGCGAATCTCAAAAAACCAGCGTGATCTTTTATGCAGGGAAACGGTGCGGCGGTGCCATGCGAGGCGGCGTTGCCGCGCGCCCTCCAATCAGTCGACAGCCGCCGTGCTTGCGATGGGATGATCGATTTCCAGGTCTGCGTCGAAACGTGCCAAGGCGCTGGCCACGGCGGCTGCCGCGCCGCCGGTGCCCGGAGCATCGCCGCCGCGCTGCGAGCCGAGCGCTGGCGTCAGCAGGCCGTCTCGAATTGCCGCCAGATCAGCGCAACCCAGCAAGCCCATCACGCGTTCGATCTCATCGTGCAAGATACGCAGTGCGAAGGTGGCGCCCGGTTCGCCGGCCGCCGCCACGCCCCATAGCGGCGCGCGTCCCACAAAAGCGCCCTTCGCACCCAGCGCAAGCGCTTTCGCCACATCGCTGCCGCGGCGGATGCTGCTGTCGAGCATCACGTCGACGCGTCCGTTCACGCGTTCGACGATATCGGGCAAAGCGAGCATGGGCGGGATGGAACTATCGAGATTGCGGCCCCCGTGGTTGGAAACAATGATCGCATCGACGCCACACTCGATTGCCAGAGTCGCATCGTCCGGATGCAGTACACCCTTGATCATCAGCGGCCCTTTCCAGCGCTTGCGCAACTCGCGCAAGTCGGACCAGTCGAGCGAATCATTCTTCGGCATGATGCGCTTGCCATCCGGTCCGGTCAGCTTCATGCGCAACTCTTCCGGATAGTTCTCCAGCATCGGCATGCCCGAGCGCATCATGTAGCGCGCGAACACATTGAAGAACCAGCCCGGATGCCGCATCACGTCGACAATATTGCGACGCGTCAGGCGCATCGGCAAAGCGAAGCCATTGCGCAGGTTGAACTCTCGATTGGGCGACGCGGCGGTGTCCACCGTAACGATCAAGGCCTCGTAGCCCGCCGCTTGCACGCGCTCGATCAGTCGGTATGACATCTGCCGATCGGGCCACATGTACAGCTGGAACCACAGCGTGCCGCCAGCGCCCGCAGCGACCCGCTCCATCGACACAATCGATGCGGTCGACAGCGTAAAAGGAATGCCCGCCGCGGCAGCCGCCCGCGCAATCGCAATCTCGCCGTCGAACCACAGCAAGCCCGCGGCCCCCGTCGGCGCCACCGCAATCGGCATGGCGCTGGGCTTGCCGAAGAACTCGGTGGCCTGGGTGCGCTGCGCAACGTTGCGCAGCACACGCGGCCGAAACGTGATGGCATCGAAGGCCGCGCGGTTCGCCAACAACGCGCGCTCGTCTTCGGTACCGCGATCGACGAATTCGAAAAGTCCGCGCGGCAACACCCGCCGTGCCTGCTCGCGCAGATCGTTGATGTTGTGCGCGTATTTCAAGACAGCCGGATTGGCGGGAGCGCTGGGCATGCCGATCTCCTTAATGCGACGGCTGCAAATCGCTTTCGGTGAGGCCGAACTTGCGCAATGCGGCTTCGCGGCGACGCGGCAAGTGATACGACGGGAACAATTCGTCGGCGGGCTTGTACTCGCGCAGCAGCAGTTTCGCCAAGGTCACTTTGTGCACTTCGGTGGGGCCGTCGGCCAGTCCGAGAATGTACGAGGTAACCAGTTGCTCGACAAACGGCATTTCATCGGTCAAGCCGAGCGAACCATGCACCTGCATGGCGCGCGAGACGATGTCGTGCAGCACTTTCGGCATGGCGAACTTCACCGCGGAGATATCTTTGCGTACGCGCTTGTAGTCGTCGTACTGGTCGATGCGCCACGCCGTGCGCAATACCAGCAGCCGGAATTGCTCGAGCTCCAGCCACGATTCGGCCACCATCGCCTGCACCAGTTGCTTGTCCGCCAGCCGCGAGCCCTGCGATTCACGCGACACCGCGCGTTCGCACATCATGTCCAGCGCCTTGCGCGCCTCGCCGATGGTGCGCATGGCGTGGTGAATGCGACCGCCGCCCAAGCGCGTCTGGGCCACTTCGAAGGCCTTCCCGGGCTCGCCCAGCACATGATCGGCCGGCACCCGCACGCCTTCATAGGCGATATACCCTTCGCCGCCATAGCCCGGCTTGCGCGTGGGCAAATGGACATTGCGCAAAATGCGGATGCCGGGCGTGTCGGCTGGCACGATGAACATCGACATGCCCTTATAAGCCGAGACGTCCGGATCGGTGACCGCCATCACGATGAAGAACGATGCCAGCCGTGCATTCGATGAAAACCACTTCTGCCCGGTGATGACCCAGTGGTCGCCGTCGCGTACCGCACGCGTGGTAAACGTCTGCGGATCAGAGCCGCCTTGCGGCTCGGTCATCGAAAAGCAGGAGATGATCTCGTTGGACAGCAGCGGCTCGAGAAAGCGCTTCTTCTGTTCCGGTGTGCCGTAGTGCGCGAGGATTTCGGCGTTGCCCGAATCAGGCGCCTGGCAACCGAACACCGACGGCGCGAAGGTGGAGCGACCGAGAATTTCGTTCATCAGCGCCAGCTTCACCTGGCCATAGCCGGGGCCGCCGAGATTCGGGCCCAAATGACAAGCCCATAAGCCGCGCTTCTTCACCTCTTGCTGCAGCGGGCGCATCAAGCGGTTGCGCAAGTCGCTATGTACGTCGTACGGCGTATCCAGCACCAGATCGAGCGGTTCGATTTCTTCGCGAACGAAATCATCGATCCAGTCGAGTTCTTTTTGAAATTCCGGCTCTGTCTCGAAACCCCAGGTCATTTAAGTCTCCTTGTTACAGGTGCATGTGCATTTTTTTTGGTATGCCGATTTTGCCTCTAGCAAGAAGTTTTCGCTGGTAAATTTCGCGTATAGCGGCCGCATCGCCAGCAATTGCACGATTTGGCCATGCATGCCGCGCATCTTCGCAAACAGCACTGGCACTCGCGCTGGCACAATCCGTAATTGCCAGTAACTGCTATCGGCGACCCAGGCCACGCGCTTGCGTTATATTTATGCCCTTGTAACGAAACGATGGTCTTGGCATTTTATGAAACCGCCCCGCCTCACTCATGTCCTCGCCGCGCTGTTGGCGCTCGCGTCGACGCCGCTTGCGCTGGCGCAGATGACCCCCGGCGACCCGAATGGCCTGCTGACTCGCGACTATCAGTGGAAACCCGCGCCGCAGATGGAGTTCGGCGCATCCGCGCCGACCGGCAAATATCGCAACCCCGATGCAGTCGCGCGGCGCAAAGCCCAAGGCGACGTCAATGCCTGTAACTTGCAATGTCCGCCCGATGAGTGAGCATCGAGTCGACACGCGCTACTCAAGGACGCGATGAAAATCTCTGAACGTTTGACGCGCGCGGTTGGCAATGCGACGAGCACCGGCGTCGCGAGTGCGCTGGCTTATGCCTGCACGCTCGGCATGCTTGCCGCCTCGCCATCGGTGTTGGCCGAAGAGATCGGCAGCGTGAATACGAATTTTCACCTGACGGGTTCCGATCGCGTGGTCGTTGAAGCTTTCGACGATCCGCTGGTGACGGGCATTACCTGCTACGTGTCACGCGCACGTACCGGCGGCATCAAGGGCACCTTGGGCGTCGCCGAAGATCCGACCGAAGCCTCGATCGCCTGTCGCCAGATCGCACCGATTCAGTTCACGCACCCCCTACCGCAGCAAACCACTGTGTTCTCCGAGCACATGTCGTTTATTTTCAAGACGCTGCACGTGGTGCGCATGGTAGATCGCAAGCGCAATGCGCTGATCTACCTGACCTACGGCGACCGTATCGCCACCGGCAGCGCCAAGAACAGCGTCACCGCGGTGCCAGTGCCCGCTACCACGCCGATTCCCGTGAAATAAAAAACGCTCGGCGCCGGCTCCTGGTGGAGCGCGGCGGCGAGCGTCGTCGCAAGCTACCCTACGACTACTGCTTGCTGGCTACAACTTAGTTCTTGTTGTCCTGACCTGGGTTGTTGGCATCAGGACTCTTGCCTGGTATGTCGCGCGGGTAGTTCAAGTCGTTCTTGCTGGTATTGAGACCCTGCGACTGCGCTGATTTGATGTCTGCCTTTTGATTGGCGCGCGCCACCCTGCGGGCCGCGCGATGCGAAGCGCGGCGTGCCTGGCGTGCGGCCTTGCGCGAGGCCTTGGGCGTTGCGGCCGGTGCCATCGTGCCGCTGGCACCGTTATCTGCGGCGGCGCCGGCGGTCTGCGCGAAAACCGGCACGCTGACCAACGCGGCGCCGAGGGCGGCGGTGATGGCCAAGGCCTTGACGTATGCTAAGCGGCTCATGCTATTTCTCCTGTTGTCTATGCTTGGCGCCTAATCTGGCGCGAGGATGGGTTGACGGTCACTGAGCCGGCGAAGACGCCTGATGCACGGTCCGGTGGCGGTATCGACGTTACCACGACTGCGGCTCGGTGCGTCGGCCAGACGCACCCAAGCAAGCCTCGGTCTTCTGATACCGCGCCGTTGGCCGCCATCGAACTCCCCCGCGAGCTCAAATAGACGCGCTTAGAATTTGGTGCTGATACCGATCTGCGCACCATTCACAGTGCCGCCGGCACTCGGTACCAAGAACTCGTCTTGCTGGAGGCCGTTGGTGGCGTTCTTGTGATTGCCCAGGAAAGAATAGGTGCCATAAAGCTGCGTGCGCTTCGACAAGTTATAGATATAGCCGACGGTAAACTTCAGCGCATCGAGTGAAGAATCGCCATGTTCGTGGAAGCGGATAGCCGAGAACCGCACCGCATTGACGCCGATCGGGATGATGCCACCCAGCAGCGTGGTGCTTTGCGTCGCCGCGGCCGGGCCACCTACACTGGCTTGCTGATAAAGCGCGTAAGCCTTGATTATCTTGAAATCATAGGTGCCGCCGGCGTTGAATTCGCGGACATCGCCACCTTCGAAGGTGGCTTTCGAGTAGGCAACCGCCGCATTCGCGCCGTGGCCTTCATATCCCAGGCGCACGCCGGCAAAATCGCCGTCGTGTCCGGTACCATCGGTCATGTCGATAGGATTGTTGCCGAATGCGTACTCTGCTTCGCCAAAAAACCCGCCGAGCGTATCAGGCGTCAAGTAAAACACGCTGTTGGATGTGCGCACCGACGGCACGCCGGCATACGTCAATTGCAATGGCGCGGCGCTGCCGATGCCAAGGTCGGTGAACGGATCGTAGATCGCGTTACTCAAGTAAGTCGTCGTATAGTCGCGGCCCAAGCGCACTTCACCGAACGTCTCGGACTTCAAGCTCACGAAAGACCGGCGCCCGAAGATGGCCGAGCTCGTTGTTTGATTATTCACACCCGTGGTACCGCCGGTGCCCGAAGGCGGATTGATGTCGCCTTCCAAGGTGAAGTTGGCCGACAAGCCACCGCCCAAGTCTTCAGTGCCGGTCATACCGTACACCGCCGAGTTCAAGCCGCTCGAATCCATCGAAAACTTGTTGCCCTGACCGGATGCGTGGACGTACGTTACCGCCGCGTCGACCACCCCATACAAGGTCACCGAGCTTTGCGCGTGGGCGAGTGAGGTCAGCCCGAGTAGCCCGGCTGATACGGCGATGTAGGACTTTTTCATATCTTCTCCAAGTGTGCGCAGGTCGCTGTAAAAGTGGTGATGCGTGTCGTATTCACGGGCGCTGCCCTGCCCGCCGGCCCACGACGTCGCTTTAATCGCGTAATGGAAAGCCCATTTTTCAATTAGTTATGCTTATTAGTGTCTTTTGCTGAATACCTTTCACTGCTCCGATCCCTTTCCTTAAGGCGTGACTTCTCCAGGCTCGCGAAATTCGGACACAGAGAGACCCCGCCCCTCCCAATAGGGCAGTCGCTTCTTGCATTCTCCTGTCCTGCAATCAGTCAGTGACCATCACGTTGCTGTCGGCAACTCCTCGGTACGTCTACGGCTTTGGCCTTCTCTCTGTGTGGGGTGCTAAAACGCCTGAAATTCACAATGTTCGCTAAGCTAAGGGGCGTCTATATAGGTGTCAACGTCTCGGAAACCCTTGTGTTTCGATTGGCACACCGAAGCTGTAACTGCGCCTAACAAACGCAAGGCGTATGAAGG
>JBPBQZ010000042.1:0-29650 GCA_050955105.1 Janthinobacterium lividum | reverse complement strand
CGCCGCCGAACATCAGCCATGACAGTACCGCGAATACGGTTTTGTGATCGAAGCGCGCCGCCTCGCCCAGCAGTTGCTCACTGAACAGCACACCCGAGATGAGCGTTAAAGTGAGCAGCACGAAACTGGCGCCGATCATGCGGAACAACAACTTTTCCAAGGTCAGCAGCGGCGGCAGCGAATCGAGCCAGATCGCCAGCCAACCTTTATCCGGGCCGGGTATCGGCGCCATACCCGGCACCGTGCCGGGCATCGTATTGCCGCGTAAAACCGGATGCAGGCGCCGCTCCACCAGCAACATCAGGATCGCATGCAGGGCTGCCAGCGCCAACAGCCCATAAGCGAGATTGGCGATCACGAAATGTATCTTGAACATCGGTGCCGCCGCGTAGCTGAGCACGGGCACGCCACCGAAGATCAGCGGGAAGATCAGCGCCACGCAGGCCAGCGGCAACACCAGCAGACCCAGCCCTTCGATCGGAAAGAAAAAACTCTCTATCCAATAGATCACGCCCCCCAGCCAGAACATCGCCGACAGCGCGAAGGCGAAGCCGAACACCATGCTGTCGGCGCGAAAAATCGTCATGTGCAGCAGTAGTCCGTGGGCTGCCAGGGCCACCAGCAACAAGCCCTTTTCGAGGCTGCCGCCGACACCGCCGACGGCCGCCGTGGCACCGCCGCGGCGAGCACCGACAGCGCTCACGGGCAACGGCCGGCGACGCATGTGCCAGGCAGCAAACGACAGCGCTGCGTAGATAAACACAGTCAGGGCATACAGTACAATAAGCATATTCGAAGTCTACACCAGCGGCCGACCACCACTTCCGCCAACTGCTGCGCCCGTAGCGCAATCGGTCCGCGCTCCTACGCGAGGCCGCCCCGGCTTTGAGGCCATCTTTCCAGCGATTCCAACATGCTCGACACTCTTACCCAACGCATGGCCCGCGTCGTCAAGACGCTGCGCGGCGAAGCACGACTGACCGAGGAAAACACGCAGGAGATGTTGCGTGAAGTGCGGCTGGCACTGCTGGAAGCCGACGTCGCCTTGCCCGTCGTGCGCGAGTTCATCGCGAAGGTGCGCGAAAAGGCGCTGGGCGAGGAAGTCATCGGCAGCCTCACGCCAGGCCAGGCGCTGGTCGGCGTCGTGCAACGCGAACTGACGGCGATGATCGGCGGTGACTATGCCGGCCAGGCAACCGAATTGAATCTGGCGGTCACGCCACCGGCCATCATATTGATGGCAGGCCTGCAAGGCGCCGGCAAAACTACCACTGTCGGCAAGCTGGCCAAGTTGCTGCGCGAAAAGCAGCGCAAGAAAGTACTCACGGTGTCGTGCGACGTCTATCGACCGGCCGCTATCGCTCAGCTCAAGACCGTCACCGAACAGGTCGGCGCCGACTTCTTCCCCTCCACCGCTGACCAGACGCCGCTCGAGATCGCGCGCGGCGCGGTGGATTGGGCGAAACGTCACTATCACGATGTGTTGATCGTCGATACCGCCGGCCGTCTCGGCATCGACGAGGCGATGATGCGCGAGATCAGCGAGCTGCATGGCGCACTGAAACCGGCGGAAACCTTGTTCGTGGTCGATGCGATGCTCGGCCAGGATGCGGTCAATACCGCGAAGGCCTTCAACGATGCGCTGCCGCTGACAGGTGTGGTGCTGACCAAGCTCGACGGCGATTCACGCGGCGGCGCCGCCTTGTCGGTGCGACACGTCACCGGCCGGCCGATCAAATTCGTGGGTGTCGGCGAGAAACTCGACGGCCTGGAAGTGTTCCATCCGGATCGCCTGGCCAGCCGCGTGCTCGGCATGGGCGACATCATGGCACTGGTCGAAGACGCGCAACGCGGCGTCGACGTACAGGCCGCGCAAAAGCTGGCGGCCAAGGTCAAGAAGGGCGGTGACTTCGATCTGGACGACTTCCGCGCGCAACTCTCGCAAATGAAGAAGATGGGCGGGCTGTCGACGATGCTCGACAAATTGCCGGCGCAATTCCAGGCGGCGGCCGGCAACGCCGACATGAATCAGGCGGAAAAGCAGATGCGCCGCATGGAAGGCATCATCTGCTCGATGACGCCAGGCGAGCGGGCGAAGCCGGAGCTGATCAAGGCCAGCCGCAAACGACGCATCGCGGCGGGCGCCGGCGTGCAAGTGCAGGAAGTGAATCGCATGCTCGCGCAATACGACCAGATGCGCGGCATGATGAAAAAACTGAAAGGCGGCAATCTTGCCAAGATGATGCGCGGCATGAAAGGCATGATGCCGGGCATGCGCTAGTAGACAGGGCATGAGGAAGAAAAAGATGAACCGCGAAGAGGCGCTGCAAATTTTTGAACGCTCGGACGAGATCGTCTCCGCAGTCGAGGTGACGGCAGCGGTGGAGCGGATGGCGCGCGAAATCGAGCTAGCGATCGGCGAAGAATTTCCGCTGGTGCTGTCCGTCATGGGAGGCGCCGCGGTATTCACCGGCATGATCCTGCCGCATCTGAATTTCCCGCTTGAATTCGACTACGTGCATCTCACCCGTTATCGGAACACCACGCAGGGCGGCGATATGCAGTGGCGCGTGGCGCCTGCCGAGTCGGTGAAAGATCGGGTGGTGCTGGTGCTCGACGATATTCTCGACGAAGGCCAGACCCTGGCGGCCATCGGCGCGCGCATCCTGGAGATGGGCGCGAAGCGCTTTACCAGCGCCGTGCTCTGCGAAAAGATGCTGGCAATCAGCAAGCCGATCAAACCCGATTTCTGTGGCGTGCAGGTGCCCGACCGCTATGTGTTCGGATGCGGGATGGACGTCAAGGGCTACTGGCGCAACCTGCCGGCGATTCGGGCGTTCAACGAAGCCTGAACCGCCGACGCTTACACCGACGGCCGCGCGGCGTTGATGCGTGCTCTGAGATGCGCCGCCGCGTCATTCAGCGAAATCGCCGACGCCTGCGTGTCGCGCCGCCCTTGATACTCGACGTTGCCTTCCTTGAGTCCGCGGTCGCCCACCACCAGCCGGTGCGGCACGCCGATCAACTCCCAGTCGGCGAACATCACGCCCGGGCGCTCGCCGCGATCATCCAGCACCACGTCGACGCCGGCCGCCAGCAATGACTGGTACAAACCATCGGCGGCTGCGCGCACCGCTTCGCTGCGTTCGTAACCGAGTGCGCACACCACCGCTTCGAAAGGCGCGAGCGCCTCGGGCCAGATGATGCCCTTGTCGTCGTGATTCTGCTCGATCGCAGCGCCCACGATGCGCGTGATGCCAATGCCGTAGCAGCCCATCACCATCGCCTGCGGCTTGCCTGACTCGTCGAGATAAGTCGCCTTCATCGCATCGGAATAGCGGGTGCCCAACTGAAACACGTGGCCCACCTCGATGCCTCGGCATATTTCGAGAACCCCACGGCCATCGGGCGACGGATCGCCGGCTACCACATTGCGCAAGTCGGCCACCTGCGGCTCGGGCAGATCGCGCGCCCAGTTGACGCCCACATAATGGAAACCCGCCTCATTCGCGCCACAGACCAGGTCGCTCATGCGCGCCACGGTCGAATCGACCAGCAGCTGCACCGCCGCGCCGGCACCGAGCGGGCCGATATAGCCGGGCGTGGTGTTGAAATGCTCGGCGATCTCGGCCTCGGTCGCCAGCCGGAAGCCGGCCAGACCCGGCTGCTTGGCCAGCTTGATTTCATTGAGCGAGTGGTCGCCGCGCAGCAGCACCAGCCAGATCCGCGGTGCACCGGCCGCGTCGGCCGGGTCTACCGCGAACACCAGCGACTTCACCGTGCGGGTGAGCGGAATGCCGAGGAACTTCGCCACGGCTTCGCATTTCGCCTGGCCGGGCGTGGCGCGTTTCTCCAGATTCTCTTGCGGCGCCGCGCGCTCGGGCAACAAGGGCAGCGCCTCGGCCGCTTCCACGTTCGCCGCATAGTCCGAATCGGGACAGTAAGCCAAGGCGTCTTCGCCGGTATCGGCAATCACATGGAACTCGTGTGACCCGGTACCGCCGATCGAACCGTTATCGGCGGTGACCGCGCGAAAATTCAGGCCGATTCGCGTGAAGACCTTGGCATAGGCGTCATACATTTTCTGGTAGGAGACTTGCAGCCCGGCGAGGTCGCGATCGAACGAATAGGCGTCTTTCATGATGAACTCGCGACCGCGCATCACGCCGAAACGCGGCCGCACTTCGTCGCGGAACTTCGTCTGGATCTGGTAGAAATTGATCGGCATTTGCCGATAACTCTTGATGACGTTGCGCGCGATGTCGGTGACCACTTCCTCGTGCGTCGGGCCGACCACGAATTCGCGGTCGTGCCGATCGCGCAGGCGCAGCAACTCGGGCCCGTATTTGACCCAGCGCCCCGATTCCTGCCACAGCTCGGCGGGCTGCACGGCGGGCATCAGCACCTCGAGCGCGCCTGCGGCGTCCATCTCCTCGCGCACGATGCGCTCGACTTTGCGGATGGTACGCAAGCCCAACGGCATGTAGTCGTAGATGCCGCCGGCAACGCGCCGAATCATCCCCGAGCGCAGCATCAGCACGTGGCTGGCGATTTCGGCATCAGCCGGCGCTTCTTTCAAGGTGCCGATAAAAAAACGCGACGCTTTCATCCGTGGTTCATCCTAAAACAAAAGCGCCGCTCCTTATCGGTGCGCGGCGCCCCTTATCTGTTTATAATCAAAGCAATTCTAAAGGATTCGAAGGTGGTTGTATGCTGGATCGTGAAGGCTTTCGCCCGAACGTCGGCATCGTGCTGCTGAATTCACGCAATCAGGTGTTTTGGGGCAAGCGGTTGCGTGAACATTCCTGGCAATTTCCGCAGGGCGGCATCAAGTACGGCGAAACACCTGTCCAGGCGATGTTTCGAGAGTTGTACGAAGAGGTCGGCCTGAAGCCGGAGCACGTCAAGGTGATTGGACGGACGCGCGATTGGCTGCGTTATGAGGTGCCTGACCACTTCATTCGCCGCGAAGTACGCGGCCATTACCGTGGCCAGAAACAGATTTGGTTTCTGCTGCGCATGGTCGGGCGCGACTGCGATATCTGCTTGCGGGCGACCGGGCATCCGGAATTCGATGCATGGCGCTGGAACGATTACTGGGTGCCGCTGAATTCGGTAATCGAGTTCAAGCGAGACGTTTACCATAACGCGTTGACCGAGCTATCACGCTTCTTCAGGCGGGCGATGGCGCACGCCGGTGAAGTCGCGCGTGCGAACGCGGGCATCGCTGGCGGATTGTGCGGCGACGCGGCATGCAGCGATGCGACGCGGCTGCGTGCCGAACTAGTGCTGCCCCATCTATCCGATCTGCCCGAGCAGCACGAAGCGGCCGAGTCGCCGTCATCGGCCGCGGCGAATTCGGCCGTCCGCAAGGCAGCTTCCCACGACTAAGTCCGCCAGGCCGGCGGCGTTGCACTGCACTGGAACCCATCCCTTGAAATATGCTGCCTTGCGGCCCTTGCCTATATTGGCCTGCGCTGCCTTCCTGATGTGCGCGGCCGTTTCGCCGCGCGTTCATGCGCAAAATCCGACCGGGCATATGGACGCGCTCGATCCGACCGATCAAGGCAACGTCGCGCCGGCCAATGGCTTGAGCGATCTGCTGTTCGATCGCAGCTCGAAATGGGTGGAAGATCCGGTCACCAGCTTCCCGGCGCTGCCGCGCGACCAAGACCTGCTGCCTTTCGCGGTGTCGACGCTGTCGCCGCTCACCTTCAAGATCGACCCGCATTCGCTGAGCATCGGCAAAGACTATGTGATTCGCTATACGGTGGTGATCACCAGTCCGGCCGGCGCGCGCAACGTGCGTTACGAAGGGCTACGCTGCCAGACCTATGAATGGCGCTTGTACTCGGGCACCAACGACACCGGTACCGAATGGGACCACGCGTCGACCGAATGGACACCGATCGAACACAGCGAATTGAATGCCTATCACGCGGCGCTTTATAACGATTATTTTTGCCAGGACAAGATGCCGGTGGTCAAGATGAACCGGATCGTCGACAGCCTGCGCTATCACCGCCCGCTCAACTCGAACGAACTGGGTCATTGAGCCGTGCCGATCTGCTGCGCGCGAATCAGATCAGCACCAGATTGTCGCGATGGATCAGTTCGGGTTCGAGGATGTAGCCGAGGATGCCTTCTATGTCAGCGCTGGACCGGCGGCGTATCAAGCCGGCCTCGCTGCTGCTGTAGTTGGTAATGCCGCGCGCCACGGTTAGCCCGTCTTCGTTCAGGCAGGCAATCACTTCGCCGCGCGCGAAGCTGCCTTGCACCGCCACCACACCGATCGGCAGCAGGCTTTTACCCTGCCGCACCAGTACCTCGGACGCCCCGGCATCGATCACCACATGGCCGCGCACCTGCAGGTGGTCGGCCATCCACTGCTTGCGCGCGGCCAGGCGCGCGGTGCGCGCGGACAACTGCGTGCCGATAGCCTCGCCATCCGCCAGGCGACTCAGCACGTCGGGCTCGCGACCACTGGCGATGATGGTGGTAGCGCCGCTGTGGGCGGCACGTTTGGCGGCGAGGATTTTCGTCAGCATGCCGCCGCGACCGAGGCTCGAGCCCGCGCCGCCCGCCATCGCTTCGAGCGCGGGATCGCCGGCGCTGCCTTCGGTGACCAGCTTGGCGGCCGGATCGCGCCGCGGATCGGCGGTGAACAAACCTTGTTGGTCGGTGAGAATGACGAGCGCATCGCCTTCGACCAGATTCGCCACCAATGCGCCGAGCGTATCGTTGTCGCCGAACTTGATTTCGTCGGTCACGACCGTATCGTTTTCGTTGATGATGGGCACCACGCCCAGCCGCAACAAGGTCAGCAATGTGCTGCGTGCGTTGAGGTAGCGCTCGCGGTCGGCCAGGTCGGCATGCGTAAGAAGGATCTGTGCCGTGCGGATGCCATATTCGGCGAAACGGCTCTCATAGACCTGTGCCAGTCCCATCTGGCCAACCGCCGCGGCAGCCTGCAATTCGTCGATCGCATGCGGGCGACGCGTCCAGCCGAGGCGTTGCATGCCCTCGGCGATCGCGCCGGAACTCACCAGCACCACCTCTTTGTGCTGGTCGCGCAGTTTCGCAATTTGCGCGGCCCAGCGACCGATCGCCTGATGATCGAGACCGCGGCCGTCGTTCGTGACCAGACTCGAACCGACCTTGACGACGATACGTTTCGCATGAGCGAGCGCTGAACGCATGATGTAAGCCTAGTCTTTATTGCCGCCGTTTAACCCGGAAACACGCTGCGGTCTCAGGAGGGATCTGCGTCGGGCAATGCAGCCGCGGCGCCGCTGGCCCCCGCTCGAAAACGCGGATCGGCAGCGAGATCTTCCTCCAGCTGCGCCATCGCCGCCGGCCCGGTGCGCTTCAAATGATCGGAAATCGCGAAGCATAACTTCTCGCAGCCGTCACCGGTCAACGCCGAAATCTCGAAAACTGGCCCGCTCCAGTCGAAGCGCTTGATGAAATCCGCCACGCGCGCGGCGCGCTCGGCGTCGGGCACCATATCGAGCTTGTTGAGCACCAGCCAACGTGGTTTGGCGTGCAGCGAAGGGTCGTATTTCAGCAGCTCGCCGAGAATCGCGTGAGCTTCCGCCACCGGATCGGTGGCCTCGTCGAAGGGTGCCAGATCGACAATGTGCAGCAGCAGTCCGGTGCGCTGCAGATGGCGCAGGAAGCGCAACCCCAATCCTGCGCCTTCCGCCGCACCTTCGATCAGGCCCGGAATGTCGGCCACCACGAAACTGCGCCCTTCCGCCACCCGCACCACGCCCAAATTCGGCGCGAGCGTCGTAAACGGATAGTCGGCAATCTTCGGCCGGGCATTCGAGATGGCTGAAATCAGCGTCGACTTGCCGGCGTTCGGCATGCCGAGCAAGCCCACGTCGGCCAGGACCTTGAGCTCGAGGCTGATGGTGCGGCGCTGGCCGTCGGTCCCTTCGGTTTTCTGGCGCGGCGCGCGATTGGTACTGGATTTGAAATGCAGATTGCCGAGACCGCCCTGGCCGCCCTGCGCGATGATGACTTCCTGACCGTGCTCGGTCAGATCCGCCACGCGCTCGCCCGTGTCCAGATCGGTGATGGTGGTACCCACCGGCATGCGTAACCAGATATCGTCGCCGCCTTTGCCGTAGCAATCGGCGCCGCGCCCGCTCTCGCCGTTCCGGGCCAGATGCTTGCGGGCATAACGATAGTCGATCAGCGTGTTGATATTGCGGTCGGCGACCGCGTAGACATTGCCGCCGCGTCCGCCGTCGCCGCCGTCCGGACCGCCGAACGGGACGAATTTTTCCCTGCGAAACGACGCGCTGCCGTCGCCGCCATCGCCAGCGATGACTTCGATCTTCGCTTCATCGATGAACTTCATAACGACTCCCACAGAATGAAAAGGCCCCGCCGGAAGGCGAGGCCTTGTTCTGCTAACGCGGCGGCGCCTCGCGCGTTAGCTGGCGCTGCTTTCCACGATCACGTTGACGAAATGCCGCTTCGTCGGGCCCTTGATCGTGAACTTGACGTGACCAGGCGTCAGCGCGTACAGCGTGTGGTCTTTGCCGATGCCGACGTTGTCGCCCGGGTGAACCCGCGTGCCGCGTTGGCGAATGATGATGCCGCCAGCGTTGATCGACTGGCCGCCATAAACCTTGACGCCCAGGCGCTTCGACTCGGAGTCGCGACCATTGCGCGACGAGCCGCCTGCTTTCTTATGTGCCATGTTTCAATCCCTCGGACCGTTTACGCGACGATCGACTCGATGCGCAATTGGGTAAAGTTTTGGCGGTGACCCGCCCGCTTCTGATAATGCTTCCGGCGACGCATCTTGAAGATCGTCACTTTATCGTGCCGACCGTGCGCCACCACCGTTGCCTTGACGGAAGCCCCGCTGACCAATGGCGTACCGAATTGAATCGATTCGCCCTCGCCTACTGCGAGGACTTGGTCCAGCGTGATTTCAGCGCCAATGTCAGCCGGTATCTGTTCTACTTTCAATTTTTCGCCGGCGACGACTTTGTACTGCTTGCCGCCGGTTTTTATGACCGCGTACATTGAAAACCTCTCACTCGGGAAATTCGTTTGATCTTTGACAGATCGTTGTTGGATCTTTCGTGCTTTCGCGCACGCAGAAGCTGAGTCTGCGTCGCTGGTGACCGTGGTTTGTGGCGACTTGGGGCCCGCGTTTCACTGCAGGTTATGCCGCGTACCGCACCGCTCGGCCGTCCTGAAAATGACGAAACGTATGATTGTATTGAGGTTTTTCCCACTCGTCAATGCCGCGCAAGCTCTGCCGTATGGGGCAGCGCTTCGGCCGATGCCGGCGCTTCCGCGGTTCGTTCTATAATTTCGCGCAATTCCTCCGCTTCCGGTGCCGTACTTGACTGCCGCCATTTCCGCTGCGACCTTGCTCGCGCCCATCACCGAAGACATGCAGGAAGTCGATCGCGTCATTGCCGCGCGCCTGGCCTCCGAAGTGGCGCTGATCGATCAGATTGCCGCCTACATTATCGGTGCCGGTGGCAAGCGTCTGCGACCCGCCTTGCTGTTATTGGTATCGCAGGCGCTCGGCTATACCGGCGCGCACCGCTTCGAACTGGCGGCGGTGATCGAATTCATCCACACCGCCACCTTGCTGCATGACGACGTGGTCGACGAATCCGACCTGCGGCGCGGCCGCCAGACCGCCAATGCCCTGTTCGGCAATGCGGCCAGCGTGCTGGTGGGCGATTTCCTTTATTCGCGCTCGTTCCAGATGATGGTCGACGTCGGCGACATTCGCATCATGCGCATTCTGGCCGACGCCACCAACGTTATCGCCGAGGGTGAAGTCCTGCAGTTGCTGAATATGCATGACCCTGATGTCAGCGAATCGCGCTACATGCAGGTGATTCAATACAAAACGGCGCGCCTGTTCGAAGCCGCCGCGCGCATTGGCGCAGTACTGGCCGGCGTGGACGAAGACACCGAGCGCGCCGCTGCCGCATTTGGCCGGCATATCGGCACCACCTTCCAGTTGATGGACGACTGGCTCGATTACACCGGTTCGGCCGAGGCCATGGGCAAGAACGCTGGCGACGACCTGCGCGAAGGCAAACCAACCCTGCCGCTCATCCATCTGATCGAATACGGCACGCCCGAGCAGCGCACGCTGGCACGCGAGGCCATCGAACAAGGGGGCACCGATCGCTTCGACACGATCTTCACCGCCATCACCGGATCGGGTGCGCTGGAATATACCCGCGCATGCGCGGAACGTGAGGCGCAAGCCGCTGCCGCAGCAATCTCTCAATTCCCGGATTCCGTTTTCCGCGAAACCTTGTTAGAATTGTGCTCTTATTCGACGGCACGCGAGTCGTGACGGGGTAGCATCGCAGAGGCTTTGTTCTCCGATTCTCAGGTAACAAAGCCTCTGCGTCGTTTTATTCACTCATTGCAACGCGATGATTGACCGCTGAATGATTCGCTCATGCATGTCGTCGAGTCGATTCGGGGTGTAGCTTAGCCAGGTAGAGCGCTACGTTCGGGACGTAGAGGCCGGAGGTTCGAATCCTCTCACCCCGACCAGAATATGCCTTTGTTTATTCGAGGCCAAAACCGCCAAGTTTGCTTGGCGGTTTTTTTCGTTTACAGCCCCCGATCTTGAATCCGTGGACGGCATTCTTTCTACGCGGGCGCCCAACGCCGATGCGTACGACACACACTTGTCATCTGCCGAACCGATAAATAAAACTCGATCGGCGCTTCGTTTCACAAAAACTAAATATCCGGCCCCCACAATCCGACGGCACCAAGCATCTCGACTTGCGCCGCAAGAGCAGAAAAAAAGCAGTACCTGCAACCAACAGGGGTTCCTCACAATGCCGGTCAATCCAATAGCGCGCTCCACTCTCCTTCTCACATCGATTGCGGCAGCCTGCGTGCTAGCTGCCTGCGGGGGAGGCAATAGTCCCAGTTCGACGCAAGCATCGGGCGGCGGCACGTCGTCTTCGAGCGGCACGTCGTCTTCGAGCGGTACGTCGTCCAGTGGTACGTCGTCCTCAAGCGGTACGTCGTCCAGCGGCACATCGTCCTCGGGCGGCCCGACGCCGCAGACATTTTCTGGGGTGGTGGCCGCGGCCGGCTTCGTGCCGGGCAACACCACCGGCAATCCGACCATCAACGCTGGCTACTACGCCGGCGCTACAGTGTGCGTCGACGCGAATGGCAACGGCCAGTGTGATGCTTCAGAATCCAGCACGACCACGGACAGCAATGGCCACTTCACGCTGCAGTCCAGCGCCACCGGCCAGTTGCTCGCCGACGTAAGCACCAAGGCGCACAACACGGCGACCGGCGCTGCCGTTGCAAACCACCTGATCCTGCGCGCCTCGGCGGCGCAGATCGCTGACCAGTCCGCGACCAGCGTTGTGATCAGCCCGATGTCGAGCGAAGTGCAGCGTCTCGTCGAAGCGAACGGCACGACCTATGCGGTCGAGAAGGCGAACCTGGCCTCGCGTCTGAGCGGCCCGGCCCTGGGAACGCAGTCGGTGACGGTGGCCGCCACGGATGTGCTCAACGACGCCAACAAACTCTCGGGCACCGAGCAGCAGACCGTGCTGTTCGAGGACAACCAGTTGGCGAACCGTTACACGTACGCGACGACCAAGCTCGACCGCGGCGATCTGTACCCTGACAACCTTGCCGTGCCGGGCGGCGATCCGTCGCTAGTTGGCGCATCAGGCGTGAGCGCCGTGACCGCCGTGAAGTCGACCGTGCAGCAGGCGCCCATCACGTTCGCGCAGGCACAACAGGCCGCGTTCAACGTCGAAGGCATTCCGCGCTACGACAACGTCTTCGTCATCATGCTCGAGAACCACAGCGTGGCCCCGGTACCAGGTACGCCAGGGATTCTCGGTTCGGCGAGCGCACCGTTCATCAACCAGTTCCTGACCGCCAACAATCAGTTCACGACCTATTACTCGACGGGCAACCCAAGCGAGCCGAACTACACCGCGCTCGGGGGCGCGGACGACTGGGGTATCACGGACGACAACTGGTGGGGTTGTGGCGCCGGCTCGCCGACGGATGTGGCGTTTGCCGGTGGCAAAGCGTCGGACGGCCAGCCGCTGGTGGCGACCAGCGTGCTGCCGCCGCAAGACACCGCCCACCTGTCGGGCCTCACGAACGCGGCCTGCTTGACGACCGGAACGACGGCCAACCATAACATCCAGGCCCCCAATCTGTTCACGCTGCTGTCGTCAGCCGGCATGACGTGGCGCAGCTACAGCGAATCGATGAACCCGGGCCAGGACCCGCGCGCCGACAGTATTGCCGACCCCGCAGTGTCGGACGTCTACACAGGCCCGGGCAGCAACGGCAAGGCGTTCACGGTGCCAGGCGCGCTGTACAAGACCAAGCACCATCCTGGCATGGCCTATCAGCTGACACGCAACTTGCCAGAGTTCTTCGCCGACAACCGTACTATTTTCGGCACGCAATACACCGCTACCGACTGGTCGAAATCGTCGGACTATACGATTCCGAGCGGCTACAACACGGATCAGTTCACCACCGACCTGAACATCGGCGACGTCGGCAATGTGAACTTCATCATGCCCGATCAGTGCGACGACATGCACGGCACCGGCTCCGATCCGTCCTGCGCGGGCGGCAGTGCGCAGATCGTGCAGCGCGGCGACGACTACGTGCGTCAGGTGGTCACGAAGATTCAGGCCTCGCCGCTGTGGGCCAACAAGCAACGCAAGGTGGCCATCGTCGTAATGTTCGACGAAGGCGAAGGTAGCTCGACCTCTTGCTGTGGCTGGAATCCAGTGACGTCGAACGATGGCCAGGCACCGCTGACGTTCGCGAATGGCAAGTTCACGCCGGTGACGACGACGCAGTACAACCTGGGCAACCACGGCCACGGTAACTCGGTGTTCGGCGTGGCGACCAATCAGGCCAACCCGAACGTGGTCGACAGCGACGCGTACAGCCATTTCTCGCTGGTACGTACGCTGCAGGACATGTTCCAGATCGCCGACCCGGTGCAGCCGCAGACGTACCTCGCTCGCGCGAAGTACACCGAGTCGTTCATTGCCAGCAACATCGTGAATTTGCCGGAGCT
The DNA here is from genome assembly GCA_050955105.1 of Janthinobacterium lividum. Lineage (GTDB taxonomy): Bacteria > Pseudomonadota > Gammaproteobacteria > Burkholderiales > Burkholderiaceae > JBPBQZ01. The sequence goes on along the minus strand of JBPBQZ010000042.1, from coordinate 16,551 downwards.
CGCGGGCAGCGCGGATACGCACTTTGACTCCGTGCGACCGATGAACCACGCCTACATCACGCCGGCAAGCTACACGCAGAAGCTGAACCCGGTCGACGTGACAGGTACGTCCTTGGCATCTCGAGTTGCCGGCCCGGACGCCACCCAGACCAACGTCTGGGCGCTGGCCAAGTAGGCCTGCGATGCGCGAGAGGCGACTGCTTGCCTCTCGCGGCGGCAAGCGGGTGATTTCCCTGCCGGGTCGCTGCGTTTGCGCCCCGGCGGTTTCAGTTTCATCGCTTCCATCGCCAGTCCGCCTGCAGCTTCAGCCTCACGAGGATGGAGCGGCAATCGAATCAGGCAACGATAGATCTTCCATGCGAAAACTCTCTCTCGGCGTAATCTGCGCGCTCTCCCTGTTATTGACCGCCTGCGGCGGAGGCAGCAGCGGCAGCGACGCGACCCAGACGTCGTCTGGCGCCCCGTCGGGCAGCAGCGCCCCGACTGGCGGCAGCTCGCCAACCGGCAGCGTCGCGCCTCCGGTCACCGTCGCGCTTAGCGTCGCTGCACAAGTGGGCCAAAAACTGTTCTTTGACCAGAATCTGTCAGGCGGCAAGAACATGGCCTGCGCGACTTGCCACAATCCTCAATTCGCGTACGGGCCACCCAATAGCCTTTCAGTGCAGCTCGGCTCCGATCCTTCGCTGGCGGGTCAGCGCGCCGTGCCTTCGCTGCGCTACAAGTCCATGACGCCACCCTACAACGACGTCGCCGATAACCCGGACGGCATTACGCAAAACGCGCCAGGCGGCGGCTTCATGCTGGACGGCCGCGCTGCGACGCTCGCCACCCAAACGGCCTTGCCGCTGCTGAATCCGCTCGAAATGAATAACCCATCGCAGGCCGCCGTGGTGCAGACCGTGCAGACGGCTGCGTATGCGGCGCTGTTCCAGCAGGCATTCGGCGCTGGCGTGTTCGCCAACCCGAACGCCACCTTCGACGACGTCGGTCTCGCCCTGCAGGCCTATCAGAACGAGGACCCAAGCTTCGCGCCGTATGCGAGCAAGTTCGACTTGTACGTCTCCAACAAGGTGGGCGGAACGCTGACGCCAGCGGAAATGCGCGGCCTGCAGCTGTTCAACGACACCGACAAAGGCGCTGGCTGTGTAGCCTGTCACTATGCTGGCGCGAACTTTCAGGGCTCGGTCGCGCTCATGACCGACTTCACTTATCAAGCGATCGGCGCACCGCGCAATGACACGCAAATCCCCGGCAACCCCGACCCGATCCCGAGCAATGCCGACGCGTCGTATGTGGACATGGGCCTGTGCGGTCCGCTCAACGATATCCACACGCCCGGCACGGCGAACAGTGGCGCCGGCCCGGATTCGTTCACGGGCGTCAATGTGCCCGACCCCTACTGCGGCCGCTTCAAGGTGCCGACGCTGCGCAACGTCGCCACGCGTACCGCGTTCTTCCACAACGGTGTGTTCCACACGCTCACGCAGGTACTGAACTTCTACAACACGCGCGATACGAACCCGGAATTCTGGTATCCGAGCACGGGCGGCGACGCCAGCCACGTTACGCAGAACCCGTCCTACGCACTGTTCCCGACCTATGCCTCGGGCGCGAAGGCGCAATCCTTCAACGATTTGCCGGTGGCCTACCAGGGCAATATCGACGAAGAGTTGCCAATGGGACAGGGACAAACCGACGCCGGCGGCACCACGGCGGCCGACGGCGCGTTGCCGCGCGCCATCCATTCGGCACCGCAGCTGACGCAGCAGAACATTGCCGATCTGCTCTGCTTCCTGAACACCCTCACCGACGGCTATCAACCGCCTGCCACGCCGCCCGCCAGCGGCACCTGCACGAACTGATGCATCGATGTTCCACGCGCTGCCGGCCTGCAAAGGGCCAGCAGCGCGTCGTATCTCGTCCGCTCCTAAGCACTCCAACCTGAGCAATACACACCATGATGCGACGTATCTCTTCCGCCCGTCTCGCTTGCGGCGCGGTTGCCCTGATCACCCTGACGCTGTTGGCTGCTTGCCACGACAAGACTCAAGACGCTAGCCGGGACAACTTCACGGCAACCATCAACGACTTCCTGTCCAAGCGCGGCCACCTGTGCCTCGCCAAGTATGACTGGCCGATCTACGTGACAACGGACGACCAGGCTGCTGGTACCCGGGACGCGATACAGATGCCGGTGCTCGAAAAACTCGGCCTGGTCTCGGGTAAGGACGTGGTGGTGCAACGCACCGATGAAACCGGCAAGAAGATCACCGCCAACGCGCGCCAATTCCAGCTGACGGCCCAGGGCGAAAAGTACTATTTGCACATCCCGGAAGTGGTTGCGACCGCCACCACGCGCGTCACGCACCCGGCCGATTTCTGCGCGGCTACGCTCACGCTGGACAAGGTGGTGGGATGGGAACGGCCAGCGCAAGTGGACGGCAAGACCGCGACGTCCGTGATCTATACCTATAAGATCGAGCCGGCGCCGTGGGCCACGGATGCCGACGCACAGCGTGTGTTCCCGATGATCAAGCGCGTGATCGAAGGCGCGGGCACGATGCAGTTGCGCGAGGGCGTGTATCTGACCTCGGACGGCTGGGTCGCCGACGAAGTGTTTCAGCGCTGAAGTTTCTGCGGAGATGGGGGCCGGGCGGGTCGTTGCGCGGGCCCCCGTCATCAGACCCTTATGCGTGATCGCGCGGCACGAAGCGGCGCGTACGAATCCATTTGGTGGCCACCCACTTTTCGCTCGCCCGCACCGGCGTGCTCGCATGCAGGGAGCTCGGATCGGAGCGCTCGGCACGGTTGCCATATTCGAAATAAAGCGCGTCACCGCGTCGCGGCGCCACCGACCAGCCGATTTGCGGGAACACTGTTTCACCACCGCCGCCATCCACGTCGTTCAGGTACATCAGCAGCGTCGCTACGCGTTGCCCGCTGCGCGCGATCGACTCGCGATTCGACGGGTTGTTCGCGATTAGGTAGTCGACATGCGGCGTGGATTCGGCACCCTTTTCATAATGCAGCAGCTGCAGGCCTTCGCCGTTTTCGACCGGCAGGCCGGTGAGTTCGGCGATGCGCGCTTCCAGGCGCGTGATCAGCGGGGTTTCGCCCAGGCGAAAAAACATGCCGTTGCTGCTGCGATGTCCGGCCACCACATGGCGCCCGGTAACCGGGTCGACCACCGTTGAACGGTCCAAACGCGGACGCGCGAGCGAGATCAACTGCTCGCATTCGTTGACGCCGAGAAAATTCGCGAGGTGCACGGCTGCGGGGCGCTGCATGCGCGACATCACCCGTACCTTGCGCTCGCCGAGCTGGATCAGCGGGCCGTCCGGCAGGCGTAGCGGCACCGCCTCGTAAGTGACCGGCGCACCGCCTATTTCGAGTATGTCGCCAGGCAACGGCGTGCCATATAAGAAAGCTGAAGCGACCGCGTCGACCATTGCGGCCGCGAGTTCAACAGCGTTGCCGCGCGTAACAAGCTCCTGCACGATCGGCTGGGGCGCGACGCCGCGCGTGAGATTGTGAGTAATCCAATCGCGCACTTCGGCGGGAAAGCTGACGGTTATTGACATCGGCGGTAACGGGAGGCTTGAAGAATGTGGCGCGATGAGCCTAGCAGTTGTATATGACGTCCGCGTGATAATGGTGCTTCGCATCCTTGGCGAGGCGCATCGAACTGCGAAGCGCGCGGCGCAGCGCTGTTTTTGCCAAGCCTTACGATGCGACGAATTGCAGAATAGGCGGATGAATGGATCGCCAGCGCGCGGCGAGGGCTTTAAGATCAGTCATCGCATTTTCGCCACTCACCTTTTCGTTTGCGAAGAAAGCCTCCATGTCGCACATTCCGCTGTACGTCTATTTGCTGTTCGCACTCGTGCTCTGGCTCGGATTCAAACGCTGTGTCGCGCGTACGGTGCGTATCGAGCGCATGGCGGTGCTACCGGTGCTGGTGCTCATCCTCGCGGTGCGCGGTTTTCTCGAATTGTTCTCGCGACCATCGACGCCGGATTTGACCGCGGCCGTCGTCGGCATCGCGTTCGGCTTTTTCATCGGCTGGCATCACGTCAGTCGATGGCGCCTGGCGATCGATCGATCCAAGCGCAACATCACCGTGCCGGGCGATGTGTTGATGTTCGGCGTAATCCTCGCGACCTTCTGTTTTGAATTCGTCGTGCATTACGGCGTTGCGACGCATGCGAGCTGGGCGGCCACGTTGGCGGTGGAACCGATTTCGGCTTTCGTATGGAGCGGCTTTGTCGGGATGTCGATTGGGCGCAATGCGCACTTGCTGGTCCGATATCTACAAACGCCTGCGGCCAGTGCCGCGCGAGCGATGTAATTCGGCGTGCCGATGGCCGATGTTTTAACTTTGCCGCGCTTCGATGGCCGCCATGCCTGGTCCTCATGAGCCGTAATCCGTGGCTAGAACAAGCGTCTACCCCAATATCCCCGGCTTTCAAAAAGCCAGAACCACTCTGCTATAGTTCACGCATCCCCTTTTTGATTTGCGCCGCCATACCGCGTGGATACGCTTCCCTTGTGGGCGAAGATCGCCGCCATCGCCCTGCTGCTTTTCTTTTCAGCCTTCTTTTCCATTTCCGAGACAGCGATGATGGCGCTCAACCGCCATCGGCTCAAATTCCTCGCCAGCAAGAATGCGGTCGGCGCACGCACGACCCAAGGTTTGCTGGCACGCACGGAAGATTTGCTAAGCCTCATTCTGATCGGCAACAACCTGATCAATACGATTATCCCGGTGCTGACCACGTCGATCGCCCTGCGGATGTTCGGCAACGACAATGTGGTGCTTTCCGTCACGACCGGCTTGGTAGCGTTCCTGATTATTGTTTTCGCCGAAATCACGCCGAAGATCGTCGGCGCGACGTTTCCCGAGAAAATCGCGCTGCCGGCGAGCCTAATCATTGCGCCGCTATTGAGAGCCGTATTGCCGCTCGTGCGCTTCGTCAATCTGTTTGCTACCGGCATTCTTTTCGTATTGCGCATCGATACGCAAAAAACTGGCGACACGCGGCTTTCGACGGAAGAGCTGCGCACCATCGTGCTCGAGTCGGGCAGTTTCATTCCGGTTAAACACCGCAGCATTTTGCTGAATCTGTTCGAACTCGAAAACATTTCCGTCGACGACGTGATGGTGCCGCGCGCGCGCATCGAGGGCATTGATCTCGAAGCGCCATTTGAGGAAAGCCTGCGGCAGATCGACACCTGTTATCACAACAAGCTGGTGGTCTATGAGCGCGATATAGACCGGGTGGTCGGCGTATTGCATGTACGCAAGATTTTGTCGGCCATGCATCATGCCGAGCTCGATCTGGAAACCTTGCGCGGCTTGCTGGCGGAGCCCTATTTCATCCCGACGGGCACGCCGGTGTTTCAACAGTTGCAGTACTTCCAGGAAAATCGCCATCGCATTGGCTTAATCGTCAACGAGTATGGCGAAGTGCAAGGCTTGGTCACGCCGGAAGACATCATCGAGGAATTCATCGGCGAATTCACGACGACCATGCCGCGTTCGGCCGCCACGCGCGCCGGCTGGGACGATCGCGGCGAATGCATTGTCTCGGGCAGCATGCCGCTGCGAGAACTGAATCGATGGCTGGGATTGCAGTTGCCAGTGGATGGCCCGAAAACCTTGAACGGCTTGATTCTCGAAACGCTGGCCGAAATTCCGGAAGGCGACGTGAGTCTGCAGTTGGGCGAATGTCGAATGGAAGTGATGCAAATCGAGAGTCAGTCGATTCGTACGGTGAAGCTGTTCAAGCCACCGAGATTGGTCGCGGCGGCGCGCAGCAGCAAGCGGCTTGGCGCGGTGTGAGCGTTTAGCCAAACGGCCTAGTACCGGAGCGCGCGCCGTGCTCGCAAGATGGAGGCCTCTTTCGCTGCCTCTATCGTCGTCATGTCCGAAGCCCTTATCGATGCGTTGGTTCAAGCCGGCCGCCTTTACCCCGAATCTACCTCCGCGCTGCGCGAACTCGCGCATACATCCGAGCGCCTGATCACGGCGCTGCTGCGGCATCGCATCGTCTCCAGCGACGAGGTCGACCAGGCGCTCGTGCGGCATTTCTCGCGCGAAGAAGCGGTGCGTCATTCGGCCCCGGCGGCCGATGCGCGGGCTGCCCCGGCGACAGGCGGCGCAGCGGAGTCCCTTGCGTCGCACCGCGCTGACGCCAACCATGAGCGCGTGAAGACCGGCAGCAGTCCTTCAGCTAGGCTACGCGGCTCGACTGCCGACACCCATCCGATCGCCGGCGCAGCGGCGGCGGACGGTTCAGCGGTACGACTGCTGACGGAATTGCTGGACGCGGCGGCGCGGCGCGGCGCTTCCGATTTGCATCTTGAGCCTGATGGTGACGGCTGGCGCGTACGCTTTCGCGTCGACGGCGTTCTAAGCGAAGTGGCGCGCCCGGCGCCGGCACTGCGCGAGTTGCTGATCACGCGCATCAAGGTACTGGCCCGCCTGGATATCGCCGAACGTCGGCTCCCGCAGGATGGACGCCTGACGATCATCGGCGCCAACGGAGACAGCCAGGACTATCGCGTCAATACGCTTCCGACGACGGCGGGAGAAAAGATCGTGTTGCGCAGACTGCAAACGCTGCCGCTCAATCTGACGCTGGCCGATCTAGGCTTCGACGAGACGCAACGACATGTGCTGGAAGGCGCCATCCATGCGCCGCACGGCATGATCCTGGTTACCGGGCCCACCGGCAGCGGCAAGACCGTCTCGCTCTACAGCTTCCTGCAGCAACTCGATCGTCGATCGTTCAATATCTGCACGGTTGAAGATCCGGCCGAAATCCGCCTTGCGGGGATTAACCAGGTAGGTATTCAGGAAAAAGCAGGATTGACCTTCGCCCAGACATTGCGCGCGTTTCTGCGACAGGATCCGGACGTCATCATGGTCGGCGAGATACGCGATGCCGAGACGGCGAGCGTCGCCATCAAGGCGGCCCAGACCGGGCATCTGGTGTTCTCGACGCTGCATACGAACGATGCGCCGGCAACCTTGGCGCGCCTGCTGGACATTGGCGTCGAGCCGTTCAATATCGCGGCAGCCGTGCGCTTGATTACCGCACAGCGGCTGTTGCGCAAGCTTTGTCCGGCGTGCTGCGAACCGCTCACCATCAGTGCGGCCACTTGGCGCGCCGCGGGTGGTACCGAGGCGATGCAGAGCGACGGCTTCTATCCAAAGCGTGCGGTGGGTTGCGCCGCATGTCACGGCACCGGCTTTCGCGGACGCGCGGGCATCCACCAGGTGATGCCGATTTCCGAGGCGATGCGTCAGATCATCGTTGCACGCGGCAGCGCCAGCGAACTGGCCCGTCAGGCACTTAGCGAAGGCATCGCGTCGCTGCGCAGCGCGGCCTTGATGGCGGTCGCGCGCGGCGAGGCGTCGCTGGAGGAAGCGGTATGCGCAACCGACCGCGTGCATTGAACCAACTGGCAGCGCCAACGGCGACGGCTCCGCTCGAATATATATTCAACTGGACCGGCGTCGATGCGTTCGAGACCGCGCGGCGCGGCACCGTGGTGGCGGCCAACAGCCGCGCCGCACGTGCCGTGCTGCGTCAGCGCGGTCTCTATGTGCTGGACTTGCGGCAACGGCGTGCCGTGAAACCCGTCCGTCTCACGTCCGCCGAAGCCACGGCGTTGGCGCGCCAGCTCGCGAGCCTGCTCACGGCAGGTTTGCCCTTGCTCAATACGCTGGAACTGATCGCCGATGGCCATCCTCGACCGGACGTTGGCCGACTGTTGCGTGCGCTGGCCGCGGACATTGCACGGGGACAAACTTTCAGCGCGGCTTTATCGCGCTACCCGCGCAGTTTCGACCCGCTTTACTGTCAACTGGTCGCCATCGGCGAAGCCACGGGCACGCTTGCCGCGACCCTCGGGCAACTGGCCGACGATCGCAAGCGCGCCAGCGCTCAAAAAAGCCGGATGCGCGCGGCGCTCGCTTACCCGGCAGGCATTCTCGTGCTGTCGCTTGCGGTCACGATTTCCCTGCTGGTCGGCGTCGTGCCGACCTTCGCGGAAGTGTTCGAGAGCTTCGGCGCGCCGCTGCCCGTGCCGACCTTGGCAGTGTTACGTGCGTCGGCATGGGTGCAGCACAATGGCGCCAGCGCAGCGGCGGTGCTCGCCGCGCTAGGCTTGACTGCGCGCGGCATGCTTCGCCGTTCGGCCAGATTGCGCTTGAAGGGCGACCGCTTGCTGCTGCGACTGCCGGGCTTGGGCAAGTTGCTGCAGCAGTTCGCCGTCGCGCGCTGGAGTCGCGCCCTGTCCACGCTCTTACAAGCGGGCATCCCAGTGACCGAGGCACTGCAGGCCTTGGTCCATACGACGGGCCGGCCCGTTTTCGACGACGCGATGCATCAGATGGTCGAGCGCTTGCGCAGCGGTGAGACGCTGGCCGCGTCGATGCGCGCCGCTGGGTGTTTTCCGGCGACGCTGGTGCAGTTGACCGAGGTCGGCGAGCAAGCGAGCGCGCTGAGTCGGATGCTCGGCGATATGGCGCACTTGAGCGAAAGCCAACTGGACGAAGCGATCGGCATGCTGACGCAACTGGCTGAGCCAGCCGTGGTGGCAGTGCTGGGATTGCTGATCGGTGCGTTGGTGGTGGCCATGTATCTGCCGATTATCGAACTGGGCAATGTGGTATAGATTCGTTCGCTGTCTTGGTCGGCTAGTCGACAAGCGCGGCAAGGTCGGGCGACGAAGCCGTTTTGGCAAAGAGATCCCTCGGCATTTCACTCTGGACAGACTGTGTTTGGCGCTTCGCATACGAACGATTTTTCCGCGCAGGCAGTAGCGACTTTTGCGCTGCTGCCGCCGCTCTATCAATACGCGTTCGTGGTAGTTTTTGGGCTGATCATCGGTAGCTTCCTGAGCGTGGTCGTGCACCGCCTGCCGAAGATGATCGAAGCCGCCTGGCGCGATGACATGGCGGCCTTTGCTGAAGCCGAAGCTGAAGCTGAAGCCGAAGCCGAAGCCGAGGTTCAAGCGGAAACAGCGACGGGGGCGCAAGCTAGCGACGCGACAGCACTGGCAACGGCCGCCACCGCTGCAGTCGAGCCCTCGCAAATATCGCCAACGCAACGCCCAATCTACAATCTTTGGCTGCCTCACTCCGCGTGCCCCGCCTGTGGGCATCGACTCAAGGCCTTCGAGAACCTGCCGCTGCTGGGCTACCTTTTTCTGCGCGGTCGCTGCGCTCACTGCAACACCCGCATCGGCTTGCTCTATCCGGCCATCGAAACGCTGACGGCGCTGGCCGCGGTAGCGGCGCTCTGGTGTTTCGGACCCGATCTTCATGCCTTGTGCGCCTTCGGCCTGATCGCCTGTCTGCTTGCCTTGGGCTTCATTGACGCGCGCACGCAGCTACTTCCCGATTCCCTGACCTTGCCGCTGCTGTGGGCAGGCTTGCTGCTGAATCTGGGCGGCGCATTTGCGTCCCTTGGGGACGCGGTGATCGGTGCGGCGGCCGGTTATCTGTTCCTGTGGCTGATCTATTGGGCATTCCGCTGGCTACGCGGCAAGGAAGGCATCGGGTACGGCGATTTCAAGCTGCTGGCGGCGCTCGGCGCCTGGATGGGTTGGCAGTTGCTGCCGGCGATCCTGCTGCTGGCCGCCGTAACGGGCGCGGTGGTCGGCTTGTGCGCGCTGGCAACGGGCCGCATGCGGCGCGACGAGCCGATGCCGTTCGGACCCTATCTCGCGGCAGCCGGTACCATCGTGCTATTGCTGGAATCGCACGGCGCGATCAGCAATTTTCTGATGGGCGGACAAACGCTGGTGCGTTGATGCCAGGCTGATGCCTGGCGCCGAATTCTAGCGTCCTTATCTGGAGCACTCATGCTGAAAATCGGGCTGACGGGCGGTATCGGCAGCGGCAAAACGGTGGTCGGCGACCGCTTGGGCGCGCTCGGCGCCACGATCGTCGATGCGGATGCGCTCGCCCATCAGATCACCGCGCCCGGCGGCGCCGCGATGCCGGCCATTGCCAGCACCTTCGGCGCGGCATTCGTTGCCGCCGACGGCTCGCTGAATCGTCAGGCGATGCGCGAACGCGTGTTCTCCGACCCTTCGTCGCGCGCGCAACTCGAAGCGATCACGCATCCGCTGATACGCCAGATTAGCGAGGCCGCGGTCAGCGCGGCCACTGGCGCCTATCTGGTTTTGGTGATTCCGCTACTGGTGGAGTCAGGCGAAGCCGGACGCCGTGCAGACCGCATATTGGTGGTGGATTGCAGCGAAGCCACGCAGATCGAGCGCGTGATGCAACGCAACGGCTTCACGCGCGAACGCGTGGCAACGATTCTGGCCGCGCAGGCAAGCCGCGCGCAACGTCTCGCCGCCGCCACCGACGTGCTGGTGAACGAGGGCAAGACGCTGCCGGCGTTGCTGGAAGAGGTCGATGCGCTGCACCGAAAATACCTGGAGATCGCCGAAAAACAGTTTGGCCGCGCGTGAATCGGCAGATTGCGGGCACGCCCATGCAGCATTAAAATGACCCGCATTACGCTGCGGTACGTTAGCTGGTACCGCGAAGTTGGCCGTTCGAACCGATCGGTCTCGCCGGCCGCGCTCCGTTAAGCGGAGCCGGCGGCCACCACCCATCGCGCATTGTTTTTCGACAGGCGGTCATCGTTTGATTCTTTACGAATATCCGTTCAACGAGCGAATCCGCACGCTGCTGAGGCTCGAAGACTTGTTCGACCGCCTCGAGTTCTTCCTCTCCCAGGACGACGCTCGCGAGCATCATGTCGCGCTCGTCACGCTGTTCGAAGTGGCTGAGGTGGCGGGTCGGGCCGATCTGAAATCCGATCTGTTGAAAGAGCTCGATCGGCAAAAACAAACGCTGGTCGCATATCGCGGCAATGCGGGCATCGAGCAGTCGCGGCTGGAAAGCGTGCTCGGGGAAATCGACGACGCGCTGGGCGGCCTGTCACGCATGCAGGGCAAGAGCGGCCAGCATCTGACGGACAACGAATGGCTGGCCAGCATTCGCAGCCGCGCCGTGATTCCTGGCGGCACCTGCCGCTTCGATCTGCCGTCGTACTACGCCTGGCAACATAATACGGCGGCGTTCCGACGCAGCGAGATCGTCAAATGGGCGCAGCCGTTGCTGCCATTGCGCGATGCGACCACCATTGTTTTGAAACTGGCGCGGGAATCGGGGCAAGGGTCGAAAGTGATGGCCATGCAAGGCAGCTATCAGCAGATGCTGTCCGGGCGCACTTATCAGTTGATGCAGGTGCGCGTGGACGACTCGCTGCGCGTGATTCCCGAAGCGAGCGCCAATAAATATATGTTGTGGGTACGGTTCACGACGCAAGACGGCGATATGCGTCCGCGCCCGGTCGATACCGACGTGCCGTTCCTGTTGACGCTGTGCAATTTGTAATCGACGGCCGGACGCCGGATTTAAGCGTATGACAGTTGTCAAATGCCCCACTTGCAGCAAACCGGTCCAATGGCGGCCGGAAAGCCGCTTCCGCCCTTTCTGTTCCGAACGTTGCTCGCAGATCGATCTCGGCGCCTGGGCTACCGAGAAGTATGCGATTCGCGCCTCGGACGACGATCCGGTGCAGGACGAAGACTCCGGCTCCGACGGTCGCCATCACGACTGGAATTAACGCGGCGCTTGCTCGTCGGCCAGCCATTGCAGGATCGGCAGCGCGGCGGGCAGCAGCGGTTCAACATCGGTAGATGTCGATTGCCATGACAAGGCCTGCCCCTCGCGACCGACGGGCTCGCCGCTCCACTGCCTGACTTTGCGCAGATGCAGCCTGACGTAGGCGTGCGGGTAGTCGTGCTCCAGCACGCGCCAGGCCTCGCTTTGCGCGACGACAATACCCAATTCTTCATGCAGCTCGCGCGCCAGCGCGGTCGCCGCGTCTTCGCCGCGCTCCAGCTTGCCGCCCGGAAACTCCCAGTAGCCGGCGTACGGCTTGCCGGCAGGCCGGCATCCCAGCAGGAAACGGCCATCGGCACGCAGCAAAATCCCGACTGCTACCTCCGTGACAGGCCGCGTGCCCGCGACGACGCGCGCGTCGCTCACGCCGCTTCCCCATGCCGGCCAGACCAATCGCGTGCGAACTGCCAGGCCACACGCCCGGACCGCGAGCCGCGCTCCAGCGCCCAGGCCAGCGCGTCGCCGCGGGCGCTGTCGATTTCGGCATCGCCGCAGCCAAAATGACGCAGCCAATGCGCCACGATGGTCAGATAGTCGTCTTGCCGGAACGGATAGAAACTCACCCACAGTCCGAAACGCTCGGACAGCGAAATTTTCTCTTCGACGACTTCGCCCGGATGGATTTCGCCATCGTCGGTATGCCGATAGCTCTGGTTCTCGCTCATGTATTCGGGCATCAGATGCCGGCGATTCGAGGTCGCGTAGATCAGCACATTGTCGGATTGCGCCGCCACTGACCCATCGAGCGCAACCTTCAGCGCCTTGTAGCCCGATTCGCCTTCTTCGAACGACAGATCGTCGCAGAACACGATGAAGCGTTCAGGGCGCGCGGAGATCAGGTCGACGATGTCGCCGAGGTCATGCAGATCGTCTTTGTCGACCTCGATCAGCCGCAGTCCCTGGTCGGCGAAGTTGTTCAGGCAGGCCTTGATCAGCGACGACTTGCCAGTGCCGCGCGCGCCGGTCAACAACACGTTGTTGGCCGGCTGCCCCATGACGAACTGACGCGTATTACGTTCGATCGAGGCTTTTTGCCGTTCGATATTGTGCAGATCGTCGAGCGCAATGCGCGACAGCTCTTTCACGGGCTGCAGATAGCCGCGTCCCTGGCGCGTGCGCCAGCGAAACGCCGGCGCGGCGTCCCAGTCGATCGTGGGCTGGGCCGGCGGCAGTATCGATTCCAGGCGCCCGAGCAGGGCCTCGGCGCGGGTGAGGAATTCAGTCAGTTTGTCCATGGCGATTCAAGAAGCGAGACGGGCGATAGGCGGGAGTATCAGGAACGATAGTCGGCGTTGATGCTGACATAGCCGTGCGACAGATCGGTGGTCCAGAGCGTGGCGCGCGCCGTGCCGCGGCCGAGCACGACGCGGATCGTGATTTCGGCCTGCTGCATGACGCGCTGACCGTCCGGCTCCTGATAATCAGGATGCCGGCCGCCGCGCTGCGCCACCCAGACGTCGTCCAGGTAAAGATCGACGCCGGTCACATCCAGATCGTCGATGCCCGCGTAACCAACGGCCGCGAGAATGCGGCCCAGATTCGGATCGGACGCGAAAAACGCGGTCTTGACCAGCGGCGAATGGGCGATCGCATAGCCGACCTGCCGGCATTCGGCAACGCTGCGCCCGCCTTCCACGGCTACCGTGATGAATTTGGTGGCGCCCTCGCCATCGCGGATGATGAGTTGCGCCAGTTGCTGGGCTACGTCGCGCACCGCATCGCGCAGCTGCGCATACGCCGGCGTGTCGGCCGCGACGATTTCCGCGGCCTGCGATGCGCCGGTGGCGGCGATGATGAAGGAGTCGTTGGTGGAGGTGTCGCCGTCGATCGTGATGCAGTTGAACGACGCGTCGGCCACTTCGCGCACCAGCGCGTCGAGCAGGGGCTGCGCCAGCGCCGCGTCGGTGGCGATGAAGCCGAGCATGGTGGCCATGTTCGGACGGATCATGCCGGCGCCCTTGCTGATGCCGGTAATGCGCACCGGCTGCCCGTCGAGCACGATCTCGCGCGATGCGGCCTTGGGCAGCGTGTCGGTGGTCATGATGGCCTGCGCAGCCTCGAACCAGTGTGCGGGCGCCAGGCAGTCGATGGCGGCCGGCAAGCCGGCGAGCAGGCGCTCGATCGGCAACGGCTCGAGGATGACGCCGGTCGAGAATGGCAAAACCTGCCGCGCATCGATGTCCAGCAGGCGCGCCAACTCGGCGCAAGTGCGGCGCGCATCGGCCAGCCCAGTGTCGCCGGTACCCGCATTGGCATTGCCGGTGTTGACCACCAGCGCACGAATCGCAGCCTCCGCCCCCGCCAGATGCTCGCGGCAAACCGTCACGGGCGCCGCGCAAAAGCGACTTTGCGTGAATACGCCTGCCACGCGCGCGCCCGGCGCAAGCGCCATCACCAGCAGGTCTTTACGACCCGGCTTGCGGATATTGGCTTCGGCCCAGCCCAGCGTGACACCGCCGACGGGCAATAACGATGCTGGGGGAATATCTGGAAAATTTACGGCCATGACGGTGCTTCCGAGGAAAGACTGGGAAGGGTAAAAAACGGCGGGTCGGCGCGCATCGCTACGCACCGACCCGCCGGGCGTGCCGCGCTCAGCTCACGCGCCCGTGGCAGTGCTTGTACTTCTTGCCGCTGCCGCAAGGACAGGGATCGTTGCGCCCTACGCGCGGCACTTCCTCTACGGCCGTGCCGCCCACCGGAGGCTCGGCCTGACCGTAGGGGCCGGTGGCGAAGCCGCTGGCACCGGCCAGCGCCGCGCCCGCGCGCACGGCGGCAGCATCCTGCGCATCGTTCGATTCCCCGTCCTGGCCCTGCTCGTCGAACTCGGCGTGCCGGAATTCGACGTGTTCGAGGCGCTCGGCCTGCTCTTCCATCTGCTCGGTCGCTTCTTCGAGCTGCTCGGCCGATTGCACCTGCACGTTCATGACGACGCGCGTCACTTCCTGCTTGATGGTGTCGAGCAATTGCGCGAACAGTTCGAAGGCTTCGCGCTTGTATTCCTGCTTCGGATTCTTCTGCGCATAGCCGCGCAAATGAATACCTTGGCGCAGATGATCGAGCGCGGCCAGATGTTCACGCCAGCGACCGTCGAGCGTTTGCAGCATGATCGAGCGTTCGAAGCCGCTGAAGCCTTCGCGACCGACCATGCCGACCTTGGCCGCATACGAGGCCTCGGCTGCCGCCACCACGCGCTCGACGATCTCCTCGTCGGAAATACTCGAGGCCTCCTCGACATGCGCGGCCAGCGCCACGTCGAGTTGCCAATCGTCGCGCAAGGCCTGCTCGAGCGCGGTCAAATCCCATTGCTCTTCGATGCTGCCGGGCGGCACATAGGTGCGCACCACTTCGGCGAACACGGCTTGCCGCATCGCCTCGATGGTTTCCGAGATATCGGTGGCTTCGAGAATTTCGTTGCGCTGCTGGTAGATCACCTTGCGCTGATCGTTCGACACATCGTCGTATTCGAGCAGTTGCTTGCGAATGTCGAAGTTGCGCGCCTCGACCTTGCGTTGCGCGGATTCGATCGAGCGCGTGACGATGCCCGCCTCGATGGCCTCGCCTTCGGGCATCTTCAGGCGTTCCATGATGGCGCGCACGCGATCGCCGGCGAAGATGCGCAGCAGCGGGTCTTCCAGCGACAGGAAGAAGCGCGACGAACCCGGATCGCCCTGCCGTCCTGAACGGCCGCGCAACTGATTGTCGATGCGGCGCGATTCGTGGCGTTCGGTGCCGATGATATGCAGGCCGCCAGCCTCTTTCACCGCATCGTGCAGGCTCTGCCATTCGTCGTGCAGCGTCTGGATGCGCGTGAGCTTTTCTTCAGCGGGAATCGCGTCGTCGGCCTCGATGAAGCTGGCCTGCCGCTCGACACTGCCGCCCAACACGATGTCGGTGCCGCGCCCCGCCATATTGGTGGCGATCGTCACCATCTTCGGCCGCCCGGCCTGCGCGACGATTTCGGCTTCGCGCGCGTGCTGCTTGGCGTTCAGCACCTGGTGCGGCAACTTGACCTCATCCAGCAGCCCCGACAGCAACTCGGAATTTTCGATCGAGGTGGTGCCGACCAGCACCGGCTGACCGCGCTCGTAGCATTCGCGTATTTCGCGAATCACCGCGGCGTAGCGCTCCTGCGCGGTCTTGTAGATCTGGTCTTGCCGATCGATGCGCTTGCTGGGCCGATTGGTCGGGATGATGACGGTTTCGAGCCCGTAGATTTCCTGGAACTCGTAGGCTTCGGTATCGGCGGTGCCGGTCATGCCCGAGAGCTTGCCGTACATGCGGAAGTAGTTCTGGAACGTGATCGACGCCAGCGTCTGATTCTCGTTCTGGATACGCGCGCCTTCCTTGGCCTCGACCGCCTGGTGCAGGCCTTCCGACCAGCGCCGGCCCGACATCAGACGGCCGGTGAATTCGTCGACGATGACCACTTCGTCGTTCTGCACCACATAGTGCTGATCGCGATAGAACAGCGTGTGCGCGCGCAATGCCGCATAGACGTGATGCATCAGCGTGATGTTCTGCGGCGCATACAGGCTCTCGCCCTGGCCGATCAGGCCCCATTCGGCCAGCATCGCCTCGGCTTTCTCATGCCCGCTTTCGGTCAGGAACACCTGGCGCGCCTTCTCGTCGAGCGTGTAGTCGCCTGGCACTTCGATGCCGGTGCCGTCGGCCTTTTCCTCGCCGATTTGCCTGGTCAGCAGCGCCGGCAGTGCGTTCATCCGCACGTACAGGTCGGTATGGTCTTCGGCCTGCCCGGAGATGATCAACGGCGTGCGGGCTTCGTCGATCAGGATCGAATCGACCTCGTCGACCACCGCATAGTTGAGCCC
>JBPBQZ010000041.1:0-31122 GCA_050955105.1 Janthinobacterium lividum | reverse complement strand
GGGCTGGCCTGATTTGCCGGCAGTCGACGCGATGTTGACGATGCGTCCAAAGCCGCGTTCCTGCATGCCCGGCAGGAAAGCCTGACTCAGATTGATCACGCCGAACAAATTGATGTCGAGGAGCCGCTGGAAGTCGGCATTGGTATGCGCCAAGAACGGCGCGGCCTTATAGATGCCCGCCGCGTTCACGAGGATATCGATCTTTTTGCCGTCTTGCGTAAGCGTCGAAGCGGCATTGAAACAGGCGTCTCTGTTGGCGACATCCAATGCGAGCGATTGAGCATGCGCCCCGCCGCTCGATAAGCTCGCGGCCACTTCTTGTACCGCGCCGCCGTTGATATCAGCCAAATAAAGCGCAGCGCCGCCAAGGGCCAGCGCCTCGGCGATGGCCCGGCCGATGCCTTGTCCGGCACCCGTTATAAATGCCGTCAATCCATTTAGAGGAAGCAAAGCTCTTCTCCCGAGATTCAGTAGGTGACGGCGGCGTTGATCGCTGCCGACGCGTCGTCGATCGCCAGCGCGACTTCGCTCACCAAGTTGTACCAGCGCGCAAAGCCGTGCGGCAGGCCTTCGTACGTTTTGAGTTGCACACGCACGCCGGCATTTTCGAGATGCTTGGCGTAGGCTTCGCCTTCCGAGCGGAGCACATCGTATTCGGCGAGCGCAATCCACGCGGGCGCCACGCCGGCGACATTCGCCTGCAGCGGTGATATGCGCGGGTCATTCCTTTGATCTGGCGGCGCGTAATGGTCGAAGAACCATTTCATGTCCGCCAGGCTGAGGCCCGGCCCCGCGCCGAATTCGGTGTAGCTGGCCGTCTCGAAATTGGCGTCGGTCACCGGATAAAACAGAACTTGCAGGGCGACGGGGATTTGATTGCGTAGCTCGAGCGCCGTGACCGCCGCCAGATTGCCGCCGGCGCTGTCGCCCGCCAACACCAATGGCGCTTCGCAGCCAGTAAGTTGCTGGCGCTCGCGATAGGCCCATCGCACGGCGTCGATGGCATCGTGCAAACCGCTGGGATAGGGATGCTCGGGAGCCAAGCGGTATTCGACAGACAACACCGCGCAGCCACTCTTGGCAGCAAGCTCGCGGCCGAGCGCATCGAAGCCCTCGACTGAACCGGCAACCCAACCGCCGCCGTGGAAATACACCACCAGGCCAGGCGTTTGCGCGGACGAGCGGAACAATCGGGCTTTGACGCTGCCATCACGTGTCGGAATATCGAGATTCGAAACCGTTTCGATGGCGGGGCCGGCGCCGAGTGGCCCGGCGCCGGCATCGATCAGTGTGCGCGCGTCGGCAGGCGAGCCAGCCGATAGCGCCGGTCGTCCGGCCTGGCTGGCCGCCTGGAAGGCGGTCGCAAAAATGGGGTGCAAGGGCATCCGTTGATTCCTATGGTTGCTTGACGATAAATTGAGCCGCTGCCGTGCCTTGCGGCAAGGATGTTTTGAACGAATTCCAGCGACACTTCGACTGGCAATTTACTCTCTGAAGCTGGGGTCGTCCCGATCCAGTTGGCGCAGCAGCGCTTGCCACTCCAGCGCGCCAGTCCAGCTTCCCAGCTTGGCTTCGTTGCCGTCGCGTTGTACGGCGGGCGGCCCGAGCACGCGAGCCGTCTTGATCATGGCTGCTTCGCTGGGCATATGCAGCGGCGAATGCATCGACAGCGTATCGACCTGCACTTTGCAAGCGTTCTCGAAACGATTCATCAGTAAAAACGCTTCGCCGATGGTGCGGCCACAGGTGATAGCGCCATGATTGCGCAGCAGCATCACGTCGGTGCTGCCGAGATCTTGGACCAGACTCACGCGCTCGTCTGGCTCGACCGCTGGCCCCTGAAATTCGTGATAGCTGACCCGTCCGTAGAAGCGCAGCGCGCCTTGCGTCAACGGCAGCAAGCCGGCTTCGAGGCACGACACGGCCATATTGGCCCGCGTGTGCGTGTGGATCACGCATTCGACATCGTGGCGCGCCGCATGGATAGCGCTGTGAATCACGTAGCCCGCATGATTGATACCGAACTTGGTCGCGGGCTTTTGCAGGATGTTGCCTTCCAGATCAATCTTGTAGAGGCTCGACGCGGTAATCTCATCGTAAAACATGCCGAAGGGATTGATCAGAATTGCGTTGTCGCTGCCCGGCACGCGTGCGGTGATGTGGTTGTAAATCAGATCGGTCATGCCGTAGCGGGCGACCAAGCGGTAGCAAGCCGCCAAATCGACGCGCGTTTGCCATTCGCGTTCATCAACCTGGCTTCTGAGAGATTCGATCTTCATTTGATGTCCTGTCGCGGGGGACGGTCGGTATGCGCGGTGACGCAGCGTTCCGCGCAGCAAAGGGTAGTCCTTTTGCCAATAGCAAATGGTTCAACCATGACATTCAATTCTATGCGGTAATTGCGGTTTCGAAAAGCTGGTAGAACCCTCGACTCTTAAAAGCGCCGAATGCGGCGTATAAGTCTGAGCCGCGACGGCGCAACAGGCTGCGCTTCCCGGAAACCAATCGAGAACTATCCATGAATTTTGAGACCAGGGGTCGCCCCGCGCGCCGTCGCTTGTTATCCGATATGGTGCGCTGCACCGCAGCATTGACGACCCTCATTTTTGGTACAACGACTTTTGCCGCCAGTGCCAGCGACGCACCGGTTGCGATCGGGCTGCTGCTGTCCAAGCAAGGCGTGTTTTCGGAAACCGGGCAGCAAGCGGCGCGTGGCGCGATGCTGGCGGTCGATGACGTGGGCGGCAAGGTGCTGGGACGAGCCGTAAAGGTCGATTGGTTCGACGATCCGGATCCGCAAACCGCGCAACAGAATATGTCGAAGCTGATCGACACCGAGCAAGTGGTGGCAGTAGTTGGCGGCGCGAGTAGCTCGTCAGCCCTGGCTGAGGCCGCCGTTGCCAAACGCTCCAAAATTCCCTTGGTAGTGGTGACCGGCTCCGCGCAGGAAATTACCGGCAAGCAATGCAATCGCTATACGTTTCGCACCTTTATGACGGTGCCGGTGGCCTCGCGCGCGCTCGCGCCGGCTTTATTGAAAAAGGGCAAGCGTTGGTATTTTATTGCTTCGAACTACGCGTTCGGCCAGGAAGCCTACGCGGCGATGAAGCAACAACTGGTGCAAGCTGGCGGTGAGGAAGTCGCCTATGACAAGCTGCCGCTAGGCACCAGCGACTTCAGCAGCTTTATCCTGAAAATCCGGCAGGCCAAGCCGGATGCGGTGATGTTCGCGCTGACCGGCAATGACATCCGCAACTTCGTCCAGCAATACGTGCAGTACGGCATGAAAGACAAGATTCCGTTGGGTGATCCAGTGCTGGGCGAATCCACTATCTGGTCGCTGGACAAGGACAGCTTAACCGGGCTGTACGCGAAACAATGGCAATACAACGACCCGGCAAATTCGTCGGAAGAAAAGCAATTTGCAACGCGCTTTCGTGCCAAGTACGGCGAGGAACCGAGTGTCGTCAGCTGGGACGGCTGGATGTCGATGCGCGCGGTACTAAGCGCCATCGACCAAGGCAAATCCACCAATGCCGCCTCGATCGTGCATCAGCTCGAGACCATCAGCTGGCACGATCGCAGCGTGCCTACCTTCTATCGCGCGTGGGACCATCAATTGATTCACCAGGTGCTGGTAGTGAATGCGCGCGCGCCGGGCAAGGACAAGTGGGATACCTTCGACATTATCGACAAGGTGCCGGCCAACGCGGCGGATATCGATGCGTTCTATGGCAAGCAGGCCGATAGCGAATGCAAGCTGGGTGAGTTGTAGGCCGCGCGCATTCAGCGCGGCAGCGCACCGTGCCGTCGGGCTGTCTCGTCTTTTCGAGATCGCTCGCTGACAGCGCTCGAAGCCAGACTTTAACGTCTGGTTCCCGCTGGCGCATACGACAAGTCGACAATCGCGTCGGCGTTGACCGCTTTATCAACCAGCCCCAGGCGCTGCCAGGTCGCTACTTGATCACGAATGTCCGCCGGATCGAGCGCGCCGTCGGGACGGATGTAATCGAGCCCTTGAAGGACCTGCTTGTCGCTGAGTTGCGAATATTTCGAGATGATCTGCAACAAGTCCGCTTGCCCCGGACCGTCTTGACGCCGCCCCTTCCCTTCGCCTTGCTGGAATGCCGCCGCGAAGTCCGCCGCGCCTTTGTCGTAGGCTCTGAGGAAGCGCGCGACCAACGCGTGCTTGGACGTCGCGGTGTTGTTACTGGTGAACACCGCGCTCAACTGCCAAGGTGTTTCGTCTCCTACCCAACCGATAATCTTGCCGTCACCGCGGTCTTGCGCCGGGAAGGCGGAGAAAGAAGCCAGGATGCCGCCGTCGATCGCGCCGCCTTTGGTAGCCGCCACAATATTGGGAAACGACTGCAAGGGCACCAGCCGGATGGACGCCAAGGGGAACTTGTACTTCTCCGCGAGCTTCGCCAGCGAGAAGTGCGCGGGCGAACCTACTTGAGTCAGACCAACGGTTTTGCCCGCCAGATCTTTCGGCGCGTGCACGCCGCTTGCAAAGCTCTTGGCTGAAACGAAATAAGGCACTGACGAAAAGCCCGGCTCTTCGCGTCCAGCGCTCGCAATCAACTTCAAGGCCTTCTTGCCAGCCATGTTGTAAAAGCCCGCACTCAGCGCGGTAACGCCGAACTGCGCATCACCGGAAGCTACGGCCACTGCCACCGGCTGCGCGGCATCGAAATATTTAAAGTCGACCTGCAAGCCTTCCGCGGCGAAATAGCCTTTGTCCTGAGCGATAAACGCCGCCGCGGTGGCAACGCTGCGGGTTGCCGAAATGGTGATTGATTCAGCCTGCGCGGGAACCGCCGACACCAGCACACTCGCGCCGATCATCAAGCGAGCCAGCAGGCGCGCTGGACGCAAAAGAACCTTCACAGTGTGGTCTCCCGAGTAGCCGTGACATCGTGGCCATAGATCCATTCGATGCCATAGGTATGGCGCGACGGCGAGCGCAACCGTCGCCACGCATAGCCCAGGTCGCGTTTCAAGATATGCAGCGGTGAAGCCAGGTGATTCTCGAGCGCGCGTGATCGCGCCAGCAGTTGCACGCGAGCGGTACGGCCGCGACGGGCGTCTTCGTAAGCGCGCAATGCCTGCGCAATGTCATTCGCCGCGGCATCGGGTCCGGCTAATGCCGCTGCTACCGCGTAGCCGTCTTCAATGGCCATGCAGGCACCCTGCGCAAGATAAGGCAGCATCGGATGCGCGGCGTCACCCATGAGCGTAGCGGCGCCGCTACTCCACTGCGGCAAGGGATCGCGATCGAACAGTGCCCATTTGTAGTAATGATTCGATTTCGCAAGCAGGTCGCGAATGGTGGGATGCCAGGCAGCGAAGCGCTCGGCCAGCTCTTCCCGCTTGCCCTCCACTTTCCAAGATTCGGAACGCCAGTCGTCGGCCTCATAAGATGCCACCCAGTTGATCAGGCGGCCGCCGCGCACGTAGTAGTGAACGATGTTGGCGCCTGGGCCGAACCAGACGGTCATATCCGGAGCGATGGCGCCCGCGGGCATCGCCTCGGTGGGCACCAGCCCGCGCCAGCAGATGTTGCCGGTAAAGCGCGGCGACTCGGGGCCGAACAAGCTATCACGCACCGCGGAGTGAATGCCGTCGGCGCCGATCACGGCATCGGCGTGCAGTTCGGTGCCGTCGTCCAGCAGCACGCTGGCGTGCCCTGGCTCACTGCGCACCGCGACGCATTTGACACCCAGCCGCAGGCATTGAGACGGTACGGCGCTGGCCAGCACGGCCTGCAGATCGGCACGATGAA
Organism: Janthinobacterium lividum; assembly: GCA_050955105.1. GTDB lineage: Bacteria > Pseudomonadota > Gammaproteobacteria > Burkholderiales > Burkholderiaceae > JBPBQZ01. The sequence goes on along the minus strand of JBPBQZ010000041.1, from coordinate 25,337 downwards.
AGCCGTAATAGCCCGCCCCATAGTGCGCACGCAGCGGGCCCTTGTAAGGCGTTTCGGCAAGCACGCGGCCGCTCTTCCAGCTGCGGATCGCATGCCGCGTCGGTTCGAAGCCGACCGCGATGGCGGTCTCTTCCAGGCCCAGCGCGCGCAGCACCTTCATTGCATTGGGCGCCAGTTGCACGTCGGCGCCCACTTCGGCGAGTTCACTCGCCTGCTCCAGCACCGTTACCTGGCAACCCAGGCGCAGCAGTGCGGCCGCCGCCGCGAGACCACCCAGGCCCGCGCCGACCACAATTACATCGAGAGGTTTTTTCATAGCTATGAGGGTCCCTGGAATTTCTAGCGCCACGCCAACAGCACCGCCTCGAGGCGCGTGAGCAAGGCGCCGAGCGCGAGTCCGATAATCGACATCACCGCGACGCCGGCGATCAATTGATCGGTCTGCATCAGGTTGCCCGCTTGCAAGACGAAGACTCCCAGTCCGCGCTCGGCGCCGATCATCTCGGCGGATACCACCAGGATTAGCGCCAACGATAAGGAGATACGGAAACCCGACAAGATGCTGGGCAACGCGCCAGGCAGCAGAATCGAAAAGACGATGGCGCGACGCGGCAGGTTGAAACTCAGCCCCATGCGCACGAGGTTGCGCGCGACGTTATCCACGCCGCTGGCGGTGCTGATCGCCGTGGGGAAGAACACACCGAGCGCAATGGTCATGACCTTGGACGGTTCGCCGATGCCGAACCACAGGATGAACAACGGCAGCAGTGCAATTTTGGGAATGGGAAACAGCGCCGAGACGATCGGCGAACCGGCCGAGCGCGCCGCGGTCGACACGCCCATCGCCAAACCGAAAGCCAGCCCCGCCACGGTACCGAGCAGCCAGCCGCTGCCGATACGCGCCAGCGATACGCCGATGTCGGTGAGCAACGTGCCGGTGGTCAGGCTGGTCCACAGCGCGCGCGCCACGCTGTCTGGCGCCGGGAAATAGAGCGGGTCGATCCAGTTGAAGCGCGCGGACATGGCCCACAAGACCAATATCACCACTGCGGTCAGCCAGCCGATCGCGCCGCGCCGGTGTGCGGCGAAGCCACCGCCGCGATAAGGCACGACTATCAGTTGCTCGACTGGCGTTCCGCGCGTCGCGAATTTAGTTACGGCCATCACTTAACTCCCTGTCGGCCGAGCGCGCTTCCTCGCGGATGTGGTTCCACAAGCGCTCATGCAAACGCGCCATATCCGCGGCGCACTCGGCCGAGCGCCGCGCGCGGCGCGGAATCGGTACTTCGATCGCTTCCTTGATGCGACCCGGTCGGCGTGACAGCACCAGCACGCGGTCGGCCAGCGCCAGCGCTTCGTCGAGGTTATGGGTGACATACACGGTGGCAGTCGGCTGCTCATCCCACAGTCGCAAGAAATCGTCCATCAATAGCTCGCGTGTCTGAGCATCGAGCGCGGACAGGGGTTCATCCATCAACAGCACCGCTGGCCGCACCGCCAGCGCACGCGCGATGCCCGCGCGCTGCTTCATGCCGCCGGACAACTGCACCGGAAAAGCATTGGCAAATTCGGTGAGGCCGGTTAGCGCCAGGCAAGCGTCGATACGCTCGCGCTGCTGCGCGGCCGACAAGCCATGGTGCTTCAGCACCAGTGCGATGTTCTGTGCCACCGTGCGCCACGGCAACAATGCGAAATCTTGAAATACATAAGTGATGGGATTGAGCGACGCGGCCGGTAACTCGCCTTGCAAGACGACACGGCCCACCTGAGGTTTCACCAAGCCGCCCAATACGCCGAGCAAGGTCGATTTGCCGCATCCCGATGGCCCGACGATGGCCACGGTCTCGCCCATGCCGACAGAGAAGCCGATGCCTTCGAGCACCGGCAACGCGCCGAAAGCGTGGGAGATGTTTTCCACCACCATGCGCAAGCCGCCCGATTGCCGCGCCGGCACTGCCTCGACGAGCGGCGCGACGGCGTCCGCCAAGCCCGGCACCCTCGCCTGGCAGGCGGTGGATGACTTGATGGAAAACGGTGGACGCATCGTTGGCTCACGTAAGGTCAGACCTTTGGATCGTACGCAGCTTGAGGCGCCCCTGCACCTGGGGTATTCCCGATGAGATCGAATACGGCAAGGACCGCTGACGGCCCTTGAAACTACATTTTGGGACGCGTGAGACGCAGTTGTGGCCGCACCTTGGTGTTGCGGATTTCGCGATCCAGGCGCTCGAGATGATCGGTGATTTCCGCGATCGCCGATTCGGCATTGCGCGCCCGCAAGTGCGCGAGCACGCGACGCCGCACGGCCACCACGTCGGTCAGCGGCGCGTCGGCGATCGCCTGCATCAAGGTGCGTACCAATTCAGAAAGCGCATCCAGCATCATCACGATCACCGGGTTGTGCGTGGCGCGGGCAAGCAGCCGATAGAACTCCGTGATGTGGTCCCGGCGTCGCGAGAACTCGCCATCGCGGGTGAGCTGCTCCAGTTGGTCGATGTCTCGTTCGATAGCTGCGAAATCGGCGCCGCTACCGCGTTCACAGGCCAGCCGGATCGCCAACGCGGCGACGCCGATGCGCGCTTCAGTCACGCTGTAGGCGGGAATCTGGCCCAGCAGCACCATATCGCGCACCGCTTGCGTGACGACGGCGGAGTCGCTTTGTTTAATGAACGCGCCGCCGCCCTGTCCTTGCTGGCAGTGGACGAAGCCGGCTACCTCCATACTGCGCAGCGCCTCGCGCACGGCGCTGCGACTCACGTCGAAGCGCTGGGCCAGGTCGCGTTCGGGCGGCAGGCGATCGCCCGGCAGCAGGTGGCCGCTGGCGACGTCGTTGCGGATGCTGTCGCAAATATCCTCGAAGGAGCGCCGCGGCTTGTCTTTGCCACTCTTCGTGCGTCGCGTAGCGACGCTGCGCGTGCCAGCCGTGTCCGCGTTAGCGGGTGCCACCGGCTTGGTGCTGCGACGCTTGGGTACTGGGTTAGCTTCGGCCATGCTGATTCCTCCGTTGCCGGATTGTGGCATGCCTTGGGCTTTCTCGGCGAGAAGGTCTGACCTTACGCCCCTTCATACCCCGCGTCGGCCTGGGCAGCTTTCTTCAGCAGGCGGAACTTGTGCAGCAACGGTTCGGTATAACCGTTGGTCTGATTTCTGGCTTCGAATATCAGTGAACAGGCCGCCTGGAATGCCAGCGATCCCGCAAAATCGACGGCCATCGGCTGGTAAAGCGCGTCGCCTTGATTCTGCTTGTCGACGACGACCGCCATGCGTTCCAATGCTTGCTGCACGAGTTCCCGCGACACCACCTCATGCAGCAGCCAGTTCGCCACATGCTGGCTCGAAATCCGCAAGGTCGCGCGGTCTTCCATCAAGCCGACATTATTGATATCCGGCACCTTCGAACAGCCGATGCCTTGATCGATCCAACGCACGACGTAGCCGAGAATGCCTTGTACGTTGTTTTCGACTTCGTGACGCAGCTCGTCCGCGCTCAAACCCAGTTGCACCGCGACCGGTATCGACAGCATGTCGGCCAGCAGATCGTCTTCCACGGATAGCCCGGCCGCCTGCTCCATCTCGCGCTGCACGGCCTCGACATCGACCGCGTGATAATGCAGCGCATGCAAGGTTGCAGCGGTCGGCGAAGGCACCCATGCGGTGTTGGCGCCGGCGCGCGGATGCGCGATCTTCTGCTCGAGCATGGCGCTCATCAGATCCGGCATTGCCCACATCCCTTTGCCGATCTGTGCACGCCCGCGCAAGCCGGCCTGCAGGCCCACCCAGACGTTGTTGCGCTCATACGCACCAATCCAGCGCGAAGACTTCATGTCGGCCTTGCGCACCATCGGACCAGCTTGCATGGCGGAATGAATCTCGTCACCGGTGCGATCGAGGAAGCCGGTATTGATAAAGGCGATGCGCGCCGAAGCCTGCTGAATGCATGCCATCAAATTCACGCTGGTGCGGCGCTCCTCATCCATGATGCCGATCTTGATGGTGTGCCGCGGTAAACGCAGCAAATCTTCGACGCGCTCGAACAACTCATTCGCGAACGCCACTTCGGCCGGCCCATGCATTTTCGGCTTGACGATATAGATGGAGCCGACGCGCGAGTTGCGTTTGTCCGATAGATCGCGCATTGCCCCGAGGGTGGTCATCACCGCATCTAGAATGCCTTCGGGAATCTGCTGGCCGTTGGCATCGGTAATGGCCGGATGATCCATCAAGTGCCCGACATTGCGGATCATCAATAGCGATCGGCCATGCAGCGTAAGTTGCTGTCCGGCGGGCGTCGTGTACTGACGATCCGGGTTCAGGCTGCGCTCGAATGTTTTACCGTCTTTGGATACCTGCTCGAGCAACTTTCCCGCGATAAGCTCGGCCCAGTTTTTATAGAGACGAACTTTGTCCACGGCGTCGACCGCCGCCACCGAGTCTTCGCAGTCGATGATGGTCGAGACGGCGGCCTCTATCAAAATATCTTTGACGTGCGCCGCATCGGTACGGCCGACCGGGTGCTCCGCGTCGATCTGTATTTCGAGATGCAGTTTATGGTGACGCAGCAGAATCGCCGACGGCTGCTCGGCGACACCACGGAAGCCCACCCATTGCGCAGGCTCGCGCAATGCCGTCACGCCGTGCGGCGTCTTGACTACCAGCCGCCCTGCCTCGATCAGGTAGCCGATAGCATCGGCGTGCGACCCCTCCCGCAGCGGCGCGGCGTCGTCCAGCAACGCTCGACCGCGCGCGATGACGCGTTCACCTCGCACCACATTATATTGAGATGATCTGGCGGCCCCGTCGGTGTCGGCAATCGCATCGGTACCGTACAAGGCATCGTATAAGCTGCTCCATCGAGCATTGGCGGCATTCAGCACGTAGCGCGGGTTGGACAAGGGCACCACCAATTGCGGCCCAGCTTGTTCGGCGATTTCGGTGTCGACGTGTGCGGTGCTTATCGGCACGCTGGCGCCGCGCGGCACCAGATAGCCGATGTCGACCAGAAATTGACGATAGATGGCCAGGTCTTGTATCGGCCCCGGGTGGTCGCGGTGCCATCCATCCAATGCCGCTTGCAGACGTTCCCGCTCCGCCAGCAGCGCTCGATTTTTTGGCGCCAGGTCATGTACCAGGGCACTGAAGCCGGTCCAGAACGCCGTCTGGTCGACACCGGCGTCTGGCAAGGCCTGTTCCTCGATGTATTGCTGCAGCACGCTCGCGACCGCGAGCCCTGCTCTATCGACCTTGTCTATCGTCAATTTCAATCTCTACGGTTTGTTGCCCTGCCCGGGATTGGCAGGGGGATTTTGGTTCGGCATATTTCTGGGATAGTCGGTATCGTTACCGTTCGGATTGTAGCCCTGTGATTCCATCGCCTTGATCTGACTCTTTTGCGCAGTGCGCGCGGTCTTGCGTGCCGCGCGATGACTGGCGCGACGCGCTTGCCGAGCGGCTTTGCGGGTGGCTTTGGCGTTACTCGCTGGCATCGGCATGCTGGCGGCTGCGGCCGCGCTGGCCCCAGCGTTTTGCGCCGAGGCAGGCAAGACCACTAATGCGCCGCTGCACGCCGTGGCGATCGCAAGGGCTTTGAAGAACGTGATGCGGCTCATACTGATACTCCTGTGAGGATCGTGCGCGAACTGAGACGCGCCTCTATCCCAATAACCATGGGGCAAACGTGCGGCGAGGCGACTGCGCGTAATGTCGAGCAGTGCGCCGCAAAGCGCGAGCTGTCTCAGAATTTCGTACTAAGTCCAATCTGAAAGCCGTTGACATTGCCTCCGGGCGTAGGCGCCAGCGCACCCGACGTCTCCGATTCGGAGTAGGCGGCATTTTTATGATTGTCGATATGCGCATAAGTGGTGTAAAGCTGCGTGCGTTTCGACATGTTGTAGATGAAGCCGATCGCCACCATCATCGCGTCTTTCGATGAATCGCCATGTTCATGCAGGTGCAATGCCGAGAAACGAATGGCATTCACACCGACGGGTATCACACCTCCCAGCAGTATCGTGCCCTGGGTATGCGATACCAGGCCGGATTGCTGTGCCTGTTGATAAAGCGCGTAAGTCTTGATGATATGAAAATCATAAGTGCCGCCGAAGTTGGCTTCACGTACATCACCGGCTTCATAGGTCGCTTTTGAAACCGAGGCAGCCACTTTGGCGCCATGCCCTTCGTAGCCGATGCGCAAGCCGCCGTAATCCCCATCGTGACCGGTGCCGCCCGCCGCGCCGCTGGGATTATTACCGAACGAGATATTCGCCTCACCGAAAAAGCCACCCAAGGTATTGGGCGTCAGATAGTAGACACTGTTTGCATTACGCACCGACGTAACGCCGGCATAGGTCAATTCAAAGGTCGTCGCACTTCCCAGACCGAGATGGGTGAACGGATCGAAACCAGCCAGATTCCAATAGGTTGCAGTGTAATCACGCCCGAGCCGGACTTCACCCAGCGTGGCAGACGTTAAATTGACGAATGAACGTCGGCCGAATATCGCAGTAGCACCAGCACCGGACGCCTGGTTATTAGTATTAGTCACGCCGGTCGTGCCATTGTTCGGATAAGCATCGCCTTCCAAAGTAAAACCGGCAGACAGACCACCGCCCAGATCCTCATTACCGAGCAAGCCATAGCGCGAGGAATTCATACCGCTGGAATCCATCGCGGTCTTGCCGCCTTTGCCGCCGGCATTGACGTAGGAGACCGCCGCGTCGACCACGCCATAAAGCGTGACGGAGCTCTGCGCATGGGCAAGAGAGGCCCAGCCGAGAACGCCGGCCGATGCCGCAATGAGATGCTTTTTCATGGATTTCCCCGATTCGTAAATGAAACGTTATATTAGTAATACTAATGAAATGTAATTCTTAAGGGCGCGTTGTCATGCGATGAATGAGCCGGACTATCGGCGTTGATCGACGGCAGTCCGGAGGCTCCGAGCTCGGAGCGCGACGCTTAAGCGCTGACCGGATGCTCCAGCCAGAACTTCATATCGTCGAAACGTGTCTGGAAGAACGGCGGAATCTTCGAATAGCCGGGCGTGCAGACCCAAAGCCGCAGTAAATGCCGTCGCGCTTCCGCGCTATCGAAATCTTCGAAGCCGGTGCGCGAATGCAGCACCAGATGGTTGTTCAGGAACTGAATGTCGCCCGGTCGGAAATCCATATCCAGCCGGAATTCATCGCTCGCGGCCAGCATGTCGATCAGGTCCATCGCTTCGTTTTGCTCATGGGTCAGGCGCGGCACTTCAGGAAAGCGCTGCGCCGAGCGAATATAGGTCGGCCCATGCTGAGCGTAGAAACGTCCGTCGAACTGCGCATAGCGGGGCTCCATATAGAAGGGCGCACGGCCTGGCGGTTGTTCGCCGCGAATATCGGCATAGAACGGTCCGTAAAGCACTTCGAGTAGATCAGGCCTCGAACGCAAGATCTCATTGTGAATCGCCGCGGCGCTGCAAATACAGCTGAGGCCGCCTGACTTAGCGGGTCGCACGCACATCAGGCCGACGACGTCGCCTTGGTCATTGTGAAACGGCAGGTATTGCGTTGTGTAATAGCCGCGCTTGGTCGGATCACGATAAGGATCTCCGCCTTCATTGCGCACGTCGATCAGCAGATCGCCTTTTGGCGTTTGCGCCAGCGCGGGCCCGAGGTGCGCGCCTAGTCCCCAATAAATAAGCCGCGCATCGTCAAGTCCGTAGCGCGCTACTTCCAGGCCGCGCATCAGCATCACGCCGGTGCCGGTTTCTAATTCGCTGCGAATCGACGCCATCCGTGCGGCGAAATCGCCGAGCGGAAACGCTTCGGGTCCGAAAGGAATCCTCAGGCCATGCTGCTTTACAAACGCCAGTGCGCGGTCGATCGCGCCTAAGTCTTCCTGCGTCAAATGGATCTTCCAGCGCGACGTGGCAAGCATGTCGGCAACGCGCCAGGCATTGGGAGCTGGGATGGGCTGAATAGACACACGTTTCTCCACCTAGGGAAATAATCGATTTTTTTTATTAAATCACATTAAAAAAGAAATAACGATATAGTTATAAAAATCGATCTAGCCCTGAGGCCCGGTATGTATGCGGTCTTCAGATGGAAACAACGGTGGTGAGAAGTACTGGCAATGGAGTGCCTAGATGAAATTGAAAACCTTTGCAGTCCTGCTCTGCAACCTGGCAGCTGTCGTAGCAGCCGTCAGCTGCACCATGAGCCCGGCACAGGCCCAGGCACAGCAGATGACAAAGCTGCGCGTCGGCGCCTATGAGTCGATTTCCGACGCCCCTCTATATATAGCGCTCGAAAAACATTACTTCGCCGAACAAGGCCTGGATGTGACGATCGAGTCGATCAACACCGGCGCTTCGATGATGACCGAGCTTGCGAGCGGCGATCTCGATGCATCGGGCGGTTCGCCTGGTGCTGGCGTCTACAACGCGGTGCGGCAAGGCATTCAATTCAAGATAGTCGCCGACAAAGGGCGCTCATCACCCGGCCATGGCTATTTCGCCTTCGTGGTGCGCAGCGATTTGACCGGGCAGATCAAGACGCCGGCCGATCTGCGTGGCCGCGTGCTGGCCCTGACCGGTTGGGGCAACGGTCCCAGCAGCGAGGTAACGCTGCATCGGCTGCTCGCGCCAGCAGGGGTCAAAGAGTCGGAGGTGCATCTCGTTAATATGAATTTCGGCGATATCGCCGCCGGGCTCGGCACCAAGAACGTGGAAGTCGGAGTGTTGATCGAGCCACTGGCTAGCCAGGTAGCCAGCAAGGGCATCGCCACCATCTGGAAGCGCGTCGACGATATTTATCCCAATCAGCAATATGGCGCCTTGATGTATGGACCCAATCTCATCAAGCGGCCCGATGTGGCGCGGCGCTTCATGGTCGCCTATCTGAAGGCGGCGCGTTACTACAACGACGCGCTGGACAACAAGATTCCACGCGACGAATTGGTGGCCATTCTGGTCAAGCACACTTCGGTCAAGAACCCGGCCGTCTACAAGAACATGGTTTATCCGGGCGTCGACCCGAACGGCAAGCTTAATGAGGCGGGCATGGCGCAAGACGTGCAGGAATGGGTTGAGGCCGGCCGTATGAAGCAATCCGTGAAGCTTAGCGACGTCGTCGATACCTCGTATATCGACTACGCCGCGAAGACACTCGGCCCCTATCGTTGACTAGGTTGATTGCAAATGCGCATTCCCGACATGGCTTATAGAACCAATGAATCCGGGCTTCCCGCCACCGACGCACGGCCCCACGCACGAGCAGTAATGAAACCCAAAATCTCGATCCGCGGCATGGGTAAGGAATATCGAACGGGTGCTACGCCAGTGGTCGCACTGGAGCGCTGCGATCTCGATATTGCCGAAGGTGAATTCGTCTGCATCGTCGGGCCATCCGGCTGTGGAAAGACCACCTTCCTGCGCATTCTTGCCGGACTCGAATCGCCGAGCTCCGGCAGCATTGTGATTCAACGCAATGATCCGGCTAAACCTCTCACCTCGATGATGTTCCAGGAGACCTCGATCTTTCCGTGGATGAGCGTGCGCGCGAACGTCGGCTATGGGCTGTCGCTGCGCGGCGTGCACGCTAAGCAGATCCGCGCCGCGGTCGACCGCTACTTGTTGCTCACCGGCCTCGAACCGTTCGCCGATGCCCTGCCCTACCAGTTGTCGGGCGGCATGAAGCAGCGCGTCAGCGTCGCACGAGCCTTCGCCAACGATCCGGAAGTGCTGTTGATGGACGAGCCGTTCGCGGCACTCGATGAACAGAACAAGATCGTGTTGCAGTCGGAGCTATTGCGGATCTGGAGCGCGTCGCGCAAAACCGTGGTGTTCATCACCCATTCGATCGACGAAGCCCTGGTGCTGGGCGACCGCATCCTGGTGATGAGCAAGCGTCCGGGCAAGCTGAAGGCCGATTTGCGCGTCAATTTCCCGCGGCCGCGCGCGGTCTACGACCTGAAGGACGATCCTGAATACGCGCGGCTCAGCCGCGAGATCTGGCTGATGCTTGGCGACGAGGTAACCCGCAAATGATCAAATCATCCGCTACCGAAGTCAGGATCGTGCCTGACAATGCGCGCGATGCGACGCCGCTGGACAAGATGCTCGACCGGGGTTGGCTGATGGCGATTCTTTCGCCTCTGGCCATCCTGCTGATATGGGAAGCGTTGGTGCGCGCCGGGGCACTGGATTCGCGCTTCTTCCCGGCACCCTCTTCAGTCATCGTCGAACTGGTGGCGCTTTGCGGCACGGCGGAATTGTGGATCGACATCGGCTACTCCGTCAGCCGCATGGCAATCGGCTTCGTGCTGGGCGCGGTTCCGGGCGTTTTACTGGGCATCGTGTTGGGCATTTCACCGCTTATCCGGCGCGTGCTGCAGCCCGTCATCTCGGCCATCTATCCGGTACCAAAGATCGCGCTGTTCCCGTTGGTGATGTTGATTTTCGGGATCGGCGAGCCTTCCAAATGGGTAATCGTCGCGGTCGCGGTGTTTTTCCAGGTATTCATCAGCACCTTGTCGGGCGTCTTGAATATCGACCGCATCTATCTCGACGTCGCCTCCGACTTCCGCGCCACCCGCTGGCAGGCGTATCGAACCATCGCACTGCCCGCCGCGCTGCCCTTCATCTTCGCGGGCTTCCAGCTCGGCATGGGAATGGCACTGATCGTCGTCATCATCGCCGAAGACTTCGGCACCGAGCACGGGCTCGGTTACATCATCTGGCATTCGTGGCAGATCTTCGAAGTGCGCGACATGTTCGTGGCGCTGATTCTGGTGGCGCTGATCGGTTATCTGCTGCAGCTTGGCATTGTGCGGCTGGAACGCCTGCTGGTGCCTTGGAAACAAACGCCGAAGCGCGGCAACCTACGTTTTTAAGATAGCGCCGCGCTCGCCGTCCGCGCGCGACGCGGCTTGATTCGTCAGCCAGGAGACCCGCATGTCAGAGTCAGCAATTCGCCCCATCACCTCGCCGCTGTTGAGGCCGCCGCCCGGCCCGTGGAGCAATGCCATCGAGGTACGCGCCGGGGCGCGCCAATTGTTCACTTGTGGATTGGTCGGGGTGCGTGCCGATGGTGTCGTCGAGGCCGGCATCGAAGCGCAAACCGTACGTATTTTTGAGAATGTGCAAACACTACTGAAGGAAGCCGGCATGACCATGGCCGACGTCGTCAAGATCACCAGCTATCTGCTCGACCTGCGCGAGCAACCCGCTTACTCGAAGGCACGCGCACCGTATCTGGGTGAAGCACGGCCGGCCATGACCTTGCTTGGTATTGCGCAACTGGCGCAACCGGGTTTGCGGCTGGAAGTGGAAGTGATCGCGGCCCGCTATGACACCGCAGCTTCGGCGACCTGAGCCGCGTAATGACGAATACCGCAAGCGGCCGTCTGCCCAATACTGACTTCGAGCGTTTCCCAATCTGGTGGAAAGACGCGCCACCGCAAGACATGCAAGACGAGCCACGGCCGCGCCTGCCTGCGCGCTGCGACGTCGCCGTGGTCGGCGGCGGCTTCTCGGGGCTCGCTACCGCGCTGGAACTGGCGCGTCAGGGCGTTTCCGTGGCGGTGCTGGAAGCCGACGCCTTCGGTTTCAATTCCAGCGGACGCAACAGCGGCGGCGTCAGCTTCGGCCTGGATTTCGGCAGCGTTAACCGTTGGCGTCGCTGGACCGGCAGCCAAGGGCCCGGGGTTGGCGAACTGGCCCGAGGCGCACTCGAATCGTTGACCTTCATGCAAGACTTCATCGCGCAGAACGCCATCGATTGCGACTTCCATCTGCGCGGGCGGCTCTCTTGCGCACCCACTCCCAAGCACTACGACATCCTGGCGCGGCGTGCCGAGCAGACCAACAAGTTATACGATGCCGGCGCCTATATGGTGAGTCGCGCCGACCAGCATAGCGAGATCGGCTCGGACCAGTTCTACGGCACCATGGTGATTCCGCGTTCGGCCCAACTGCAGCCGGCGCGCTACCTGCATGCGCTGCTGGCGCTGTGCGCGCAAGCCGGCGTGCAGTTGTTCGGTAACACGGCGGTGCTGGGCACTGAACGGCAGCCGGCCGGCTTCATCCTGAAAACGGCGGGCGCCGCCCTGCAGGCCACTGCGGTAGTACTGGCCACCAATGCGCAGGCCGGTCGCTTGCCGGGCTCGCCGTTGACGCGTCACGTCGTGCCGGTGGTAAGCAACATCATTGTCACCGAAGCGCTGCCTGACGAGCTTGCCGCACGCCTGCTCCCGCAGCAGCGCACCGGCGCCGACAATCGTCGTCTGCTCGCCTATTTCCGCCGCACACCCGACGGCTCGCGCTTTCTCTATGGCGGCCGCGCCGCGCCTTTCGAGGTGACGCCGGAACGCGCCGCGGCAATTCTTTACCGCCGCATGGTCAAGACCTTTCCGCAGCTCGATCGCGTACGCATCGACTACGCATGGGGCTGCAAGGTCGCCTTCACATTCGATAGCCTGCCGCACATCGGCCAGATGGACGGCCTCTACTACATCGCCGGCTGCAACGGTAACGGCGTGGCGATGATGAATTACCTGGGCTATCACCTGGCGCGCAAGATCCTCGACAACGGTCAGGCGTCTTGCGTCTTCGACCAAGTCAATTTTCCAACGCTGCCTCTGTATTCAGGCAAGCCGTGGTTTCTACCGATCCTCGCCACCGGTTACGGAATACTGGACCGCCTCGATGACTCAAGCCGACCACGCCGCTAACAGTCCACACCCACCCCTTCCACTCACAAGGAATCGCCATGCCGCAGACCTGGAAAATCGGCTCGACCAGCATCACGCGCATCGAGGAGCAAATTGGCCCGAACGATTCGCCCGCGGCATCTTTCCTGCCTAATCTTGTCAGGGAACGCTTCACTGAGCATTTGCCGTGGATGGTGCCGACGCATTACTTGCCGGAATCCGATTCGCTGATCACCAGCAATCATTCGTGGTTGATTCGCACGGGCCGCCACACGATCTTGCTCGATAGCTGCGCCGGCAATCACAAGCCGCGCCCGTGGCTGCCGCGCTTCAATCAACTCAACGTGCCGTTCATCGAGCGATTGCGCGCGGCGGGCGTGGCGCCGGAAGACATCGACATCGTTCTTTGTACGCATTTGCACGCCGACCATGTGGGTTGGAATACCTGCTTGAAAGATGGCGAGTGGGTGCCGACCTTCCCGAACGCGCGCTACCTTTTCTCGCGCACGGAAAACGCGCGCTGGGATACCGCGACCAACGATTACGCCGGACAGCCCGCGGGCCGTTCGGCGGTTTATAACGACAGCGTGCTGCCAGTGATTCGCGCCGGGCAGGCAACGCTGCTCGACGGCACGCACGCCATCGACGATGGCTTATTGGTAGAGCCGGCGCCTGGCCACACCCCGGGTCACGTCATCCTGAAATTGCAAAGCGCCGATCAGCGCGGTGTGTTTTGCGGCGATGTGATTCATCATCCGATCCAGGTTTATGAACCGACCTGGAGCACGCGATTTTGCGAGCTACCGGAGCAGGCAGTCGTTACGCGGCGCAGCGTGCTGGAATATTGCGCCGACCATGGAGCGCTGCTTTTCCCCACCCACTTCGCCGCGCCCCACGTCGCTGCGATCGAGACCGCGGCGGATAGTTTCCGCCCGGTCTTCGTACCCTGCCAGCACGCTCACTAGCAAGCGTCAGGCATGCCAGAGGCCGCGGTACGACGGCCGGCTTTCTGTATAGCCGGCGTGCCGTGTCAGGCGGCAGCAGTAGGGCGCGGTGAAATGCGTGGGCATCAGCAAGGCGCCCTGCGCTTCGCAATCGGCCAGCATATCGAGACGGGTCTGCAGCGCTTGCACCGGATCTTCGTCGAACACCGAGCACAACTCGGGAAATGGCAGTTGCAGCGGATGGTGAATGACATCGCCGGAAAACATGCCCATCGCGCCGCCGGAGCGCAGGCGTATCTTCACATGCCCGCTGGTATGGCCGTGCGCGGCCTCTACGCTCAACAGGTCATCCACCGTGTGACCATCGTCGATCAATACCATCTGCCCAGCTTCCACCACTGGCAGGATGCTGTCGGCAAAGACATGCTGGTTAAGCGGACGCGGCAAATAGTCAGCACGGCGGTCGTCCCAGCGCTCGAACTCGGCGCGCGTAAACAAATAGCGCGCATTGGGAAACGTCGGTACCCAGCGGCCGTCCTGCAGCCGTGTGTTCCAACCCACATGGTCGGCGTGCAGATGGGTGCACATGACGAAATCGACGTCTTCGGGCCGTGCGCCGGCCGCAGCGAGACGTTCGATCCACGGCTCGTTGCGTTGATCGAAGCGCGCGATGCTGGGCCGCGACTTGTGATTGCCGATGCAACTGTCGATCAGAATCGTGTGATGCGGCGTGCGCACCAGCCAGCTATGAATGCTGGTGCGCGTACGGGCTTCCGCTATATCGAAAAAACGCGGCGCCAGCCAGTCGCGCTCCGGCTCCCATTGGCCCGCGCGAAAATTGGTGAACATCTCGGCCGGCAGAAAACCTGGGCCCTCATAATCCTGCACTCGCGTGACCAAGGCCCCGCCTAGTTGAATCCGCGTCATTATGCTGTCCTTGCGCTCAGTCGGGCGCGCCGTCCGCGGTGCCCGCGGCCGCGTCGGCTTCGGCCGCCGACAAGGCATCGGGCATGACATGCCCGCAGGCCTTGCAGGTGCGATGCGCCTCGGTGTGATAGAAGCTGCGGTAAGCCTGCGCCACCGGGTCTTCACCGTAATTGCCCACGACAAAGCGCTCGACATGCAGTAGCGCATCGCATGCCGGGCAATACCACTTGAACACGTCGACCTCGCCCGGACGTCGCTGACGCTCGAGGATCACCGCATAGGCATCGGGTGCGAAGCGCGGTGAATGAGGAATGCCTGCCGGCGTGTGAATCATCGATCCTTCCGGGATCACCGCCACCTCCTCCTTGTCGTCGGGCGTGCGGTAGTGCAAGCGCATTTCACCCTTCACCTGATACATCACTTCATCGCTGGGATTGATGTGAAACTCGCTGCGATAGGCGCGACCGCGCGCGACGAAGACCAGCGATTCGGGCTGTTGCCACATCACGCTGACATAGTTGCCGCTGTCTTTTAGAGACTGCACGCGTTGCTGCAGATCGACGATAGGCATCTTGTACATATCGCTCATCCCAAATACGCGACGCAGTCGATTTCGACGCGCACGCCCGCGCGATGCGGTACGCCCCCCACGCAAGTACGCGTAACTTTCTCGCCCGCCATGAAGTCGCGGAAGGCTTCGTTGAACGCCGGGAAGTCGGCAACGTCGCGCAGGCATACCCGCATATTGACCACTTGCGACAGGTCGGCGCCGCCCGCGGCCAGCACCGCCCGCAAATTGCTCAGCACGCGCACCGTCTGCGCGGCGATGTCGCCCGCCACCACTTCGCGCGTCGCCGGGTCCAGCGGCCCTTGCCCCGACACATACAACATGTCGCCCGCGCGTATCGCCTGCGCCAGTGGCGATGGCTTGCTGAGGTCGGTGAAGCCCGTAACCGGGGCTTGCTCGCTGTGGATCAGAATCTTTGGCATCGGTTGCTCCTTGAAAAGCGACGGCGAACTACGCTCAGGTTTTGCCAAGCTCAATGGCGGTCTTGCCGCCGATACCCCACTGCGTGCGTGGCACCTCCTCGAGCAAGACTCTGATGGCTTCATAGGGCGCGCCGAGGCTTTCATGAATCGCGTCCGAGACGGCAGCTATGAGATGGGCCTTCTGCGCGTCGGTGCGACCGTCCATTATCGAGATACGGGCAATGGGCATGCTGTTTCCTGGTTGGAGAAAATCATAATTTAATGCAGACGTTGCGTAATTCGGTATAGAACTCGAGTGAATGCACGCCGCCTTCGCGACCGATGCCGGAACGTCCGGCGCCGCCGAACGGCGTGCGCAGGTCACGCAGGAACCATGAGTTGATCCAGCAGATGCCTACCTGCAGCCGTGCGCCGAGACGATGCGCACGGCTCAACTGCGTGGTGTAAAGCGCCGCCGCCAGGCCGTAAGGCGTATCGTTGGCAAGCTGCACGGCTTCTTCTTCCGTGTCGAACGGACTGATATGGCAACAGGGCCCGAAAATCTCCTCGCGCAGCACGCGACTGCCAGCGGGCAGTCCGGTCCAGACGGTCGGCTCGATCCACGCGCCGTCCGCCAGGTCGTCCGGCATCTGAGGGATGCCGCCGCCGCTTACCACGGTCGCACCTTCGTCGCGCGCCAGCGCGTAGTACGACAGCACTTTGCGACGATGTTCAAGTGAAATCAGCGGCCCTATCGTGGTTGCCGCATCCTCGGGGCGCCCTGGTTTCATCAAGCGCGCGGCTTGCGCCAGACGGCTGACGAAGGTGTCGAAGATCGGCCGCTCCACATACACGCGTTCGGTTCCCAGGCAGACCTGACCGCAATTGGCGAAGACCGAGCGCGCGGTGGCTTCGATCGCCACGTCCATATCGCAATCCGCGAACACCAGCGCGGCGTTCTTGCCACCGAGCTCCATCGACGTCGATTTGATGCCATCGGAGGCGCCGCGCAAGATGGCCGCACCGGTCGAGGTCTCGCCGGTGAAGGTGATCGCATCGACGTCCGGATGCGTGGTCAGCCACTCGCCCGCGGAGCCGGCGCCGAAGCCATGTACGACGTTGTAGACCCCAGCAGGGATGCCCGCTTCGTTCATCACCTCGCCCAACAGTGCCGCCGTGGCCGGGCTTTCTTCCGAAGGCTTGACGACCACCGTGTTGCCGCAGGCCAAGGCCGGCGCAACCTTCCATGTCATCAGCAACAAAGGCAAGTTCCATGGACAGATCACGCCGATCACGCCCTTCGGCGTGCGCACCGCGTAATTCACCGCGCCCTTGCCGTCCGGCGTCGCCATCTCGAAACACTCGGTCGGTACGTTCTTGATCAGGTCGGCGAAAAATTTGAAATTGGCGGCGCCCCGTGGAATATCGAGATGCGAGGCCAGCGCCACGGGCTTGCCGGTATCGGCCACCTCAGCTTGCACGAATGCATCGAAACGGCGATTGATGCCGTCGGCTACCGCGCACAGCATGTCGGCACGCGCCTGCGCCGACATACGTCCCCATGGCCCCACGAAGGCCGCCCGCGCCGCCCTTACCGCAGCATCGACCTCCGCTTGCCCGGCCTCATGCACGCGTGCGATCAGGCGGTCGTCCACTGGGCAACGGTCGTCGAACAGCCGCGCGTCGCGCGATGGGGTCGCGCGACCATCGATGAAATGCAGGATCTCCGGCACCGTCATAGGTCCGTGCTCTTGTGGCGTTGCGCGTCCGCGGTTGCCGCGGTTGCAGCGCTTGTCGAGAGCGACTGGTCGGCGCTCGCCTTGGACGCTTCCTGCAATTCGCGATGGGCGATATTCGCCAGCAGTTCAGCGCCACGGTTGGCCGCCGACAGCCCGCGAAACAGGAAGCACAGACTGATCGTGTCTTGCAATTCATGCCAACTGGCCCCGGCGCGGCGCGCGGCGATCGCGTGCAGCACCGCTGCGTCGCTACCATCCATCAATAGCATGCCGAACAACATCAACTGCGCGGTCTTGACGTCGAAACTTTTGGGATACATCGCATGCGCACGCATGCGCTCCTGCAGATCGACCAATTGCGGATCGAGCGCACCCGTCACGCTCAGACGGGCCTCGATGCGCGGTGGCAGGAAGCCGATCAGTTCTTCGTAGATACGCCCCCGTTCCTCGTAGCTAGTTTCAGTGTCCGCATACTGGCCGATGCTGGCGCGAACGGCCTCGGTATTGATTCTGGATGGAAGCATGTGATGGTTTCTCTAAGCCCGAACCAGGCATTGCATCAAAGCGGCGCGCTTGCCGGCGGCTACGCGCTGCGGTGGATCTCGAAAACTCGATTCATCGATATTTTTACGATAATCGATTAAGAAGATCGTATGCAGCCACATAATCGATGTCAACTTGAAAATCGATTTTGTGTAGAATGGGCGTTCCGCGGTGAAATCTGTTCGTAAGATGGCCGCGCGGCCCGTCGGGCGGGTCTTTGCTGGGAAGACCAACTGAATTGAGGACCTTGTGGAACAATTTGAGACACGCGCCGAAGTCAATAGCCTGACGCTCGCGACCGGCATTGCCGGCCGCTTGCGCGCGTTGATTACCAGCGGCGAGATCGCGCCCGGCGAGAAACTGCGGCTCGACGAACTGCGTACCACCTTTGGCGTCAGCCTCAGCCCACTGCGCGAAGCGCTGTCGCGCTTGAGCGCTGATGGATTTGTCGTGATGGAAGATCATCGCGGCTATCGGGTCGCACCGGTATCTGAAAATAATCTGCTGGAAGTCACCAAGCTGCGCATCGAAATCGAAAGCTTCGCATTACGCGAGGCCATTGCGCTGGGCGACGATCAATGGGAAAGCGAAGTGGTCGCCAGCCAGTACCGGCTGAGAAAGCTCGAGAAAAACGAGCCGGGCGACGATCGGCTGGTGGAGTGGGAAGCCGCGCATCGGGAATTGCATCAGAAGCTGCTGTCGGCCTGCAAAATGCCGCTGCTGTTGTCGTTCTGCGTGACGCTGCACGACCTCAGCGATCGCTATCGACGGCTGTTTCTCGAAGACCATCCGATCGATCGCGATGTCTCGGACGAGCACTCGCGTATCGTACGCGCAACACTCGACGGCAAAGCCGATGAGGCCTGCGAGCTATTGCGCCAACATATCGCCCGTACCGGAAAAAATGTATTGTCGGCACTCATGCAAAAGCAGCAGGCGGCTACGCCGGCGCGACGCGGCCAGGGCAAGGCTGCCTGAAACCTGTCCGGCTAGCTGCGTACAGCGGCCTCGGTTTTCATGACGCCGGCGCGCCGCGCGCTAGCCGATAAAACACAAAACCACGAATTCCAGGCCGTCGAACTCGAACTCGGCGGCCTCGCGCATGCCCATGCGCGCATGCGCCCGCAGCGATGCGGCATTGTCGCGGCGGATGAACAAAACCCCTTCGCGACCGGGCTCCAAACGCCGCAACTCGGCGAACATGATCTCCGCCAGACGCTTGCCGCGCTCTTCCGCATCGACGCAGATCGGCCCGTATGTGTAGGCATCCGCACTGCCCGGATAGGCGGCGAACATCGCTTGCAGAAGTGGCAGGTGCGCAGTCATTTCGCGCGTGGCGGTCATTAAAAAGCCTCTGACCCGGCCCTCGCGGCGCACGACGATCAAGGGCATATCGGTCATCATTGCCGCCACCTCGGCTCGTGAAAACCTCGCAAACAGCATGCCGCCGCTCTCGACTTGATTGGCGGCCAGCAGCGCCAGAATGCCATCCAGATCAGGCTTGCCGGCCCGGCCTACATCGATTGCGGCGTCCATCTCAGTCTTTTGCTCGGGTGTGTCAGGCATTGAATTTCGCCAAATATTAAAAAAACGTAGAATCCCGGCATTCAGGCAATGCAGTGTCCGCGCCCTGCTTCGCACGGCTAACGCCCAGAAATGCCTCGGCGCGTGCGGCGCGCCCGGCGTGCGCTGCGGCGCCGGGCGTATCATCAGTACTTTCCCGCCCTTTGAAGTCGAAGTTGCGCAGCCTGCCCGTTGTTCAACGCAAGCTGCATGGCATCTCGCACAATGAATATCAAATATAACAACACTGCAACCGAGCTGACCGACGAGCAGCGCTTCGAGCTCCTGGTAACGAGCATCAGCGACTATGCTATCTACATGCTCAACCCGGACGGCTTCGTCAGTAGCTGGAATGCCGGCGCGCAGCGCTTCAAAGGATACGTCGCCGGCGAGATCATCGGACAGCACTTCTCGGTTTTCTATACCGAGCAAGACCGTGCGCAGGGCAAACCGAAACGTGCGCTGCAGACGGCGCTTACCGAGGGAAAATTCGAAGACGAAGGTTGGCGCGTGCGTAAGGATGGCACGTGCTTCTGGGCCAGTGTCGTGGTCGATCCGATTCGCGATTCGCGTAACCAGCTGGTGGGCTTCGCGAAGATTACCCGCGACATCACGGAACGCAAGGCCGCCGAAGAGGCGCTGCGCCAGAGCGAGGACAAGTTCCGTCTGCTGGTCGAGAGCGTTGTCGACTACGCCATCTATATGATCTCGCCGACCGGCGCGGTGACGAATTGGAATACAGGTGCCGAGCGCATCAAAGGCTATACACGCGAAGAAATCATCGGCTCGAACTTTGCGAATTTTTACACCGTCGCCGATCGCGCGAACGGCGTGCCGGCGCGCACGCTGGCCATCGCCGCGCGCGACGGGCGCTTTGAACAGGAAGGCTGGCGCGTGCGCAAAGACGGCAGCAGCTTCTGGGCGCATGTCGTGGTCGACGCGATTTACAGCGATAGCGGGGAACATCTGGGCTTCGCAAAAATCACGCGCGACATTACCGAGAGAAAGCTGGCGTCTGAAGCCTTGGAGCGCGCCAATGCAGCGCTTTTCCAGTCGCAAAAAATGGAAGCCATCGGCAAACTCACCGGCGGCGTGGCGCATGACTTCAACAATCTGCTGCAAGTGATCGGTGGCAATTTGCAATTGCTCACGCAAGACGTCGCGGGCAATCCCAAATTAGAGCAGCGTGTTCACAATGCACTGGAAGGCGTAGCCCGCGGCGCCAAGCTCGCCTCGCAGTTGCTCGCATTCGGCCGGCGCCAGCCGCTCGCGCCAAAAGTAGTGAATCTGGGACGCCTGGCGCGCGGCCTCGACGATATGCTGCGGCGCGCGCTGGGCGACGGCGTGCAGATCGAAACCATTGTTGCTGGCGGCCTGTGGAACGTGTTGATCGACGCCTTCCAGGTAGAACATGCGCTGTTGAACCTCGCCATCAACGCGCGCGACGCCATGGATGGCGAAGGACAACTCACGATCGAAGCCGGCAACGCGGTGCTCGATGAAGCCTACGCCGCGCTCAACCCGGAGATTCAGGCCGGTCAGTTTGTGATGCTGGCCGTGAGCGATACCGGCTGCGGCATTCCCGTGGAATTGCGCGAACGTGTGTTGGAACCATTCTTCACGACCAAGCCTGAGGGACAAGGTACCGGTTTGGGCTTGAGCATGGTGTACGGCTTCGTCAAGCAGTCGGGCGGACATCTGAAGATTTATAGCGAGCCTGGCCACGGCACGACGATACGCATTTATCTGCCCCGCGTGAAGGCGGAAGAAGACCTGATCGCCGATGTGGAGACAGGCCCGGTACGAGGCGGTACCGAGACAGTGCTGGTGGCGGAGGACGACGCAGCGGTGCGCGGCACCGTGGTCGAGATGTTGTCCGATCTCGGCTATCGCGTGCTCAAGGCAAAAGATGCATCGGGGGCCATGGCAATCATCGAGAGCGGCGCATCGATCGATTTGTTGTTCACCGATGTCGTCATGCCCGGACCCCTGCGCAGTCCGGCGCTTGCACGCAAGGCGCGCGAGCGGCTGCCGCACATCGCGGTGTTATTTACCTCCGGCTATACCGATAATGCGATTGTCCACGCGGGCCGCCTGGATGAAGGCGTGGAGTTGCTCAGCAAACCTTATACGCGCGAAGCCCTGGCGCGCAAGATTCGTCACGTGCTGCGCAACCAGCAACAGCGAGATGCATCCGCGGGCATACTCGCGAAGCCGCCGCGGCCGCTTGAGCATGGGTCGAGAGCCCTCGAGACGCTGCGCGTGCTGCTGGTCGAGGACGATGATCTGATACGCGCCGGCACCGCGGAGATGCTGCGTACCTTGGGGCTGGAGGTTGTGGAAGCACAGGACGGCGCCACGGCGCTCGACGCGCTGACACGGCACTCGGCCAATGCGCTGATCGTCGACGTGGGTCTGCCCGACATCTCCGGGATCGACCTGGCGATCGATGCCGCGAAACGCGATGCGCTGCTGCGGATAGTGATCGCGTCGGGCTACGAGATTGTGCTGAATCAGGCGCAACGCGCCGCGTTGCCCGATGCCGCGATCGTCCGCAAACCCTATAACCTCGAAGACCTGTGTCGCGCGCTCGAGATCAATGCGTGAAGCGGCTCAGCGCGCGTCGTGGAAGATCAGCCCCACGGTATGGCGATGCCCGGTCAACACGCGACTCACGCCATGACGCATGGCCACCCGGCGTGTCGTGCGCTTGCCAGGCACCGGGCGCTGATTGACCGCGAATACCGCGCCGTCGCCCTGGCGCAAAGGCAGCACCTCCACACGATCCATCGATGCGCCCCGTTCCGTCATCAGCAATTCACCACCCGTAAAATCGGTTTGCGGGCGCGCCAGCAGTATGACTACCTGCAACGGGAATACATGCTCGCCATAGAGATCCTGGTGCAGGCAGTTGTAGTCGCCTGCGCCGTATCTCAACAGCAATGGCGTTGGGCGATGTTGACCCGCGGCATGACAGCGTTCGAGAAAGTCTTGCAGGTTTTCAGGATAGCGGACGTCGATGCCCATCAGCCGATTCCATCGGTTGGCTAACGGAACCAAGCGCGCATACAGAGCCTCGCGCAGCACCGCGAGCAAATCCGGCAAGGGATAGGTGAAGTATTTGTACTCACCCAGGCCAAACCCATGCCGCGCCATCACGACGCGACTTCGAAAATGCCGATCTTGCGGATACATGGCCACCAACGCGTCGCACTGCGCCGGCGTCAATAGATGCGCCAGCAAGGCGTTGCCGTGGGCGTCCAACGCCTGCTCGATGGCCCCCCAATCTTGTCCATCTACGGCACGTATTGGCGTAGCGCATGACGATGTCAGGCTCATGATCGGAATACCCGATAAAGTCGCGATACGTTCTACTCTATGGAACGCCGTATCGAATGTCACTCCGCTCCTTGCGCTGAAATTCGAGATGGCGATGCCATCGGCGTCATGCGCTAAAGAGGGCTAGGCGTTGCGATTGGCCAGTTGGCGCAGGCGCCGGGCTAACGCTTTCGAAGCCACCGGTGCTACTACCCCGCTCTGCTTGCTGCGCAACGCGCTCTCGTGCAGGAATAGCGCCGTCTCGCGCGCCACGGCCTCACGTTCATTGTCGGACGTGATCATATGGTACGAATCATCGAGATAGATGGTACGCAAAAAGCTCGCGCCGATATTCGCCGCGACAAAACGGGCGTTGCGCGGACTAGAGGTTTCATCATCGATCGCATGGACGATGAGGCAATCGTTTTTAATTTCGCCAAGCCGGGCGCGTACGCGCGCGGCCAGCCGACTGGCTTCGTGCAAGGCTGGCAACGATATCGTCGACGGACCGACTTCGCTGAAATCGTTGCGCTGCATGGCACGCGCGATCTTGGCTCTGAGAGCATCGTTACGCAAGCCGAAGGGCGCGCTTTCGCGATACCGCCAGCGATGCCGCAGCGGCGTGTAGTAGGCCAGATCGAGCAGGAAACGATACCAGGGCATCGACCAGCCGTCATAGGCCAACGTGATGGAAAGCAATGCGACCGCGCGCGCGGCGGGCCGCGCACGCACCACGGCCAGCGCGAGCGCGGCGCCGATCGACAAACCACACACCGATACATCGGTATAACGCGCCGCCAGGGCGTCGAATTCGGCAACCGCTGCCGCTACCCAGTTCTCCACGCTACGCTCGGGCGTGCCGGCGCTATAGCCATCGAGCACCGGTGCACAGACCGTATAGCCTTCGAGGCCCAGGTAACGCGCCAGGAAGCGCATTTCGAGCGGCGAACTCGACAGGCCGTGCAACAACAGCACCGCGTGCTCGCCACCCTCGACAAAAATCGTCTTGGCCTGATTCAATGAATGCTCCTCGCCAAACGGTCGATGCGCAGCACCTGGTAGTCGCCGGCATGCGTGCTGAAATGTTCGCAAACGCAATCAACTTGTTGATAACCGTCGCCGCTCGTGTCGATGCGCAGCAGGTGACTACCCGGCGTCATGCCATGGCGCATACGCTGCAAGTCTTGCGGATGCAGCGCTGCCAGCCAGCTAGACGGAATGAATTCCATGAGTTCGCCGGTACTCGAAGCAATCTCACCTGCCTGGGCGTCGCGCCGTCCGGAAATCTGGATCACGCTGATCGCAGCGTGATGCTGCGGCAGGTATTCGACCAGTCGACGCGTCTCGTCGAGCGCCCGTTTCGCAACTGCTCGCTCGTTATCGGCCCGCAACAGCATTTCGTAGCGTGACTCGGCAACCGAGGCAATCAATTCCGCCCGGAACTGCGCGCGTCGCAGTCGCTCGATCAAACAGATCACTAAGGCAGTCACCACCGGATAAGAGATGACCAGGATCAAGTCGGAACGATCAAACACCTGAATTTCGGCATAGGGCGGCACGAATAGATAGTCGGCAATGCCCAGCCCGAGCAACATGATGGTGAATGCCGGCATCATCCCGCAGTAATAGGCAATCAGCGCAGCCGCGATACAGAACGGGGTACCCGGCATGAGCGGCCCGACAAGCGGCTGAATCATAAGACGCAGCGCGCTGGCCGATAGCAATGCCCCGCCCGCAATCAACCAGGGCCTGGCACCTACCGGCGCCCATCGGCGTGCATTTTTAATTTCGGTAAGCATGGTTATTTCAAGAACGGTAGCCGAGCCTCAGCGTGCCCACCTGCTGGACGCAAGGCCGGATCGGCGATGAAGCGGAATATTGTGAGAAAACCACGGCTTTGTCACGGCGAATTGCACGTAGTGAACGGCCGCGGCCTGGCAAAAGAACTTGCAGGCCTCCGGCCAACTACACAGATCGTGCGCCTTGTCTCCTTAAGGAACGCTTAATTGGTATGCGCCGCACCGCCTTAAAAATTTGCCTTAGAGTCGCAATAGTTTGCAGTTACACCTTTTGAACCGACAAACCAGCCGGATAACGCATCCTCCGGCCATCAAGGAATCCGCAACTTGCCCCCGCCGTTTTCCGTTAGCGCATCGCCAGGCGCACAGTCCGAGGCGCCCCTGCTAAAAGCGCTTGATATCGTCCGCAGAGATCCCGCGCGCAAAGTTCTGCTGTTGAATTCGATCACGCTGCAGCTCAACGCCGGCGACCGTGTGGCGCTCAGCGGTTTATCAGGCGCTGGTAAAAGTCTGTTCCTGCGCGCGCTGGCGTTGCTCGATCCACTCGACGGCGGCCGTGTACTGTGGCATGGCAAGGACGTCGCCGACATCGAGATTCCCACTTATCGTCGCCAGGTGGCTTACGTCGGGCAGCGGCCCGCCATGTTCGATGGCACGGTCGAAGACAATCTACGCTATCCGTTTTCTCTGAAGGTTTATCGAGACACGCGTTTCGACCGTGACAAGGTCGCCCGATTATTGAGACAAGGCGGACGCGAAGAGGATTTTCTGCAAAAACGTGCCAGCGAGCTATCGGGCGGCGAAGCGCAGATTGCGGCCCTGATTCGCGTCTTGCAACTCGATCC
>JBPBQZ010000040.1:0-34057 GCA_050955105.1 Janthinobacterium lividum | reverse complement strand
TCCCAGGTAGAGTTCCTTCTTGATGTCCGCGCCTTCCTCGACCAGCAGGCGATTGACCTTTTGGCCTTCGGGCCCGGTCTGGTGCGTGATGAGCTGCATGCCGAGGATCTGGCTCGCATATTCGCGCACTTGGTCGAGCGACTTGGCCACCTTCACACCGCCGCCCTTGCCGCGACCGCCCGCGTGAATCTGCGCCTTGACAACCCAAACCGGCCCGCCAAGCTTCTCGGCTGCTTTCACGGCCTCGTCGACGGAGAACACGGGCTCACCGCGCGGTACGGCAACCCCGAACTTGCGCAGGATTTCCTTACCCTGATATTCATGAATCTTCATGCGTGATTCCTTCAGTCGGAGTGTTGGATCAAAAAGAGGGATAGCTGCGGACCGTCACGCCGCCGCGCACGCCAGGCGGCGATGCTGCGAGGGAATAAGCCGGTACGCGAATCGAAAACTGCCGCAGTGCGCCATGCCAGAAGACCGATGCCGTAGCGACGGCCTCACGCAAAGCGTGAAGGCCGAAAGGACTCGGGATGCCCCGGTTCGAACGACGCATGAAAGTCGCGTCGACGAGAGGCTGAACTGGAAGCAGCATGCGGAGACAAAAGAGAATCGGCAACCGGCGCAAGCTGCCCCGGGGCCTAGGGAATTCCCGGATTCTAGCACAGGCGGTGCGGTAAATTAGCCGAGTTGCGACATGGCAAGGGAGCCCTTGCATGGCCGCGTCAACACAAAATGCTGCCCTGCGACAATGCGTTACCGCAACCCAAGCGGCCGGCGCTTCACTGCCCGGTACCGACGCCGCGTCACGCTGAATGGTCTATATCGACTCATCGGGTTCAAAGCGGCCTCGCAACAACCGCGAGATTGCCTGCCCAGAAAACCCGCGCGACGCAAGGAAACGCGATTGCTTCGCATATTCCTCTGGCGAGCGCGGCAGTTCGCCGCCGAATTTCCTTTCCCAGACCGCCTTGGCGCGATGCCCTTCGCTTTCGCGAAGCTGGTCTTGCACGGTTTCGATCAGCGTCTGGTCGACCGAATGCCGCTTGAGTTCCATCACAATGCGCGCGGCGCCGAAGCGCGACGCGCGTCGATGCACAAGGCTGTCGGTGAAACGACTATTGGATAGCCAGTTCTCGGCTTCCAGCCTGTCGAGCAGCGCGTCGATCGAATCGCCTTCGACAACGTGGGGCGCGAGTTTTCCCGCTAGTTCCGCACGGCTGTATTCACGTCGAGAAAGATAGCCAAGCGCGCGCGCAAACAGCGACTTGCCTGGTCGACGACGATCCTTTTCAGGGGAACCGTCGCCGACCTCTTCGTCAAGCGGATGGGTATCGCGCTCGCTCATCGGCAACCATCAATCAGCCGGCGCGGGCTCATTGTCGTCTTTCAGTGGTGCCAATTCCTTGGCGGCCCTGGGTGTCTTGCCGGGTTTACCCTTCTCTGCGCCGTCCGCGCCCTCGGCACCAGGCATTGCGACGACACCCAGCGATTCACGCACGCGGTTTTCGATATCGCGGGCAATGTCCGGATTCTCGCGCAGGAAGTCGCGCGCATTGTCCTTGCCTTGCCCAACGCGCTCGCCCTTGTAGCTGTACCAGGCACCGGCCTTCTCGACGATCTTGGCAGTGACGCCCAGATCGATGATTTCGCCTTCACGCGAAATTCCTTCGCCGTACAGGATGTCGAAGATCGCTTCGCGGAAAGGCGGCGCGACCTTGTTCTTGACTACCTTCACGCGGGTTTCGGAACCGATGACTTCATCGTTCTTCTTGATCGCACCGATGCGGCGGATATCAAGCCGCACCGACGCGTAGAACTTCAACGCGTTGCCGCCGGTGGTGGTTTCCGGGCTGCCGAACATCACGCCGATCTTCATGCGGATCTGGTTGATGAAGATCACCAGGCAGTTCGTGCGCTTGATGGTGCCGGTAAGCTTGCGCAGCGCCTGCGACATCAGCCGCGCTTGCAGGCCGGGCAGCGAATCGCCCATTTCACCTTCGATTTCGGCTTTGGGCACCAGCGCCGCCACCGAGTCGATGACGATCAGGTCGATCGAGCCGGAACGCACAAGGGCGTCGGCGATTTCGAGCGCCTGCTCGCCGGTATCGGGCTGCGAGATCAGCAGATCGTGCGCTTTCACACCAAGCTTTGCCGCGTATTGCACGTCGAGCGCGTGCTCGGCATCGATAAACGCGCAGGTGCCGCCGATTTTTTGCATCTCGGCGATGACTTGCAGCGTCAGCGTGGTTTTGCCCGAAGATTCCGGGCCGTATATTTCACAGACGCGACCGCGCGGCAAGCCGCCGACGCCCAACGCGATATCGAGGCCCAGCGATCCGGTGGAGACGACCTGGATGTCTTCAATGACCTCGCCGTCGCCCAAGCGCATGATCGAGCCCTTGCCGAATTGCTTCTCGATTTGGGCGAGCGCAGCGGAAAGCGCCTTGCCTTTTTCCGCGGTGAGGCCGGCAGCGCCTTTCTTGCTATCTTCCATGAATCGTCCTTTGCTATGATAGGCAGCGATCTTCGCGAACGCCCTGCGGGCGCGTCGACACGATACTGTATAAAAAAACAGTGCTCCTGGCAAGTAGTATGCACAGGAGCCTCTCGGAGACGCGGCGCCGGCATGATGTTTCCTTGCCGTTGCACCGCCGGAAGTTACATGCGAATTCTGATCGCCGAAGACGACAGCATACTCGCGCAGGCACTGCTTCGGTCCCTCCGCCATTCGGGTTATGCCGTCGACCACGTCAGAACCGGCCTTGACGCTGACAACGCGTTGATGCTCGAAACCTTCGATCTATTGATCCTCGATCTGCTGCTGCCGCAACTATCTGGCCGCGACGTATTGATTCGCTTGCGCGCGCGCAATTCCTCCTTGCCCGTACTGGCGCTTAGTGTTGCGGGGGACACCCAACTGTGCGTCGATGCGCTGGACCTCGGCGCCGACGATTGCATGAGCAAACCCCTGGCACTAACGGAATTCGCGGCACGCGTTCGAGCGCTTACGCGCCGCGGCAATGGCGGCGGCCCCACCCTCGTACATCACGGCAGCCTCGATTTCGACCGCGTCGGGCGCATTGCCACGGTGGCCGGCCGCAAACTCGACCTCTCGTCACGCGAACTCGGGCTGCTGGAAGTATTGCTGCAGCGAAGCGGGCGGCTGGTTTCCAAGGAGCAACTGGTCGGCCATCTTTGCGCGTGGGGCGAGGAAGTTACCAATAACGCAATCGAGGTCTACGTGCATCGCTTGCGCAAGAAAATCGCGCCAAGCGGCGTGCGCATCGTCACCGCGCGCGGCCTCGGCTACTGCCTGGAAAAAGCCGTCGATGCACCGGTCGGCGACGGCTTACGCTCCGGCCCGGCACTGCGTGGCGCCGCGCTCGGTCTGGGCGGCGGCAGCAGCAGCAACTCGACGCTCACCGGGCTGCCCTTACCGCACTAGCGGGACCTTACAAGCTCCGCCGAAAAACTTCCCACTGTCAGCAAGCGGTAAGTTTTCATGCAAATAATCCTCCGAAGCAGCCGGCGCATGCCAGCGCACGGCCGCATTTTGCGGGAGGAGACAAACCATGGCATCCATCAGCGGGAAAATTGCGCACGTCCCGATGTCCGCCGCCGAGAAACGCATCATTTTCGCGTCGTCGCTGGGCACCGTCTTCGAGTGGTACGACTTCTATCTGGCCGGATCGCTGGCCGTCTACATCAGCGGCAGCTTCTTCTCAGGCGTTAATCCTACCGCCGGTTTCATCTTCACCTTGCTCAGCTTTGCGGCCGGCTTCGCAGTAAGGCCGTTCGGCGCCATTGTGTTCGGCCGGCTCGGCGACATGGTCGGACGCAAATACACCTTTCTCGTCACCATTCTGATCATGGGCGCGTCGACCTTCGTGATCGGCCTGGTACCCGGATACGCGACCATGGGCATCGCGTCACCGGTGATTTTCATCGTCATGCGACTGCTGCAAGGATTGGCGCTGGGCGGCGAATATGGGGGCGCAGCAACTTACGTAGCCGAACATGCGCCCGCGCATCGGCGGGGCGCCTATACCTCATGGATACAGACCACGGCAACGCTCGGGCTATTTCTATCGTTGATCGTGATTCTGGGCGTGCGTATGGCGGTGGGCGAAAGCACCTTTAGCGCATGGGGTTGGCGCGTACCGTTCCTCGTGTCGATTCTGCTGCTGGCGGCGTCGGTATGGATTCGTCTGCAACTCAATGAGTCGCCGGCATTCCAGCGCATGAAGGAGCAAGGCAGGGGCTCGAAAGCACCGCTGACCGAAGCCTTCGCGCGCTGGTCGAATCTCAAGATCGTCATCCTCGCGTTGATCGGCCTGACGATGGGTCAAGCCGTGGTGTGGTACGGCGGGCAGTTTTATTCGCTGCTGTTCCTTACGCAAACGCTGAAAGTCGACGGCAATACCGCCAATATTCTGGTGGCCATCGCACTGCTTGTAGCGACGCCCTTTTTCGTGATCTTCGGCAGTTTGTCGGATCGTATCGGCCGCAAGCCGATCATCATGGCCGGCTGCCTGCTGGCCGCGTTGACCTACTTTCCGATCTTCAAAGCGCTTACGCATTACGCGAACCCAGCGTTGGAAATGGCGTTGGCCAAGGCGCCGATCACAGTCATCGCCGATCCGAACGAGTGCTCGTTCCAGTTCAACCCGGTGGGCACCTCCAAATTCACCAGCTCCTGTGACGTCGCGAAGGGCTATCTATCGCGCGCAGGCTATAACTACGACAACGTCGCAGCGCCCGCCGGGACGGTCGCGCAAATCAAGGTGGGCGATACGTCGATCAGTTCCTATGACGGCAAGGCGCCCGACGCGAAAGCCCGCGGTGCTGTGTTTGCAAAAACGCTGAGCGATACCTTCAAGGCGGACGGCTATCCGTTGAAGGCGGATCCGCATGGCATCAATTACTTTATGACGGTAGTAATGCTGTTCATTCTGGTGCTGTACGTGACGATGGTTTATGGGCCGATCGCCGCCATGCTGGTCGAGATGTTCCCGACGCGAATTCGCTACACGTCGATGTCTCTGCCGTATCACATCGGCAATGGCTGGTTCGGGGGATTTCTACCGGCCACCGCGTTCGCCATCGTTGCCGCGCAGGGGAATATCTATTCCGGGCTTTGGTATCCGGTGGTAATCGCGGCCGTGACCTTCGTGATCGGCATGCTGTTCGTGCGGGAGACCAATGATAGGAATATTTACGCGGACGATTAGCGGCGTTTCCATGGAGCGGGACGGGGCTGGATTTCCAGGCGCCTCCGGCACCGCTCCTCGCTTGACACCTGCGAGACCGGCGTGGATAATCTCGTTTCTTTGGCGAATTAGCTCAGTTGGTTAGAGCGACGGAATCATAATCCGCAGGTCCGGGGTTCGAGTCCCTGATTCGCCACCAGTATCAGAAGGGGTCTAGCCAGCGCTAGGCCCCTTTTTCGTTTTCCGCAAAAGTAAGTCTTTTCCGCAAAACGTGAAATCGATCGGAGCTCTTTATGTGCGGCCGCATCACCCAATACCGTCACACGAGCGAATACCGGCTGCCCGAACTAGTCGACGGTAGCTATCTCGCGTTCGACGAAGCGGACCGCCCGGCTGGGTTCAACGTCTCACCCGGTACGCATCCGCTAGCGCTCTATCCTGACGGCGGCGTGCGGCGCATCTTCTGGGGCTACCGGCCAGCGTGGGCCGCAGCGAAGAAGCTGCCACCGATGATCAACGCGCGCGCGGACAAAATCACAGGTTCGGCATGGAAGGGAATGTTGGCGCGCAACCGCGTGATTGTTCCTGCGGATGGCTGGTATGAATGGATCTTGGCTGATGATGGCAAGAAACAGCCGTTCTATCTAAAGCCGCGCGACGGGCTACCGCTCTACTTTGCCGCGCTGTCGAGTGCGAAGCCGGACGCCGATGCGCCACCGCGCGCGCCAGACGAGCGGCCAGCAGTGGTCGACGGCTTAGTGATCGTCACCGATGCGTCCGACAAAGGCATGCTCGACGTGCACGATCGCCGGCCGGTCGCATTGACGTTCGATAACGCAAGGCTGTGGCTGCACGCCGAAACGCCTGTGGAAATGGCCGCCGCGATCGCTCGAACAGCGTCGCGGCCGACAGACGACTTCGAGTGGGAAAAAGTCAGTCGCGAAGTTAATCGTCCCACAGCAGATCGGCCGGATCTTATTGAGCCGATTTAGCTAGCGCGAGCCGTATCCCTTCGCTGACATTGCCGTCCCCGAGCACCGTTGCCCGTGCCAAGCTCGCGTCATCGAGATAGACGTTGACGCGCTTTCCACCGGTCATCGTGGAAGGCCGGCCGGCCGATCCGCGTGCTGCGGTCGCCCGATGATCGTCGCTCGATTTCGGATGATCCAGGCGCTTCGGATTGTGAGCGGCCGACTTGACTTCTTTTTTAGACATCCGATTCTTCGCCGCAAATGATGCGTTGAATGCCCACTAAAAGCTGGGCGCCCTTCAGTTTGTCAACGTCGTCGCCCGAGATGCACGTGTAGTCATCGCGCTCGATCGTGAATTCCGCGCCGTTCCAATCCGGATCCCGCATCGCGACTTCCGCAAGATGCGCCTCGATTTTTGCGATAGCGTCGGCGGGAACAGCGTAATCGATGTTGATGATCGTCATGATTGTTTACCCTACCCCTGCTCCCGAGGCGCGGCGGGCTCGTCGAACCCATGAATCTATTATATACACACCTATTAATATGTAAAGAATTTTGTGTGTATATATAGTATCACTTGACGGGGATGCTTCTGCGGTAAATACTGTATGGACATACAGTATTTACCTGGCATCATGCGCGGGAACGCTCCACTCACCGCCGCGGAACTCGCGGAGATCCACGACCTGCACGACTCTCCGGTCGTCCGCAAGCTTCTGTGGGAGATTCATCGCCTGCGCGCCACAGTGCTGCGGGCGAACCAAGTCCGCATAGCGTGCGGCGACACACCCCCTGGTATTCCGCACGTCTTGTGGGATGTTTTCGTCGGCGAACTTGAACGCGAACCCTGCATCACGGATCCCCGCACGCCGCGGCAGCAGGCTTTGCTGGATCGATGCAAACCGAAGGTCGATGTCGACGATGATTCGACGGCTGCCGGTCGCCGGAAGAGCGGGGACGGGCGCCACTGATTCATGGCTAGCCGGACTATCTAGGTAAATTCTTCCGTCGCTTCGATGCTGGCCGTTGCTTGACGCCAAAGACCAGGGCCTGCACCGGGACCGCAGACAACTGATTCTCAGCATACCAGTTAGGCATAAGCGCGCCCCACGCCCGTCGCAACAGGTAAAGCCGCGCCCCGTCGCTAACTTGCACGTCAGCGACGACACACTCCTCACCGCGCGCATCCCGAACGCGCTGACCGATTTTGAACTTCATTCCGCTGGTCCCCATCGCGGAGCGCCTGGCCTAGCGCGTCATCACTCACTCGCTAAAACCAGCTACGGCTTATGCCGTTATGTGTCGATTTTATACCACCACGAAATGTAATCAGGTGCTTCGCTACTCGACGGATCTTGGGGCGCACGCGATCGAAAATGCATGGCGCTTATAGAATCTCGAATTGCGTCAAATCGCGCAGTTATCCACCGGGACTGCCATATTGCGGCGACTACTATGCGATGCCTTCAGCCGTAAGATTGCGCGCCGTAAGTTGCCCGAGCTTCATCGTTATCGGGCCATACGCCAGCGAGGCACTCCATTCCAGATTCGTCGTCCCCGGGGGGATGATTCCCTCGAAATAGAACGTGCAAAAACCGCCCGGCGTATCGGAGCACAGACTCATCTGCCCGATCCATGTGAGAGGGTTGCCGCTGCCGTTGCACTCCATGCCGAACGTTCCGAGACCGCCGTTTGCGTCCGCCCCGGTGAGCGAGATACGCCCGGAAATGGCTATCTTGTCGCCAACGCTCCAACCCGTGGTCAAGGTGGGGGCGCTGACATATCGAGGCGTGAAGTCGGCGCGAGAGATCTGCAAAACCGCGCCCTCGACTGACGAATCTGTCGTTATTGATTCAGCGGTTCCAGAGCCGCCATATGCCGACCAGCTTTGCGGCACAACACCGTTGTTCGTGAGGAGGAGCGGGTTGCTGACGATGCAGGTCGGATCAGCATTGTCCCCAGCTAGATAGACGGCTGACGGTGTGTAATACGGCGCGAGCACAGAAGCAGCGTACTGCCCCATCAGCTTCGTCGCCATTACCGACGGATGCGTTCCCTCCTTCGTCCAACCGGTCTTGTACATCCCAGTGGATGGGTCGACAAGGAAGGAATACATGTCGACCAGCGGCAGTCCATAACGCTGCGCTAGGCGCGTAATCACGTTGTTCACGCCGGTGATCTTCGTTCGAACCAGCGTCGTCAGAGCGCTCGCGGTCGTGTTCGATGATGGAAGAGCTCCGGCCGGCGCGGCCGCGCCCGTATCGACATAGCCCATGGTCGGCACACTGCCACCCTGAGTAATGATGGCTATTAGCAATTCAGCGCCCGGCGTACGGCCATATACCTTATAGCCCGTCGCGCCCGGAACTGCCGCCCACGTCAACGTCACTGAGCCAGTCGACCCAGTGGTCGTCACGGTAACCTCGACACTCGCAAGCGTTACGCCGTTCGTGACATCGTTCGTCGCGGCGACTCGATACCCATAAGTGCCGGCAGCTAGCGTCCCGCCGGTGGTCGACGCTGTAGCCGTCGCAACCGGCGCCGAGATTGCCGCCGTTCCGGCCGGCGGAATCGTCACCAGGATCGGCTGAATGCCAGCGGCCAAAAGGGTTTGGATTGCCGTAGTGAAATTCGGTAACGTCTGATTCAGTGGATCGGTGTCGTTCGTGCCCATTTGAAGTACGCACCGGGTCGGCTTCTTCGGCAGGATGTCCGTAACAATGCGAGGCACGATCTGCGCAGTCGTCTGACCACCGATGCCCGCGTTCCACACGTGCTGAATCTTCCCGGCCGATGCGAGGCAAAGGTAATGGAACCAGTTATTGCCGTGCACGCCGTAAATGTTCGCTTCGCCATCCTGCGCGCCGGCGGCAATACTATCGCCAATAACCGCTGTACCGGCCCCGTACACTGCCTGCGATGTTTGTCCGGTGAATGGCATTTATTGGCCCTCCAACGCACTGAACGTCTGACCCGCTGTGGCGCCATATAAGCTCCACGAGGCTGGCGACGCTCCGCCTATCGGCGATTCGTACGATTGTGCGGCGGATAGCCGGTAACAACCCAAGCCGCCCACGCTTGCAGCGCCTCCGGTATCGTTGAACCAAAGGTCGCCGGTGCCAGTGTTTTGCACGCGCGCGAGAAGTCGGCTCGCATTTGCGGCCATGATCGTCACGGCTAAGCCGCCCAATACCGCAGGGGCAGCAGCACCCGTCAGCCCAGCGGATGCGGCAAACGAGAGGGTCGGAGCGGTTGCATAGAGCCCTGGGCTGGTAATCGCGATGGATGAGACGCCGCCGCTCGATACAGTGAATGTCCCTGTCGCCGGCACAGTCACCGCGCCGCCGCCTGGAGCGGTTCCGCCCGTGAAGGCAAGCGCAAATGTTCCGTTCGTACCGCCGCTGCCCGGCGTGATCGAGCCGGTGCCCGTCACCCCGCCGGGTATGACCCCGCTTCGGTCCGTCATTGCGACCAGCGGTGCACTTTTGGCGGTCGCCTGCAGATCGGATGCGATGCCGTTCGTAGTTCTCACATGCTTCAAGCCCGCGGTGCCGACGAGCGTCACCGCAAACGAGCCGGACGTGATTCCACTGAGTCGCACGCGGAATTGCTGCCACGAGCCGCAGTTGACGTTGAACACGCCGGCCGCAGTCGCGCTTGCAACCTTTCCGCCGCCGCCAGCGCCATCGGGCTCGGCCGATACGCCGAACCAATTGGCATTGTCGATCGTCGCTTCGAAGACCGCCGTCGCGCCGACCGGTGTCCCGGTAAGTGCAATACCGACAGACGAGAGTCCAGACGTAGGAATCGCTAGCAAGCCGGTCGCAGAGAAATCGGCCGTGGAAAGCGCTGCTGTCTCAACGACGTTCGCTGTGTAGACCGACAGGCGCGCGGCAATGGCCGCCGCGATAGCGGTGAGCGAAGCGTTGCCGGCGGTTTGAAGCGCCGCCGTCGCCGATCCACCAGGTGCAACCGGTGTCGCTAGCGCGGCCTCGATCTCGGTCAGCAGCGCGACAGCGGTCGCATCGAGTACGGGAAACTGTGGTGTCGTCATTATCAGGCGTCCAATACCATCGCAACCCAGTACCGATTACCGAGCGCATCAAAGAAATAAAGCGTTGGCGAGCCGCCCTTGGTCTCGTCGGCCTGCACGAAAACGGAGATCGAGACCGGCGGGACTTGCAGGGCGGCGAACGTGGCGTAATTTGGAAACGAAACCTGTAAAACGACGGTCCATTGCAGCGGCGATGCGCCCGGGATGTTGTTCTTGCTCTGTGAAAGGCAGTACCAAGCAGCGCCGTTATAGGTCACGCCGTCGCCCGGCTCATAGGTCGCGGTTGGGTCCCACGTCTCGCGCCAGTTCAACCCAGGCTTGCCCTGCGGCCCGGGAATACCAATCACAGTCGTCATTGAATGACTCAATAAAAAAGGCCGCGCAATGGCGGCCGTGGATTGAAAACGGGAGAGCTTTAGATTCCGGGACTCAAATACAACTTGCCGGAGAATTCATGGATAACGTGGCCACCGGAATCGATGACCTTCA
Source organism: Janthinobacterium lividum (assembly GCA_050955105.1). Lineage (GTDB taxonomy): Bacteria > Pseudomonadota > Gammaproteobacteria > Burkholderiales > Burkholderiaceae > JBPBQZ01. Next base: position 23,333 of record JBPBQZ010000040.1, on the reverse strand, counting down.
TCTCGTAGGAGCCCATCAGGAAGACGTTTGGCCCACACGGAGACGGTTGAGTCGGAAACGGAAGCGCGACGAACTGAGCGGTCTGTGTGGCAGCCATATCCCAAGCAATCGAGCCGGCCGGCGCATCGATGACGAGCGAGCCATCGGTACTCGACAAGACGAACAACTTGGTCGGGGCACCCGGTGAAATCGCTGCCGTCAACGTCGCCGAGCAGCCACGTAGATTCACGGGGTTGGCCAGCGGATTGGCCTGGTCAATGGGGCACTGCGGGTTCTGAATGAATGCCGTGATGGCCCAGTCCGCGCCACCATAGATGACGAAATCGATGTCGTCGTCCATCAGTCCAGGCCTTGCGAGAAATGGCTCATTTCCAATGGCTCCAACCGAAGGCCCGCACGCCCCAAAACATCAAAAATCGAACGTAGCGAGGTACGAAGGTGACCGCCGATGCTTCGCGCAGCACAGCATCCGCCATCGAGCGAGGCACCATCTTTTCTGTATAAATCCAGTCGTGTACAGCCGATGCGGAGTTCGCTTTTCCGCCGGTCAACAAATAGACGATTGGCAGACGCGGGCATGAATTCAGGTCAGTCGCAAAGCCAGCGGGCACCGTGAACGTCATGCCAGCTACGTCCGACTGGTAGACGAGGTCCTGCATGACATCCCACTTCCCGTCGTCGCGCTCATCGGCGGCACCGAGAATCAAACGTGTGACGAAGCGGCTCATGACTCTATGCCACAATTACCGCAGACGCAGCGGCTGGAGCGCTGGCGGGCACCGCTGGAGCAGTCGGCGTAATCGATCCAATGATCGTGGCAAGCACGAATTCCGCGCCGACGATGTCGAGGCCGATCGAGGTCTTCTGCGCATCGCTGAGCGTCGAGGCTTGGATGATCGTATTGATCGCCGGGAGCGCGGTGGTAAGCGCAGTGTTCAGGGTCGTAACATTCAACGCCGCGCCGGCTGCGCACATCGCGGTAACGGTCGGGGTAACTTTGGTCGACAGCGTCAATTGATCGCTCGCGGGCAGCGTCGGAATGCCTTGCAGCGCAGTCAGAGCAGCCTGAGTCGGCACGCAGACGCGCGCGATTGATGCTTGAGCCGATGTCTGTCCAGCAGTGCCGCAAGCAGCGAGCACGAACGTAGCGAAGCCTGCCGCGATGAGCAGCATGAACGTCTTTTTCATGATGGTTTCCTAGGGGATGAGTTTTGCTGCGGTGGTCGCGGTGCTCGTAATGGCGCCAGTGACATCAGATGCGGCGATGGCTGCCGCGGCGATAGGAGCCGACGCATTGACGCCGGTCTCGGCGAAGCGCACGACGAACGTGCCGCTTTTCTCCATCGCGAAGAAGTTGACGGTGTTTATGTTTTTGCTGTTCGTCGCCCGGGCACGGCAGCACAAAACAGCCTTGGCGCCTACGTCATAGAAAGGCTCGACGCTGTATGAGGCGCAGCCGGAGAGAAGCGCGGCCAGCGCGAGCGCTAGGCGCTTCATTCCTTCGTCACCGAGGTAGGTAGTAAGGGCGGCGATACGGGTGCGCTGGGCGGCGCCGACGTGGCTACCGTGCCAGCCGACACCAGCTTGATCGCCGTGTCAGCAGAGTCTTTCGCCGCCGAACTCGCCAGGTGCGAACCGCCGAGCAGCGCCAAGACGCCCGTCAGCACAGCAATAAAGCCGTCCACCGGAGCGCGGCCGGTCCAGCAAAACAAACCGTAGACCGAGATAACGAACGCATACCCGAGGTACTTCAAGAAAAGTGACCAGTTCAATTGAGCCTCATCGAGTAACGTGGAAATGGCAGTGCGTCGGCGCAGGGATACGGATCCTGACTGTCCTGCGGCGCCAGCGCGGCAACCGCAGGACCCACAGGACGCAGCGCATTACTGCACCGACAGGACTGCGCTGGCGACGACCGGGATCGTGATGGTCTGGTCGGCCTCGACGGTCACGCTGTCGGTCGTGAATGCGGCACCGAGTGGCTTACCGTTCTGGTCGACGCCCTGGATCATTGCGTTGTACGTACCGGCCGGAATCGGATCGAACACGAGTTCGTAGGGTGCGGCTGCGGTGACTTGAGCCGGAGCGACGCCGCCGGACAGCAGGACGCTGAAGCCGGCGAACGACGTGCCGGCGGCAACGGTGACTTCAGCAGTGGTTGATGCATCAATGGTGACTTTGATTCCGGCCATGATTCTTTCCTTGGTGATGGACGTAAAAAAACCGGCTCGGGGCCGGTTAGTTGAGGAGTGAGGGTTGAATGGCTTGCTCGAGCATTAACCGCTCGTCGCGAAGCGGCGGTATTTCTCGCTTGCGCACCAGCATCAGATGCGAGCCGAACGATGCGCGAACCTGCGAGTTGACTTCTTTGACGATGAGAGCTTGCATCTGTTGCCATAGATTCTTGTCCCGCCGAGCCAACGCATCACGCATCCGAAAGAACTCGTCGACCAAGCGGACTTTGCAATCGATCACGATCTCGGTGTTGCGCATCATCGCCACCAAAAGAGTCGCCTGGGGCTCGTTCAAATGCGCGATTTCCGTGGGCTTTCCGCCGGTCTGGCGCCCCGATCCGAATTGGATCTCAAATCTGATTCGACCAAACCGCTCCAGACTGGCCTGGTGCTTTCGGACCAACTTCAGGACGCTCGCATGCTGCTGTTTAACGCCCTTGGCGATTAGATCGGATGCGGCGCGCGGCTCACCGTCGACGGCAACTACAAGTGAGAATGGCAAATCAGTCATTGGGTAGCTCCCGTAGATACCCGGGTATGGGGACTGCGGAAGCGCGCCCGGGAAGCGCGCGTGTCGGCCGGCCAGCCTATCCGCAGCTTTAAAACGGAAAAACCGCCTCAAGGGCGGTCTTTGAATTTGGTTCTGAGATCGGCTATGCGCCCTCTTCCTTAATCTCTTGCGGCTTCGGCGCGGCCGGCTTCGGCGCAATGGCCGGATAGAGGCGCATCGCCTCGCCCATGCATGCGACGCAGCGCTGCTCGATGGGGAGGCCGTGTTTGCATTGGTCCATGCCCGCTCCTATGCGACGATTCCGCCAGATGCAACGTATGCGCTTTGCAGGAACGCAAGCGGGTTGGTGTGCTGCCCCCATTTCGAACCGGTCAAGCTGGCCCAAATATTCGAGCAGGCACTGACCGCGCCCGCGAAATTGCCGGCATCGATCATCGGCAGCGCGCGCCGCTCGCGAATCTGCTGAAGCGCGATCAAATCCTGTGAGATGGGACTGAAATCGGGTAAATGCAGCAATGCCGCGTAGGCAACGTACCAGTGATGCAGCAGTTGGTATCGGCCGGCCGCCGTGCTATCGAGCGCCGCGTTCAAGATGTTCGGATGCGTCGCGTAACTCGGGAACGTGAGCGGATGTGCTGCGGTCGCGCCGACCAGCACGTCATAGCCATCATCGGTCTCCGCAATCAGCGCCGACGTCAGCTCGCTTATCGCAATCATGTCGAGAAAGGCGAGCCGGTTTGTCCCGCCGGCCTGAGATGTGGTGATTCTCGGCATCAACGGTTCCCGTCATTCCATTTATGCGCCGGCACCGCGGCGACGGGGCGAGTAGCCGTGTCTAGCCGCTTCTCCGTCGCCTTCGCTACCGTTACGCCCTCTTTCGCTGCGCTGGCCGCTTCGTCGACTTGATGCTGCATGCCATCTTGCTTAGCCAGGATCTTATCGGTGGTCTTTGCAGTGGCTGCCGCAACGGCGACCGCCTTTTGAGCGGCAGCAATAGCGGCTTGCTGGGCTCGGCGTCGCTCGGCCGCACTGGCATCGATCTTGGTGTTTAGTTGGCTCAGTGCCAGAGCAAATGCAGCGGAGTCGAGCCCGTGCTGAGCAAGTTCATTAGCGAACTGCTTGGATTGAGTCCCTAGCCGTTTCTCGTAGTCGAGTTTTTGCTCCTGCATGGCACGTTTCGTCTCGCTCAGCCCCCCCGAGTCCTTCGCGGCTTGCAGCGTCGAGCCCGTATAGAGTCCAGTGACGCCGACGCACAGCAGGGTGACAATCGTGACGACAACGACAAGCGGCAGGTAGCGCTTGCGGACGAACACTTGCTGCTCGGCATTCGTCATTTGGATATTTCCAGGGTAATCGGCGGATAGACATTCCACTCGTCGCGGCCGACCAAATTATCTTGAAAGCGCGTAACGTTGCGGTACTCGTACCTGCCGAGCGGGATGGCCCCGGGAATCTCGAAGCCGAGAGTCCTGTCCGAGCATCCTTTCTTCGCTACGACGAGAGAGCCATTCAGCGGAACATGGGCCTTGCGCGCCACGTCGAACAGGGCCGGTGATTGCTCCGTGAGGATGTCGCGGTCGACACATAGGTATCGTTTGACGTATACCCAGTCGCCAGGCCGGAAGCTCAGCGTCTCTTGATCGCGCGCGTCGTAGATCTTGACCGGGCCAGGATGGTAGGGGTTTCCGCCCATCAGCACCACGAACCACGATGCCATCGGAAAGCCTACGAGCGTGGCGACAACGATGGCGATGAACATCCATTCGCGTCGGTCGGAGAATATCTTTCTCATTTGATGATCACTCTTCCGAGAAGGCTGGTGACGAATGACCCCATGACGGATGCCACGAGCGCATAGGTCAGCAACTTGATCGGCCCGAATTCGGCCTTGGTGACAAACGTCTTGACCTGCTGAAACAGGTTCTTAATGTCGGCGGTGTTGGTCGCCACGTCCTTCACGAGCCCGGAGATCAGTTCTTGCTCGCGCTCGTTCAACGGCATAGTGCAATTCCAGGTTCCCCGGCGAGCGGGCAATAAAAAAGCCGCCCGGAGGCGGCTGTATGCAATTCTTGGGGCATCGCTAAATCGGCTTTGGCAGCATCGCCTGGAGTCCGGCATCCTGCGCGGAATAGAACACGTGATAGCGCGGATCGCTCGGCAAGACCGTGCCCTGGTCATCCTGAGGCGGGACGTCAACGAAGCTCAGCACACCGTAGATAACGGTCTGAGATGCATCGGTAAAGCGCACGGGAATATGGTTCATATCTATCGCATCCTAATTTTGCGCAGCACCACTCCGCTTATCGAAGTGCCTCGACAAGCTTCGCCGTAGCGAATACCAACGGCGAGGCGGCCAACGTGAGAAGCCAGATCCAAATCGCGATAAAGCGAAAGAGCGGCAGTTTCCCCATGGCAGTCACCATTTCTTTGGTAAACTTCACTTACTTTCTTCCTTCTGATTGCACAGAGGGTGGAAACAAGAAAGCCCCGGCCGTTGCAAGCGGTTCGGGGCTTTCGTCTATCTGGTGTACCAACGCAAAAAGCCACCGCAAGGGTGGCTTTGGTCGGGACGCAATGTCCCGGGGAAATTTTACGGCAAGCTTTGCGACTTCACAAGCCTAAGCGATCGTGGTCGTCGCACTCGGCAACGCGCTCGATGCACCGCCGATAACTGACTTCAGCGCATAGACGTAATCGCGAACTGCCGCGGCGAAATTCGTGAAATTGGCCTCGGTGAATGAGTGCGACGCGCCGGCAGTGTCTGGATAGCCAAATGCCGTCGCACCACCCGGGAAGCCCTTACCCGCATTCAGGCTGGTCTCGATGGCAATGATGTCCATCTGGCTGATCTGGTCGATAGCGTAGGTGCCGTTCAATGCCGGCGTCGCCGTACTAACGATCGCGACACCGGTGCGCATTGCGACCTGCGCTGAATTGATCAGCGCTTGGGCAGCGATCTCGCCTGCTGACGGCGCTGGGGCTGCCGTCGGCGCTACCAGTGCGCCGTCGACCAAGGTATATCCAGGATTCGCGAGGCATTCTTGCCACTGAGCATCCGAGATAGCGATCGCGGTTATCCCACTTGGCACTGGACTGTCGACGCTGTCGTAGAAAATTACCGTTGCGCCCGGCGCCGTCGATGCAGCGTATTTCTGTCCCATGATTATTCGCCCTCTGCGATCCAGTTAAATGTCACCGGCTGATTGAAGGTCGCATAGCCCAACGTATCTAGTACTACCTGAAAGGTACTTTGAGTCTTGCTGGTCGCGCTGAACGAGCACCATGCTCCGGTCGACGAATTTGCGGCATTGGATGGAGCCCCGACAACCGCTCGACACGCAGTCGGAAAGACGAGTGGAAACGTCACGGTTGCCGAAGAGGTTGTCGCCCCACTATTCGATGCGGTCGCAGTCCCGTACTGCCGGATCTTGCCATTGGGCAAAATGTAGTAGCCATTTGCCCCAGACGTAGAAGGAAACTGCCCGAGATTCACCGCTTCATTAGCGCTTACTGCTGGAGCGACGTTGAATACCTCTGATGCGCTGCCGTTGAGGGCGGCAAAACCTGTTGCGATGAATTCGGAAATTCCTGACTTCAGATTTTCGAGCAGGGTCGCAGTCGTGCCGTCATCGATCGCAGGTTGTCCACTGGCGTCGACGATAAACTGAGCCAATACGGCAGCCATGATCGACGGCTGCCGCAAAATCTTGTTGAGTTGGCCGGACGGGACGATCCCGGATACCATGCCGTTTTGAAGAAGCGAAGTGAGGGCGGCATATTCTGGCTGCGTCAAAACATTGGCGCTTCCACCTACGGCATACGGCAGAAAGTCATTTTCGGTGGGCATTTACATTCCAATCTGGCGATAAAAAGGGCCCCGAAGGGCCCGCTGAGTGGGCGAACGATGCTTATGGTCCAATGACCTTCGCGATAGCGCCGACGTCGAGACCGGCGATGCTGGAGTTTTCGACATCCAGACCAAAGAGCGGCACGCCAACAACGGATGGCTCAAAGTAATAGGCGATGCCCACGCCTGCGGGAACCAGGCTCAGATACCCACCCGTGAAAAGTGCTAGCGTAACGGCGTCGGGCGCGGGGCCGACTAAGGCAATCCCCATGGTCATGTCTTGATAGTCCTGAATCAGGATCTGGTAGCCCAGCGGGGTGAAAGCCGTATTGAACGCCTCATATGCGCCGGGAACCGTTCCGTCCCATTTGTTCGCAGCGATGACCGCGTAGAGCAAAATGCGATACGAGTCGTCTGGCAGCGCGACGAGCCCGCTGGTTGGGTCGAACGGGCCCAAGATGACTCCTTGATCTAGGCCCAGGCCCGCGACATCCAGACTGAAATACACATTAGTTAGCGGCTCTTCAAGATTGCGCGACTGCCCGACCCATTCACCGACGGCATCAAGTTGCGAGCCGACCGCTGCGTCGATGTCATACAACCCCGGGATTGACGCAAGGAGATTTAGACGGTCAGTGCCCCACTGCGCAAGCAACGACACCATCGCCATGAACTTCGGGCGCTGATTATGCTTGCTCGTGATGAGAGACGTGTACTGCGAAATGTCTGCCATGTCAGGACGTCAGCGTGATATTCGCTACGGCGCAATTCCCGCCTTCGTTAAACGCGACGGACAAATTTCCAGCGACATATGCGAGAGCGCCGTTGACGACAGTTTTTCCGGATGCGATGGGAGGCGTGAACGACACTGCGGCGCCTGAGACTCCCGTAACCGTCCCGCTGGCCATAGAGCCATCACTTTGCGTGATCTGGATCGCCTGTCCGTTGGCGAAATTAGCCGCATTGGCGACATTAATCGTTGTCGCACCTGCGGCGTATGGGCCGCCAATGACCGTCATGTCGCCGCGCGCCTGATAGATCGACTCCACGTCATACGTGTCGCTGAGCGCTTCCAATTGAGCCTGCGTCAGCCCCGATGTGCTCGTCGCAGCAGTTCCCGAAAGATTTGCTGGACTATCTAGTTTGCTCAAAATAGAACTTTGGCCGATACCGAACGCTGAAATGTAAGCGGCCAATGCTTTGATAAGCGCGGTCCCGGTAGTGGAGACATAGCCCGTTTGAGGCGTGATATCCACTAATAGATAAATCTCGATTTCGCTCAAAACAAAGAATTTGATGGTGACTGGCACACCGGAAGGGTCCAGCACGACGATCGACGTCGTGCCGTAGGTGCCAGTACCGGGAGACTTCTTTGCCTCAATCGTTTGAGCGATAGTCGTGGCATCTCCGCCCTCAACAACCAGTGCGATTGAGTGCCCCGGGATGCCATTGGCGTCCGGCGATCCGGTATCATTTTGATAACCTTTGTACCGTCCAATTCCGGAAATCTCTCCCACATTTGCGACGATCGTCTGAAACGGCGTCTGCGCGGGCAGCGACGTTGATGCCGCTTGTCGCTGACGCAAAGCCGCGTCCGACTCGATTGGCGCTCCTGGTGCCGCTGCCAGCGGATTCGTCACTGACTGCCAGCCGCGCGTCGGCGTATTGATTTCAGATATTGAATCGGCAGCCGCCGAGATCGTGCCTGGTTGCTGTGCCGTAACCGTGACTGAAACTGTCCCGGAAATCGGGATTTCCACGGAGGCCGGCAGATTCCACAGGTTGCCCGAGGTGTCTTCGACCACGCCGTTGGTAATGGACGTGCCTACCTGACCGACGACATCCACGACGGCAGTGCTATTGCTTGCAACATCTTTTCTCAGCCCATTTATCTTGACTTGGCTAGCGAGCGCCGCTCCTTGCGCGTACGTGGGCGAGTAGCCGACGAACACGGTCACATCGGCTTGGTTGCCATCGTTAATGATCTGCGACAGGGTTGCGAGCCATTGCCCATCTTGCGAGTCTGGATCGACGTAGATATCAGAGCCGTAGATTGACTGAAAGCTTGCGGTCAGCGAGCCAAGAATGTCGGCATATGCGGGTGCCGAGATACCCGTTGAATCAATGGTGCAGGCCAGCGTCGCCAGAGGGTAAGTCGCCATCAGGTGCCCGTCGAGATGTTAGTGCTGCCATAGAGCGTATCAATCGTCGCGGCGACGATAAACGCGCGCGTCGACGGGTTTAGGTAACTCGCATAGTCCGAGATGCCCGTAACGCCCTGAGTTTCCAAAATGGTTGTCCGGTAGGCCAGGTCTCGTGTTGCTTCTGTGCCGGCGCCAAGGACCTCGTCGTAAGGCATTCCGGCCGTCTGGTCCAAGAACCATTCGCCCTCGATCAGGCCAAGGCGTGTCAACACAGCCTGTCCGACCGCATCGGGAGAATTCACGAGAAAATTGGTGCCGTTCTGCCCGAATGTATAGTCGCCATTTGCGTCAAGAGTTCGGTATCGCATGTCAGTTCACCGCGCCGCTATTGTCGCCGCCAGACTGCACGCCGTTGTGCGTATGCGTGTCGTCGATGCGCTTTCCGTTGGCCGACACTTGTCCGATGAAATTGACCACCCCAGTGATCGTTGAGGCCACCCCACTACCGATACTGCCAACCATTCCTGCGACCCAGGTAAGTAGCCCGCCGATCATCACGGCTGCGCTAAACGTCGAGAGAGGCGCAACTACATCAAAACCGCCCGGCGCCACGATCGTCACTTTCTGCGACGTGGGATTCAGATCGATATAGGTTAGGCCATCGTTACTGCGTAGCTGCGCGCTTACGGAACTGATGTTAGCGATGACCGTCGCCTGTGAGAATGGACCAACGGTCGCAAACCCATCCGATAGGTCGTGCATCCGAAACTCGGATTGCACTTGTACGCCGCCCGATGACCACCATGCATCGATACACCGAGCAGAAAACGACACTATGCATTCATCGCCCTTCGCAATAGGAAAGGTGAAGGTGCATCCGCCTCCGCGCTGATAAACGACTGGGCAATCCAGCAAGAGCGGAAGCGCGACCCATTTCGTGGTTCCGTCGGGAGAAATCACCTGTGCTTTAATAGCCGGCTGGACGACGACCGTGGCGTTGTCATTTACCTGTTCAATGATGCCGGGTAACGTGGTCCAAATGTTGGCTTGCCGGCCGTCGAGCGCGGCGATCAGTGCCTCGGGGAAAGAATCCAGGCGCTCTCTTTGATCCACGATTTTCCAGAAATATAAGAGGAACGTAACGATGAGAAAGATGGCAATCGCGCTCCTTCTGGTCTCGCTCAACGCTCCGTGGACGGGCGCGTTTGCGCAAGGAGGCTTCACGGGAGCTGCAATGTCAGGGACTTCGCTGAGCCCTAGTCAGGTAACTTTTCTCAAAACGGTTCCTGACGCCGGCCCTACCGCAAAGGGCATGGACCTCGTCGACGGCGCGGTCGTTTGCCCGTCCATGAATTTGTCTTCCTGGCTCTACGGCGAAATCAACATGGCGCGGCACGCCAGGGCATCGCTTCCTCCGGAATTACGACGACAGGCCGCTCTCGTGAATGGTTACGATGAAGGAGCCGAGCCAGATCCCGCGGATTATGGTTGCCTAATTGTGCCGCCTGGCACGCCTCTCGCAGTCGAGGCCGGAGACATCGTGCCAGTCGTTTCTGGCACACTTTCAAATGGAAAACGCTTCTCCGGCGTCACTATGCCGTCGATGGTTAGCCATTAGAAAGCACCGCAGTGAATTGATTTCCCGACGATAAGTCGACGCTCAAACACGTCAAATCTACATACCATTCCTGGCCGCGGGTATCGCCCTCAAACTCGGAAACCAAGACGCGGTAGAAGCCAGCCGCCGTCGTCACCGTCGCGACGGCGGCCGAGTAGGTCAGACCTTGCTGCTGAGTCGTAATCTGGTTGATGTCGGATTGGGCAATCTGAACCAAGCATCCAATCCGAATCAGCGGGTTAAGGAGCGCGCGTGCGCTCACGCCGTCTGCGGTAGCCTTCGGGATACCGATTAGTCCAGTCGTTGAGGACAGGACGACGGCCTCGCCCGGCCGGTAACCAGTTACTGGAACAACTACGAATTGGCCGTTCTGAATGGACCAGCGGTAACCGTATTTGTTTGCCCAGTCTTTGGCATAGTCGCGCGCCATGCCGAACTTCACCTTACCGCGCGACAGCGCTTGCGCAACTCCGGCGCCGGCTCCGTCAATCAACCCAGTCGCATCATCCGCGAATTTGATCGAATCAATACCAGTGACTGGGGCCTCATTTACGATCGCCGAAATCACCTGACTCGGGGTCTGTCCAGCGGCAATGGATTGGCTGACTACCGCGAAGTTGTACCAATCATCCCCGTCTGCCGCCCAGATGTCGACGTACGAGTCGACGTTCCTCTCCCGGCCTGTTTCTGTCTGCTTGATCGATCCCTGGAAAATGATCCCGAAGTTGCCATTCTCATATCCGGCCTGCAACGTAATGGTCTTAAACTCGACGCCAATCTTGGCGACGGTGGTCGACATCAGGTTATAGACTCGAACGTACATCGTGTTCGGCGACTGCTCATCAGCGTTTCGTGTTTTGAACTTAAAGCGAAGTCCTGAGAGATCAAGCCCAACCGTCCCATCGCTAACGATCAAGGAAGCTTTTCGGCCAAACTGGTTGCTCATGGCGTTATCGCATACAGATGACCTGTGATCCCGAGATCAGCAAACGTCGGCACAACACTGGGCGCATTGTCAGTTTGACAAATCAATTGAAAGCCAAAGTTCAAATGCGCGAACTGCTCGAGCAAGTCAGCCCCGGTCACCATAGGGATGCCAGATAGAATCGGATTCCCGCTGGCATCAGCAATGTCGAGGATCCACGATACGTTGGCCGCGTTCCAAATGACGGTGAACGTGTATGTGACGCCGGCTATCGAAATACCGAACGTTTGAGGCTCCGGCGTAAGCGGTATTTCGTATGCCGTCATGGGGCTGCATTCACGTTATAGGTCGGCGAAGGCAATGCTGACTGCACGCCCTTGTTCACAATCGCAGAGTTCTGAGAAGGATTTGCCATTACCGACGAATCTGGCACCGTCACTGTCTGCGTTGTTGCCATCAGGATTTGCCGGCAAGTGATTCTCAAGATCAAGCTTTCTTCTGTTTTCTGATCTGTGGTGGTCGCCAAAGACTTGATGATCATATTTTTATAGGCGCGCTTTCCGGTGTAGATGTCGAAAAGCAGGCGTTGCTGGTACAAAGCCAGCACAGCGTTGTACGTCGTGAAGACGGTTGAAGGGCCAGGGCTGATTGCCGCGGCGATACCGCCAACGAACTCGGCGGCGCCGATCACTGCCTTCAATGCCCCGCTAGTATTTGCAGCGGCGCCGAGTATCTGGTTAAGCACGCCAGAATTGTTCGGGCTGTTGGACCAACCCGCCGTTATGACAACCTCAGCTGGCCTCGCAAAGGCGTGGTCTGCTACCGACACTCCTTGTTCAACCGGGTGCTCAGTTATTTCCATCTCGTCGGAGTGGACTTCTTCGATCGTCACCTGCTTGATGATCTGGGTGATTTTCGTGCTGTTCGCCGTGGTAAACAGCCCGCGCTTAGGCTTGATCACCAGCAACTGCAGCGCTAACTGTCCGACTGCGGCTGCATTTCCAAGCACTGTCACGAAAATGCCCCTCTGAAGTTACGCACCAGATCGCCATTCACACGATCCTGTTCGCCGCCTATGGTGCGCGCAGTTCCTTGCGGGTCCGCCGATCCGGTGACATGGATTTGCGTCGTTTGGGTCAGCGTCATCGACCTTGTACTTGCTCCGCTGGCACCGAGACGCGTGCCCGAGCTACCGGCCACTTTTTGAATGTAATTCGCGGTCTCTAGCGGAAGGTGATTGCGCCAGTCGTCGCCGTATCTGGCGATGTCTTTGCCGAGATTTCCCTCGCCCCAGTTGTAGGCAGCAAGGGCCTTACTGACGTCGCCGCCGAACTTATCCATCAGATCGTGCAATACGTGTGCAGCGGCCCGGGCCGATTCCGCCAGATTGTCTGGGTCAGCCAGCCCGTATTGCTTGGCCGTCGCATCCATGAATCCAAAGTGCCCGCGAGCCCCCTTCGGCGACAGCATGTTCTTGCCGCGGCCTGATTCTATGTCCCATTCTTTGTCCAGAATTCCAGTTGGTAGCGAAAACTGGGCCTCCAGCTTTGAAAATAAAGCAGGCGCATCGACATTCGATTTATCGTTGCCGCGTGGAGGAGTTAGCCGCGCGCCGCCACTGTCTTTAAGACTATCCAACTCCTCTTGCGTATAACCACCCGTTGCGGCTAGCTTTGTACGATCTGTGCCAGTGACAAAATCATGCAGGGACCAATATTTTCCGCCGCTGAGCGCCTTGACATCTTTGTCAACGCCATCGCGGAAGAACTCGCCAATCTTGTATCCCGCGACCAGGGCAAGCGCTCCTGCTAGGTTCGTCATAACGCCCGCGAGACCGCCCACCCCAGCGATAATGCTAGCGAGCTTTATGCCGGCGATCCCCAGCAATATGCCCCTCGCTCCGCCCAGCGATGAAACGACATCATTAATGTCCTTTCCGGCTTTAGTCCAGTTGACGCTGTTAATCCAGTCGGCGAGATGTTGTACGGCATCCGCTATGGATTGCGCAACGTCTCCAGCATGAGTCTCAGACCATTCGGTAAATTTGTTTATGAGCGGCGTTAAAACTGGCGTCAACTTCGATTCAATGACGATCCATAAGTCCTGGAAGTCATCCTTGACTTCGCGAATCGAATTATCGAAATCCTTCCCGTCGGACGCCGCTTGCTCTGGGTCGATTCCGAACGAGGCAAGTCGCTTTTTATATGCCTCCTCTTGAGCCAGGCGCTGAGCCTGTCCCTGCTCGAGCATCAGCAGCGTATCGGGATCAATACCGAACAGTGACGCATAGGCCGCCGCAACATACGGCTTCATTTCTGCCGCTTTCGCGATGAAGCTATTGAATTTTTCCTCTGGACTGTTGCCTTGCACGCCCAGCGATGAAAGCAGGTTGTTCGTGCCCGGATTTAAACGCAGCGTCCGCGCGAACCCTTCCAATGCGCCCTGCGCTTGGTCGGCGGTAAGCCCAATTTGCCCGGCAGCGTACCGAAGCGCCATTAGGTTGCCTACGGTCTCGCCGGTACGCTGGCTCGCGTAGTACAGCTTCTCCATCTGCGAAGAAATGACGGCTACGCCAGCAATGATGCCGGTCGCCGTGGCGGCCACCGCCAAGCCGGCCTGCATGACGCCCTTCGTGACCTTCTCGACGGAATCGGAAAACTTCTTCATACCGATTTCGTCAACTCGGAAGCCGAGGCTAACGAGAAATTCGCGCATGACGTCGTCGTTCATGAACGCTCCCGTTTTGCCGCTTCCTGCAGCCGCATATTGTTCTCATCGCGAACATTCAGCGCATCGTTCATTCGCATGAAATCTTCGAGATCCAGTGTGCCGTCTTTCAGCGATTCATATTTACAGAGCCCCTCGATTACCGGCCGCATGAGCCAGTCCTCACCATCCGGCAGGCGCAACAGATCGATGCCTAACCCTGAACTGGGTTCGAAGCCGGAACCGCGATAGGAAAAAAACCGCGAAGATTCTCCGCAAGAACGGCTTGAGCCAGCTTGAGCATCTGCGGCAGATCAATGTCTTGGAACATCAGGCCGCCATCGGGGGCGGTCACGCGCGCCCATTCGCCGCCGTTCTGAGCCCGCGCCACTACGGCCAGGCACCGATCGATCACGTAGTCGGAATCCTCATCGCTCATTTTCGATAGCGCGTCGACTACCGGGCCGATCATCGTCGACAACTGCGCGCCCTTGACCATGCTGCCGCCGAGGAAGCCAAGCATGGCTGGGCCGATCCGACGTGCGACATGGAATTGCTTGCGCACGTCCATGCGGCCAATCCGATAGAGATTGCCGCCCACTTCAACTTTTTCGCTCATCGCTTAGATTCCTGAGGCCAGCGCCGCATCCATCGAGACGGTCTCGAAATTCCATTCGATGATGTTGCCGTCCATGGCGTAGGTGTTGTTCGGGAACTTCGAGAACGATACCTGTTGGCAGGAATACTGTTCGCCACGCACGAGATCGGATCCAGCCATGACGTTTTGCCCCCAGTTTGCCGAGCTGGTGCGCTGGAAGTTATACATCGCGCTGAGCAATCCGTTAGTCGGCGAGGTCTTGAGCAAGCGAACCGTGATCTTTCCTGCTTTGCTTGCATTCAGACTATTCATGCCGGAGCCGTCGGCTCCGACCACCATCGTATTCGTGTTCTCGATGAATTCGAAGGTTGCGCCCTCTTTTGCCGCACCCGATCCGTCGCCGAGAGTGATGGCGCCTCCTGGTCCAGTCAGCGTCAGAGAGAAGTCTTGAAAGCTATACGTCGTCATGTTGACTCTCGATTAAGGGTTGACGGACACGCTGAAATTGCTGGTATGGACCGCGCCGGCCAACTTCACGGCGATCTGGAATGGCACCGCTTTCCGCGCCGCGCGATCGGCTTGGCTTTGTGAGGCGACCGGCGGCTGGTAGACGTAGTAGCCCTTGGGCAGGTAGTCGCCTTCATTCAATTTGCCGAAGCCGCCGACATCCCATACGCCAGGAGCGAACAGACCATTCGTCACGTACTGTTGGCAAATGCCCTCGATGTCCGTCGCCAGGATGTGCATGCCAGGGTCGGTCTGCGGGATCTTGGTCGTGCTCGTGTAGAGGCGATTGAACAATGCGGTTTGCACATCAATCACGAATGCATCCATGCCGACGATCGTGTCGATAAACTCGCCCGACGCAACTTTGGCCGGCTCGATGATCGTGGTGCCGTTGTTGTACGAGACGTAGACGTTGCAGTTCTTGCCCTCGAGCGCCGTCATCTGCGTAGCATTCAGATTCTCGGCTTGGACGCCCGGTTCCTGCTTGTACATCAGGGTGATGACCGTGTTGTTTCCCGTGTAATCGACTGTCAGTTGACGGCCGAGCAGAGAGTTCGCGGCATATGCGCTGCTACTGGAATATTGAACGCAGGTCTTGTTATACCCAAGCGCCTGAAGCTGCGCGGCGATGTCAGTCGACACGGAGGCAACCAATACAGCACCCTCCTGAGTCGTTACGCCGAAAAAATGCTTGTTGGTCGTGGCTTCGATCAGCGCAGCGACTGCCAAGTAATCGGCATCGGCCGCGCCGCACAGCGTCAGCCCATACCATTGCTGGCCGAACTGGTTGTCGAAGAGCGTGACCGCAGACGCGGCCGATTCGGCCGCTACACCGTTCGCCACATAGGCGCCCGATGAGGTGGTTGCCATGCCAAGCATTGCGGAGATATCCGTACCCGCGCCGCCGGCCAGCGTGGCACCAGAGGTGGTGCCAGCCGATGCAGCAATCGTGAAGGTATTGCCTGCAGTGCCGGGCGTGCCATAGACGATCTGCAGGGCCGTTCCAGCACTATTGACCGAATAAGTAGCCTTGCTCAGGTTCACGTCCGACGACTGCGACAGGAAAGTCACCGCATTGGCGAGCGTGGCCGCCAACGTCGCACCAATCAGAATCTGATTTCCGGTCGTCAGTGCCGCTACGAACGTCACGACCGTACCGCCAATGGTGATGGTCGCCGCGGCCGACGGATTGACTGAAAAGCCGATCGATCCGATCGCGGTGGGCGCCTTGGCGAAGCTCAGTGAGGATGTCGCGCCGGTCGAGCCATCCGTAATCTGAAACTGCTGGAAGCTAGAGTTCCAAACACAGGTTGAGCCCGCGACTGCGGCAGCAAGTGCCGTCTGGATGATCGCGGCTATGCCGTTCAGGTTCACGGCGCCCGCGAATGACGTGGGCGCGATAGCCCGCGGCGTGCCATCCATCGTCAGCAGGAAGGCCGGGGTCGTCACGGCATTCCACACAGCGATCGCCTGGGCGGCGGCCGACAGCGTCGCGCCGAACAACTGTGCGGCCGTTGCCGTCTGCGCCCATCTGCCGACCAACACGTTTGCGGGTTGCGGAGACTGGCCGAACCAATCCACCGCCGCGAGATATTCCGGAGCCGTGTTCCCGAAATCCGCCGCGACGGCCGGCGCGCTCAGATATTCACGCATCCTTGCTACCGCGTCGATGACGGGCGATGAGCCGAGAATCAACTCGGTGTTCAAGTTTTGCGCTTGAGCGGCGTTCGGCGACAGATTCACCGTCCCGTTAACCAGCCGGGAGATGGGTAGTTGACTCGTCGTCATGTGCGGTCCCAATAGAAAAAGCCCGCACGCGGCGGGCTTGGAAATCGTTGTGTTAGGGGGTTACTGCGAAACGCTAAATGGGATCGTGCGCGGGTCAGAGTCGACGGTGCCTGCCGCTGACAGTACGTTCAGTACCTCGTACGTGCGCACCACTTGGCGGCGAATCGTAATTTCCAGGTCATACCGGCGAATCCATTGCTGATTGATCAGCTCCGGCACCGTTCGAATCTGTCCCACGTTCACGAGTCCCATCGAGTTCGAATAGAGCGCTGCGCGATTCTGACCCACATACAACCCGTCTCGTGCTTGCGCGCCGTAACGCATGCCGTTGGGTCCGTAAAAGCTGGCGAGGACCGTTAAAATCTCATGCCTAAGCAGGGAATCCGAACCCTGGCCGACCGAGTTGTGACGCATGACGGGATTCGCGTCCGGATCGGTCAACGTGACGCCAATCGCACACCAGTTCACGCTAGGCTCAGGTTGCTTTGGCACCGTCGGCTGCCAGCGCGGTCGCACAAGCGATCCATCGAGCCCAGTCAGACCGACGATCAACCCTTGGAATACTGCGACTAGCTCGTCGTCCTCAAGCGGCGGAGACGCTTGAACCGGCGCAAGATAGCCGCCAGTCGAAGAATCGTTTGCCATGATCAGCCCGAGAGAGGCAAGAGGTCGCAGCTCGCGCAGATGAACCCAGCGCCGTACCGCGAATAATCGTTCACGTCGATAACCGTGTAGCGCCTGCCGTTCCACGTAATGATGTCCGCGTCGATACCGGGAGCACCGTTGGTCAGGCGAAAAACCGTGTTCACCAGAATCGATCCTGAGATCGTCGATCCAGTGGCGAGCCGCGCCAACTCTTTCGCCCTGTCAGCCGTCACTACGCCGATGAACGGCGTCATGCACGCAAGATTCACCGCGATGCCATCTTCCCCTACGCTCTGCCGCTGGCGAGCGCAGAAAAGCTGATCTGCGAAATCCGGGTCAGACAACAGATCGCTAACGTCGAGCAATGGCACGGCTAAACCTTTCGAATGACGTGGGTAACGGCGTTGCGCATCTGTCCTGTATCGACCAACGTGTTCTCGCGTGTCACGCCGCGGCGACGACGCTCCGCAAGCGTGGATTCAGCCAAAGCCGGTTGAATGTTGCTGTTGATCTTTTCCTTGACGGACGATTCTGCAACGAAGCCAGCGGAGGTTAGCGCCGCATCAATTGATGGCTGAGCGCCGTCGAGCACACCTTTAGCGCCCTTCGCAAGGATGTCTGCCGCTTGCGCCTGAATCTCGACTACGCCGGGGACAAGAAAGGGCCGCGCGGGGATGTTTTGGGCCGGCGATCCAGTTTCCTGTATGTAGCCAATCTGTGCGTTGGTAATGGGTCCACCCACATCTTCCGGTGAGCTATCAGGGATCCCGATCAATACGCGCTTCCCAGCGATCTCGTTGATCGTTCTGATGACGTCGGCCATATGATTGGCGGTCATCACCGCGCCGCTTTTCATACTTGAAGCCCCCCTGCACCCAACATCTTGGCCAGCCCAAGGTAGCGGATGCCGTAAGCACTCATGTTCCAGAAGCCCGCGCCCTCTTCAGTCACGGCGGCCGTGTCGTACGAGGCGCTTACTTTGTCTACCGATTTTGCGGACATCGGGCCGCTTACCTGCCCGGGCAAGCCGCCGATCGTAGCGGCACGAAAGTCCTTGGAACCAATCGCCAAGTGATGCGCCGTAACGAGTTCGACTCCCAGATTCGTCAGTTCCATCCAGCGGCGCGCATTCACGAGTGACGCCGCGACTGTCAGCCACATCTGAATCGATGCGTCCGAATATGTTGCGGAATCCGAAAATTCTGGGAAGTCAGTACGGAACTGGGCAGGCGTCGTCATCAAGCGCTCTTGGGTCGTCCCGGTTTGCGCTTTTCTGGCGCATCATCAGAGTCGGATTCGGCATTATAAGTGGGCTCCTGCGCCTCGATATGGTGCAGCGCAAACCAATGATTTGCCACGGTATCGTCCAACTCCTGAGTGCCAACTGCAACGTCCAGGGGGCGACCATCATCGCGGATCAGCGTGAACGCTTTCACTACCTTGACGGTCGCCATGGTCAGATGCCGTCCCGGTAACCGAGGGTCGTGTTGTAACGGAACTCGACCTGGCCAAAGCGAGCCCAATAAGTCGTGATCTGGAACAGCGAGCGGTACTCCAATGGAGTGCGTTGCAATTCCGTCATCGGGTACTGAACATACTTCTTGTCCTTGTTGTACGCGACCATCCGATCCACAGTGCCGAGCGTTCCGGGAGTGCCGCCTGAGCCCGCGCCGATCAGCCACTTGAGCGGCAGGATTTCCAACTTCGTGCCCGACTTCGTGCTGATGTTGTTCTCCAGCAGATATGTCAGGATCGAGTAGTTGGCAGCCGTGTTGACCATCGTCGAAGCGAGATAGCCGTATTGTGCCGGCGGCAACAACAGACGGTTTGGCATGACCTTCCAGCCAGAATTCTGCCAGACGGTCGTCAAAAGCTCGTTGACGTCCTTCAGGATTTCCGCGGGCGTCTTGGTCGTCCACTGCGGCGTGCCAGCGACTCCATTCGCGACATTGGACGGGGTAATGGTCGCAGTCGAATTGACGAGACCCGTGAACCCGATACTGGCATCGCCGAAATAGACGATGTTGTCCAAATCCATGTTGCGTTTCATGTTCATCGCTTCGACTTTCTGCACGTCGATCGGCTGACCGAGCGCTTGAGCCTTAACGAGTTCGGGCACCGTGTACTTCACTTCCGCACCCCACAGCCGCATGGGCTGGGGCGTCTTGCCGATGTCCAGCGACGGTCCCGCGATTGCATTGCCTTCGTTCGAGATCCAGTTCAGACCGCCTGGATTGATGCCGCCGGACATCGCAAACGCCGAATTCGTCCACGATGCGATCTCGTCAGCGGGCGAGACATCGGTGCGCAACTCGATGTCGCGCGACCAAGTGAACTCCACCAGCGGTTCATTCAGCGTCTGATCGAGACGTTCAAGTTGACCGACGAGAAACGCGCCGGTCGAATCGACAGTCATACGGTCGTAGGTGTATTGCTGGTCTTTCGTGAAGTGGCGAACGGCTTTCCGCGACGCTTCAGCGATTTCCCGGCGCTTGAGGTGATTCTGAACGGACATGTCCATTTAAGGCTCCTGAATGCAAAAACCCCGCCGAAGCGGGGCCTTATTGATGCGCAGCGATGCGCCGGGATCAGATGTTGAAGGCGATTTCCGCAATGCCGTACGCGTCGGCAGGGCCGGTGAAATACGTATTTGCGGGAAGCACAACCGTGTTGGACGAGTCGGCCGCGGCCTCGAAGCCACCGAGTGGCTTGCCTGAAGCGGCGCCGGCGACGCGCACATACACCAAGCCACCCTTGGCCGCCGCCGTGGTGCCGCCGAGGCTCACGTTCACGTAACCGCGCTTGAGGATGTCGGTCACGCCAGCAACTGGCGGCGTCGAAGTGCCGAGCGGATCGGTGCCATTGCCTTGGATCGGGTACGGGCGCAGATTGATACCGTAGACCAACGCGGCGGTGTCGCCGGGGAGGTTGATCGGCTGAATTGCACCCGAGACCAACTTGACGGCCACACCGAACGCGGTTGGCGGCGCGGCCGTGCTGATCAGTTGCGTTTCGATCGTAGCGACTTCGGCGCGTTGGAGATCACCGGCGAAACCAGCCGGCATGCGGAATTGATAAGCTTGTAACGAGGGCATGTCGGCTCCTTACGTACGGTTAGACCAGAAGTCGTTGTGGCGTTTGTTGATGTCCGCCCATCCCGTCTTCGAGTCATCGGTCTTCGCCGACGCACGCGGCGCCAGAGAATTCTTTTGCTTGACCAGCTCGGACGCGGCGTTGAAAAACGCCTTGGCCGTGTCGCAAGTCATCTTCGATACATCGGCGTCGCCTGTAATGGCCTTCACCAGGTCGGCATTCTCGCCATCCAGCGATGCGCGCAGCGCGCGTCGGCGCAGGACACAGATCGAATCGGACGTTTTCTTTTTGGCAGCCTTCGCGTCGAAGGTCGGTAACTTCACGCCGGGCGACAGGATTTCGGCGCGGGCGCGCGCGTCTTGGAACTCAGACTTGAACGAGGCGGAGTCATTGGTAGACTTTTTGCTCTCCTTTTCCGCTTCACCTTCTTCATCGGCATCTGCGGTCTGGTCGGCATCGTCGTCTTCATCGCCGTCGCCGTCTTTCGTTTCTTCCTTCTTTTCCTCTTCCGAGTCGTCGGTCTTCTTGCCCTTAAGTTCCGAGACCGCTGATTCGATAGAAGTCAGGCGGGCGTCGAACTTAGACAAGACCTCGGACAATTTCCGGTCAGGATCATCGGCCGGCTTGATTTCCTCGTCGTTGGTTTCTTCCTTGCCGTCGTCTTTCTCGGCACCCGGCATATGAATGTGAATGTGTTGAGCGGGGTCGCCCGCCACATCCTCGTCCTTCATCTCGCTGATGGCCTTCTCGAACTCATCGGCGTCACGGGTCATGAAGATCTTGCGCATCTTGTCCGCGAAGGACGTTGCACCTTTCTTTACAGCCATGGGGTTCTCTCCCAAATGTTTAGAACTGTCCGCAGTGATGCTGCAGGCAGGGCCACAGCGGGCGCTCTTGACCAAGGCCACATGGTTTCCCACGATGGTCACTTGACGCGCCCGCCCAGGCGCGATTTGCTCGTAGTCACTTTCGTAACCACAACTTATTTCAGTAAGGCGCCTGCTCACCACGTCATTGATGGCGCCCTTGTCGGTAATCAATAGGTCGGCGACCAGGAAGTCGCTAAGGTCGCCTTCGCCGCGCTGCACGTTGTGCGTTCCGCCCTTTGCCAAGACCGACCAATTTGCCGGCGTCACGGGATCATTCGGATGGTCAATCGTTACCGGCTTGCCAATGAAACTCCCAATCGTGTCGGGACTGAAAACGACGCCCTCATCGCGCTCTACCTCGATCACACCATCCTTGTCCTCGAGATCGGGTAATTCGATGCCGGCGTAATCTTGGTTCCCGATGCGCGCGATCGGAACCTGTTCGCACAGAAGAAAGCCTTCGGGCGTGAACGACTGCTTCTTGCCGATTTGCTCGGTGGTAAAGAAGCCGCTCGCCGTCACCGAATCCGTTGTGACAAACGCGTGCTTGCCCGTGCATGATTTGCACTTGCATATTTCTGTCATGGCATGGGCGCAAAAAAAGCCGCTCAAGGCGGCTAACTGGGTAGGATCACTTTCGGCCAACATCGGCAATTCGGCACGCATCCCGCATGGCCCGTCAGGCCATCAAGCGTCGGAGGCGAATCCCAAGCAACCATTCGCCCATCCATTGCTTTGTGCGATGCGCGAACGTCCGTATCGTGGCTGGTTGTCCAGACGTAGCCAGGCGAGCCGATTGACTGCGCCCTAGCCTGCGTGAGTGACGTAGCGGTGCGCGACACCTCCGTGCGCGCAATCAACGTGGCGCGGCTTTTGGCCACGTCACTGGACCGGATGATTTCCTTCGCGATCTCACTGGCTCGGGTCGAATCTTCGAGACCCTCCAGGGTCAACCGGTGAACCCGTTGAGCGGCGTCGCGCGGAATGCTTTGAATCAAGCCGACTTGCTCAGCAAGGAGGGCGCGCAAGACACTGCCAGTCGGCGCGCTACGGATCTCCTCGCGCATGCCGCGGGACATCTCCTTCGCGTGCTCCGCCCAGGTTGAACGGTCGCGCAATGCGACATCCATCAACATATTCGATGCCGTTTGCGTCGCCCAGCCTTGCAGCATGTCGGCATAGGCGCCGAGCAGCCGCTCGATCGTCGGTACCTGATTCATGTCGCCCGGCGTGAATGGTCGAATGATCGCGCCGACCTGCTCTGCTACCTGTCGCAACTGCGCGCCATACCGCAGTTCGGCGCGCTTCGTTTTGACCGGGTTTCGGTCGCGCTTACGGTCCCGCGTCAGCATGTCAGCGCAGGAGCCGCTTGAAGAAGGAATCCTTGGTCGGCGCGATGGCCGGCTCCGGCGGATCGTCTTCCGGCGCGGGCGGCGGCGCGTCCTTTTCCAACTGCTCGGCCGTCGCAATCTGCTCGTCAGTGATGTTGCCGAAGAGGCCTGACACGGGCGCCGAGGCCTTCAACTCCTTCATTCCGGTGGAGACGGAAATCAGGCCAGACTCCAGGGCCTCTGACACAGCAGTGGTTTTCTTCGCGGCGATTTCCGATTTCTCAGTCTCGCTCATTTCTTGTAGATTGCGGAATTCGAATTGGAAGGCATCGTCAAGCGACTTTCCGAGTGTCGACATCGACATCACCGACAGCAGCCTATAGAGCGGGCTACGAAGCCGCCGTTCCTGCGCCTGCTTGACCTTCTCGTGGTACTGCTTCATCTCGCCTTCGCCGGTGGCGTTCATCCCAGTAGGGGATTGCCCAAACAGGCGGGTAAATGGCATTCCAAGCGCGCC
>JBPBQZ010000039.1:0-34697 GCA_050955105.1 Janthinobacterium lividum | reverse complement strand
CCCGCGCTTGGTGTTGCGTGACGCAGCCGCCTGACGACGTGGCGCACCCGCGGGCGAATGCGCGGTCTTGCCACGCGCTCCTGGTGCCGCCTTGGCCGACCCACCATTGCAGCAAGCCGCCGTCAGCGTCAAGGGATCGAAATCCTTGAGCACCACTTTGGTGGTGTAGCTGGCTGCCGCGTCACGCCGCAATTCGCCATTCAGTTGGGCGGTGCCCTTGCCCGACGTCAGTTTGAGATCCTGCCACGCGGTGCGCTGCGAAGTGGCGTCGATTGCTCCGCTCAAACCCAAAGCCGCGCGAGCATCCTTCAGATCGAAACGCGCCCGCTGGCCGCTCGCATCCAGTGTTGCATTCAGAGGCCCGGCGAAGTTGGTCGTGCGCACGGAGTCGTGCAGCGCATGCAGGTCGAGGCCAGCCACTTGCAGCGTGATGCGCCCATGCGCGTCGGCGAACGCGGCATTGCCTGTCAGCTTGCCGTCGCCCAACAGGCGCACGCGTAGATCGTCCACTATCTGGGTGCGTGCATCGAGCCGTATATTCGCCTGCGCGTCGAGCAGCGGCAGTCGCTGCGCGTCGAGCCGCCCGGGCAGCGCATTGACGATGGCAACCGACCCCGTCACCGTGAAGCTCTTGGCATTTGTCACAGGCTGCAGCGATGCGCGCAGCGACAAATCGGCGCGCGGCGCGCCGGGACTCAACACTTGCGGATTCAGATGGTCGGCGCTCACGCTCGCACGCTCGAGCGGAACCGCGCCGAACGGCGTGGCCACGACATGCGCGGTAGCGGACAGCTTAAGACCCGAGGCCTGCACGTCGACCAGCAGGCGTTCAAGCGATCCGCTGGCTGATGCCGAGGCTTGCGCGGCTTCGCTGGCGACGTCGCCGGAGAAGCCAAGATCCGCCTGCACTGCGAATGGTCTTACGCCCTTCAGGACGAGGTGACCTGCCAGCTCCCCCGCGGGTGTATCCAGACTGTCGAGCGTCAACTGATGGCTCACGCCGTCTGTCTCACCATGCAAGGCCAGCCGACGATAGACCGTTGTCGAAGCACCGTCGCGGATAAGCAGTTGCTTCACGGCCAAGTCGCGCAGCGCGATTTGCACGGGCAGGGTCAGGCGTTGCGGCAATGCCATCTTCGAGGTGCTGGCTGGTGCACTCGAGAGTCGCGCATCGACGGTGCCCGCATGCAGCCAATCGACCGTCAAACGCCACGGCTTGCGACTGACGCGCCACTGGCCATCCAGCCTATCGATCTTGATCGTGGTGCCGCCATCCTGCCAGGTCACGTTCGACAAGCGCAGCCCTGTCTGCAAACGTCCGCCCTCGAAGCGGCCGGCAAGACGTCCGCCCAATACGCGCGTTGCGAGTTGCCAGGCCGTGCGCGTTCCAGATTCGGTATGCACGGCCAGAAACAGCGCGGCCGCCACCGCCACGAATAGGCACAGCAGCACCACACTTAGCCACATCGCAGCCTTTAGCGCGCGGCGCCGCCGCGGTGGCGAACCGCCAGGCGGCGCCGCGCGTGCGTCGTCGCGCGGCGTCAGCGACGGTTCATCAGTGGACGAAGGTGAGTTACTGCTCATCGGACAAGGCGGCTTGGAGACAACTCAGAAGGCGATACCCAGGGTGAGATACGGTCGAATGCTGCGGTGCTGGATGCCGTAGGCCACATCGAGATTGATGGGGCCGACGGGGCTGCGCCAGCGAGCGCCCACGCCGGTTCCCGAAAAGAACTGGCGCTCCGCCCAATTGTCGGTCGCGGTACCCGCATCATAAAAGACCGCGGCGCCCCAGTCGTGACTGAACCAATGCTGATACTCGGCGCCGGCTGTCACCGTGTATTTGGTGGGCAGCACCGAGCCTGCTTGCGAATTGCCGATGCTCTCGTAACTGTAGCCGCGCACGGTCTCGGCGCCGCCCGCACGAAACAGCAGCGATGCGGGTATCTCGCTGGACGACCCCGGCGAGAAAACGCCGCCCAGCTGCGCACGCAACAGCAGCAGATCGGATTTGTCGATCGGAATGTACTGCCTGGCGTGCGCGAATAAGCGTGCGAAACTTGCGTCCGCAATGCCCTTCACCGAGAACCCTGCTTCGACGCCGAGCAAATTGCCCTTGCGCGGGAACACCGGATCGTCGACGTTGCGGCGCGTCCACGACCAGGCCGGCACGATGGCTCGGGCCACGCTCTCGGGACCCACGTTCTGCGTTAGCCGGTCGCGATAGTAGAGCAGCGAGTAGTTGTAGTCGTAGTACTGCAGCGAGCGCGTGCGCGTAACGCCGATACGCTGGCTGTAGATATCGGTCGACTGCACGCCGTCGTGGGTTTCAGAGAGCGTGGCGCTGTTCACGTACGCTTTCGAGTCGGGCGGCGTCGATAGCGTCAACGCCCCGTACTGGCTGTCTTGCTCCAGCCGACCCTGCACCGAGAACACCCAGGCGCGACCGAACACATTGTTATACGAATACGAACTTTCCACGCGACCGCCAGTGTCGGTGGTGTAGCCGATACCGCTGCGCACGCTTTGATAGGGAAACTCGGCGACCTTGACGTTCACCGGCGTGTCGTTGGCCTTGCTTCGATCATTCCCTACGTCCACCGCCACGCTGGCGAAGTAAGGCGTGCTTTGTACCTGCCGCTGCAATTCCTGCACGCGCGCGGCGCTGTAGGGCTCGCCGACGTAGAGCGGGTTGACGTGCTCGACGATCGTTTCGGGATAGCGTTTCAGGCCAGCCACCGTGACCTGGCCCATGCGAAACGTCGGCCCGCTCTCGAAGGCGACGTACAGCGATGCCTGACGCGTGCGCGGATCGACACGCGCGCGCGACGCCGCGATTTTCGCGCCGAGATAGCGTTCGGACTGCAAGCTCTTGAGCGCGGCATTTTTCGCCGCGTCCCAGGCCGCCTGGCTGAAGGCTTCGCCAGGGCGCAAAGTCCAGGCCGCGCGCGCGGCCGCTTCACGGTCTGGTGATTCGCTAAGCATCGGCCCCTGGAAATCGAGCCGCACCGTCGAAATGGTGGTGCGGGGCCCGGGGTCGACCGTGACCCGCACATTTTTCTTGGCCTTGCGGGTGGTCACGTCGGTTGTGATCACCGGCGAGAAATAGCCTTCGGTTTGCACCAGATCGGTTGCTTCGCGCGGTACCGCCGTCAGCAGGAAGTCGAATTGCTCGTCGGAAATGTCTTTGCGGTCGGCAAAGCGCGCGAGATCGAGATGCTGCTCGAGAATTTTGCGAAGCGGCCGGGGCGCGTCGATCGTCACCTTGTATTCGGCGCGGGCAATGCCCGGCAGCGTCATCAGCCACGCCCACGCCAGCCAGAACGCCCACCTCAATATCAGGCGCGGCGCCAATACGCGAGCGAGCGCGCGGGCGGCCTCGGACACCCGTCGCGCATCGTGCAGCATTGCCTGACCTGCCACGGCTTGCCGGCGCGTCGCCGCGCCGTGCCGCCTGCTGCCCACTCCACATTGCCCCGCCAAACAAACTCCTCGCGCGTTGCGCCCTTGCACCTGTCGCCGTGGCTGATTACCTCGCGACCAGGAAAGTTCCGCTAGACCTGCCCCCGCGCGGATGCCGGACGTGTATTTGAACATATCGTGCCGGCGGATCACACCTTGCCGGATACTTGCGCCACAGTTATCCAACATGCGAGGCGTCTCGCGTTACCATGCAGACTAACGCATTGCCGAACCAGACAAAAACTCGGCCGAACGGTGAATGTGATCGCCGGCCGCCATGCAGTAAAATCGCCTTTTACGTTTGCCAGAGCCTCGCCATGTATCAGTCCGACACCACGCAATTCCTCAATCACTTGAAGCAGGAAAAACCCGAGATCGAGCGCGGTCAGCGTGAAGGACGTGCGCTGCTGTGGGACAAACAGCCGATCGATCTGGACGAACGCCAGCGTCAGCAGAAGTCGCGCGTCGGCCAAGCGCCTTACGTCTACTACCAGACATTCTGAGTAATTTCGCGCTGAACCCAGCTTGAGTCCGAATTGAGCCGCCAGGCAGCGACGGGCAACGATGCGATCGACGCCGTCGATGCGCTGGTGCGCCCGCGTATCGACTCCACGCCCGATACGATCGATGGCGTAGCCTTCGCGCGGCTCTACGGCGAGCCGCTGTTCAAGCTGCCGCAAGACCTCTACATCCCGCCCGAAGCCCTCGAGGTGTTTCTCGAAGCGTTCGAAGGGCCGCTGGATCTGCTGCTCTACCTGATTCGCAAGCAGAATTTCAATGTCCTCGACATTCCAATGGCCGAGGTCACGCGCCAATATCTGGGTTTCGTCGAGCAGATACGCGAGCGCAATCTGGAGCTGGCGTCTGAATATCTGCTGATGGCGGCGATGTTGATCGAGATCAAGTCGCGGATGTTGCTGCCGGTGAAATCGGCGGATACCGGCGAAGAAGTCGACGACCCACGCGCGGAACTGGTGCGACGCCTGCTGGAATACGAGCAGATGAAGCTGGCGTCGCAGCGCCTCAACGACATGCCACAGTACGGCCGCGATTTCCTGCGCGCGCAGGCGTATTTCGACCGCGAATCGGAACCGGTGTTACCCGATGTCACGGCGATCGACCTGCGCGAGGCCTGGGCCGAACTGTTGCGCCGCGCGAAGCTCGTCGCCCACCACACGATCAGCCGCGAACATCTGTCGGTGCGCGAACATATGAGCAGCATTTTGAGAAAACTGCAGAATGCGCGCTTTATGGAATTCTCGGAATTGTTCGACACGGGGCGCGGCGTGCCCTTTATCGTCGTCAACTTCATTGCCCTGCTGGAGCTCGCGCGCGAGTCGCTGATCGACCTGACTCAAGCGGAACCGTTTGCGCCAATTTACGTGCGGCTGGCCTACGCTCCCAGTTGAGATCGCCACCGGCGTCCATCTCGAAAACCCTGCGACACCCGGTGAAATACTCTACAATCCGCCGACTTCCGACGGCCGCCACGGACGCTGGCGCGCCGCGGCAAGACGCCAAGGAATCGTCTCAAGATGAAAGTGATTCAGTCAATCGACGAGCTGCGCGATCATTTGCGGGGCCAAAACCGCACTGCGTTCGTGCCGACGATGGGCAATCTTCATGAAGGGCACCTCTCGCTGATACGGCTGGCGCGCCAGCATGGCGACCCCGTCGTGGCCAGCATTTTCGTCAATCGCCTGCAATTCGGGCCGAATGAAGATTTCGACAAATATCCGCGCACGCTCGAGGTGGATATCGACAAGCTGCAGCGCGAGAACGTCTATGTGCTGTTCGCGCCGTCCGAGCGCGACTTGTATCCCGAGCCGCAGGAATACCGGGTGCATCCGCCAGCGCAGATCGGCGACATCCTGGAGGGTGAATTCCGGCCGGGCTTTTTCGACGGTGTGTGCACGGTAATAACCAAGCTGTTCTCCTGCGTGCAACCGCGTGTTGCGGTGTTCGGCAAGAAGGATTATCAGCAACTGATGATTCTGCGGCGCATGGCCCAACAATTTGCCGTGCCCACCGAAGTCATCGCCGCTGAAACCGTGCGCGACGCCGATGGCCTGGCGCTATCGTCGCGCAACGTCTATTTGAGCGCCACCGAACGGCAGGAAGCGCCAGAACTGTACGCTACCTTGCAGCGCGTGCGACAACGCGTGCTGGACGGCGAAGGCGACCTCGCCGCGATCGAGCGCGACGCGTTCGCGCATCTGTCGTCGCGCGGCTGGCGCCCCGACTACATCGCCATTCGCCGGCGTGCCGATCTGCGGCCGCCCGAAGGCGCGAGTGATGTCGCGCCACTGGTCGTGCTGGCCGCCGCGCGCAACGGCGTCACGCGACTAATCGATAATCTGGAAATCTGACCGGCCCCGGAGGGCGCGAAAAGCCATGCAACGCACCATGCTGAAGTCGAAAATTCATCGTGCCGCGGTGACCCATTGCGAACTGCACTATGAGGGCTCGTGCGCAATCGATGAAAACCTGCTCGACGCGGCGAATCTTGCAGAGAACGAACAGATCGATATCTGGAATATCAACAACGGCGAACGTTTCACGACCTATGCGATTCGCGGCGAACGCGGCAGCGGCATCATTTCGCTGAATGGTTCGGCGGCGCGGCGCGCGCAGATCGGCGACCTGGTCATCATCGCCGCCTTCGCCTTGGTTGAGGACGCCGAAGTCAAGGCTGGCTTCAAGCCGAAGCTGGTGTTTGTCGATGCCGAGAACCGCATCAACGGGCAGCGCGATCACGTGCCGCTGCAGCATCTTTAGGCCGCAGGTGTTCGGCCGGCGCCCGTGTCTACGCGGCGCCTGCAGGCAGGCCACGCGGTGGCTGTTCGCCGCCACAGTCGGCTGCTGGTGCGCGCTGGGGTGGCAGGGACAAGTTTGCGCCGCCGTTTCGACAGCCACGCCGCCGCACACTCCACCAGCGTACGAACAGCCGAATTCGCTGCGGTCGGGCACAGGGGCTCGCGCCGCGGTCAGCGCGCCGGACGACAGTGGCGCACGCCTGACGCTGCCACATCCCGCAACGCGCGTCATCAGCCTGGCCCCGCATGCCACTGAACTGGTCTATGCGGCCGGCGGCGGTGCCAAATTGGTCGGCGTAGGCGCCTACAGCGATTATCCGAGCGCAGCGCGTGCATTGCCGCGCGTCGGCGACAGTCACGACCTGGACATCGAACGCATCGCCGCCTTGCGACCCGATTTAGTGATCGCGTGGCGCGGCGGCACGCCCGCTCGACAAGTCGCACGCCTGCAGCAGTTGGGTATTCCGGTTTTCCTGAGCGGCAGCACGCGTCTCGGCGACATCCCCACGTCGATCGAAAATCTCGGCGTTTTGTTGGGAAGTGCCGATGTCGCCGCGCACCGCGCGCAATCGATGCGGACGTCGTTTGCCGCGTTGGCGAATCGCTTCGGTCGTCGCTCCCGAATCAGCGTGTTCTTCGAGGTTTCGGATCATCCATTGATGACGATTGGCGGTCAGCAGATCATCAACGACGTTATTTCGCTGTGCGGCGGTCGCAACGTTTTTGGCGGCCTGTCGGGCGCCGCGCCTACCGTGTCGCTCGAGGCAGTCGTGGCCGCCAATCCAGAGGTGATTCTCACGGCCGTCGAGGGCCACGATTCAGACGCGGATCAAGATCGGCCACGATCGCCATCGCTATCGCTATCGCTATCGCTATCGCTATCGCCATCACCACAGCCACAGCCACAGCCACAGGCAACCGGCCATCCGCTCGCGACGCCGATTCCCCCCGCGCTAACCGGCTGGCTGGCGTGGCCGCAATTAAGCGCCGTCGCCCATCACGCGCTATTCGGCGTTCCCGCCGATTGGATCGACCGTCCCGGTCCGCGCATTGTGTCCGGGGCCACCGCGGTTTGCGAGCGGCTCGACGAAGCTCGGCATCTGCGGTAGCAGCGCCGCGCGAGCGCCCTCGCCGAGCAAAACGAAGGGATGACCGAAGGTGCTGGACAGGTTTTCCAGCGTCAATACCTGCGCCGCCGGTCCGCTGAGGGCGCCGCCCTTGCCGTTGAGCAACAAGGCATGCGTTGCGAAGGCGCGGCTCAAATTGAGATCGTGGCAAGACATCAGCACGGTCGCACCGCGTTCACGCGTTTGCCGTTCAAGCAAGGCCATGCAGGCAATTTGCTGGCCAACGTCGAGATGTGCCAACGGTTCGTCGAGCAGCAACAGCGCCACTTGCTGTGCCAGTGCAGCGGCCAACGCGACGCGCTGGCGCTCGCCGCCGGACAGCGACGACAGCAGCCGCGCCGCCCATGCGCCCACACCGACCTCATCCAGAGCTTGCGCGACAATGCGGCGATCTGCGGCACTTTCCCAGCCCCAGCCGCGCAGCCACGGATGACGCGCCACCATGACGGTCTCTTCCACCGTCGCATCGAAGGCTTCGGGCAAGGTCTGCGGCATGAGTGCCCGGTAGCGCGCTTGCTGAACCGGTCGGAGCGTGGTCAACGCCTGTCCAAACAAGCGAATCGCGCCCGCGCGCGGCGCGGCGATGCCAGCCAGCGTATGCAGCAAGGTGGTCTTGCCGGCGCCGTTCGGCCCGACCACGCACCACAGTTGCCCGGCGCCGAAGCTTTGCGTCAGCTTGTCGATCAACGATCGTCCGCCTACGCCGATCGCCAATTGGCTGACGCCGAGCACTTCCTGGGAGGCGTCAGTCGGATCGCGGCTTCGCTGGTCCATCGGCCGAACCGTCAGGCCAACCGTGCGAGTGTGTTTCGAGTCATCCCGCTCACCCACGGCCATGAGACCTCCGCGCGAGGATCCAGAGGAACAGCGGCACGCCCACCAATGCGGTCACCGCGCCCACCGGCAATTGCGCCGGGGCGACGACCGTGCGCGCAAGCAGATCCGCCCCCATCACCGCCGCGCCGCCGCCAAGCACGCAGGCCGGCAACAGCATGCGTTGATCATTGCCGAACAAGTAACGCAACAGATGGGGCACTATCAGACCGACAAAGCCGACAGTGCCGGCACTGGACACCGCCGCGGCCGTGGCGAACGAAGCGATCAGGTAGACGCGCAGCCGCAGCGGCGCGATTGCCACGCCCACCGAGAAGCCAAGCCGATTGCCGCGCAAGGCCGCGTTCAGTCGCGGCGCATCGGGCAGGATGGCCAGCAGCGCTGCGCCCAGCGCCAGCGTGGGCAGCAGCGGATGACTGGCACCGCCCAAGTCGCCCGCCAGCCAAAACACCATGCTGCGCAATGTGCCGTCGGGCACCAGCGCCAACAGCAGCGTGATGAGCGCGGCCCAGCCCGACGACAACACCACACCGCCTAGCAAAAGCCGTGGTGACGCGTCGCCGCCGCCCGCGCGTAAATCGGCGCGGCCGATCAGCGAAACCAGCGCGATCGCCACCAGCGCGCCGCCAAAGGCGCTGGCGTCGACGCTCCAGGCGGGCCACGCCAGCAGGATCGCGGTGAGGGCGAAGCCGGCCGCGCCGCCCGATACGCCGAGCACATAGGGGTCTGCCAGCGGATTGCGCAGCAATACCTGCAGCAAGGCGCCCGACAACGCCAGCAAGCCGCCGCACGAAAAAGCCACGACTGCCCGCGGTAGCCGCAGCGTGCGCACGATCTGCGCGCTCCAGTCACTGCTGGCCGCGGGATGCAACAGCGCGCTCAATACGGCCGA
Source organism: Janthinobacterium lividum (assembly GCA_050955105.1). Taxonomy (GTDB): domain Bacteria; phylum Pseudomonadota; class Gammaproteobacteria; order Burkholderiales; family Burkholderiaceae; genus JBPBQZ01. The sequence goes on along the minus strand of JBPBQZ010000039.1, from coordinate 25,566 downwards.
CGGCCTGATCGGCACGCTGCCGAGCGCCAGCGACAGCAAGAAGATCACGCATGCCAGGCCCGCGAGGCCGGCCCAAACGCTGATGGCACGACGCAAACTGCCGCGCCGTCCGAACCAGCGCGCGCCTAGTCCGGTCGCCTCAACCGCCTCAGTGCGGCATCCATCCGATGGTGACATATGCGCCTCGCCGCGGCGTCTCGTAGCCATAAGCCAGTTCGTAGTTCCGGTCGAGCAGGTTTTCGATACGTGCCGAGACGAACCACGAAGGCGTGATGTCGTAACGGGCGGTGAGGTTCAACAGCGTATAGCCGGCAAGTGGCACGCCGCTGTCGCTGCGCGGCGCACTGGCCAGAAATTCACCGCCCACCTGCCAGCCCGCGAAACGATGCGACACCAGCAGACTGGCGAAACGACGTGCGCGGCGCGACAACACCGTGTTGGCCGTTTCGTCGATCGGATTCTGGAAGGTTGCCGAAGCGCGCACATAAGTGCCCGCGATGGTGGCGTTCCAACTGCTTTCGATGCCTTGCACCTTGGCACTGTCGATATTCGCGGCTTGATAGTCGAACAGCGAGATCTCTTGCGCGTCGATCATGTCGTGATAGCGCGTTTGAAATGCCGTTACCCTGACCGTGCCGATTTTATCGGAAGCGTACTGCACTCCCGCCTCGACCGAATGGCTACGTTCGGGCCTAAGCGCCGGATTGCCGTAATCGGGGAAATACAGATCGTTGAAGCTCGGTGCCCGAAATGCGCTGGAAATGTTCGCCAGCGCCTTCCAATGCGCATTGAAATCGTAGCTATAGCCCAGGAAATAGGTGTTGGCGCCGCCGAAGTCCGAGTATTGATCGCGCCGCACGTTGAACTGGAAGCTGTTCGCACCCAGTTGGCCGTTGTAGCCGATATAACCGGAATTCACCTGACGTTCAGGCGTCGCGTAATCGTTGCTGTCGAGGCTCTGATTCAAGCGTTCATAGCCGAACAGCAGTTGATTGCCCGGCGTCAGATTGAACTCGTTGCGCCAGTCAAACTGCCGGTTGCGAGTGTCGTAGTGATCCGTCGCCGTACCATTCAGATAATCCTGCAAATGATCGATGCCGTTCGCGGCAATCAGATGCGTGGTCCAGCGTTCGGTTGGATGCCCGTCGACATACGCTGAGAAGGTACTGACCTGCGTGGTCGAGTCGTTCAGATCGGTCGGCAGTCCGAAGGCATTGTCATAGCTGACGTGGCCGTTCGTCTGGAAGTAACGCACGCCCGCGGTCCAGTCGGCATTGAAGCGATGCGAGAGTGTTCCCGAGACGGTGGTATCGCTAAAACCGTTGGCGTTCGGATTGGCGGATGGCATTTCCTGCGGATTGATCGACGAGAAGCCATCGGTCTGGAAGCGGGAAGCGGTGAAACTGAAACGCGTATCGCCCGACGCGTCGAACGCGCCGCTCACGCCGGCGGTTTGCCGTTGCGTGTGATAGCTGCCGTACTCCACCTGTACGTTGCCGCGCGGCGCATAGTCGCCGCCCTGCTTGGTGAAGATCTGCACCAGGCCGCCGATCGCATTCGAGCCATACAAGGCCGAGACATTGCCGTTGACGATTTCCACGTGGTCGATCGCGTCGAGCGTGAGTTGCGAGATTTGCGTGGTCGCCGAGCTGACTTCTTCCACGCGCACGCCGTCGATCAGCACCAGCGACTGGTTCGATGCCGCGCCGCGCAGAAACAGGCTGGTGTTGCTGCCGGGTTGACCATTGGAGACCAGTTCGGCACCTGGCGCCAGCCGCAACAACGATGGGATGTCGCGCGCGCCACTGGCCTCGATATCTTGTTGCCCAAGCACGGTGGTGTTCGGAATGGCATCGGCAACCGGCTGGGGCGCGCGCGCGGCGCTGACTACGGTGGGCGTCAGATCGGCGTCGCGCACAGGACGCGCGGGCGCCGCAGGCTTGGCGGCCGAGGCGGCGGCGGTATTGCCTGGGGCAGCGGCGGCCGTATTGCCCGAGGCAGCGCCGGCGATATTGCTTGAGGCAGCCGCTGGCGCTTTGCTGCTCGCACGGTTCGAGGTGCTGCTCGAATCACTGGCTGGTTGAGAACTATTGTCTTCGCCAGCGGCGAAAGCAGGCGCCGACGCCATGCCATACAGGCTGGCGACGGTCAGTGCCGCGGCAGCGGCAATGGCGGTACGCATTTTAATTTTTCCGGGACGAGGGATCTGTCCGATCCGTCCCCGCGGATCGCGACATTCAGTGAGCCTCGCCGTCGCTCCTCGAGCGGGTCGGAATGAAGACCCGCACGCGCACCCGCGCAACCCCGCGCTGGCAACGTTCAGACTCGACGACAGAGAACTCCGCATCCGGCCGGTATCCGGGCTCGCGAACCTCATCCTCCCCGCCTTCCCGTCGTCGCGGCCGCGTTCTTTTTCGAGAAACGTAGACCGTGCCGGCAGTGGCTGTTGCGCGCAATGTTGGCGCGCCTGGGAAAGGACTTGCGACCGCACGCTTAGGCCACGGCGGCGCGTTCGTTTACCGTTGCGGGGGCAGCACAGGTTGGCGATGTCCAGGCGGACTTCACTCCCTGTTTCCCGTTTAACCGCTTGGATCAGGCGATCCGAGCGAGCACCGAAAGCGCGGCAAGTTTAGAGGCGCGTCAAGCCCGCGTCAAATGCTCAAGAAGGCCCTATTCATAGGCTAATTGGCCCGCTCTGGCCCGATCGGGCTGATGGGCCGGTCGATCCGAGTTAGAATGCGCTGTCTTGTCAGGACACGGTGCCCATGCTTAACGAACTCGATTCCCTGTCGCACAATCTGAACCGGCTGATCGAAAAGGTCGGTGCCGATCAGGCGCGCCTTCAGACACTCGAGACGGAACTCTCGGACACACGCATGCAACTCGATGCAGTGCGTGAAGAACTCGCGCGTGCCAAGGCACAAGGCGAAACCCTCCGCAGCGAGCGCGACTCGCTATCGGCCAAGATCGACGAAGCGCAAGTGAAGTTGAACGCGATTCTCGAAAAACTTCCGCGCAGCCGGCCGTCGGACGATCAGCTCGATCTGCTGGTCACGCCGTCCGAGCAAACGACCGACGACGGAGAAACGAATGACCACCACTAAGCAGATCGAGGTGCGAATCCTCGAACAGGATTACCGGCTTTCATGCCTTGAGGAAGACGAAGCCGCATTGCGGGCGTCCGCGCAGCGCGTGAATGCCGAGATGAACAAGGTGCGCAATAACTCGTCGGTGCGCGGCACCGATCGCATCGCCGTCATGGCCGCGTTGAGCCTCGCTTCGGAGCTCAACAAGCTGGTGGAAAGCGTGCGTCACGGCGAAGCTTTTCCGGTGGAGGAAATACGTCGTACAATAGGCCTCATGAACGAACGCATTGAAGCGGCAGTGGTGGCGCCGGCACAGTCGGCAACCAGTCACTAAAGCTGCGATAGCTGCCGGCCAGCGCGTGCGGCGAGCGATGCAAGGTTTCAAACGGTTCAGAGTCACGTTGTAAAAGGTTTTAAGGCTTCCCTGCCTGGTTTGCGAAGGTCATACATTCCTTGAACCAATGCTCTCGAGCATGGCTGCGGGAATTTGTAGCGTGGGCGTGAGCGTCACTCTGTCTGACGAACCCGAAATGCTTCTAACCGCGGCCAACCTGAACCCCCGGTTCAGGATGCCGGCCTAGCGGCCAAGGTGGGGATTTATTCTGACGGCACCGGATCTCCGGTGCCGTTTTCATTTGTAAGCCGATCGGAGACTGTATGAGATCGATCTATGCCGGCGCGGCGCTGGCCGCGCTGCTTAGCCTGTCGCAAGCCAGCGCCTTTGCGCAATCCGATAATCCAGCCGGCGGCCCGCCGCCGTCCGGCGTTTTATCGCTATCGGCCGATGCGACGGCCGAGGTACCGTCCGACCGGATTCGCATCACTGTGTTTCACGAAGAAAGCGCCGCCGATCCGGCGACCTTGACCGCGGCACTGACGCGCGCCACCCAGCATGCGCTGACGGCGGCGCGCGGCCAAGCGGGTGTGGACGTGTCGACGGGCGGCTTCAATGTGTATGCAAGCAACGATCGCGACGGACACGTCAGCGAATGGCGTGGGCGCAGCGAATTGGTGCTCGATTCGGCCGATTTCGCCGCGGCCTCGAAGCTGGCGGGCGCATTGGGCCCGGAGATGCAGGTGGGATCGGTGAATTTCTCACTTTCTTCCGGCGCGCGGCGTGCGGCGGAGGCGAAGCTGGCCAGCGAGGCCATCGATAATTTCCGGCAGCAGGCACAGCACGCCGTCGGCGATTTCGGCTATCGGCATTACTCGATTCGCAGTGTGCAGGTGGGCAATGAGTCGGCCGTGCCGCGACCCATCCCGATGGCGATGTTCGCCCGCAATAGCCTCGCGAAAAGCGACGCCATTCCAGTCGAGGCGAGCAAAACCACGGTGACTGTGACGGTGTCCGGCTCCGTGCAGATGGCCAATTGACGAAGTGCCAAGGATTGGCTGAAGCGCCAATCGGCACACCGCGCCATCGAACCTGGGCCGACGCTTGGCGCCAGCCCGCGGCGTCAAACCACCTGCCCTTCGCGCGGCGCCGCGTTGCGCTGCCGCCGATACGCCCAGATCAGCACGCCCACACCCACTACGATCATCGGCAGCGACAGCCACTGCCCCATCGATAGCCCAAGCGCCAGCAAGCCGAGGAAGTCATCGGGCTGGCGCGCGAATTCGATAATGAAGCGGCAGCATCCGTAGCCGATCAGGAACAGCGCCGAGGCGGCGCCGACCGGGCGCGGCTTGCGTCCGTAAATCCACAACACTACGAACAGCAGCACGCCCTCGAGCGCCATCTCATAGAGTTCAGACGGATGGCGCGGCAGCAGATGGTAGTGCTGATACACCGTGGCCAAGCCGCGCGACGCGACTTCCGCCGGATGCGTGACATACCAGGCGGCATCGTCTTCGGCGGCCTGCGGGAACAGCATCGCCCACGGCCTATCGGGACTGGTGACGCGTCCCCACAGTTCACCGTTGATGAAATTGCCCAGGCGCCCGGTCGCCAGCCCGAACGGCACCAGCGGCGCGATGAAATCGGTGATTTGCAACCACGGCCGTGCGCGCTTGTAGGCGAAGATCAGCACCGCCGCGACCACGCCGAGAAAGCCGCCATGGAACGACATGCCGCCCTCCCAGACCTTGAGGATGTCGAGCGGGTGCGCGAAATAGAAACCGGGTTTGTAGAACAGCACGTAGCCGAGTCGGCCGCCGATGACGACGCCGAGTACCAGGAAGAACAGCAGGTCGTCGAGGTCGCCGCTCTTCCAGCCCTGCGCCTTCACCTGCGGCTGCGACAGCCGCGCGCGCCCGAGCAGCAGCGCGCCGACGAAGCCCACCAGGTACATCAAGCCATACCAACGGATGGCCAGCGGCCCCAGATGAATGGCGATTGGATCGAACTGCGGATGAATCAGCATGAAGGCACTTTCGAATGAAGATCACCGGGCTTAGCCGGAGGATGGCGGTGCGGATGGCCGATCAAGCCATGCTTGGGCCGCAGGATACATCATGCCGGCGCTCGGCCGGCGGCTTTGACGCTATGCGCGACGTCCGGCTTTCAAGGTCGCGGCGGTTTGCTCGGCAACATCCAGAAAGCCGCGCAGCACCGGGCTGGCATCGTCGCTGCGCCATACCACGCCGGTTTCGACGGCCGGCAACGCCCCGGCCAGCGGTCGATAGACCACGCCGGTGCGGCGCAAGTTCTTCAGTGAGCGCGGCACCAGCGCAATGCCCAGCCCGGCGGAGACCAGGCTGACGATAGTTTGCATCTGGATGGCCTCCTGTGCGATGCGCGGCACCAGCCCGGCCTGCGTGTAGCTGCCGGTGATGAGGTCGTGGAATGCCGGCGCCAGGCGGCGCGGGAAAATGATAAGCGGCAGGTCGGCCAGCGCGCGCAGATCGACCGCCTGGCTGGCACCGCGCCCAGCCAGGTCGGCGGCGGCATGCAAGGAGGCGGCGACTTGCGTGCTCATTGCGACGATCAAGGGCTCGCGAAACAAGGGACGATAGCTTAGGCCCGGTGCGCGTGCGGCCGGATTGGTCGCGTCGACTACTGGCGAACTCTCGGGCGGCAGCGGCGTGAGCGGCGGGATGGCCAGCCCGGCATCGATGCGGCCGGCGAGAATTTCTACGCTCTGGACGTCGCTGGTGGCTTCGGTCAACTGCAGCCGCACCTGTGGAAAACGAGCGCCGAATGCCCGCAACAAGGGGGGCAGCAAACCGTAGTCGGCGGTGGAAACAAATGCCAGCGACAGCATGCCGCGCTCGCCGCGCGCCAGGCTTTGTGCCAGCGGCGGCAGCGCGTCGGCCATGGCGACGATGCGACGCACTTCCACCAATAACTCGCGGCCAACCGGCGTGAGCTGCACCGAGCGCCGCGTGCGCGCGAACAACAACGCGCCCACCGACTCTTCGAGCGCGCGAATCTGCTGCGACAGCGGCGGCTGCGTAATCGACAGGCGCCGCGCAGCGCGGCCGAAATGCCGTTCTTCAGCAACGGCGATAAAAGCGCGCATATGGCGCAGGTCGGTCGACATGATCAGGACGCTAGTGGGCCGATTGAGAGGATTTTTGAATCAATAGGTCCTGAATAATATATTGGACACACGCTACGCGTCGTTGCATGCTTGCGTCCGACGCCTGACCAATGCCGCCGCGGGCCCTTCGAAGTGCCGCGGCCACTACAAAAAGCCCACTGAATACATTGAAGAAAGCGGAGATTTCCATGCCTTTCAACCGTCGCTCGAGCCACATCACGCAAGGCGTGTCGCGCTCTCCCAACCGCTCGATGTTCTATGCGCTCGGCTATGGCAAAGACGATTTCGACAATCCGATGATCGGCATCGCCAATGGCCATTCGACCATCACGCCCTGCAATGCCGGCTTGCAACGCCTGACCGACGCGGCCGCGCAGGCGATCAAGGCTTCGCAGGCCAATGCGCAAACCTTCGGCACGCCAACGATTTCCGACGGCATGTCGATGGGCACTGAAGGCATGAAGTATTCGCTGGTGTCACGCGAAGTGATCTGCGACTGCATTGAAACCGCCGTGCAAGGCCAGTGGATGGACGGCGTAGTGGTAATTGGCGGCTGCGACAAGAACATGCCGGGCGGCATGATGGCGCTGGCCCGCATCAATGTGCCGGGCATTTATGTGTATGGCGGCACGATCCGGCCAGGTAACTGGAAAGGCCGCGACCTGACCATCGTTTCGTCGTTCGAGGCAGTGGGCGAATTCACCGCCGGCCGCATGAGCGTCGAAGATTTCGAAGGCGTGGAGCGGAATGCCTGCCCGAGCACCGGCTCGTGCGGCGGCATGTACACGGCCAACACCATGAGCTCGTCATTCGAAGCGCTGGGTATGTCGCTGATGTATTCGTCGACGATGGCCAACCCTGACCAGGAAAAAGTCGACTCGGCCGCCGAATCGGCACGGGTGCTGGTCGAGGCCGTCAAGCAAGACCTGAAGCCGCGCGACATCATCACCAAGAAATCGATCGAGAACGCCATCGCGCTGATCATGGCAACCGGCGGCTCGACCAATGCCGTGCTGCATTACCTGGCGATCGCGCACGCCGCCGAAATCGAACTGAATATCGACGACTTCGAGCGCATGCGCCTGAAGGTGCCGGTGATTTGCGATTTGAAACCTTCGGGCAAATATGTGGCGACCGACCTGCATCGTGCCGGTGGCGTGCCGCAAGTGCTGAAGCTGTTGCTGGATGCCGGCCTGCTGCACGGCGACTGCATCACGATTACCGGCCGCACCATCGCCGAAGAGCTGGCGGACGTACCGTCGGTGCCGTCGGCCGATCAGGATGTGATCCACACGATCGAAAACGCCCTCTACAAGCAAGGTCATCTGGCGGTGTTGAAGGGCAATCTGGCACCGGACGGCGCGGTCGCCAAGATCAGCGGCTTGAAGAATCCGGTGATCACCGGCCCGGCGCGCGTGTTCGACGACGAACAATCGGCAATGGACGCGATTCTGGCCGACCGCATCCAGCCCGGCGACGTGCTGGTGCTGCGCTACCTCGGACCGAAGGGCGGTCCCGGCATGCCGGAAATGCTGGCGCCGACTTCGGCGCTGATCGGCAAGGGCCTGGGGGAATCGGTGGGATTGATTACCGACGGGCGCTTCTCGGGCGGCACCTGGGGCATGGTGGTCGGCCACGTGGCGCCGGAGGCATTCGTGGGCGGCTTGATCGGGCTCATCGAGGAAGGCGATTCGGTCACCATCGACGCGCATCGCTTGCTGCTGGAACTGAATGTGGCGGAGCCGGAACTGGCACGCCGGCGCGCGAACTGGAAACAGCGTGAACCGCGTTATACGCGCGGCGTGCTGGGCAAGTATGCGCAACTGGCGTTGCCGGCCAACAAGGGCGCGGTGACGGGCTGAGCACCAGGGCCTAAGGCGCCTCGGCCGTCGGCGCCTGGCCCTGCCGGAAGCTGTTCAGCGGGTAGCCGCGATCACGGTAGAAACGATAACGGTCACGCCCGCTGTGCAAGGCATCGGGTGTATCGCCTACCAATTCCAATAAACGCTGAAAACGCGCGAAGCTGGGCGGCACCGCGTCGCCCAGGTTCAGCAGCACGTTCTGATGCGGCGCGCTGTCGCAATCGCTTGTCAGCACGATCGGTGTATCGGCCACGGTGGCCGAGCCGCTCATGCAATGCGGGACGAATTCAAGCGGCGAGAAGGTCCACAGCAGGCTATCGAACGCCCGCAACTGCTCAGGCGCACCGAACACGATAACCGGCTGATCGGCCAGATACGCCTTGCGCACGAGCCGGCAGGCATAGCCCAGCCGGTCGGCGATGTGGGTGTGGAAATCGACGCGCGTCATGGAACGATCAGGCACGCACCTTCGCTTCTCGTGCCGTCTTGGCGGTGGTGGCACGCGGCTTGGCGGCCTTTACGGCACCGGCGGCGTTTGGCGCAGCCGCTGTCTTGCCCTCGGCCGCCCGATCCACCAGGAACTGCACCAGCAAGGGCACCGGACGACCGGTAGCGCCCTTGGCGGCACCGCTGCGCCATGCGGTGCCGGCGACGTCGAGATGCGCCCATGGATAGGCTTCGGTAAAGCGCGACAGGAAGCAGGCAGCGGTGACACTGCCGGCCGGCCGGCCGCCGATATTCGCCACGTCGGCGAAGTTCGACTTCAACTGATCCTGATATTCGTCGTCGAGCGGCAGGCGCCATGCGGTATCGCTGGCGGTGCGCGCCGCGCTGAGCAGTTGCTCGGCCAAGGCGTCGTCTTTCGAGAACAGCCCACTGTGCAGATGGCCGAGCGCGATGATGCAAGCGCCGGTGAGCGTGGCGATATCCACCACGGCCGCGGGCTGGAAGCGCTCCGCGTAAGTCAGCGCATCGCACAGGATCAGGCGGCCTTCGGCATCGGTATTGAGAATCTCGATGGTGCGTCCGGACATGCTGGTGACGATGTCGCCAGGCTTCACCGCATTGCCGGCCGGCATGTTCTCGCAAGTGGGCACCACGCCGACCACATTCAGCGGCAACCGCATTTCAACGATGGTGCGCAGCGCGCCGAACACCGACGCGGCGCCGCACATATCGTATTTCATTTCGTCCATGGCTTCGCCGGGCTTCAGCGAAATGCCACCCGAGTCGAAGGTGATGCCCTTGCCGACCAGCACCACCGGCGCGGCGCCGCTGGCACCGCCGCGATACTGCATGACGATGAACTGGGGCGGCTCGACCGAGCCCTTGGCCACCGACAGGAACGAGCCCATCTTCAAGGCTTCCATTTGCTTCTGGCCCAGCACTTCGGTCTTGATCTTCCATTCCGCGGCGAGCTTGCGGGCCTGCTCGGCCAGGTAAGTCGGCGTGCAGACATTCGGCGGCAGATTGCCGAGATCGCGCGTGAGGTCCATGCCGTTCGCCAGCGCCACGCCGTGCTGCAGCGCGGTTTGCGCGGCGGCTTCGTCAGCCGGATCGACCGTGAAGCTGACGCTCGACGCGCCGCGCTCGATTGCGGTCGTCGCTTTGGCGGCAGCCTTGCTCGCTGCTTTGGCGGTCTTTGCAGCCGCCTTGGCAGCCTTGCCCGCAGACTGGTCGGCGGCATCTTTGCTGCCGATGCCGCTTTTCATCGATTCGAACTTGTAGGCGCCGTCGCGCGCCGCGGTGATGGCGCTGCGTACGCGCCATGCGGTGTCGGTGTCCGTCGCCGCTTCCTGCGCCAACGTGAAAACCACCCGCGCGGCCGGCAACGCCGCCAAGGCGCGGAACGCCGCACGCGTCGCTTCAAGATAGCCCTTGCGGCCGAAACTCTCCTGCTTGCCCAGGCCCACCGTGACGATGCGCGCGGCGCCCACGCCCGATATTTCGCGCAGCACTTGCGTAACGCCGCTTTTGCTATCGATGTCGCCGCTGGCAACGAGCCTCGACAACAGGCCACGCGTGGCGCCGTCGAGCTTCGCGGCGGCGCTCGTCAAAGGTGCACCATCGAATACGCCGACCACGATGGCGTCTGTGTTACCGCTTACTACAGCGTTGCCGCCGGCGCCATTCCAGTCGCAGGCTTTTATGCTAAAGTCCATCGCGCTCGTCCTCGATAAAGTCGGCTTGAATTTTCAAGCGCGATTATCCGCTATTTTTTCGGCCGGGGCGGGGCTATCCCGCTGCCCCGTCCTCTCTGCCACGGTCCATGATTTTTCAACGTTCACTGCAACGTGAATTGGCGTATACCGCCGCCTCGGTTTTTCTGGTGCTGCTGACCATCATGCTGACTACGATGATGATCCGCATCGTCGGCTTCGCGGCCTCGGGCAAGATCGATCCGCGCGACGTGCTGGTGCTGATCGGCCTCACCGTGATCGGCTATCTGGGCGTGATGCTCATCGCCACCCTCTTCGTATCGATCCTGTTCGTGCTCACACGCTGGTATCGCGATTCGGAAATGGTGGTGTGGTTCGCCTCGGGCGTCGGCCTGAAAGACCTGATCCGCCCGGTGTTCGTGTTCGCCGCGCCGATTATCGTGCTGATCGCGCTCGCCTCGTTCTTCGCCTGGCCCTGGTCGAATGCGCAGCGTGCGCTGTTGACCGAACGCTTCAATCAGCGCGACGACGTGTCGTTGATTGCGCCGGGCCAATTCCGCGAATCGACCACGCATCGCGTGATCTTTATCGAAAAGCTGTTGGCCACCGCGCAAAAGGTTGAAAACGTGTTCGTCGCCGGCACCGAGAACGGCAAGATCAGCGTGGTAGTGGCGCACAACGGCGAGGTGGAAAGCGCGCCCAATGGCGATCGCTTCGTGGTGCTGGAGAACGGCCGTCGCTACGACGGCGAACCGGGCAAGCCAGACTTCCGCGTGATGGAATTCCGCCGCTATGGCGTGAAAATCGAAAATCATCAGGTGGTCAGCCGGCCTACGCCCAGTGGCATGTCGAGCGCATCGTTGCTGCAGCTGGGCGGCCCCACCAGCCAGGGTGAACTGGCCTGGCGCGCCAGCGTGCCGCTGATGGCGATCGTGCTGACCTTGCTGGCGATTCCGCTGGCCTATCAAAGTCCGCGTCGCTCGCGCACGGTGAACCTGGTGATGGCGGTGCTGGTGTATCTGACCTATTCGAATCTGCTCAACCTGCTGCAGTCCTGGATCGAACAAGGCCGCGTCTCGGTGGCGGTCGGCTTGCCACTGCTGCATCTGGTGGCGCTGGCGATCGTCTCGGTGCTGTTCTGGTCGCGTGCCCGCAACCGGCCGCTGTTTTCGCGTCGCCCCGCCGCCGCACCGAGGGCGCCGCAATGAAAGTTTACGAACGCTACTTCGCGCGACAGATCTATCTCACCTTCGTCTTCGTGCTGTTCGCTTTCTCGGCACTGTTTTTCTTCTTCGACTTGCTGAGCGAGCTGGATTCGGTGGGACAGGGCCACTACGGCTTCGGCCTGGCGGTATTGCGCGTGCTGCTGCAAACGCCGTCGCGCTTTTACGAGATCATCCCGGTCGCCGCGCTGATTGCCGCGATCTATGTATTTGCGATGATGGCGGCGAATTCCGAATACACGATCTTTCGCGTGTCGGGGCTCTCGCCGCAGCGCGCGCTGTGGTCGTTAATCAAGCTGGGGGCACCGCTGGTGGCGCTGACCTTCCTGTTCGGTGAGGTCATCGGCCCTTATACCGACCAGTTCTCCGAGCGCGTGCGACTGGAAGCGCTGGGCTCGTCGGTATCGTCGGATTTTCACTCGGGCGTATGGGTCAAGGACTCGGACAACAATACGGCGGGCCAGCCGATTACGCGCTTTATCAACGTCGGCGAGTTACTGCCCGATGCGACGATTCGTAACGTTCGCATCTACGAATTCGACCAGGAACTACGGCTGGAAACGATTCGCGTCGCCGCGAGCGGCGTGTTTCATGCGCCGCATTCGTGGCTGCTGTCGGGCGTAACCGGCATGAACCTGACGCGCTCGCCCGCAGTGAATAATGATCCGCTCGGCGCTACCTACAAGTCGTCGGTTGCCAATACCAGCGAATATTCGATGCGCTCGGAACTCACGCCGCAGATCTTGTCGGTGCTGCTGGTATCGCCCGAACGCATGTCGATCTACAACCTGTTTTCGTATATCAATCATCTGCGCGAGAATAGCCAGGATGCGCAGCGCTATCAGATTGCGCTATGGCGCAAAATTCTTTATCCGTTCGCGGTATTGGTGATGATGGTGCTGTCGTTGCCGTTCGCCTATTTGCATTCGCGCGCGGGCATGGTGGGCGCCAAGGTGTTGGGCGGCATCATGCTCGGCATGAGCTTTCAGTTGATCAACACCTTGTTCTCGCATATCGGCACCCTGAACACCTGGCCCGCGCCCTTGACCGCGGCGACACCGGCGTTGATCTATCTGGCCCTGGCGCTGGTCGGCCTGCGCTGGGTCGATCGACACTAGCGCCGAGGTTCAGGCATGACGCATGTATCAGCCTCCCGCTCTCCCGCATTGATCCTGTTCGCGCATGGCGCCCGGGATGCACGCTGGGCCGAGCCATTCGAACGCCTGGCTGCGTTGCTGGCGGCGGAGATTGGCGGAACGGGCGCGGCGATAGCCGCTGATGCCGGTGCCGGTGCTGATGCCGGCACCGGTGCCGATGCCGGTACGGATGCCGGGCGCGGCGTCAGCGCCTCACCGGCGTCGGCACACGCAGGCTTTGGCGCCGTGCGCCTTGCTTATCTCGAATTGATGAAGCCCGATCTGGCTGGTGCCGTTAGCGAACTGGCGCTGGCCGGTCATCGGCAAATCACGATCGTGCCGGTGTTTTTCGGACAGGGCGGGCATTTGCGGCGCGACTTGCCGCTGCTGGTGGAACAGATAGCTCAGGCGCATCCGGATCTTAAGATCCGCACCGCGCCGGCGGTCGGCGAAGACGACGGCGTGTTGCGCGCCATCGCGGCATTCTGCATGGCGCAGGCGGGTGAATCGAGGGCTACAGACCCGCCCGCAGCAGGCGCCTGAAACAGGCGCCTTAAGAGCGCCCGACCGCGCCGCGAATCACGCGGCGAGATGTGTACCGCTCGCGGCGGCTGCAGCCGGATTGTCGCCGGTCTTTTCGAGATCAGTCGTTTCCGCGGCCGGCAGCGTTATGCCAGCGCGCGCGCCGAACGCCTCGCCCACCATCAGCAAGCTCGGTTGCGACGCGTCCAGCCAGTCGTCGGCGGCGCCGGCGGCAATCTGTGCCAGCGTAAGCGTCAGCGACCGTTCGCGTGGTGTGCTGCAGGCTTCGACGATTGCGGCCGGTGTATCGGGCGCGCGGCCAGCGTCGAGCAACTCCTGGGCGATCGCCGGACCGCTGTCGCGGCCCATGTAGAACACCAGGGAATCGGCCTTCGCGCGACGCCTGATTTCCGCGGAATCTTCGGCACGGCTGTGCGTGACGAAGGCCACGCTGCGCGCGATGCCGCGCAGTGTCAGCGAGCGTCGCAGCGTGGCCGCGCTGGCCAATGCCGACGTAACGCCCGGCACTACCTCGAAATCGATACCCGCCGCTTCCAGCGCGCGCATTTCTTCGTCGGCGCGACCGAACAGCATCGGGTCGCCGCCCTTCAAACGCACTACCACGTCGTGCGCGTGCGCCGCGTCCACCAATTGCTTGTTGATGAAGTGCTGGGCAGTCGAGCGCTGCCCGCAGCGCTTACCGGTCAGTACCTTGCGGGCTTGCGGCGCGAGCTCGAGCATCGACGCCTCGATCAAGGCATCGTGGAACACTACATCGGCCGTGCCCAGAATGCGTGCGCCGCGCACCGTTATGAGGTCCGCCGCGCCCGGTCCGGCACCGATCAGATAAACCTTACCCATTGCCTTCATCCCGTTTTACTGTACTGGCTGACCCTTATCCCACTATTGCACGGATCATGCCGGCGGCCACCGTATGGTGCGTCGCTTCGTCGATCAGCACGAAGGCGCCCGTGGCGGTGCTGGCTTCGTAGGTATCGCAAGCAATCGGCTTTTGCAGCGTTACCGAAACCCGGCCGATATCGTTGCCGGCAAGCGGCCGGCCGTCGATGCTGTGCGACAGCGTATGCACGTCGAGCACGTAATTCACCGCGGTCACGCGCGCGAACACCGTGGCGGTGGTCGACTTGAGCAAATATTTGCGCTGCGTCGACAGTGGCTCGGGGTCCAGCCAGCACAGGTCGGCGTCGAGCTTGCGCGCGACTTGCGGCGCGGCTTCCGGCGCGCCGTCGGCGACCAACATGTCGCCGCGCGACACGTCGATATCGTCGGCCAGCCGCACCGTCACGCAACTGCCTACACTGGCGCTCTTGACCGACGCCGTGCCGCCGACCACCGGTGCAATGATCTCCGCCACGCTCGACCGATGCCCAGCCGGCAACACCGTTATGCGGTCGCCGACCACGATCGAGCCCGACTCGAGCTTGCCCATATAGCCACGGAAATCGTTGACGCTCGCGCCGTCCTGGCGCGCCACCCATTGCACGGGGAAACGCAGCGCGCCGGCGGCACGCTCCACCGGCAGCGTTTCGAGCACCGCCAGCAGCGGCTCGCCGCCATACCAGGGCATGCGCTCGCTGGCGGTGACGATGTTGTCGCCCTTCAGCGCCGACACCGGCACGAAGCGCACGTCGTTCAGGCCGAGCCGCGTAGCCAGAGCGCGATAGGCATTGCGGATATCGTCGAAACGCTGCTCACTGTAGTCGATCAGGTCCATCTTGTTGATCGCGACGATGACGTGACGAATGCCGAGCAGTTGCACAATCGCGCTATGCCGCTTGGTCTGCGCCAGTAATTCGAGATGGCCGTTGTCGTCGTGGGCACTCGGGCTCACGCGCGTGGCGTCGACCAGGATCACCGCGGCGTCGGCGGTCGAGGCACCGGTCACCATATTGCGCGTGTACTGCTCGTGACCGGGCGTGTCGGCAATGATGAACTTGCGGCGCACTGTCGCAAAATAGCGATAGGCGACGTCGATCGTGATGCCCTGCTCGCGCTCGGCTTCCAGACCGTCGGTCAATTGCGCCAGATCGATTTCGTCACCGACAGTGCGCCGGTTCTTGGCGCGTGCGAGCGCACCCAGTTGATCTGACAACACCGCCTTGCTGTCGAACAACAAGCGGCCGATCAGCGTGCTCTTGCCGTCGTCGACGCTGCCCGCGGTAATGAAACGCAGCACTCCCAAGTCCTCGTAGGACGGGTCGGCTGCACCGGCATCGACGCCGGAAGAAGATAGATCGTTCATCGCTTAAGGTCCGTAGGCTTAGAAATAGCCTTGCTTCTTGCGTTGTTCCATCGCGGCTTCGGTGGCTTGGTCATCCATCCGCGTCGCGCCGCGCTCGGTGATATCTGACACCGCGGTCTCGGCGATGATCGCGTCGATATCGGCGGCGTCGCTTTCAACCGGGCAAGTGCAACTGATGTCGCCCACGGTACGGAAACGTACGGTGGTCACTTCCGAGACGTCGCCGGCACGCTTGGGCGTGAGCGGCGTGACCGGCACCAACAGGCCATCGCGGCGCACGATCTCGCGCTGGTGCGCGAAATAGATCTCCGGCAGTTCCAGCTTCTCGCGGCCGATGTATTGCCAGATATCCAGCTCGGTCCAATTCGAGATAGGAAACACGCGCAGGTGTTCGCCGGCATGCAGCCGCGCGTTGTACAGGCTCCACAACTCCGGGCGTTGGCCCTTCGGATCCCATTGGCCGAACTCATCGCGGAACGAGAAGATGCGTTCCTTGGCGCGCGCCTTTTCTTCATCGCGCCGTGCGCCGCCGATCATCGCGTCGAAACCTTGCTCGGCGATGGTTTCCAGCAACGTCACCGCTTGCGCGCCATTGCGCGAATCGGTCTCGCGGCGCAGCCTGACCGTGCCGCGCTTGATCGAGTCTTCCACATGGCCGACGATCAATTGCGCGCCGATCTGCGCGACCCGCCTGTCTCGAAATGCGATGACTTCGTCGTAGTTGTGGCCGGTATCGATATGCACCAACGGAAACGGCAGTGCCGCGCGCCGCGCCGCGCCCAGTCCGAAGGCCTTGAGCGCCAGGTGCAGTACCACCACGGAATCTTTGCCACCCGAGAACAGCAGCGCCGGCTTGCTGCACTCGGCCACCACTTCGCGCAGGATGTGGATCGACTCGGCTTCTAGCCAATCGAGATGGTCGGTGGCAACCGAGCCGGTCGGGGGGGCGTCGAGAATGATTGTCATGATCGATCAAGCATGAGAAGTAGAGTTCGTTTGGGGCGCCGATTGCAACACTTGCGCCGCGTCGGCCTGCACTTCATGCGTATGCAGCCCACATTCCTTGCTGTCGCGCGATTCCCACCACCAGCGTCCAGCGCGACTGTCTTCGTCGGCGCGCACGGCGCGTGTGCAAGGCTCGCAGCCGATGCTCGGATAACCGCGTGCATGCAGCGCGTTTACCGGCACATCGAAGGTTTCGAGATAGGCCCACACCTCGGCTTCGGTCCAGTCGGCCAGCGGATTGAACTTGGCGATGCCGCGCGCGCCATCGTGTTCTTCGTGATGCAGTTCGGCGCGCGTAACCGACTGCTCGCGGCGCTGTCCAGTAACCCAGGCCTGCACGCCGGCCAGCGCGCGCTCCAAGGGCTCGACCTTGCGGATTGCGCAGCATTGCTTGCGCAAGTCGACGCTATCGTAAAAAGCATTGAGGCCTTGCGTCTCGACGTAAGCTTGCACCGCTGCGGCGTCGGGCTCGAATGCCTCGATACGATAGCCGTAGCGTGCTTGCACGCGGTCCAGCATGGCCAGGGTCTCGGCGTGCAGACGGCCGGTGTTCAGCGTGAAGATGCCGATTGCCGGTTGCGCGGCAGACTGTGAAGCGACGCTTGCAGCGGCCTTGGCTGTAGCCGATGTCGATGCGCCAGTCGATGCGGTGGCCGCCGATGCGCCGACCGCCGCAATGGCCGACGGCGCCGTTGCCCCAGCCGCTGCGGCCGTCGGCGTGACACGCGCCAGAATGGCATGCGTGAGCACCATGTCTTCGGCAGCCAGACTGCTTGCCAGTTTCACCGAGCTGTAGCGCGCGCCGATCTCACCGAGCCGCACGTCGAGTTCCTCGGCCAGCGCTTGTACGCGTGCTGACGGCACCGAGGCCGCCAGCGCCGCCAGTCGCTGACGCGGCGTGACGGCGGGCAATGCCGATACCGTGGCAGCGCTGCTCGACTGATCCGCACCCGCATCGATCGCGTGGATAGGAATGACATTGACGCCAGCGGAGCGCGCCGCCGCGTCCGACAGAGACGACGATCCGGCGGACGACGTCGCTGCGTCGCGCACTACTTGGTCGGTGGTCATGACGCGCTCGCGCCGTTCGACGCAGCCGATGGCGCGAGCACGCGCGCTGCCTCTTGCGCACCTTCTTCAATACGTCGGAACAAGGGTCGCGGATCATCCCACCCGCCTTGATAACGCACCGTCAGCTCACCGAACGCATTCAAAGCGTCGTGAATGTCGCGCTCGGCCGGCACCGCGAAGCTGTCGAAGCCGCAACGTTCCATATAGCCGATCTGATCGCGCTGCACATCACCGATCGCTCGCAATTCGCCGCGCCAGCCGTAGCGTTCGCGCAGCAGGCGGCCGATGCTCATGCCACGGCCGTCGCGGAACAAGGGGAAATCAACCGCCACCAACGACAGCCTTGCAAAATCGGGCGCCAACAGTGCCGGTTCGTCGTCGGCAGCCAGCCACACGCCGAAGCGCGAGGTGGCTTCGACCGACAGCGCGCCCTGCACGGCTTGCCACAATGCCAACGGCAACAACAGCCGGCCTTCGGGCAGTTGATCGGCGGCCAGCAATTGTTCTTCTGCGTCGGCGCGCACCAAAATCCAGTCGTCTTCCACGACCTTGCGCTGTCTGATAATCAGAGCCATATGCGTATCCTGGAGATTGCTTAAGGCAGCGCCGCTGCGGGCGCCGTCTCAAATTGTTTGTTACGCGTGCGCGTCTTGGCGCGCCGCATACACACGTTCCTTGAACGGTGCAATGCCGATGCGCGCATAGGTATCGATGAAGCGCTCGCCTTCCTGGCGCTGCGCCACGAAGGTATCGATCACGCGCGAGATCACATCGGGCATCTCGTCAGCCCTGAACGACGGCCCGATCACGCGAGCGAGCTTCGCATCATTACCCTGTTCGCCGCCCAGCGAAACCTGGTACCACTCCTTGCCGTCTTTATCGACGCCCAGCACACCGATATTGCCAACGTGATGGTGGCCGCAGGAGTTGATACATCCCGAAATGTTCAGCGACAGCTCGCCCAGGTCGTGCACGTAGTCGAGATCTTCGAAGCGCTGCTGAATCGACAGCGCGATCGGAATCGACTTGGCATTCGCCAGCGAGCAGAAGTCGCCGCCGGGGCAAGCGATGATGTCAGTCAACAGCCCCACATTCGGATGCGCGAAGCCCTGCTCTTTCGCCAGTTGCCACACCTCGAACAGGTCACGCTTGCGCACGTCGGCAAGAATCAGATTCTGTTCATGCGAGACGCGCAATTCACCGAAGCTGAAGCGATCGGCCCAGTCGGCCACCGCCTCCATTTGCACGTCGGTGGCATCGCCTGGCGCGATGATGCCGTTCTTCAACGACAGTGTGACGCTCGCGTAGCCGGGCTGGCGATGCGTGCGCACATTGCGCTGCACCCAGCGCGCAAAGGCGCGATCTTCCAGCAGATGCTTTTCGAAAGACGGATCGGTATCGGCAAGATCTTCATAAGCCGGCGGCGCGAAAAAGGCGGCCACGCGATCGTATTCGGCCTGCGTGATGGTGGCCGGCCCATCCTTCAGATGCGCCCATTCGGCGTCGACCTGGGCGGCGAATTTTTCCGCGCCGAGTGCCTTCACCAGGATTTTGATACGCGCCTTGTAGATATTGTCGCGACGGCCGAAGCGGTTATAGACCCGCAACACCGCTTCGCAATAACTGAGCAGATGACGCCACGGCAAATTCTCGCGAATCACCGAGCCGATGATCGGCGTGCGGCCCATGCCGCCACCGGCCAGCACCCGCGCCACCACTTCGCCTTGCGGGTTCTTATACAGTTGCACGCCGATGTCGTGCACCAGGATCGCTGCCCGGTCTTCGCGTGCCGCGTTCACCGCTATCTTGAATTTACGCGGCAGCCACGCAAATTCGGGATGGAACGTCGACCATTGCCGCATGATTTCGCAAAGCGGCCGCGGATCGACGATTTCATCGGGCGCCACGCCGGCGAATTGATCGCTGGTGATATTGCGGATGCAATTGCCCGAAGTCTGGATCGCGTGCATTTCCACCGACGCCAGCTTGGCCAGGATGTCCGGCGATTCCGCCAGCTCGATCCAGTTGTACTGGATATTGGTACGCGTCGAGAAATGTCCATAGCCGCGATCGTGTTCACGCGCGATTTGCGCCAGCATGCGCAGTTGGCGGCTCGACAACAGGCCATAAGGAATCGCCACCCGCAACATATGGGCGTGGCGTTGCATATACAAACCGTTCTGCAAACGCAAAGGCCTGAATTCTTCCTCAGGCAGCGAACCCGCCAGAAAACGGCGCACCTGGTCCCGGTATTGGGCGACGCGCTCGTCAACGGCGGTCTGATCGTATTGGTTGTATCGGTACATGGGGAATTCCGCTTTCTGTAATGCCGCTCCGCCTCTGCGATTTGCCCGGGAACTTGGCCCCGGCGGCGCCGGCGAACCGGCGTTTCCACAAAAACAGATAACGATATTGAGGAAACAGCTTTGATCGTAATAAACTGCGCTTATATTTCAAACGACTAAAAAATTTTTCTATTATTCATTTGGGTTATATGAACCTGCATCAGTTTCGCTTCGTGCGCGAAGCCGTGCGTCAGAACTTCAACCTGACCGAGGCCGCCAAGGCGCTGTTCACCTCTCAACCCGGCGTTTCGAAAGCCATCATCGAGCTGGAGGAAGAGCTGGGCGTCGATATTTTCCGACGTCACGGCAAGCGCGTGCGCTCGCTGACCGAGCCGGGGCGGCTGATTCTCGCCTCGGTCGAGAAGATTCTCCAGGAGCTGGAAACGCTCAAGCGCGTCGGCGAAGACTATGCCGCGCAAGACCAAGGCAGTCTGGTGATCGCCGCCACACATACGCAGGCGCGCTATTCGCTGCCCAATCCCGTTGCAGAGTTCAAGAAACGCTATCCTAAAGTACGCCTGTCGATCCTGCAGGGCACGCCCACGCAGGTGGCAGAACTGGTGCTGCGTGACCAGGCCGATCTGGCAGTGGCAACCGAAGCGGTCGCGCACTATCCCGAGCTGCTCTCGCTGCCCTGCTTCCAGTGGCACCACGTGGCCGTCATGCCGCCCGGCCACCCCTTGCTCGAACGCAAATTGCTCGGCCTCGACGACCTGGCGCAATATCCGCTAATTACATACGACGCCGCCTTCGCCGGCCGTACCAAAATCGACCATGCCTTCGCGCTGCGCGGACTCACGCCTGACATCGTGCTCGAAGCCATCGATTCCGACGTCATCAAGACCTATGTGGAACTCGGGCTCGGTGTCGGACTGATGGCGGACACGGCGTTCAACGCTGAACGCGACCGCCACCTGCGCGCGATGCCGGTCGGGCATCTGTTCGGCAGCAATCTCACCCGCGTCGCGGTGAAGAAAGGCGCCTATCTGCGCAGCTACGTCTATACCCTGATCGAACTGTTGTCGCCCAGTCTCAGTCGCAAGCTAGTGGAGCAAGCACTCAAGGGCGGCAACGAAAGCTACGAATTATAAGACGGGGCGCGACTTGCGCCCGATTTTTGAGATGTGCGCCTCGATATGTGCGTATGTGCGCTGGCACGTCACCGCCGGCACGCTTCTTATGCGCTAAGCGTATGGCCGCTGCGGTATGCTTGCCGCGTTCTCATTTTCCCTGGAGCCGTGCATGCTGCGCTTGCGTAACCCTTTTCCCCGAATTGCCGGAATTTCGAGATGCGCGGCCGGCGCATTGCTGCTGTCGCTGGTGAGCGTCGCGGCGCAGGCTCAAGTCAAGGTCGGCATCGACCTGTCCACTACCGGACCCGCAGCCACCATTGGTCTGAGCAGCAAGAACGCCGTCATGATGTGGCCCAAGACGCTCGGCGGACAGCCTGCGCAATACATCGTGCTCGACGATGCCTCCGACCCGGGCGCGGCGGTGCGCAATCTCCGCAAGCTATTGACCGAGGACAAGGTCGACATCATCGTCGGCCCCAACATCACGCCCGCCGCGCTGGCCGCGCTCGACCCGGTTGCTGAATACAAGACGCCGATGGTGACGCTGGTCGGCTCCGGCTCGGTGGTGGAGCCGCAGCAAGGCAACCGCGTCTGGGCCTTCAAGATGGCGCAGACCGATGCCGCTATGGCGAATGTCATGACCCATTACATGGCCGATCACAACGTCAAGTCCGTCGCCTTCATCGGCTTCGCCGACGGCTATGGGGAAAGTTGGCTACATGAATTCAGCCGCTTCGCGGCGCTGCGCCAAATCAAGTTGGTGGATGTCGAGCGTTACAACCGCACCGATACCAGCGTCACTGGGCAGGTGCTGAAGGCCATGGCGGCCAAGCCCGATGCCATATTGATCGCCGGCGCTGGGACACCCACGGTACTGCCGCAGAAGACGCTAGTCGGTTATGGCTATAAAGGGCCGATCTATCAAACGCATGGCATTGCGACGCCTGAGTTCCTGAAGCTTGGCGGTGCGGCGGTTGAAGGCACACTGTTTCCGACGCAGCCGGTAGTGGTAGCCCGCACGTTGCCGGTCGACCATCCGGTGCGCGCCGCGGCCATGGCTTTCGTGAAGCGCTATGAGGCCACCTACGGTGCCGATAGCGTGACGCAGTTCGCCGGCGATGCCGCGGGGGTTTATCCGTTGCTGGACAACGCGGTGGCGCAGGCTTTGAAGACGGCACAGCCGGGTAGCGAAGCGTTCCGCGTGGCGCTGCGTGGGGCGCTCGAGAATATTCATGATCTGGCGGTGCCGCAGGGCTTCGTCAATACCAGCGCGAAAGATCACGTGGGGCTGGACCAACGCGCGAGCGTGATGGGCATCGTGCGCCACGGGCAATTTACTTATCTGGCGGATTGATGAAAATGGCCGCGCAAGGCGCTTGTTCGACCTCGCAAATTCGGCCATAATCGCGCTTCTCGCGAGGCGCCGTTCGGCGGCGGGTTCGGATGGCGGTAGTTTCCGGGCCTGATTCGAGCTGCAAATGGCTCCTCGTTCGCCTGGTAGGTCTGGCAATTGCCGATCCGCCGGCGCAGCAAAATCGCGTTACCGCCCGGGTGGTGAAATTGGTAGACGCAGGGGACTCAAAATCCCCCGCCGCAAGGCGTGCCGGTTCGATTCCGGCCCCGGGCACCAATTCAGAAGCCGTCTCTGTTCAAACAGAGACGGCTTTTTATTTGCGCTCGCCGGCGTAACGCAAGCCTGACGACCGTAGGATGCTGACACGCGCCGGTTTCTTGTCAAGCGCCTGAACTAGCAACACCGATCAGATGCACCCAATCGCGTAGCGCTTGCGCTACGCGACCGTCCGCCGCCAGCTTGTCGATTCTTTTTTCGATCTTCCACGCCTCGACATCTGCCGTCAGGTCCCGCAGCGCCAGTTCCACGCTTCGTCGAAACAT
Organism: Janthinobacterium lividum; assembly: GCA_050955105.1. Lineage (GTDB taxonomy): Bacteria > Pseudomonadota > Gammaproteobacteria > Burkholderiales > Burkholderiaceae > JBPBQZ01. The sequence continues at coordinate 2,443 of JBPBQZ010000039.1, read as the reverse complement.
GGCTGCGGCAGCGGTGGGACTTCTTCTCATACAACTCAACCTTGCTGGTAGGCGCTCATGATCGGGTCCGGCACGTGGTCAAGCACCGCCGCGGAGTTTTCATACCGCCCCACCACGGGCAGTCGTGAACAAGAGTAGCCATGGATCCACGTTACGGATTTGTTTTTTTGACGGCGCGTTCGAAGAAATCAAGCGGCGGCGTAGAAGCGATAAACAACCGATCTTTGCAGTACTACTAATTACTGGTTCTGACAGCACGCGCACATCATTCGGGGTTTATGCGACAAGTTGTGCACCGATGAAGTCGCCAGGACTTATTCGCTGACAATTGTCGACTGGACTCGTCATCCCGACTGAATCCGTCGTTAGAATCAGTGCAACGCGCAACAGCGAACTGATCATCGAGAGCCGACGCGTCGAAGCCGTCTCATGGCGCGAGTTCCTGATCTATCGTACCGTGGATAATTACTGACACTCTGACAAGATCTGACGCCCCGCGAGGCGCGTGCACCGAGCAGCCAGCGCGCATTTCAGACGGATGATTTACTCGACCTTGCAGTGCTGATGGCGGATGCCCGTACACCATATTGGGAACTGACATCTATCAATGACTTCGGCGCCTTTTTTTCAGTGTGACTAGAATGTGGAATGCTCGGACCGGGACCGCGTGCGGCATCCCGTGCCGAGCAGCTTGGACAACAGGTAGCCTCGCCAGGAAGCCGTGATTTGCTGCTCCGACGACAGGGTTGATAGCGCATGGGTCCATCTATGGAAGCCGATTTCTCCGACACACTCCGCGTTCAGCGACAGCATCGTCTATGGCGTACCGCAATCGATTATGTCACCCGGCCGATGGCGATCCTCGATGATCAACGGCGCATCCTCAAGGCCAATCGGGCCTTCAATGATCTCTTTGGCTATGGTGCGGATGCGGTCGGTACCGAGTATCCAGACTCTTTTCTAGTTAGCCCCGGATTGCCCGCCAGCGAATTGGTTCGCGCGCGCTATGAGCCGCGGGAAGCCAGACACGACGATCAAGAGCTGATGCTGCGGACCAGGCACGGCGAGGATATCTGGGTGCGCTTATCCATTTGTTCGATTCTGCATGAAGAGGCCAATGCGGTTGGCGCGCGGGGGAATTGGATCGTCGCCTTGACCGATATCACCGAGGACAAGCTGCTGCGCGCTCTGCGGCTCGATGTGCAAAATGCCCTGATGAGCGAACTTTCGTTCCTCGATCTGGGGGATTACCTGTGTCGCCGCGTCAGGCAGATCGTTCCGGAAGTTACGCCGTCTATTCTATTGGTGGATCAGCAACTCAAGCTGCGGCTGTGGGCGGTTTCGCTGCTGCCAGCCGAGTTCGCCGAGAGCGCGGACGGCCTGCTTGTCGGGGAAGGCATGGCCAACTGTGGCACGGCCGTGGCACGTGGCGAGCGCGTCATCAGTAACGACATCGAGCAAGACCCGCTATGGGCTCCGTTCAAGGAGCTGGTACTGCCGCATGGCTTCAGGGCATGCTGGTCGTATCCAATCCGGCGACGCGACGGCAGTGTCGCGGGATCATTTGCATTTTATGCAACGCAACCAGGCGGCCCCTCCGGATTCCATGAGCGAATCGTCGAAACTTGCATCGATCTTTGCGCGTTGGCGATTGAACGGGAAGAGAGCCGACAGCAGATTACCCTGTTGCGAGAATATGACGCCTTGACTGGCTTGCCCGGTCATCGAGCACTGCGGCTGTATGCCGAAGAATTGCTTAATTCGGCCAACCCTTATGAGATCGCGTTCTTTTGTATCGATCTGGACCGATTCAAAGATGTGAACGATACGCTCGGTCATGTGGTCGGAGATCATGTTCTACAGGTGATAGGCGAGCGCCTTCGGGCGAAATTGCAGGCCCGCGAATTCCTCGCACGGAGTCAAGGCGATCAGTTCACGCTGATCGCGCCAGGCCACGATTTCAATCGCACCAAACTCAGGGCGGATCTTCTCAGGGAGCTGATTTCCGAGCCGATCGACGTAAACGGCCAACAATTCCATCTATCGGCCAGCATCGGCATCAGTTTGTACCCTCACACAGGTTTGGAGCCTGATCTATTGTTGCGCCGAGCGAATGCCGCGATGCATTGGGCCAAGTCGGCCGGCGGCGGCACCTTCCAGTTTTTCAGTTCGGAGATGAATCGCGCGGCCGGCGACCGCCTCTTGCTGGGCGCCGCGCTGAAGCGCGCCGTCTCCAACAATGAGCTGCGGCTGTTCTACCAGCCACAGATATGCATGGACAGTAATGCGCTGTATGGCGTTGAAGCGCTGGCGCGTTGGCTGGTGCCGGGACAAGGTGAAGTCCCGGCCGCGAAATTCATCGGTCTGGCCGAGGAAATTGGACAGATCGAGGCGATTGGACGTTGGGCGCTGCGTGAAGCCTGCCGTCAAATGGCCGAATGGA
>JBPBQZ010000038.1:0-36988 GCA_050955105.1 Janthinobacterium lividum | reverse complement strand
CGATTCGCTTGGCCACGCGCTGCAATTGCTTCTTCCTGGGACGATCGCCGCGACCGATCACACGTATCCTGCCAGCACCGCTTCGCTGGCCGCTTTTGTTCGACGTATCTGGTGCTGGGGAGTACGCAATTGGATCTGGTAAGCGACTTGATCAGCGCCGCGAAGGCAGAGCTCATTCTGGACGACGCAACGCTCATCGTGCGCCGCGAACGTCTCGATACTTTGCGCCGCGCCGATGCGCTGCTGGCGCGTGCGCGGCGGGTCGCGGCGCGCCTGGTACGAGACGCCTTGCAGCAGGCGGACGACATTGCGGCGCAAGCACGCGACGAGGCCCGCGAGGCGGGGCGCGCCGCAGGACAGGCCGAAGCGTTGGCCCGCCACTGTGCATTGCTCGACGACTGCCTGAGTGCGGTATTCGAGCAGCGCAATCTGATCGCTCAGGTAATCGGCGATGCACTCGACGGCCTGATGGGCGCGCTTGATGCGACGGCTTTCGATCGATTCGTGGGCCAAGGCCTGGCGCGCCTAAGCCTCACTGAGGGTGTCGTCGATCTATACGTGCACCCGTGCCGCCAAGTGACTACGGCGCGCTGGATCGCCGACTGGCAGGTCGCACATCCGCATCTGCGGATCGTCGTCCAGACTGATGCGACATTGGGAATGGGTGGCTACCGTGCCGAGGGCGGCAGCTCTAGCGGTGGCTGGCAATTGTCCGACGATTTCCCGCGTGCACTGACCGCGTTGAAACGGGCGATGGAGTCGTCGTGCGTGCGGTGAAAAGCGATGCCGTCGACGAGCGGCTGGCACAGCAACTCGAGGTGTATCAGCGCGTTGCAACGTCCTTCAATGCCGGTCATCGTCCGCAGGCCAGTGCGCGCATCGATGCGATCGTCGGGCAGGCAATTCGCGCGCGGCTACCCGGCGCGGCGATCGGCGATTTGTGTCGCTTGCTGGATCCGCGCCGCGTGCCGGTCGGTTTGGCGGAGGTGGTGGCGCTCGACCAAGCCGGCGCGACCTTGCTGCCGCGCGCGGAATCGATCGGTCTATCGGCACGTCATCACGTTGAATGGCTTGGATCGGCAAACCTGGTCGAGGTCGGCGACGCACTACTCGGCGGCGTGCTCGACGGTAACGGCAATCGTCTCGACGACGCGCCACAGTCGCGCTCGGCGGGTGTTGCGATGAGCATTTTGCGCGAAGGTCCTGCGGCGCTCGAACGTCCGCGCGTGCGTCGGGCACTGCATACCGGCGTGCGCGCCATAGATAGCTTGTTGACGCTTGGCGAGGGCCAACGCATCGGCATCTTTGCCGCGGCCGGCATGGGCAAAACGTCGCTGCTCGGCATGCTCGCTCGTGGCGTCGATATCGACGTCTGCGTGCTCGCCTTGATCGGCGAGCGCGGCCGCGAGGTCAACGAGTTCCTCGAGCACGAGTTGTCGGCGTCGGTGCGAGGTCGCACGGTGGTCGTCGTTGCCACCTCCGACAAGCCGGCAATGGAACGTCGTCGCGCGGCCTACGTGGCAACCACCATTGCCGAATACTTTCGCGCGCAAGGTCGACGCGTGCTGCTGATCATGGACAGCCTCACGCGTTTCGCGCGCGCGGAACGTGAGAAAGGTCTCGCCGCGGGGGAGTTGCCGGTGCGGCGCGGCTTTCCGCCGTCGGTCTTCAGCGCGTTGCCGCAGTTGCTCGAGCGTGCGGGCAATCACCGCCAAGGATCGATCACGGCGGTCTATACGGTGCTAGTGGAAGGCGACGATCTGAATGAACCGATCGCTGACGAAGCACGTTCGCTATTGGATGGGCACATCGTGTTGTCATCGAAATTGGCGATGGCTGGCCGATTTCCTGCAATCGACGTGCTGAAGAGTCGTTCCCGTGTGATGACGCAAGTAGCGGACGCCGCGCAGCTGGCGGCAGCGCAGCGCGTGCGTGCCTTACTGGCGAAGCATGAGGAAATCGAACTGCTGGTGTCGTTGGGCGACTACCAGCGCGGTCATGATGCGCTGGGCGATGAGGCCCTCGACAGAATCGACGCGCTGCGCGCATTTCTCGCGCAGGATCTGCGGCAAGTCGAACAACACGACGCGATGCGGGTAGCTCTAGAACGGGTCCTGCGATGAGTGACGCGTTGTTATCGCTCAGCACCATACAGACCGCTCGCGAAAGACGCGCCGAGGGTCTTGCTTGCCGGGCTGCCGCGGCGGCGGTCGATGCCCGCGACAAAAAGCATGCGGCGCGATTGATGTTATTGCAGAACGAATGTGCCGCGGTCGACGCGTGGGGGATGCTTAGTGGTTCGTCGTGCTCGGCTCGCTCAGGGCACGGTAGCGATTCACATAGCGCCGTCGATGGGAGCGATCCAGACGATGCCGGCGAGGGCAACGTTCGCCGGCATCTGGCTCCCACGGCATTTCACCGATATGCGGCGCGCTTGACCGCGCTGCGCGCGCAGCGCGTGGAACTGCTGGCGAGCTATCAGCGGGCGAGTCGCGCGGCGCACGAGGCAGACGCCGCGGCGCGCGAAGCGGCGCGTGGCTGGACCAAGATCAAAGTGCGCGCTCGGCAACTCCGTGAGCGCCTGCAGCGCCAGTACCTCGACCGGGCAGAGGCGGCCGAACAAGACAGCATCGAAGACTCAACGCTGCGGCGTTGGTATGCCGACGTTGGCGCGGGCTTGTGCGCGCCACTCGATCAATATTGATTAACCCGCATTCACCTTTCAGAAGAGTGAAGCGGACGAAGAATTACGGGAAGGCAGGGCATAGTAGATGACGTTAAGGACTCACATGGGGGCGGCTTTTTTGCCTCCGCTCCTGCTTAACGGCAAGCACCATCTTGCCGATGATTTGACTGACCCGCGCGTGACGCGACCCAAGCAAGTGCTTGTGCGCGGGGCTGAGGCGGACGGCTTCGGACCAGCGCTGATGCCGCCGATCCGCGCTGCGCAGCCGATGGCACCGACCTCCGACACGCCGCACAAAATTGCGCAACGGCGTTTCAAGTATCTCTCGTCAAAATTTGGCGAATTCAAGCCACTATGGAATGCGTCCGACACGATCGGTTTCAAGTTCGTGAACGACAAAGGCAACAGGCAGCATGGTCTTGTCACGGGCATGTTCGGTGAGCGCGGGCGTCTGATACTGATCCGTAACAATTGGAAGACCCGGCTGCGCCGACATGTTCCGGTATGGCGCGAGCGCCTGGCGAAGCGCGAAGCCGCGGGCGCCGCGGTGTTCTTTTCCTGGAAGTGGTATCAAAAGAACGGCCAGCCGTTCGAATGTCTGACGCCGCTCGAGCAGGCGTGCGCGCGCACTTACGCGATGCAGGTGGGCAGACTGCCGGCTAAGGCGATTGCCGGGATGACATCCGCGATACCTTCCGGCGCGTCGGAGCGTGACGCCGCCCTGACCGTCTTCCAGCGCACCGTCAGGCAGCGCGCAACGGAACTGAGCAAGCGCAGCCGCGCCTGTGCAGAGATTATTCCTAGCCAGACGACGCCGGGCGGCATAGCGCTGGCCGATGGACTGGAGGGCAGGCTCAGCTACAGCCGCTCCTACACGTCGAAGGCGGCACGCGCTACCACACGCGCGTTTCATATCACTCGCCATCTACATTCCCTGAGCGCGGCAGAGCGGCCGCTGGATGCGAAGCGCATGGCGGTAATCCATACGCTTGCGCACCACGCCGAGCCGGTACGAATCGGCGCGCTGGCGAACGGCTTCATGTCGGTCAAAGAACCACTGGGTTTTCCCAAGCCAATCAGCGGAGCGCCGACGCCGCCCGCGGAAATGCGCGAATGGCTGGGCTATCTCGCCGTCGTCAGGTCGCGCCTGGAGGCGTTGGCTAGTAATGCTCGTTACTTCACCGCGGAAGAGGGGCCGTTGGTGCTGCGATTCCTGCCGTGCGACGTCGACAATCCGTTCGCCATCAAGCTGATTGGCGGACCGGTCGGTTGCTTTCGCCTCGCGAGAGCGTCTGACCCCCAGGAGCGCGATGTCCATGGACTCCCCATCGATAGCGCCGCGTCGACGTTTGCCTCGCTTAACCGACACACGTCGAATCTCTACGAAGACATGAAAGGCATCGGCGCCGCCCCCAGTGCATGGACGCGTCCGCCCGGTGCTTCGCAGACCGTATATCTCACAACGGCCCTCGAAGCATTCGAACAGATGTACGAGGCCTTTAAGGAGGAAGTATTGAACGTCGCCTTTCGTCCCATGGCCAACCAGGGGAGCGCCTCGTCAGGCGCATCGCGGCCGACTTCGATCCAGCCGGCCGCCAGCGCGTCGTCACGACGCGTCGGCAGTACATCCAGCGGGGAGTCATCGCTGACCGATATCGAGCAGGATATACGCGAGCCGCTGCGGCCCCCGCGCGAGCCATCTCCCGATTACTCGCTTACTTCCGATGACGGGTCGGTGAAAAGCAAGTCATTGCGCGCGCGCCTGGAAGGGCTGCTGAGCAAACCATCGCGCGCTCGTTCGCAGGCGACACCGAGTCAGTCGTCACCCGGGCCACTGCAACCGGCCGGCAGTGAGACAACGACTCAACCGATCTACGCGACGATCAAGCGCGATGGGCCGAAGCGGCCGTCACTCCCGTTGCCGCCGAGCATCGGCGATAGAGAGATGCCGGTGGTACCCATCGAGAAGACCGAAGTCCGTCCGGCGGCAGCCGTTTGTCGCCCACCAGAACCGCCCGTCAACAATGCGCTCGGTCTATTCACGCATCAGCAGCATCATGCACTGGAAGCCCTGATCGAGGAATTGATAAACGAGAAGTTGCCGCAGCTAAATACATTTGGAACACCGCATTCCTTGCCAAGGATTCAAGATTCTCGGATTGCGGGATCGCCGTCACCCACCAGCACCGCCGGAGTGCACGCCAAGATTCAACCCCTTGGCGATAGCGGTGTTGGCACGGCCGCCGGGAGTGGCAGCGACGCCTCGCCACCGCCGCCGATGTCGACGATAAGCGTTGTAACCGGGCGGCGGTCGAACTTCAAATCGCCTGGTCTGGCGAAGCCCCCGCAGGAATCGACACAACATCAACTGCAGGCCCAGGCCCAGCGCTTTGTGTTTCCACCGCCGCAGCTTTCGCGAGGATCCATCGAATCGCGAAAGTCGGTGGACGCCTTGCAGCGGCTGCAATTGCACGAACTGCTGCTTACGCGCGAGACAGTTCTTCAGGCGCAGCAAGATAGGTTGCAGGAAGTGAGCGAGCTGGTAGAGCAGTTGATGACAGCGCGGCAGCGCTTGTTGGCGCTGCAGCCATTGCAACGCAACAACGCCGAGCGACTGCTCGCACACAGCCAGCGCGGCACGAACCCGGATTATTCGCCGGAGGAGCGCACGACGCTGGAATGGGTGCCATCGACAGTGCATGAGCTGTTACGCATGAAAGCGGGCGTTCTTGTCGACTTGCAGCATGTTGAATACTGCCTCGAGAGGGTGCGATCGGATTTGCGCGGCGTGCAAGCGCAACACGACCTCGCTCCGCAGATCGATGGACGTTCGATGTTTAGCGTCAACTTCTGATGAACCGCGCCCTCATCGTCCTTATAGCCATTGAAGCATCAAGAAACCTTAAGAGATAACTCATGACCCATTCAATTGGAACGCATCAAGGTATTCCATCCACCCTACCTCCCAAGCCGGCTCGAGCGCGTTGGAAGACTCCCTCCGCGGAGGACTCCCTGGAGCACCCATTCGGCCCGACACCGCGTTCCCAACACTTCGATGGGGAGCGCATTGCAATCGCGCCTGGACCCACGCCTTTTCCTGCACCGGCCGGTACTGCGTCGGAATTTGGAATGGATTCACCTGCCTTGGGGGCGCTGTGGCAATCGCGCCAACGACAGGCCCCATTGAACGACCAGGCGGCCCTTCAGCGACCTGCATCGCCACGGTCCGAGCGCACCATGCAAGCGAGCGAGTCGGCGCCGCTGCTGGGTGCGTCGCATCGGCAACACTTCAAAACCTTGCTGGACGCCAGTGAATCAGTGCGCCAGGCGCAGCAAACCATGCAGCAGCATATCCATTCGCTGGGGACATGTATTGCCAAGCAGCGAGAGACCGTCAAGACGCTGCAACAATTGCTGGAGCGGCCTGCTACCCGGGCACGCACCGCGCGAACGGGCAGCGCTTCACGAGCCAGTGCTGCGCCGGGCAGCGCTTCCCAGGGCAGGCGCAGAACGGTGCAATCGATGCTCTCCTTGTCGCGACGGCTTCTGCACACGCAACAGGCCTTGCTAAGACATCTCAAAAAGGCCGAGGCTCACCTGGAGGCGCTGCGACTGGATTATCTGGACCTGCTCGAAGAATGCCGGCGCGAGCTGCCCCCGGAACTCAACGATCCGCGCGAGCCTTTTGGCAGCAGTACCGACGAGAGCGCACGGCCCTGGCCTATCGATCAATCATCCGACGCCGGTGCATCGAGTCCCGAAGCGCCCTATCCGACGTCCAAGCTCGGAGAAGAAATAGCGCCGAACGAACCCGCATCGTCGGGAATCGAGCCTCTGCTGGATGTGCAAAAGCGACCAATGGAGTGGTCGGAGCTGCCGACACTTCACGAGCCAGCACCGCTGGAGTCGCCAAGGATTTTGCGCGAAATATTGTCTGCCTCGCGCGACGAGGGGACGCGGTCTCTGCCGGCGACACACTCCGAGCAAGCTGCCGAGCAGCCGCACCCAGACAGTGCGCAGATGAAACTGCGCGAATGGGAGGAGACGCGCGATCTGGCATTCGAGGTGCTGCGCGACGTGCAACATGAAATTCGCAAGGTCGACTCGGAGTTAGTCAAGGAACGGAAGCGACGTATGCCGCTCGGACGACTGCTGCCAGAAGAATTGAAGCACCTGCAAGCGAAAGAGAAGCTCCTTTCCGGCCTCAGGGAAACCGAGTCGGAACTGCTCGATGATCTACGGAAGTTGGATGAGTTACACGAAGAAATGCTCAGTAATCAGAAATCCGGCCGTATCCCGGGCGAAGCGATTGCAGAGACCAACCAGGAGGAAGCGAAGATGAAGCCAGTAGGAATGAACCAATACTCGCCGAGCGTACGGGATTCGCGTGCCAGCGGAGCGCCATCGCGGCAAACCACATCATCCAGCGCCGCGGCCGCATCGGGGCCGAGGCCCGGAAGGTCCGACGCGAGAGGGGTCGATACGCAGAGAGGCTCGGCCGTCACCGCGTCGGCCTTTTCAAGAGACGATTCGCCGGAGTCGCTGACCGAAATGAAGGAAGGTCTGTTGCAGCAATTGTCTGCGACGCGCGAAACGGTCGAAGGGATGCTTCGAGGGATGGGGCGCAAGATCGAGGCACTCGAGTCGGCTAGGGCCGGGTTACAGGCGCAAAGGTCAGTGCAAAAGCTGTCAAAGCAGGAGAAGGGGATGCTGAAGCTAACTGAAAAGCAGATCGAGGTTTTCAGGCAGACTGAATCGGACCTGCGCGCGGAATTGCTGGATGTCCGGCAGCAAGTACGCGAACTTGACAGTCTCGATCCATCCGATTTTCAGTGATGCAAGCGGACCATGAATGACGCTCTCATCCCTGCATTGCGTGGCGCAGCGTCGGATAGATCGGCAACTGTAGCGTCACGCGGCGCGGGTCTGGCCGCTTCGGTGGTATCGGCGGCGGCTGACCCGGCCGCGGTTGAACGCTTTCGTATGCTGTGGGAGTCGGTGGGGCAGGAAGACGGCGAGGCTGCGGCGGTGACGGGTAAAGCTGCCGCCGGGCCTGCCGGGTTGCGAGAGGCCGCAGAGCCTTCGCTCGGGCGGCCGCGTGTCGGCACCGACGCCCCGTCGTCGGCGCAAGACGGCGGCGCGCGGGCGGTAGCTGGCATGGCTGTACGCACGCTCACGCCCACAGACGTGCTTACGCCCGCGCCTGTCGTGGAAGGGGCGGGCGTTAGCCCTGACGGTGATGTTTCCGCGGACCCGTCGCCGGAGGTGCCGGCCACCGATGCACGCCGTTCAACGCCGCGTCCTGCGCGCCACGGTGACGGCGAACCGGTCTTGGTCGATCGGCAAACTGCTACAGGGGGCGCTGCCTCGTCCTTGTCACAAGCTTCGACCAGCGAAGATAACGCCGTGGATGGTCTCGGCGACGACCCTTCGCAGCAACCGTCTCTGGCATTGTTGGTTGCTCCGCCGGCTTTGCCCGTCGCAGCGCCACCGCCTGAGCGTCAGTTGGCGGAAACGTCCGCTTCGCAAGCCGAAGCCAAATCCGTCAACGCTGGCGTGCCAGCGGACGGCATGGCTGGGCTGGGCTACCCGGTGGCGTTTGCGCTCGGCAACGCGAGCGCGTTGCCGAGCGCGCCTTCTGCTGGGCAGGCGCCGCCGTACGCGAATGCTTCCCAAGCTTCGCCGTCGGCGCGCGCACCCGTCGCCGCGGCGGATGCACGCTCGTGCGTGGTGTATCCAAATCTGGGCGGTGCCGACGCGGGGTTGGCCGTGAAAGTCACGCATTCAACGTCCGCCATGCAGGTGCAGTTCCACTGCGCGAGCATCGAGCAAAAGCGTCGACTCGAGCCGCGCGGCGGCACGATTGTGAAATCGCTCGGCCAACAGCTGCGAATCAGCGTCGAGGCTTCGTTTGATAGCGCTTTCGATCCATCGGACGCAACGGATGATTTTGAATGACTGATCAAGCACCTGGCTCGACGGTCGAACCGATCGTGCCACCAACGCTGTCGCGCTTGGTCGCCAGGACAAATGCAGCGCTGTGCGCGCTGCATTTGCCTCTCTCGCCTAGAAACACACACTGGCTATTACGTTTCCGGCCTTGCTGGCCGGCAAGCACGCGCACATTGAACGAGGCTAGTGGCGTTGCGTCTGAAGACGATCAAGTGGAGCGCGAAGACATTGACGTGCATCTCCGCTGGCGAGGCTTCGATGCGACGCTGCGCATGCCCGCGCGGTTACCACTGGCCTTCTGCGCGTCGCTGTTGCCCACTTGCGATACCGCGGACTTCGCTGGCTGGCCGACTTCGCTGCGTGCCTTGTTTATTGAAAGGGGCATCCAGTGGCTATTGCGCTGGATACAGATGCAGACGTTCTCGAACGAGATTGGTGGGCTGGTGCTGACACGCATCGCGGGTTGCGGCGATCGACAGAAATCGAGCGCGGCAACGGGCCTGGATGATGGCGGCGAGTACGCGGGCGAACGCCTCGTCGTCACGCTATCGAATGACAGCGACGACTACCACTGCGTGCTGCAGGCACTGCCCGCGATGCTCGAATTGCTCGCCGCGGCGCTCAAGCCGCTGCAGTGCCCGCAGCGCGTCGACGCGCCGCCGCTCAGTGCGTCCGTCCCGTTGGCCGGTCGATTGATACGCCGATGCGCAAACATCGGCATCGATGACTTGCGCAGCCTCCGCGAGGGTGACGTGATTTTGTATCGCGGCACCCTAAATCCGTTGGAGTCTTGCGGATCCGACGAGGCGTTACCTGATGTTGCCGAGCTTGCATTCGACGAAGACGGCGACGGCATATTGCCGACTATCGTAATCCAGCGCGGCGCGGCTGACGCCTATCAGGTCGTCGATTGTCACTGGAGCGAACCATCGACAGAGCGGGACCGAGATAAAGAGGTCTTGAGCGGCGCCTTCCGCATGCAGGCGAGCATCGCCGCAGCTTCGGTGGACATGACGATTGGCGCATTACGCGAATTGACGGTAGACGCTGGCTTTGCACCGTTAGCGGCGTCGACCGATAGCGCATGTCTGCTCGTCGCCGGACAGCCAGTCGCGGTCGGTCGGCTGGTGCGGATTGGCAATCGTGGCGGCTTGCTCGTCATGCGAACCTTGCCTCAGTAAAAGATGCTGCGTAACTAAGCACGCCCTTAGTTCGATCGAGCGTTTCGCACGATGGCACGGCGGGCTGCGCCAGCGACAATTTCGCCATGCGCTCGACCGACCCTTTCCATGCTGATGCCCACGCCGATGCTTACGCCGATACGGCACAGATTGCCGAGGCGGTGTCGCCCACGCCACGCGCTCCGCTCACGTTCGACCAGGCCATTGATCGACTGCGCTTGCCGATGACGGTATTGGCTGGCCGTGCGTCATTGAGCGTTGCGCAGATCGATGCGCTGCAGGTGGGCGCTATCGTCGAACTCGATGCGACGTCCGAACACTGCGTCGAACTGGTCGTCAACCAACACACCATCGCGGTCGGCCGCCTGGTTCAAGTTGATCAGCGCCTGGCGGTGCAGGTTCTCCGCTTGAAGCGCAACCACATCGATCGTCCATGACGCACGCGTTTTACCGCGCGTTTCACCCCGCGCTTTGCCTTGAAGTCATCGAATGTATTCGATTCCCCCGCTTTACCTGATTCTCATCCTGTCGTCGGTCAGCTTGCTGCCGCTGGCGGTTGTGGTCACCACCTGCTTTACGAAGATTTCATGCGTGCTGCTGCTGACGCGGAACGCGCTCGGTGTGCAGCAGGCGCCGCCGAACATGGCTATCTACGCACTGTCGCTGGTGCTCAGCCTGTATGTGATGGCGCCCGTCTGGCATCACGCCTACGCGGTGCTGGCCGGCGCGCCGGATCTGTTCGATTCGTTCGATCGTTTCGTCGGGCAGGTTGCGCGCGCGGTCGAGCCGCTGCGTGCTTTCCTGCATGGCAACACGCGGCCGTCCGACATCGATTTCTTCGTCGCAACGGCCCGCAGCATCTGGCCCAAGGAACTGGCGGACACGGTTTCCGGACAAGACTTCCTGGTATTGATCCCGGCTTTCATGGTGTCCGAACTCACGGCGGCCTTCGAGGTTGGATTCCTGATCGGCTTGCCTTTTATCGTCATCGACCTGGTTGTGCAGAGCATCTTGCTGGCGCTCGGCATGATGATGATGTCTCCAGTAACCATATCGCTGCCGCTGAAGCTCTTGCTGTTCACCCTTGTAGAAGGCTGGACCAAGTTGATTTCGTCGATGGTGTTGTCGTACTCGGTCAACTGAGCCGGTTGGGCCAAGCCATGAAAGACGACATTGCCTACTTTGCCGCACGCGCATTATTTCTCGCATTTCGCGTTTCGATGCCGGTCGTGCTGACCAGCGCCGCGGTGGGCGTTCTGACGAGTTTGCTGCAGGCGGTTACGCACGTCCAGGATCAGACACTGCCATTTGCACTCAAGCTGACCACGGCGATAGTCGTGCTGGCGCTCAGCGGCTTCTGGATGTCGCAAGAAATCAGCAGCTTCACCAATTTGGCGTTCGCGCTGATCGTGCAGGTGTCGGCGGGCGCGGGAGCACGCGAGTGATCGAACTGCTCGAACATCAATTGCTGGCTGTCGCGTTGGCGTCGCTGCGCCTCGGCGTCTGTTGGCACGTCATGCCGTTGCTTGCGCGCGATACGCTGCCAACGCTGTTGCGTTCGGGCATGGTCATCGCGATGTCATTGATTTTTGCGCCGGCGCTGTTGCCGCTGGTGCAGCAGGCGTCGGTGCCGATGCTGTGCATCGCCGCGCTCGGCGAAGGCCTGATCGGGCTGATGCTCGGCATCGCGGTGTCGGCGCTGTTCTGGGCGGTGCAAACCGCCGCCGCATTGATCGAGGTGCAAGGCGGATCGCAGATCGCGACGCTGTTCGACCCGTCCAGCGGCGGCGAAGACGGGCCGCTTTCCGTCGGCCTGCGCTCGGCCTTTGTCGCGTACTTCGTCAGCCTCGGCGGCATCGCGTGGCTGCTCGGTGTGGTAACCGTCAGCTTCCAGGTGTGGACGCCCGGGCAGCCGCTGTTCGAGGCGCTGCCGAGCGGCGCGCACGGCGTGGTCGACTGGGGCTTGGGCTTGCTCGATTCAAGTGCGGCGGCGGGCATCAGCCTGGCGGCGCCGGTGGTGGTTTCGATGCTGGCCGTCGAGTTGGGTCTAGGGATGGTCGGCCGGGTGGCGCCGCAACTGCAGGTATTCTTCGCGGCCATGCCGCTCAAGGCGCTGGTATCGCTAGGCGTCCTGGCGATACAGATGACCAGCATTCTTGCCGATCTGGTCGACCGCATTCCCGCACCCGCGCGCTTCATCAGCGGTTTGCAAGGAGCGGCCGGTGGCTGAAAAACGCTTCGAGGCGACCCCGAAAAAACGCGAGGACATGCGCCGACAAGGCGAGGTGGCGCACACGCCCGACCTGGGCCAGTGGCTGGCGCTGCTGGCCGTGTCGATCTACTTTCCGCTCGATGGGCCGCGCTTGCTGCGGCTGTCCCAGCAAATCGTCGTGGCGCCGGCGGTACTGATCGCCAGTTCGCGGCCGATCGCGTCGCGCGCACTCGAACTGCTGCATCACCTCAGTGAGCTGTCGCTGCAGATGGTGGTGCCGGTCATAGCGGTGTTTGTGCTGGTAGGTGTGGCGGCCGATGTCGCCCAGACGGGGCTGCTGTGGACGCCCGTCAGCGTCATGCCGACGCTGAATAAACTCAACGCCTTGCGTCAGTTCAAGCAGATGTTCTCGCTGTCGAGCCTGATTGATTTGCTCAAGAATACGGTGAAGACGATTGTGCTGGTCGGCGTGGTGATCTGGGCCGCCATTGACACCGCGGCGCAGATCCTCCAATTGAGCAGCAATGCGCCGCTGCTATCGATCGCGGTGTTGTGGGTGACATTGAAGAAGGCGCTGCACGCGGCACTCGTCGTCATGCTGCCGATTCTATTGCTCGATTTGCTTTGGCAACGCCGCAAGCTCGGCCGCAAGGGACGCATGTCGACCGACGAACTGCGGCGCGAATCGAAGGATATGGAAGGTGCGCCCGAGACGCGGCAGCGTCGCCGCGACGCGCAGCACTCGATGCTGTCAGAGCCGATCCAGCAAGCCGTCAAACAATCGACCGTGGTGGTGACCAACCCCACTCATCTGGCGATTGGCCTGCTGTACCGACATGGCGAAACACCCCTGCCGCGCATCACTTTGAAAACCTATGGCGCTACGGCGAACATGGTGCGGCGACTGGCCGAGCAGCAGGGCATTCCGGTGGTACGCGACGTGGCGTTGGCACGCGCGCTGATGCGCAAGGGCCGCGCGGGTCGCTACATTCCGTCGCCATTGATCGAAGCCGTGGCTGCCGTGCTGGTGGCGCTCAAGCAGGCGCAGCGCGTCACGGCCCCACCATGTGCGCCGACGCCATCCGATAAGCCCGCCGCATCCACGCAAGCGGATTCAGGCGCGGCGCATAAATGGCCAATGTTCCGGCATGTCGATGCCCAGTCGGCCGGACGCAGGCATAGCCTACAGCGCGTGCGGCGCACAGCCCGAGTCAGGGCGCGCCGTGCGCCGGGCAGAACCGATTCAGGAAAACCGCAATGACGCAGACGGCGATCACGTCGATTTATTGTCCCGCGCTGGCCCAGGTATTGGACACACTGGGCATAG
This sequence comes from Janthinobacterium lividum, assembly GCA_050955105.1. GTDB lineage: Bacteria > Pseudomonadota > Gammaproteobacteria > Burkholderiales > Burkholderiaceae > JBPBQZ01. Next base: position 23,630 of record JBPBQZ010000038.1, on the reverse strand, counting down.
GCCAACCGGGCTTCCGTGCCGACGGTGGCATTTACTTTGAGGCAAGTTTCGGTGATACGCCGGGCGGTCTTTTTTCAGTTTGCCTGCTGCCCGCCGGCATGGGTCGGCTCATTATCGAGACCCGCATCGCCGGCGTTACCGCGCATCAACCAAGCGACAATGATCTGGCACGGCTACTGCGCGAGGCCGGCGCCTCGGCGGCTGAAACCACGTCGGTCGTAATCTGCTTCGATGCGAAATCTCGCGGCTTGCTGATGCATCAATGGCTTGATGCCGACATCGATGCCGACACACTGCGCGCGGCGATCGAGGCAAGCGTCGCTCGTACCGCCATCGCGCGGCAGGCGCTGAACGCAACACCAGCCGAGGCTGCGTTGCCCTTCAGCGAAACCAGTGATGCAGCGCTGCGTCCGGGCCGCCGCGGACGCAGCGCTGTCAAGCTGTCCGGGCGACTGCTATCGATGGCCATCGGTCTGTGGATGGCGCTGCTCGGCTTGCCTGCCGCCCATGGCGCCTACGCCGCGTCACTTCCAGTCGCCACGGCATTCAGCGCGAGCGGCGTTGGCAAAGCGCCGTTGCCCGCGCATTTCACCGCATCCGCTACCTCGCTATCGTTGGCCGCATTGCAGCCAACGCCCGCGCAAGCCACCGAGCCGACGCCACGTAGTGCGGGGCATCGCAAGCGGGCAGCCAACATTGCATTGCCCTGGGGCAGTGAGCCGTTCACCTATTTCGCCGACGGCACGCGAACCGTGCCGGTGCAACGGGTTATCGCCGACTTCGCCGCCCAATACGGTTTGTCGCCGAACGTCGATCGCCGCGTGCGTGGCTCGTTGAGCGAGTCTTTGTCGGGCGATAACCCGGGCGACTTCCTCGATCGACTCGCCGAGGCGTTCACCCTCGACTGGTTCTATTACGAAGGAAAACTCTACGTCAGTCGACGCGTCGACCGCAGTACGCACGCGGTGCGATTCGCGCAAGCCTCCAGCCGTGACGCGATGGCCTATCTGGATGCGCTCGGCCTGTTCAATCCGCGCTTTCGCTGGACACCTCTTTCCGACACGGGCCGAGCGATTGTCAGCGGGCCGCCCGAATACCTGCGGCTGGTCGACGCGGCGCTTACAGGTTTGCCCGATGCGAACGCAGAGCCGATCGATTTCGGCTTCTTTCCGCTCAAGCACGCACGCGTTCAGGACCGCATCATCGACTGGCGGCAAGAGCGGTTGATCGTGCCCGGCGTGGCGTCGATCATCGCCGATCTGCTCGGGGGCGGGGGCCGCGCCGCTCGAGGCATGAGGACGCAGCAAATACCGCTGCAAGGCCTAGCGGTGATGGACCATAGCAGCAACGACCAGACTGGCATGCGGCGCCTCGACGGCACCGCATTGTTCGGACGCGGCTTGCGCGACGGCAGCGATGGCGGCACCGCGATGGACTCCTCCTACTCTGCGAATTGCGCGGACGCGGACCGCGTGCCGCTGCCGAGCCAGGGTGTCGAGCAGACGGAAGTCTGGTCCACTGCCTTCAACGCACGCATCGCCGTGGTGGCCGACGCGCGTTTGAACGCCTTGATCGTGCGCGGCCCAGCGAGCGTTATCGCCGCCTGCCGGACATTGGTTGAACGCCTCGACGTCGCGGTGCCGCTGGTGCAGCTCGAAGCGTTGATCGTCGACGTCGATGAGAGCGCCACGCAAGACCTTGGCATCGACTGGTTCGTCAAAAGCCGGCACCTTGAGCTGAGCGCGCTGACCGGTGCCGGCCGCATGTCCGGCGCGTCGCATGGCGACGTGGACGACGCAGGGAGTGGGCTGAATGGCGGCGGCCGACTCTCGACCATCTTGCCGAACGGCTGGGATTTCCTGGCGCGCATCCATGCGCTCGAGGGCGACGGCCGCGCGCATGTCGTCTCGCGGCCGTCGATTCTCACGCAGAACAACGCGGTCGCGCTGCTGGACATGAGCGAGACCTTCTATATTCGGAATCACGGCGAGCGGGTGACCGAGACCGTGCCAATCAATTCCGGGCTGAAGCTGCAGATCGTTCCGGGCATCGTCGATCTCGCGGAAGCGTCGCCAAAAGTCGTCATGGATCTGCAGATCGAAGACGGACGGCGCACCGACGAATACGTCGAGAATATTCCGGTAGTTCGCCGCAGCACCATCAGTACGCAGGCGATGGTGCGTGACGGCCAAAGCTTGCTGATCGCAGGGCATCGCGTCGAGCGCAGTCTCGCAGACAACCGCCGCGTTCCCGGGTTGGCATCGATTCCGCTGCTGGGCAAGCTGTTCCAGGGCGTGCGGCGCGCGACCACCCGCAGCAAGCGCTTCTTTCTGATCACGCCGCGCATCATCGACATCGATCGGATGGACCCGGAAACGCTGGCCGGCGGCCCCGATCTGACGCGGGCGCTCGGTGCAGGGGAGGCACCATGACCACCATCGTTCCCGGCGTGAATTTTCAACCGCCAGTGTCCGCGGTCGGCCGATCGTCAGTGACGCCGCATGCCAGTTCACATTCCGGTCACGCGCCCGGTCTGGCGCCTGCGCTGATGCATGGTGGCATCTTGCAGAACGCAGGCCTGCATACCACCGCACAAAAGTCCTTGGGGCTGGTGCTGCGCAGTCCCACGCAAGTGCTCGCGCAGTCGTCTGTCAGGCGAATGTTGGCCGCCGTGCGAACCGCCGCGCAGGCGCCGGCCAACCGCAAGCTACTGCAATCCAGCCGTCACATCGCCAAGGGCGGCGGCGATGCCTTGACGATGGCGGCCGCGGAAAGCGACGACCCGTTCAAGCAGTTCATCATTTTGAGTCTGGCGGCCGAGACCGGCGGCTCTGCTGGTGATCGCGAGGGCGGCCGGCGACAGGAGGACATCATCCTGGCGCTGTCGCAGCTGGAGGAAGATCACCGCACGACGATTCGCGCCAAAACCCACGCGCTGACCGCCGCGCTGGCAATCGATCCGGAAGCAGCGCTGCCGCAGCTCGAAGTCGACGTGAACCACTATGCGACGCTGGTAGCCGGCGGTGAAACCCTGCTGGCGGTATTTCGCTTTCTGGTACGACGTTTCGGTCGCGACGACGTGGAACGCAAGCGGCGTTGGCTGGTTGCGACGCTTGCCGCCGATCTGCAATCGGACTGGGCATCGCGAGAAGTTCGTTATCTGGTCGCCGTACGCGAACAACTGCATCACGCCCAATCGCTCGGCACCATTCTGGAGGATGCCGATGCGGCGCTCGCCGATATGCAGCGCGGCGGCGCTCGATGCGCACGCGACTCCGCCGCGCTCACCGAGCAAATCATCGAACTGTGCGCCGCACGCTGGGCGTCGAGCGGCCGCTTCGAGCGACTGGCGATGCAGTTCGCCGTACATCAGCTCAATTGGCGCATTCGCTTCTACAAGCATTTGAAGAAGATCATCGGCCGCGTGCCGCTGGCGGCGTTCGTCGATGCGGCATGCCGGGAACGCCTGCTCGACGGGCTGGCCGGCGCCAGCGACGCGGCGGTGGATGAAGAGGAGCGCCGCTATGCGTGATCCTGTTCAAACGCCAACGCAAACATGGCAGCGACAACTGGAGAATGCGGTCGCTTGCGTGCTAAAGGCCATCCAGACTGGCGAGACGACGCGCCTCGATCTGGGCGTTGCATGCCTCTACGCACAGCCGGAGGGCGCTTGGCTCACGCTTGTGCTGGCGTGCACCCGACCCGCTTCGATAGCCCCTGCCGAAGCACCAAACCGTGAGCAGTTGCTCGCGCATCTGGCCGACGCGCACCCTTCAAACGGCATCGACATACCGGTTGTGGCGGCGCTGTCTGACGACGGCGCGCAGTTGCTGCACGTGGTGCGCATTCCGCCGCCGACTTCCAGCGGTAGCAGCGTTGCCCCTATATCGCTAGGTATTGCAGCGCAAACGCCCAGTCCCGGCTTCGATGCGACGCTGCACGATGCCCTCTGTGCCTTGCTCGATCTAGTTCGACGGAGCGCTCGATGAAACCCGAATTGCCCTTGATCGTGCTGGTGCTGGCGATCGTCCTGATGCTGATTTTGCCGTTGCCGCCCGCGCTGCTCGACGTCATGATCGCGGTCAACCTGTCGGTGGCGATCCTGCTCATCGTCACCGTGCTTAATCTGCATTCGCCGCTCGCGTTGTCGTCGTTTCCCGGCGTGCTGTTGCTGACCACCTTGTTTCGGCTGGCACTATCGGTGTCCACCACCCGCAAAATCCTGCTGGAAGGTAACGCGGGCCATATCGTGGAAACGTTTGGCCGCTACGTGGTGGGTGGCAACCTGGTGGTAGGCCTCACCGTATTCTTCATCCTGACGATTGTGCAATTCATCGTCGTGACGAAAGGCGCCGAACGCGTGGCCGAAGTGGGCGCGCGTTTTTCACTCGACGGTTTGCCTGGTAAGCAAATGGCGATCGATGGCGATTTGCGCGCTGGCATCATCGATGGCGCCACCGCGATGAAGAAACGCGAGTCGCTCGGCCGCGAGAGCCAATTCTACGGGGCGATGGACGGTGCGCTGAAATTCGTCAAAGGCGATGCGATCGCCGGCATCGTGATCGTCATCGTCAACCTGATCGGCGGTATTGCCATCGGCGTTGCGCAACGCCATATGAGCTTCGGCAAGGCGATGTCGGTGTATTCGGTGCTGACCATCGGCGATGGCCTGGTCGGCCAGATTCCATCGCTGTTGATCTCGGTGGCGGCGGGTATTGTCGTCACGCGAGTGGCCGATCCGTTGCGCGCGTCCAGTGCGAGCCGCGATATCGCGATGCAATTGTTCGCCGATCCGAACGCCGCGGCGATTGCCGGCGTTGGCATCGTCGTGCTCGGATTCGCTCCGGGCATGCCCTTGCCGGTGTTTGCCGCCATCGGCGGCACGCTGCTGCTGCGTTCGTTCGCGAGAGCGCGACGCAAAAGCCGTGCAGCGCAAGCGCCTCATGCACGTGGATCCTCGCAGGCGGCCGGCGCAGCGTCCGCCGACTCGCAAGCGGGCGAATGGGGCGATCGGACGCTGGCCGACCCGGCCAGTTTCGTCGATTTTGCCAAACCGCTGGAGGTGCAGATCTGCGCGTCGCTGTATGAGCGCCATGGCGCGTCAGCGCTGGACGAAGCGTTCGCCACTTTGCAGACCTCTCTGATCACGCGTACCGGCATTCCTTATCCGCTCGCAGCCTGGCGCGTGTCCGACCAAACGCCGCGCGGCGGCTATCGGCTATTGGCCTATGACGTGCCTGCGGCACGGGGCTTATTGCGTGCCGACTCCGGCCTGGTGGTGCTCGACCAAGCGAACCCGTCGCTCGAACCGCGCCTGCACGCCTATGAGGTCGCGCTCGACGGCGCGCGCCATAGCGCGCTGCTGGTGCCGCCGCATGAGGTGCCCGCGCTGGAAGCTGCGGGCTTCCGGGTTGCGCGCGGCATAGCCGCCATGACCGAACACCTGTTGCATGTGCTATTGGCGCGCGGCAGCGCCTCGATCGGCGTCCAGGAAACGCACGGCCTACTCACTCGGCTCGAAGAAACCTATCCAAAGCTGGTGCAAGAAATTCGACGCTTGATGACCGATCAAAGCATTGCCGAAGTATTGCAAAGGCTGGCGGGCGAGCGTGTATCGATCCGCAATTTGCGAGCGGTGATCGAATCGCTGGTACAGTGGGCAGGCCGAGAAAAAGATATAGTCGTCCTAACGGAATACGCGAGGCTGGCGCTAAGCCCGCAGATTACTCATCAATGGGTATCGAGTGACGGCGTGCTGTATGCCTATCTGCTGGGACCGGAGATCGAGGAACTCGTGCGCAACGCGGTGCGACAAACCTCGTCGACGAATTATCTGGCGCTCGATCCTGACGCTTCCGCGGAAATCGTTTCCGCCACGGCGGCCGAGCTGGAAGCCGCAGGGGGGCGTCCCGAAGGCGCCATCGTGTTGACCACCATGGAAATACGTCGCTATGTGCGCAAGGTACTGGAAGCGGAGTTCCCCGAGATTGCCGTGTTGGCCTATCAAGAAATCACACTGGATGTCGAGATCCAGGCGCTCGGCCGAATCATGTTGCCGATGGGATCGAAATGGCAATCCCCAGGCGTCGACGCCGCTGCCGCAGCGGGCTGACAGGCGGCGCGGACTACAGCTTTAGAGGAAATACAAGGTAAATGATATGTGCAAGTTGCTGGTTGTCGATGATCATCCCGTTATCGGGGCGGCGCTCAAGGTGTTGCTGGACAAGAGCAGCATAGTCAAGGAAATGCTGGTGGCTACGTCGGCGCGTGAAGCGCAGAAGCTGATTCGGGCGAACAAGTTCGACATGATGGTGGCCGACCTGGATCTGCCCGATCTGGCAGGTGTCGACCTGATTCGCTTAATCCGCAAGACCGACCCGGAGTTACGAATTCTCATTTATACGTCGAAGCGCTATGAGATCTTCTCGAACCGACTGGAACGGCTGAATATCAGTGGTTTCCTGAGCAAGTCGGAGGACATCGGCCGGCTCTTGTCGATCATCGAACTGGCAGCACAAGGCTATGGGGTGCTGCCGCCCGGCAGCACAGGCACACCGCGCGAAGAGAATCCGTTCGATGCGCTGTCCGAGCGAGAATTGTCCATCTGCAGCCTCATTACCAAGCGCTATACGAATCGCACGATCGCGGGCATTCTGTCGATCAGCGAAAAGACCGTCGCGGTCCACAAACTGAATATCAAGAAGAAGCTCAAGGTTTCCTGTTCGATCGATATCGCCTTACTGGCGCAGAGTCACAAGTTAGACTGAGTAAGCGATTCGATCCGGATACCATCGCGAATATTGCAGGTCGATATCCGCCACCAGCGCCTCCACCGCTTCGTGGAACAGCCGAATCTCCAGGGGATCGACAGTACCGGCACGTAAGGATTCTTCGAGCGCGACCCCACGTGTGCCTAGCGCGCGTTCCCCGATCAACTGCACGCCGCCGGCAATGCGGTGCGCCAACGACGCGAGCGTTTCCAGGCTGCCCGGTATCTCGGGTGGCGTGGCGCTGGCAAGACGTTCCGATGCCAGTGCGAACGCCTGCAAGTCGTCTCGACCGGCGCCGACGAAGGCCGCCACGACTTGCGCGGCGAGCGCACGTGAGCCGAAGGTTTTGGACAACAGGCGATCGCGGCGACTCCATTGCCGCCGGCGTGTGGCATCGAGACCTACCGCATCCGACATGTCGTTGACGTCGAGCCAACGCCGCAGCGTGGTTTCCAGGGTCGCCAGGCGAATTGGCTTGATCAGGCAGTCGTCCATGCCGGCCTGTTCACGCCGCGCCTGATCCTCGCGCAAGGCGTTGGCGGTCATGCCGATTATCACCAGCCGTCCGCCGACGGGTCCGCGTAGCGCCTCCATGGCGCGCCATTGACGCGTGAGCTCGTAGCCGTCAAGTTCGGGCATCTGGCAATCGGTCAGCAAGGCGTCGAAACGGCGTTGCGCGAGCCGCGTGAGCGCGGCGCGGCCGTTGGCCGCGAATTCGAAGGTGTAGCCCAATTGTCCTAATTGACGCGTCAGCAAGTCACGCGCAATCGGGTGATCTTCCGCCAGCAGCAGATGCGCGGGCCGCCGCGGCGGCGCTTCGCAGGGTGTTTCGGTGGCGCTGCAAACGGCATTCCCTGACACGCGCTGGCGCCGGATACGCGCGACGCGCACCGGCAGTTCGACACGCACCACCGTGCCGACGCCGAGTTCACTTTGCAGCGAAATCGTGCCGCCCATCAAGCCTGCCAGGTGACGGCAGATGGCCAATCCCAAGCCGCTGCCGCCATAGCGTCGGGTAGTGGAGGCGTCGGCTTGCACGAAGGGCTCGAACAACTGCGACTGCTGGTTCTTCTGGATGCCGATGCCGGTGTCGCGAACTTCCACGGCGAGCCGTTGAGTCCGCCGCGTTGCCGTCAATACCTCGACGGCTATTTCGACGCCGCCGTGCTCGGTAAATTTCAAGGCGTTGCCTACCAGATTGAAGAGAATCTGCCGCAAGCGCACGTCATCAGTCATTATCAATGGCTTGAGGGCCGGGTCGACGGTGCTGTACAGATAGAGCTGCCTGGTGCAGGCATTGGCCTCCAGCACGCTCATCACTTCGCCGATCACATCGCGTAGGTTGACGGGTACCGCGTCGATCGTGAGCCGTCCGGATTCGATTTTTGCAAGATCAAGAATATCGTCCAAAATACGTAACAGACCATTCGCCGAGGTCCGCACCACGCGCAGCATGCGGGACTGGTCGGCGTCGAGATGGGTCAGCCCCAGCAGTTCCAGCATGCCGAGCACGCCGTTCATCGGCGTACGAATCTCGTGACTCATCGTCGACAGGAATTCCGAGCGGGCGCGCGCCGCCGATTCGGCAACCAGTTTGGCCTCGGTCAGCGCCGCGGCGTGCGCAGTCAGCCGCACTTCGGCCAGCCGCCGTCGCTGCACCTCTTGCCGCAGTCTGAAATGCGAGAACAGGAAGCTGCCGAGACATACCAATGCAGCCAGCGCGGGCGGACCGCCGAGCCGCAGCACACGTGACCAATCCAGGCCGTCGTAGTAATGGACCGTCATCCAGCGACTGCGAATGCGTTGACGCGACCTCTCCGGGATTGCCGCCAACACGCGGCTGATCAACTCCGCCAGATGCGCATAGCGGCGCGATACGCCGAAGGTAATCGGGAAGTCGATGCCGATACCGCCGCCGATCTTCAGTTTGCCGGCGAAGTCACTACGCACCAGCGGATCGAGCACATCGACCGAGCCGACAAAGGCGTCGAGCGAGCCGGCTGCCACTTGTGCCAGCCCCATCTGCACCGACCAAGTGTCGACCACCCGTTCGCCCGGCTGTTGATGCTGGGTCAGCACGCCGGCCAGGCGGCTTCCTTGCAGCACGCCGATGCGTTTGCCCACCATGGTTTTCATGCTGGTCACCGAGTTGTTATCGAGCCGCGTGACGATAACGGCTGGGGATTTTTCGAAAGACTGCGAGTAGACAAGCCAAGGCGCCCATTCCTCGGCGGTGAGCATGCCGACCACCAGGTCGAGTTGTCCGAGCGACGATTCCTTGAGGATTTGCGACCAGTCGTCGCTGCTGACGTAGCGCAGGCGCAGGCCCAGGGCCTGTTGCACGATTCTCAGATAGTCGGATGCCACGCCCGAAGGCCGGCCTTGTGCGTCCAGATAGCTGAATGGCGGCCAGCGCTCGTCGGCGGCGAAGTTCAACTCGGGTAGAGAATGCAGCCAGGCCCGCTCTTCGGGAGTAAGGCTGAAGGACGGCACGCCGGTGACGGCGTGGCGGTGCGGCAAGGCCAACCCTAGCCCGGGCGCATCCGACAACGGCGATGCATAGAAGCCACTTCCCAACAACCAGAAAATTGCGATGACGCATCGCAGCCTCCGCGCGCGACACCCGGCCGAATCGCCAGCGTATTTGCGAGATTCCCAAGGAGACTTCATGAATTCCGATCACAAATTGCGGTACTACTAGGCGGCTCGCCCTATTAGGATCGGATTGTACATGGCGATGTCTCACTAAATAAAGTAATCCTAAGTAATTACACAAAGTCATTTAAAGACTATGAGATCCGGAAGCCTAAACTGGCTGATCGCTGGCTACAGATAAAGATGATGTGGGCCGGAATTGCATGGTAGGATCGAGTCCGTTATGGGCCTTCCATTAGGCTCATTTCTCTGTAGTACTTAATAAAAACTGAATTAGAGAGAAGCCGTATGGTGAACTCTAGAGTTCCGTCTCATCGTGTCATATTGGCGGATGACCACCCGGCGTTGCTGGTGGGCGTCAAGGCCGTTATTGAATCGAGCGGACGTGCGCTGGTGGTTGGCGAAGCATCCACGCCCAGGACTTTGTTGGAATTGCTCGGCCGCGTGCCGTGTGACATCGTGATGATGGACTACGTGATGCCGACCGAAACCGGCAAAGATGGAAGAGACGGCCTCGACTTGCTCAAGGAAGTGCGGCGACGTTTTCCTGCCGTGCATGTCATCGTCTTGACCATGATCAACAACACCGGGCTGGTGCAGGCCATGTTGTCGACCGGTGCGCGCGCGGTGCTGTCGAAGAACGACGGCATTGCCGAGTTGCCGGCAGTGCTCGACATGGTCACCGCCGGGCACGTGTTCGTTGGCAAATGCATCCAGCAGCGCTTTACCCGGCACGGGCTGGTCTCGGGTTTCAATCGCTCGGCGCGTCAACCGGTGCCGACCATCTCCCCGAAAGAAGCGAATGTGATTCGCCTGCTGGCCAGCGGCATCGGCGTGCGCGAGGTGGCCGACACGCTGCACCGCAGCCCGAAGACGGTCAGTAATCAAAAGCGCTCGGTCATGCGTAAGTTAGGGCTTAGCAGTGACCTGGACTTGTTCATGTACGCAAAAGAAAACGGCGTGATTTAACGAGCCGGAGCACCCAGGCAAGCGCCTGTCCGGCTCGCCTCGAGCGTGGGGTCGACCTGCTTCACGCGTGAACCACGTACGCAGTATCTAATTACCGTGCATTGCTCACTCTGGGGTCTGTCGCGGGCATGGCGGCTGAAAGCCAGCCCGCGACGGACCCTCCAAGCGCTCAGGCCACCAGGAACGAGCGATTGTGGATCAGGGAGTTGCCTACGTCCGCGGCATTGCTGGCCTGGCTGCGCGCCGTTTCCAGATCTTCGTTGGCGATCTGCCGCTTGCTTTGGTGAATTTCCGCCTCGGCGTTGTGCTCGGTTTTTTCCGCGTCATGCCCGGCCGCGCCGAATTCAAACCCGCCTTCGACCATCTTCCCGGTGCTCTGCGCCAGATTCAGGTAGATATTGCCCAATATTGAGGCCTTTTGGATGCGGGCGCTCTTGTCGAACGAATCGGCGGTTTCGGTATCGCAGGATTTCGCCGCGGATGCATCGGCCGGCGATGTTTGCGCAGAGCGAGATTTCCTGTCCGTCAGCGACAGCGACGACTCGGAACGCAGAAGACTGCCTGTAGACGAGGCGCAGTCGATCGACTCGTTATCCCAATCCAGGGAGGCGGCAGAGTGCGTGCTGCCGCGGCGTGACGCGGAGGATGCGTGCGCGTGTTCCCGCGCGGGAGGGCGCGTGGATTGGCTGACAAGCGACTCGTCATCCAGCGCCAGACTGAGGGCCTCCTCCTCCTGCGCGGCGGACTGCTCGTGCAGTGAAGCGCGGCGTTTGCTTGGGTCGGATGGCGCCGCGCCGTGCTCCAACCCGTCCGTCTTCAGCGTCTTGGCCTTGACGTGAAGCGCCTTCAGGCTCATTAGTGCGCCGGCGATGCCGATGCCGGCGCCAAGCATGCCGCCGATCAGACGCAAGCGGGCGCCGTCGCGCATCTCCGACACGACTTTCTTCATCTCTTTGGTGTAAGCACCTAGCTCGTGCCAACGCTGCTCGCGTTGGCTGCTGCCGTATTTGATCAAAAAGGCAAACAAGGCACGCAGGAATCCGCTGATGTCGAGCGAATCCGAGTCTCGCGACATCGCACCCGGCGGAGCTTGCGCGGCAAGCGGTGCACGAAGGTGCGTCCGGGAACGACCCGTGGTTGACGTCGCGGCGCCACCCCTCAAGCCAGCGTCAACGGTGGACCCCACGCCGGTCGTCGGTGTACCGAGATCGGTTCCACTCGCTGTGATCGTACTATTCATTGCAATATTCCTGTTAGGCAGCCATCGTTTGTAAGCGCATCTTGTGCGCGTCTTTCAGCATGCTGGTTACGCTATCCCGGTTCGACGCAATCGACCCCAGGGCGCTCTTTATATGATCGAACAACTGTTCGTGTTCAACGCGACTGACGGTGCGCCGCGCATCCGTTTTTTGACGGTCGATATCGGCATTGTCAGCGACATTGCTGAAATAGCTCCCGGTGCCGCTCGCCGCGCCATTGGCGATCGACACGCCAGCATCGACAACGGTAGCGCCCTTGGAAACGTTGCTGCTCATAGCGGTCAGCTTGCCCAGATTACCGTCCACGCCGCGCTGTCCCAACACTTTTGCCAAGCGCGGAAACTTGGCAGCGGTGGTGGCCGCCATCTTGGGAGCCATCGCTACACCCATTTCGCCCAACGACAGAACGATCGGCAGCAGCAACGACACCCACATGCCGATCTGATCGGCGAGTTCCTTGGTGCAATTGAAAACCTTTACGCACATTTCGGATACGCCGGACGCCACCAACGAAGCCAGATCCATATCCTTGCCGGTGGCGGCGCCATATGTCATGACACCGATATCGGCGGCCGCATAGCCGGCCGATAGCGACGCGACTGCCAACGCTGCAAGCGGCGCGGCGGTGCCGCCGGAAGCGACCACCAGCAGCGCCGCGAAGCCGATGGCGACGACATCGGCCGCGATATTCATCCAGAAGCTGACCCGGCTGGCGCTTTGCGCATCGGCGCGCGCCTGAGCTGCCTCGTCGATCTTGCGGATGATGTCGCGGCTTTGCGTGGCGATTCGCTCCTGCAGCGCCTGGATGTTGATTTCGGCCGACGTCAGATCGAGATGCAGGCCACGGGTTTGCGCGCTCAGGACGCTTAGCAACATTGCCGATGCGTCGGCGGGTGCCAGCGCATGCGAAGATTCCGCGGAGGATGCATAGACTTTCTGCCGGCCCGTGGCGCCGGTCGGCGTGGGCGGCTCGATCGAAAGTCCATGCGCCGCCGCCGCGATAGGTGACAGCTTGATATCGGTCATGGGTGGTTTCAATAAAGTAAATTTCGGCGACGACGCTTACGCGAGTTTGCGCGCGGCTGCGGTCATGGCCTCGATGTATTTGCTGATTTGTTCCGCTGCAAACGTCGAATACTCATGCACGACGCTTTGCCATTCATTGACTTTCAGCATCTTCAGTTGAGAAGTGCGGTTGCGCGCTTCGACTTCGGTGCTGAGCGTTTCGGTCAGCGTTTGCAATGCCGTGAGGCTCGCGAAGTCGTGGGCGCCTCCGCCGATCTCGTAGGCGTCGAGGATGTGGCCCAGGGTGGCGGTTTTTGCGCCGCCGGCGCGCAATGGCGAGTCGTCCGCCAATGTGATCTCGGTGTCCAGTACGGCGTTCCGCGCGGTTTCGTCGAACGCGAAATCCTTGGCTTTTCCACGCTGGGCATTGCGTAGTGCGGTTAACGCCGCTTGTAGATCGTTCATCCTGCCGACCTCCGTCTCCTGCTCATTCACGATTTCCCAAAATTTCTGCTGGGATGAACTCAGCATCGAGAGAAATAGCGCGATCGATTCATTACCCGGATTGCGCTTTTCGCCCGTGAAAGTCGGTGTCGCGCCTGAAACCGTGCCGCGTCCTGTAGGGCATAGACGTCCTCCTGGCGGCAAGATGCCGATCGACTCGACACGCGGTTCGTTGAGGGTTGTCGGCCGGCATTGCAGATCGCCGACGCCATTGCCTTGCAGATTGATTCCAGACATAGAGGGTTCCTCCAGTGCGAACGGACGCGTGTTGGCGTCTAGGTCCAGTTGTGAGCGATAGAAATCTTGGCGTCATGCGCCTTGCTGATTTGTTCCGAGGCGAAGGTCGAATATTCATGCACGACGCTTTGCCATTCGTTCACCTTCAGCATCTTCAATTGCGAGGTGCGATTGCGTGCTTCGACTTCGCTGTTCAGGGTTTCTGTGAGTTTCTGCAGGGTCGGCAAGCTATCAAAGTCATAGAGATTCGTGCCTACCTCATAGGCCCAGAGGACTCTTTCAACGGTCGCAAAGCCTGGCGGTGGCCCCGAGCTGTCGTTCAGATTGCGCAGTTGCTTCTCGAGCCCAGGCAATTTGCGTTTGATCTCGGCAAGTTCCGTCTCGAAGCGTTTTATGTAGGCAGTCTTTACGTCTTCAGGCAACGTCTTTGGGCGGTATTCCAGGCTGTATTCACACGCTTCGCGCCGATGCAGCAAATACGCGATCTCGTCCGCCAAGCGCTTTTTCTCGGCCTGTATTGCCGCCGGGTCCGACAACTTCTGCATCATGGATGAATTGCTTGAAAGAGCCACCTGACTTTCGAGAATTGCAATTCGCGAGGCTTCGTCGAATTTCGCGTCCGGATCTTTGCCACGTTCCGCGTTGCGCAGCACGGTCAACACCGATTGGAGATCGTTCATGTCTCCCATGGCGGCCTCCTGTTCATGGATGGCAGTCCAGAAGTGTTGCTGCGCTGATTTGAAAAGCAGTAGAAAGAGTCGGATAGATTGGACGTCCGTATGCGCGGAGTTACCTGGGCCAGCGCCCTGCGTGGCGGCCAGCGCCAGGAGTTTGCCGGCGGCGGTGTCTGGCGCATTCGCCTGTGGCGGATGATTGGCCGGATCGTTCAACAACGGCGGCGAACTGAGAAGGGAGATTGTCAACATGGAGAGAAAGGCAGACGTGCGCAAAGTAACGAGGGCAATGCGGTGGCGGGTTCGACAAGCGAACGGCGGCCTTCGCATTGCCATTGCTGTGGCGCCAGTTGCCGGCCGGTTGCATTGCCAGGCGGCTTGTTACAAAGAGCGGCGCGCGGCAGCGCTCAGACCCGCTTCGCGTAGCGCAGCAGGGCGCGCCGTGCGTAGGCCCAATCGGTCTGGGTAGCCGCGCCATGCGCGTTGGATCGCGCAGGCACGCGAGTGTTGACGAGTTCGGGCATTGGGCTCAGATCGACTGGCAACGCCGCTGCGGCTGGGCCGTGTGCGCTCGCGGCCGAAAAGCTGGCCGATAGCTCAGCCAGGCCCGGCAGATCTTGCAGCGTTGAGAGGTGCTGGGTGAATAGCTGTTCGATCGCGGACGTGTCTTGCGTTACCAGTGCCTTCATGCGATCGAGCGCGGAGGTCAGTTCGTTGAAGGTCGGCGCTGGTGCGGGCGCAGTGGCAGCTGGAGCCGATGTTGAAGCGGAGGTTGGAGCGAAGGCCGATGTCGAGGCTGAGCCGTCGGCATCGTCGTCTTTATCATTCGGTGCCATGCGAAGCGCCTGAAGGAAGAAAGAGCGAATCTTGCAATTTCCTTACGAGCTACGCAAGCAAGCGCGTTCCGGCATGGCCACCCTCACGATGGCCATGCGGACTTGGACCAGTAATGAAGATTGGGCGACGAAGCAGCGTGCTGCGTCGCGCCGGGGTATTACTTTTCGAGGAAAGCCAGCGTGCGGCCGTGCGCCAGCGCGGCGGCATGACGTTGATACGAGCCGCGCACATTGCAATTGAAACCGTGTTCGGCGCCGGGATACACGTGGAAGGTGGCATCCGGATGACCGGCGAACGCAGCCTTCACCTGCTCGACCGCTTCGAGCGAGATGTTGTGGTCGTGCTCCGCATAGTGAAATAGCATCGGCACCTTGACCTGAGCGGCCTTGTCCAACATGTTCTGAATGCCGCCGCCGTAGTAGGCAACGCCCGCATCCACAAGGCCATTGGCCGCCGACAAATAAGCCAGGCGGCCGCCGAAGCAATAGCCGATCGCGGTGACGTTACCTTGCAGTTCCGGTCGGGTTTTCAGCGCTTTTACCGCCGCGGCGACATCGCTCACAGCATTGCCGACATCGGTAGCCTGCATCAGCGACACGGCTTTTTTCATGTCGTCGCCTTCGTAACCCAATTCAACACGCTTTTCACTGCGCCAAAAAATGTCCGGCGCCAGCACGACGTAACCGTCGGCCGCGTACTGGTCGGCGACGCTGCGAATATGCGCATTCACCCCGAAGATTTCCTGCAGCAAAATAATGCCCGGGCCTTTGCGATCGCGGCTGTCGGCCGGAGGCAATGCCAGATAACCTTGATAGGTGCCGCCGTCAGCAGGAATATCGATCCATTCGGAATTTGTAGTCACGCCGTTCTCCTCGTTTTGAGAACAGAGATTCTACTGAGAATGCCAGCGTCGTGTGTTGCCGTCCCGAACGCGCGTTACAGCTTGATTACTGGGTTACTGACATTTGAACGGCTTGGCGGTGCAAGCGGTAGAGCAGCCGTGAAGTAGGCGGCGTCGCCAGGTCTTGCAGCCGGTAACCGTCGAGCGACGAAAAGAAGGCGCGCCGCGCTTCTTCGAGCACGCGGAAATAGGTGCACCGATCGGCGAGTACGCAATTCAGCGCTTTGCAGTCGATTAACGGGCCGCTGTTCTCGAGCCTGCGCATGATGGCGCCGATCTTCAGTTCGGCAGCTTTAGAGGCTATCCGGATGCCGCCATGGCGACCGCGCACCGAATCCACCCAGCCCAGTTTGCTGAGTCTTGCCACCACCTTCATTAAATAGGGTCGCGAAACACCGAGTTGCAATGCAACTTCGGCGATCGTGATGTTGTCCTCCTCGGGACACGAAGACAGGTACAACAACACGCGAAAAGAAAAGTCCGACGCTAGAGAGATCTGCATTTGGCACCCTAACCCTTTGCTTTAGTTAAAAACGAGTTCAAACAGTGACGCGTACGAGACCTCCATTTCTCGTGACACCACTTTCGCAGGCATGGCCAGACCTACTTATTTTTATAACCACGGCTTTTACTGCACCGTGTGTTGACGGCTCGACGACAAGCCGCCCACCCGACCGGCCGGCTTGCTATGCCCGCGCATTTTGCAGTGCGACGCCCATAGGTTGCCGGACGCTTCATCGAAGCGCCTCGGTTTTTCAGTCGGGTGAGACGAAATCTAAACTAAATTGGACAGGAGGGCTCAACAAAATTGAGCCCTCCCCAACAAATCAACTGCGGCCGATGATAATGCCGAACAAAAACGCGATGCCGGCGACCGCGCCGACGGTTTCCCACGGGCGGTTACGGACATAGTCATCGGTTGTTGCAATGGCTTCGTCGAGCCGTTCCTTGATGCTTTGCTGGGTGTCGTCGAACAGGTCTTGGGCATCGGCGAGGCGCGCGCGCACCCGCTCGCGCAAGGCCGCGACATCGGTGTCCGAACCATCGCTCAACGAATCGTCCAGGTCGCGCAGCAGCGTGCGCAGATCCGACGAAATGCCATCGGACGCATTGCGCGTGCGGCGCGCGATGCGGCGACCGGCGCGTGCCGTATCGTCCGTGGCGTCGTCCAGGCGTTCTCCAACGTTTTCAAAGGTACCCATGATGTTCTCCTCGATGCCAAGATAAGCGGAAGGGATTCAATCCCCTGATTGCCGACGGTAGAACGCAGGGAAAGACCGTGCGGGTCAGGCAATTCAGCAGAAGGCATGCCAGGTCGTGTCATGCCTGCTCGGTCCTTACTTGTCGCCAAGCGCCTTAACCGCGCCGAGCCTTGCATCGTGGGCACCGCTTGCGCCGAGCTACATCGGCTCAGCGCCTCTTCGGGACGCCAAAAATCCCGTCCCGATGGGGGTACAGCGCTCGGCCGGCGGGGGCGAGACGTAAATCCGACCGATCGAGGGTAAATTCGACTTGGGTGATTCAACAGCCGCCGTATGGAAGCGGCGTCCAACTAGACTCAAGAATAAATGCGCCATTATTATCAAGCCGACATGATCGACCGACTGGCCGCGCGCGCCCTGGCCGCCCAACACCGCCCGTGATGACGGAGATGCGATGCACATCCCTGCGAACGCCCTGATTAATCTGTTGCACCAATGTTCGTTTGGCACGCTTGCCAGTCACGCGCGCCAAACCGGTGGCTACCCGTATCCCACCGTATTGCCGTTTGTCACCGATAACCGGCATCGTCCCGCCATCCTGATCAGCCGCCTCGCCGAACACACGCGCAATCTGCAAGCTGATGCGCGTGCGGGTTTCCTGGTATTCGACGCGCCCGACGGCCAGGTTATCGAGGGGCCGCGGCTGACCTTGCTGGGCGACTGCCACCCGGTGGCCGACACGCCCGATGCGGGCGGTATCGCGCGCCGCTATCTGCGCTACCACCCGGACGCGGAGCGTTACCTGGCGCTAGGTGATTTCTCGTTCTTTTCGATGACGCCGCTGCGCCTGCGTTATATCGGCGGCTTCGGCGCGATGGGCTGGCTGGACGGCAGCACACTCGATCTCACACCGCCGCTGGCCGACGACGAGGAAGTGGCGCTGCTCGATGAATTCGGCGGCCCGTTGCCAGCATCGGTGCGCCTGTTGGGCATCGATCGTCACGGTGTGGACCTGGTGCGCGCGGGGCAACGACGCAGGCATGCGTTCAACGATCCGCCGCTGAGTGACGCTGAGCAGCAGGCGGCATCAGCCAGTGAAGCGGACGCGGACGCGATTCATCACGTGCTGGACTTCGAGACATTGCGACTCGCCCTGAGGGAATGCGTGGACGAGCTCGCGCGGGAAGCGTTGACTTAAATGGCGCGCGATAAGTCATCGTCCCGTCTCTGACTAAGTGATTTCCCATTTCTTGGATAAGTCACTGTGCATTATTCATTCAAGGCATCGGTCACAGCTTTAAATCAAGATAAGCTACACGCTGATTATTATTGAGATGCGGTATTGGCCGAGCATAAATTCTCAAACTGAATAGCTATGGATTACCCTTGTCAGGCCTCGTCAGCTTTCGTTGACGCTTCATAGTCGCCACAACTTCAGGCGGCATCGTTCCTCGATTTATTAAATATCGTTTCAACTATGTGGGCACATTGGCCAGTGCCGTTGGGCGCTTTCCTTAGCCACCGCGGTGCATGTGCGGTGACTCCGATAATCGCTGCATATTTTCGGAGAAACTCCGAAATCAAGTGTTCCACTAAAACTGGGGTATTATCTGCCGGCGCTTTGAAGCGGCAGAACAGGCTCGGCGCGGAGTAATTGGGCTGAATGTAACCGTCAAGGAATAGATGCATGGACTCATATAAAGAACTGCTTGCGCAACGGGAAAAGCTTGAGCGGAAAATCGCTGAAGCGAAAGATCGGGAATTTGCAGTGGTATTGGAAGACATTCGCCAGAAAATGGCCGATTTCGGTATCACCTTGGCTGATCTCGGCGGGGGCCGCACCAGCAAAACGGCGAAACCACGTGCACGCGGTCGTGTAGCGCCGAAATATCGGAATCCGAATACCGAAGAAACCTGGTCGGGCCGCGGCAAGCCGCCGAAGTGGATTGCTGGCGTGGAAAGCCGCGAACGCTTTCTGATTAACAAATAATCACCCGATCCGAAACGAGAATAGAAACCGGTTTCATTCGTAAGCCGCTGTTTTTATTGTAGAAATTCATTTATTTGACACGTGTTTCAACGGGCATCGCATTACAATCACGAAATCGCTTCCCGCTATTGTCGATGTAATGCCATGCTCGTTCCCACCGCCGACCGCCAAGCAGCCGCCACTCTCACAACGCGCTCCAGCATTGCCGTCAATATCGCGCTGATGATTTTGCAGATCGGCGTCGGCGTGCTTGCGCAGTCGCAGGCGCTGATTGTCGACGGCGCGCATGCTGCATCCGATCTATTGGCCGATGGCGTGGTGCTGACGGCCAGCCATCGCGCGGCGATGCGGCCCGATGCCGACCATAACTACGGCCACAGCCGCTACGAAACAGTCGCCTCGTTTTTCCTCGGTGCCCTGCTGCTCAGTGTGGGCATCGGCGCGTTGGTGCGTGCCGCCGAGCGCCTGGCGCACATTGGCGAAGCGCCCCCTGTACACGTCGCTGCACTGATCGTCGCGCTGATTGCGATCGTTGCTAAAGAAGTGTTGTTTCGTCATATGCTGCGCACCGCCGAGCGCGTGCGCTCTTCACTGTTGATCGCCAACGCCTGGCATGCGAGGTCTGACGCGGCCTCTTCATTGGTGGTGTCTATAGGCATCGCCGGCAGCCTGCTCGGTTTCAAGATACTCGATCCGATTGCCGCGGCCGTGGTCGGCGTGATGATCGCGCGCATGGGCTGGGTGTTCGCGTGGAACGCCGTGCAAGATTTGTCCGACCGCGCGCTCGATACCGCTGCCGCGCGTGAGATGCGTGAAATCATCCAGGCCACACCCGGTGTGCGCGATGTGCATGAACTGCGCACGCGCAAGATGGGCGATATGGCGCTGGTAGACGCGCATATTCTGGTCGATCCGGTCATCAGCGTTTCGGAAGGGCATTACATTGCCGAGACAGTGCGGCGACGGTTATGCGAAGACGTGCGCGTGCTCGATGCGTTGATTCATGTGGATCCCGAGAATGATGAGGCGACGCCGGCGCCCGCGGGCCTACCCTCGCGGCAGGAGTTGCTGACACAAGTGCGCAGCGAATTCGCCAAGGTGGGGCTTGAGGTGGAATCGATCAACGCCCATTACCTGAGTCGCGGACTAGAGCTGGACGTCGTCGTCGCGCCTACTCGAACGGTCGAATCGACGGGCATGCGCCGTGGACGGGCGTGGGACGAAAACGAGCGGGGCAATGCGGTGCCTGAACTATCTGGCGTCACCGACTTGCCGGCGATGGCGCGCACGCTCGGCGTTCGGCAACTACGTTTATTGAAGTCCGCGGTTTAGCTCTATCATCTTGCGGAAGCGCCGTCGCCGACGGTTGGTCCATGCTCGTTCCGCCCCGCAATCATGTTAGCTCGCCAGGATTTTTTGAACGTCGTCACGCACACGCCGCTCGTGTCGATCGACCTGCTCGCACAAAACGCCAACGGCGATTATCTGGTGGGTAAGCGCGTGAACGAACCGGCCAAGGGCAGCTGGTTCGTGCCGGGCGGACGCATCTATAAAAATGAAGGGCTCGACGCGGCCTTCGGGCGCATCACCGAGACGGAACTCGGCCGCCGGTGCGGACGCAACGAGGCCAGCTTCGTGGGCGTGTATGAACATTTCTACGACAACAACTTCGCCGAGGTCGACGGCATCGGCACCCACTACGTTGTGCTGGCTTATCGACTGAACGATGTGTTGCCTGACGCTTTCCCGTCTTGCGACCAACACGCCGTCTTTGCCTGGATGTCACCGCAGCAATTGCTCGAGCACCCGCAGGCGGACGCCAACACCAAAGCCTACTTTCGGCCGTAGGTAT
Organism: Janthinobacterium lividum; assembly: GCA_050955105.1. GTDB lineage: Bacteria > Pseudomonadota > Gammaproteobacteria > Burkholderiales > Burkholderiaceae > JBPBQZ01. Next base: position 2,775 of record JBPBQZ010000038.1, on the reverse strand, counting down.
CTTCGAAGCGAACGATATCGTCTTCGCCGAGGTAGCTGCCGGACTGCACTTCGATCATTTCCAGCGGCACCTTGCCCGGATTCGCCAGCCGGTGCGTCGTGCCCAGCGGGATGTAGGTCGATTGATTTTCCGCTAGCAGGAACACTTTCTCGCCACAGCTCACTTCCGCGGTGCCCGATACCACGATCCAATGCTCGGCGCGGTGATGATGCATCTGCAGCGACAGCTTCGCGCCCGGATGCACGACGATGCGTTTCACCTGGAAGCGCTCGCCGAGATCGATTGAGTCGTAGTAACCCCACGGCCGATGGACTTTGCGGTGGTTCTGCGCCTCGCTGCCCTGCTCCGCCTTGATGCGGCCGACGATCGCCTTCACTTCCTGCACGCGCGATTTGTCGGCGACGAGCACCGCGTCTGGCGTTTCGACGATGATCAGGTTATCGACACCGACGCAAGCCACCAGGCGGCCTTCCGAATGCGCGTAGCTGGAGGTGGTGCCCTCGAACATCACGCGGCCGCGAGCCACGTTGCCATCTGCATCTTTCGGCAGGATGTCCCAGACGGCATCCCAGGCGCCGACGTCCGACCAGCCGGCGTTCAACGGCACGACGACCGCGGCGAACTGCGGATCGGAGCCCAATTTTTCTATCACCGCGTAGTCGATCGAATCCGACGGGCAGGCTTTGAATGCCTCTTTATCCAGCCGATAGAAGTCACCATCGCCTTTGCCGCCTTCGAACGCGTTCAGGCAGGCGGAATAAATCTCGCGGTGAAACGTTTCAATCGCTTTCAGCCAGACCGATGCGCGCACGATGAAGATGCCGCTGTTCCACCAGTATTCGCCGGACGCGAGGTATTTCTCGGCGAGCTCTTGGTGAGGCTTTTCGACGAAGCGCTCGAGCGTGTGGCCGCCGGCTGCTCCGGCAACAGAGGTGACGGCGGCGCCGGCTTTGATGTAGCCGTAACCGGTTTCAGCGCGCGTGGGGACGATCCCTAGTGTGACGATCGCGCCTTGCTCCGCATAGGCGGCGGCGCGCAGCAGTGCGGCCTGGAATGCTTGCTCGTCGGCAACTGAGTGGTCGGCGGGCATCACGGCCAGGATGGGGTCGGCGCCGTCGCGGCGCGCGGCGAGCGCTGCAATCGTGAGGGCCGGCGCGGTGTTGCGGGCAACGGGCTCCAGGACGATTTGCGCGGCTTTACCGCTTACGCGCAGTTGTTCGGCACTGGTGAAGCGGTGGTCTTCGCCGCAGACGAGGATGAGTTCACGCGCCAGGGGGCGGGCGCCGGTTATGCCGTCGAGGCGGACTGCGGTGGACTGGAGTAGGGAACTCGCGCCCAGCAAGCCGATTAGTTGCTTTGGATAGTGCTCGCGGGAAATTGGCCATAGGCGGGTGCCGGAGCCGCCCGCGAGGATTACCGGCTGGATGGCGGCGGTGCCTGACGCCACAGCGAGGGCGGGCGAAGTCGTGGTTATCGTAGACATGGCGAATGTATTTTTCTTGAGAGATGCGGATGGCCGGCGCACTGAGGCATGCGCTGATATTAAACGAAAGCTATGAAACCAATATATCTAGCTGCCATTTTCCGCGTCGCAGAATGTTGCCACGCAGTTGTGCTCTCTTCACAACAATAGGATAGGCTTACAGAGTGACGGTAAGCCCTTAATTATTATTAGGATATTGCTGCTTTGTATTTGGTGGCTGTAAATGAAGTGTAAGATACAGGCGACACAGTGCTGCCTTGTCCGCTGCTGTATGATTTTAGACATGATTTTGAGAAAGCTTTGACTTGCGCTACCAGCTTTGCTAGCGTGGGAATTCGATATTTGACCATTCATTGGGAGGTCCCATGAAAGCCTTTAAAGCCATTTTCGTCGCCGGCGCTGTAGCCGGTACGCTCGCCGCGCCTTTAGCGCAAGCGCAGGACGTTCCGCCGGCTTCCGTTATTCCTGCTACCACGATCGCGGGCGCCGTAGCGGGCACGGCAATCGTAGGCGGCATATTGGTCGCAACGTTATCCGGCGGTGGTAACAGCAATCCCGTTACTGGCACGACTGGTACAACCGGTACCACAGGCACGACCGGCACCACGGGCACGCACTAATTCCACCCCTGCTGGGGTATCGTCGTTGAGTACCCCGACAGTCGAGTGGGGGAGTCATGACTGTTTGGTAGTCGGGTAGCCATGCTGAATCGAGTAGCGTTTGAGCACAGGCAGAGGGAGATCGCGAAGAGTCTCGCCTGTTTACTCTGCTTAGTCACCCCGTTGTTAACGGCCTGCACCTCGCCTCCGGTGCAGGCCATCGTCGACAAATACAATTTTTATCGTCAAGGTTCGGATGCGGCGCTGGCCTCTCAGCGCCTCGATCCTGCTTATAAATACTTGCGGTTGAACGTGAATGGCCGCGGACTTTTGCTGGTCCGCGGGCGCATTGATGCCGCAAGCAACGGTGGCGTCGAAAATTGGTACAGCGGCGGCTACGAAATCGTTAAGCTACAAAACGGCCGCCTAGTCGGCGCCGTCGGCACGCCTGTCGAATGGCGTGACGTGTCGCTGTCGAGCCAGCCAGATTGGACTCAAATCACTGGCGCGACTACGTTCACACGTCGCCGCGACGTGATGCCGGGCTACCGATTCGGCCTTGTCGATCAGCTTTCTGTTAGGCCCATTTCCGAGCCTTCGAGTACAGATTTCGTCGGTCCGCTGCCTGCGGGCTTACATTTGTTCGTAGAAACATCCACAGGTCATTCACCGTTGCCGCCGGCACGCTACGCC
>JBPBQZ010000037.1:0-42276 GCA_050955105.1 Janthinobacterium lividum | reverse complement strand
AAAGCGCGCGCATCGCCCTCGGTGGCGTGGCACAGAAACCGTGGCGCGCGAATGCCGCTGAAACGCTGCTCGTGGGCCGCTCGGTGCAAGAGCTATCTGGCCCCTGGCTCGCGCAGGTCGGCGCCGCCGCCTTGCAAGGCGCGCAGCCCCATCGCGGCAACGCCTTCAAGATTCCGATGGGACAGCGCGCGGTGGTGCGTGCCATCCGCGTGGCCGCGGGTATCGAGCGGCCTTCGCAGCAGACAACGCAGGGAGGTGTGGCATGACTATCGTCGGTGCTCCGCTGTCGCGTACCGACGGCCTGTTGAAAGTAACCGGCGGCGCGCGTTATGCCGCTGAATTCGCGCGTCCGGATGTTGCGCACGCGGTGCTGGTGACCAGCACCATCGCCAGTGGCCGTATCGCGGCGATCGACACGCAGGCCGCCGAAGGTATGACCGGCGTGATCACGGTCATGACCTGGCGCAACGCGCTGCGCCTGCCGCAGGGTGGCCATGCCGGTGCCAACTCGCCGCCGGCCGGCCGCGTCTTATCGCTGCTGCAGGACGATCGCGTGCAATATCAAAATGAGCCGGTCGCGGTGGTAGTGGCCGACACTTTCGAGCGCGCAGTGGACGCTGCGCACGCAGTGAAGGTGCGTTATCGCGAAAATACCGCGTCACTTGATTTCGAAGGTGGCAAGGCTGGCGCGGTGCCGTCGAAGGGTGGCCCCGGTGGGCCGGGTGACAGTTTGCGCGGCGATGTGGCCGCTGGTGCTGCAGCCGGTGCCGTGCATGTCGACGTGCGCTACACCACGCCCATCGAACATCACAATCCGATGGAGCCGCATGCCACGCTGGCCGCATGGGATGGCGATCATCTGACGCTATATGATTCCACGCAATACGTAAGTGGCGTACGTGAGACCGTCTCGAAATCGCTGGGCATCTCGCCCGACAATGTGCGCGTGATCTGTCCATACGTCGGCGGCGGTTTCGGCTGCAAGGGCTCGACCTGGTCGCACGTGGTGCTGGCCGCCATGGCCGCGCGCCAAGCCGGTCGTCCGGTGAAACTGGTACTCGACCGGCAGCAGATGTTCGGGCCGGTGGGGTCACGCCCACATACCGAACAGCACTTGCAGCTCGCCGCGCATCAAGACGGGCGGCTGACTTCGATGACGCACGACGTCTGGTCGAACACCTCGACGCTGGAGGACTGGAGCGAGACCTCGGCGGTGCTGTCGCGCATGCTCTACGCGGTGCCCAATCAATCGACCTCGCATCGGCTGGTGCGCTTGAATCTCGGCACGCCGACCTTTATGCGCGCACCCGGCGAAACGACCGGCAGTTTCGCGCTGGAGTCGACACTGGACGAGCTGGCGACACAACTAGGCGTCGATCCGATCGATCTGCGGTTGCGCAACTACGCGCAGAATAATCCCGAGGATGGCAAACCCTTCTCCAGCAAATCGTTGAAGCAGTGCTACGAGCAGGGCGCCGAGCGCTTCGGTTGGTCACGTCGCCAAGCGCCGCCGCGCTCCATGCGCGATGGCCATACCCTGATCGGCATGGGCATGGCGACCGCCACCTATCCGGCGCAACGCAGTGCTGCCTCCGCGCTGGCGCGCCTGCTGCCGGACGGCAGCGCGCAGGTCGCATCCGGTACCCAGGATCTGGGCACCGGCACCTACACGGTCATGACGCAGGTGGCGGCCGACGCACTGGGCTATCCGGTGGAGCGCGTGCATTTTGCATTGGGCGACACAACTTTGCCGCGTGCGCCGGTATCAGGTGGATCGCAGTCGGTAGCCAGCGTGTCGCCTGCGGTGCAAGCGGCCTGCGAGGCGGTGCGCGCCAAGCTGATCGATACCGCAGTGGGCGATAGCGCCTCGCCGTTGGCAGGCGCGCCGCGCGAACAGATCGTGGTCGAGAACGGCTGGCTAAGCGTGCTGGGCGATACGCAAAGGCGCGAGTCGGCGTCGGCCATCCTGGCGCGTGCCGGGGGGCGTCCGCTGGAAGCTACCGTGCATGTGCAACCGGGCGATGAACGCAAGACGCACGCCTTTCATTCCTTCGGCGCCGTCTTCGCCGAAGTCGGCGTCGACGAAGACCTGGGCATCGTGCGGGTGCGTCGGGTCGTGGCCCGCTATGGCATCGGCCGCTTGTTGAACGCCAAGACCGGTCACAGCCAGTTGATGGGCGGCGTGGTGTGGGGCATTGGCGCGGCACTGCTCGAAGTGACAGAAGCTGATCCGCGCTCGGGGCGTTTCGTCAACGGCAATCTCGCCGACTACCACGTGCCGGTGAACGCGGATGTGCAAGAGATCGACGTAGCAGTAGTCGAAGAAGACGATCCGTTCATTAACAGCCTCGGCGCTAAAGGCATCGGTGAGATCGGCATTACCGGTGTGGTGGCGGCGATTGCCAACGCGGTCTATCACGCAACCGGCGTACGCGTGCGGGATCTGCCGATCACGCCCGACAAGCTGTTACGCGCTTAGCGGGATGGCGCCGCATTGAAGAGATAGAAGCGCGGATCAAATGAAAACCGCTGCGGCCCGTCGGGCGCCGCAGCGGCGGTCGTTGGCACGGCGCCTGGCTATCGGCGCGCTGCCTGGTGCGCCATTAAATCGCGGCGCTGGCCGGATGCTCTTGACGTTCACGTCCGATATCGCCGGCCAAGTGCGGCGGCTCCAACGGGTCGAAGTCGGTCCACTTGCCTTGCGCCCAGCGGCCGCTCGCGCGCTCGACATCATGCGCACCCGCTTCGCGCAATACGTCGGCGGCTATTGCCTTGTTCTCTTCATTCACGTGAATCGCCAGCAGCACACCGGTCTCGCGAATTTCCTTGGTGCCGGTGTCATCGCGTGCGCGCGTGGTTTGCGGCGGCCCAGACTGCCGAGTGCGCTTCATTGCGCCGGCCAGCGAGCCTACGTAGGCGCCGACACCCGCCGCGAGAATCGTCACCGCCAGAAACGTGTGGAAGAACGAGACGATCAATACGCCGACGATCGCGCCAATCACTGCGCCGATCGCCACGCCTGCGCCGGCACCCTTCGATGCATTGGCCGAGCCCGCATCCGCATTAACGTCGCCGCCGATCGGAAAGCGATGATGCTGGCCGCGCGGATTGACGAAGAACAAGGTCACATCTTCTTCGAGGAAACCTTTGCCAAATAGCGTATTCGCTGCTGCTTCGGCATCTGCAAAGGTGTTAAAACGTCCCGCAATAATCAACGACATGGCAATCCCCTTATCAGAACTCGCCTTCTTCCACACGAAACAGTCCGCTGCGCAGCAACGGTGGCGTGTCGCTATCGCGTAGCAGCGCTTCGCGACAGGCATTTTGAATGCGCCCTCTGCCAGTTTCGAAAGCTTCGAGCAGCTCCGACTCAAGTGCTGAACTGGCGCCGAAATGATCTTCCAGCGCTTCCGCCGTGACCGCGCACTCAACGCGACGGTCATCCACCGCGGCCATGAAACATACCGCCATGCGCGCGCCGTCGAAACGCGCCGGCTCGCTCGGGAAACGCACCTGGCTAGGCTGGGTCATCTCGCTTAGCTCACTTTGACGTAGGCGAATTGCCCTGACACATTACGCGGCACGTACGACCGACCGATGGCTACGCGCGGCGTCAGGCGCATGCGCTGTTCCCACCAGACCTTGCGCTGTGACGGGGACATGAAACGCAGATGTCTCCGGTAGGTGAAGATACTCATGGCCAACTCCTCGTTAAATTTTTGAGATGGTGCGCCGTGGAGACGTGCATCGGACCGCCCCACAGCAAAGGCCGCTTAGTCCTGTTGCAGTGGTTCAGGCGGCATGTGCCAGTACTTCGATCAGCGTGCGGTTGAAGGCTGGCAGGTCATCGGGCTTGCGGCTGCTAATGAAATTGCCGTCATGCACGACTTCCTGATCCAGCCACCTGGCACCCGCGTTGCGTAGATCGTCCTGCAAGCTGGGCCAGCTCGTCAGCGTGCGGCCTTTGACGATGCCGGCTGAAATCGGCAGCCAAGTGCCGTGGCAGATGACGGCGATCGGCTTATGTTCGTCGTCCGTCTGTTTGATGAAGCGCTGTGCCTTGGGCAGCAAGCGCATGGCGTCGCCATTCACCACGCCGCCTGGCAATACCACCGCGTCGTAATCGCCCGCCAGTGCCTGATCAAACGTCTTGTCGACGCGAATCGCGTCGGCTTTTTCGAGATGTTTAAAGCCCTGAATCGTATCGGTCTTGTCCGACACCACTTCTACGATGGCGCCAGCGGCTTCCAGCGCCTCTTTCGGTGATACGAGTTCCGCTTGCTCAAAACCGTCGGTCGCCAGAATGGCGACTTTCTTTCCTACGAGATTTTGCGTAGTCATGTGCTTCGCTCCTGACAACCGCGCCTGAGCGCAGCCGGGTGAGTAGCGCCGCAACGCTGCGGCATACGCGAGCTATAACGCAACTGCCGTGCCATGCCGGGAATCGAGTAAAAACGGGCGCTGGGAGTCGCTCGGACAGGCGCCGCTGTAACTTGTACAGCGGCTCTGAAGACTTTACGAAACGTCGCGAAGAACCGACGCTTTTTACAACTTTTCCTGCAAAGTGCGGCGCGGCGTGGCCGACACGCGGATCACACACAGGACGGCGGCGATCGCCGTGCAGCATGCTGCGGTATATAGCGACAACAACACGCCATGCGTCAGCCAGCGGCCAAAGAACAGTGCCACCAGCGTGGCACCCATGGTTTGCCCCGACAGGCGTGCCGTGCCCAGCATGCCGCTGGCGCCGCCCGAGCGTTGCAGCGGCGCTGAAGTGAGAATGGTGCGGTTGTTGGGCGTCTGGAATAGCCCGTAGCCGATGCCGCACAGGGCCATGCGCCAGATGAAAGCCAGCGCATCGGGGTGCGGCGGCACGGTTGCCAGCAATACCAGGCCGGCAGACAGCATCGCCAGTCCCATCGCACCGAGGGCGCCCGCCGGCACGCGGTTCACCAGGTAACCGGCAAATGGCGCCACCAGCGCGACGCCGGCCGGCCAGGGCGTCATCAGCAGGCCGGTTTCCACTTGGGTGCGACCCAGGGTGTTTTGCAAGAAGAACGGCAGCGATACGATGGCCAGCATCTGTCCGATGAATGTGACCACCGACGCGGCGATAGCCAAGGCGAACGCCGGAATTTTCAACAGATCGATAGGCAGCAAGGGCACGGCTTGCGTGAGTTGGCGCCGTACGAAGACGATGCCGATCAACAAGGTTGCCACGGCGCCTCCGCCAACCAGCAGGCCGGGGGCGCTGTGGCCGAAGGAATCGATCGTGATGAACAGCAGGCCGAAGGTGGCGGCGTTCAGCAGCGCGCTCGGATAGTCGAAGCGCCCGCTGCGCAAGGCATTGCGCGGCAGTGCACGCATGCCGATGCCGCAGGCCACCACGCCGATCGGCACATTGATGGCGAACAGCCAGGGCCAGTTGGCGACCGCCAGCACTGCCGATGCGACCGTCGGTGCGATGGCCGATGCGATGGCGATGACGCTGGCGTTGATGCTGATGCCGTGCCCCAACGAGCGCTTGGGATAGATCTGTCGCAGCAAGGCTGAATTCACGCTCATGATGCCGGCCGCGCCGAAGCCCTGCGCGACCCGCGCAAGCGTTAAGGTGCCGAGCGAATCGGCGCAGGCGCAGGCGAGCGACGCCAGCGTAAACAACAGCAGGCCGCCCAGGTAGATGCGCCGATAGCCGATCAATTCGCCGGCGGCCGCCAGCGGCAGCAGCGAGATCGTCACCGCCAGTTGATAAGCGTTGACGATCCAGATCGAGGCCGCCGGGCTTGCATGCAGCATGCGCGCAATCGACGGCAGGGCGACATTGGCCACCGCACCGTCGAGTACCGCCAGCGAGATGCCGACGGCGATCGCGAGGATGGCCCAGTAACGTTGCGGGAAAGGCAGTCCGTCGCGTGCGGCAAGCGCGGCCGCGTCGGGCAGCGAAGCGGCGGGCGCGTTCACCGCAGTTCGTAGAGGCCGGTCACCGTAGTCGAATCGATTTCGTTCAGGTGAATCATGAAGCGCGCCACGGCATTGGTGGTGGTGGCGTCGATCGGCAGCATGGCCTTGCTTAACGCGTGCACGCGGAAGATATATCGATGCGGCTGGTCGCCGCGCGGCGGTGCGGCGCCGCCGAATCCCGCTGTGCCATAGTCGTTGAGGGTCTGCACTGCACCGGCTGGCAGGCCGCTGCCACTGCTCGCGCCAGCACCCGCCGGCAGCGTACGCACATCAGGGGCCAGGTTGGCGACCACCCAATGCCAGAAGCCGCTGCCAGTGGGCGCGTCCGGGTCATAAAGGGTCACCGCGAAGCTGGCCGTGTCGGCCGGCGGGTTTTCCCAAAAAAGCGCGGGCGAGCGATTGCCGCCTTGCACGCCGAAAGCCTGGTTGTCGAACTCATGCTGTTTTGACAAGAAGCCGTTCTCGACAAACTCGTCGGACCAGATACGAAATTCAGCCATGCGCTTGTCTCCTGCAAATCGAGTTGGCAGATGCGACACCGTCGCGAGCAACTACCCGGTGTGGCTCGCATTATCTCGCGAAAAGCCGCGCCTCGCGCAGCGCGGGTCCGGAGATTGCGGAATTGCAAGCTCCGTGTGAGATTATTGGGATAGGAGAAACACCATGCTTGACTCGACTTATCGGAAAGGGTCTTACACTGCCACCGTACTGACTGAAGCGTTCGACGATGGCAGATTCCAGGGCATGGTGACTTTGCGCGATACGCGCGACGGCGCCACGCAAGCGGCCACCACGCACCGTGTCGAGACACTGTGCGCGACCGAGCAGGAAGCTTTCGACGAGGCGCACGCGCTGGCGCATCGCTTGCTCGCCGACCTTGGCAACGCGTAGCGGCGCCACCGCGCCAGCCGACATTCATTAACCATCCACAGGAGACGGACGATTATGGAAATGCGACAACTGGGGCGATCCGCATTGCGGGTCGCACCGCTGGTGTTCGGCGGCAATGTCTTTGGCTGGACCATCGACCGCGAGACCTCGTTCTCACTACTCGATGCCTTTGTCGACGCCGGCCTGAATTTCATCGACACCGCTGATATGTACTCTGAATGGAAGCCCGGCAACCAGGGCGGCGAGTCGGAAACCATCATTGGCGAATGGTTGCGTCGCAGCGGCCGGCGCAATCAGGTAGTGATCGCCACCAAGGTCGGTCACATGAAAACCTTCAACGGTTTATCGGCGGCCAACATCGCGCGCGCGGTCGAAAACTCGCTGCGGCGCCTGGGCACCGATCGCATCGATGTCTATTTCGCGCACCGCGACGACAGCGACGTGCCGCTCGAAGAAACGCTCACTGCATTCGCGCGGCTGGTCGAATTGGGCAAGGTGACCGTCATCGGTGCGTCGAACTACACGGCACCGCGCCTGCAAGAAGCCCTGCAGGTCAGCAAGCGACTTGGCCTGCCGCGCTATGAAGTGCTGCAGCCCCATTACAACCTCGCCGAACGCGCTGATTACGAAGGCTCGAGCGAGCCGGTAGCGCTGGCCGAGGGCCTGGGCGTGGTGCCTTACTATTCGCTTGCAAGCGGCTTCCTGACCGGCAAATACCGCAGTGACGCGGATCTTGAAAAGAGCGTGCGTGGCGGCTCGGCGAAGCGCTACCTGACGCCCGGCGGCTTGCGCATCCTGAAAGCGCTCGATGAAGTGAGCGAGGCGCACGGCAGTACGCCGGCAGTGGTGGCACTAGCTTGGCTGATCGCGCGGCCCAGCATCACCGCGCCGATCGCCAGCGCCACCTCGCTCGCGCAACTGTCCGAAATCGCGCAGGCCACCGCGCTCAAGCTGCTGCCGGACGAGATCGGCAAGCTCGATCGAGCCAGTGCCGAGGGCGCGGCGGCCTGAAACGCAAACGCGTCGGCACGCGCGTGCGCGTGGATCAGACCCTGCGTCATGCGTGATCGCCAGATGATTTACGCGTGGATCTCGAAGCCATCCGCATAAGCTTGCGGATTGCTGCCGTCCCAGACGATGCCATCGATCAGCCGTGCACTGCGCATCGCCGAGGCGGGCAAGGGCACGCGCGCCGCGCTCGCGGCCTGTTCGTAGATGTCGATGCGGTTCACCGAGCGCGCCACCGCCAGATAATTGGGATGGGTCTTCAGCAAGCCCCAGCGTTTGTGCTGGGTGAGAAACCACATACCGTCGGACAAATAGGGAAAGTTGACCGCACCGTCGTTGTAGAAGTGATTGGCATTGCGGTCTTCCCAACTGTGGCCCAGGCCATCGCTATAGTGGCCGAGCATGCGGTCGACGATGATCCCACTGTCGACATGGATATATGCGGCCGCGGCGATGGTTTGCGCGGCCTGTCGCGTATTGGCCTCCGAGGCGTCGATCCAGCGCGCGGCATCGAGCACCGCGGCCACCATCGCCCGCGAGGTATTCGGATTTTTTGCGACGAAGTCGGCGGTGGTACCCAGCACTTTTTCGGGATGGTCTGGCCAGATCTGTTGCGTGGTCGCCGCGGTGAAGCCCACTTTGTCGACGATAGCGCGGGCATTCCAGGGCTCGCCGACGCAGCAGCCATCCATATTGCCCGCGCGCATGTTCGCCACCATCTGCGGTGGCGGCACGGTAATGACGCGGGCATCGCGGAATGGATCGATACCCTGGCTCGCCAGCCAGTAATACAGCCACATCGCATGCGTGCCGGTGGGAAAGGTCTGCGCAAAGGTATAGGTGCGCGGATCGCGCCGCATCAAACGCGCGAGCGTCGGGCCGTCCACCACACCTTGGCTGCGCAACTGCTCCGACAAGGTAATCGCCTGGCCATTGTGGTTCAGCGTCATCAGCGCGGCCATATCCTGCTTCGGGCCGGCCACGCCGAGCTGCACGCCATACAGCAAGCCGTACAGCACGTGCGCGGCGTCCAGCTCACCGTTGAGCAGCTTGTCGCGCACGCCGGCCCACGAGGCTTCTTTGCTGCAGATGATTTTGATGCCATAGCGCTTGTCGAAGCCGAGCGTAGCCGCCATCACGATCGGCGCGCAATCGGTGAGCGGGATGAAGCCGATGCGCACTTCAGTCTTTTCCGGGGCGTCGCTGCCGCCGACCCAAGCGCTGCTGTGTTGTGCCACATTGTCCTGACGGGCATCACGATCCGGCGTTCCACTCATTACTTCCTCTACCAAAAATAGGGGCGACGTTGCGCGCGGCAGGTGCCCGTCGGCGTTGCGTCGCCCGTTAGCCCAGCATCGATGAGACGTCGATGATGCGTTGCGCCGCCTCGGCGATGCGGATGCCTTTTTCCATCGAAAACTGCCGCAGCTTGCGGTAGGCATCGTCTTCGCTGAGGTTGAGTTGTTGCATCAGCAGGCCTTTGGCGCGCTCCACGATCTTGCGATCGGCGAGCTTGCCGCGGGTCTCCGCGAGCTCGCGGCGCAATTGTTGTTCGAGCTGGAAGCGTGCGCGCGCCACGTCGAGTACCGATTTGACGCGCTCGGGCTTCAGGCCGTCGACGATATAACCGGTGATGCCCGCGGCCAGTGCCGCATGTGCGCGCGTGGCGTCATCGTTGTCCGTGAACAGCACGATAGGGCGTGGATCGTCGCGCGTTGACACGCAAACGTGCTCGATCAAATCGCGCGCGGCAGCCTCCGATTCCACGATCAACATATCCGGCTTGTCGGCCGCCAGGCGTTCCGGCAAGTCGGTGTCGGCGTCGACCACGCTCACTAGGTGATAGCCGGCCTCCTTCAGGCCGAGCCGAATCGCTTCGACGTCTTCGTCGTGAGAATTGAATGGATCGCGCACCAGCACGATGCGCAGCGCGGTCGGCGAAGCGGCCGCGGCAGCAGCTTGGGGCAGTGCGGCGCGTGGTTTTGACGATCGATTCATCATGAGCCGGGGAAGTTGCGCCCATTATGCCTCGACACCTTAGCGTGCCGCGTTGTTCATAATTCACGTCGGGGCGCCGCGGTACTCCGCAGGGCCGGGTTGATAAAGATCCAATCTTGAAAATATCGGCGTGGTGACGGCGTCGGTATTTTCGGGAGATGGCGCGGCGGTGTGCCGCCGACCGCGCCGCGTGCCCGCAGACTCTCAGCGAACGATGCTTCGCCGGTCGGTGAATTCTCGGCCGACGGGCCGGGACTACGCATATTCAATTGCGTAACATCCACCGTCACGTCGGGGAATCGTTGCCTGAAGCTGAGCACCGCGAGCAGACAGGAGTGACACATATTGAGCCGCGTCACGAGGCGCAGCGAATGGGGCGCCGAGGCATTCGGTCCACGCGCGGCCAGCACCCGGAATATATTGCGCACGATAAGCGATTCGGAGTCGGCCGCGCGCAGGCGCACTCGATTTTCGCTATTGACGGTAGGCAGATGTGGCTCGACAACGTCTGGCGCGTCGTGCGCCAGAAAGGTCGCCAGATCAGCGCTACTGCCTGCCTCGTCCAATTCATTCCATGCTTCCTGGAGGCTGTTATGCCAACGCGCGTCGCTACAGTTATTGGCGGCGATCAGGTTGTCGCCGCCGCCTGACGCAGCGAAAAAAAACTCCTGCTCTCCGTCTTGGTAACGCAGCTCGGCGTAAGCAACGTTGCGTTTTTTAAACGCAGTGCGAAAGGCCCGCAGCATTGCGTCGGCAGCCTGTTGCGCGGAATGCTGGGGCGATGGCGCGGAGGGAGCGCGGAAGCCGGGGAAATATTGGGGAAGCTCCTGCAAAATGCCGCGCCATGCTTCGTTATCGATGGTCAGCGTGCGAATCCTGCTCGGATCGCCATTTTGCTCGTTCAGGGCGTTGAACCCCGCAATTAGGCTGCTGGACATGCTCTCCGGTAGCGTTGGATGGTTGAGGATGTTGCAGAGATGGCGTTGCGCGTCGTCGGTGCATTCATGGAAATCATCCACATCCAGCGGCACGTCGGTGAACGCCCGCACGAGGCTTTCGCCCCGCGAGTCGGGATCGGCATCGGGTGTTTGCGTGAGTAATCGAGCGCGGTCCACGCGCTCGGGCAAATAGGCATTCAGGATGCTGATGGTCACCTCGCGACTCGTCGACGTGATCTCCACGTGGTGACGCTGACTATCCGCGGCGAGCGTCGCTAGCGCGGCGTGCCGATACGCCCGATAGCGTTGCCGCAGCGCCTCGCTGGGCTGCCGCAAAGTCACTTCGATGCCGTCGATCAGATGCGACGGCAGCGGGAATGCATAGAGTGTGTCCGGATCGGCGTAGATCAATCCCTGCCATTGGCCGCTGCCGTCGGTGAAGGTGCGGAACACCTCCGCTTGTCGCCAGGTGCGCGCTACGTTGCCGTGCGTCGTGACCATGAATTGCACGGCCCAGCGCCGTCCGCCTGCGCCATCAATCCCAAGCAAACTTGCCGTCAGGGTTTCGGGGAAGCGCACGGGCGCATTGGCTAGCGCCACCAGATGCGTGCTGCCAGCAACGTCATGAACATGCCACACGACGTGGTTGTGCCAGACACGATATACGAATTCGCCGGCGTTTGTGGATATGACGTCGTCTATGAAGAGCACGCTCTGCTCGTTGAGAGGCGGTGCATTACCCTCGCCGGGCAGTTCCTGAAAGATCGGGTTATTAGTGTCTTCCAACAACACCGCCGGCTGGCCGCCTATCTCGCGGCGCGATGCGTCGAGGCAGTCGAGCTTGTCTTGCCTTCCCCGCTTGGTCCGGCAATGGAACGCCCGCGCTTCACCGCGTTGCAGAATGTCGGAAAGGCGCTCGAGCGGCGCATCGCCGCCCGTCTTGCGCACGCCGTAAAGCACATCGTCGATTTCGAAAAGTTCGAGGTTAAGGAATTTTTCGCCCTTGATGGGGAGGTGCTGCACACGCGTGCCGGGGGGCAAATGAAACTCGCGGTCGCCGCGCCGCGCGCCTGTCTCGAAAATGTGCGCGGGCCATTGATGCGACAGCTGCGACTGCTCGTACAAGGTCGCATCGTGCCCCGGGAAGGTGGGCTGAAGTAAGCGGCCGTAAGGCAAACCGCTGGCCGGCCAGTAATAGGCATAGCGGGAGCCGAGTCCGTTCGGCGCCGAACAATCTCGTGCCACGCACTGGGTCATCACATGGTCGTCGTTGACGACGGTGCGCAGCGTGTATGGCGTGGCGGGTGATGCGCTGCCCCGAGTAGGTGCGGAGTGCTCCGCGTGGATAGAGCGCCACAGGTTTTTTTCCGGCAGGTATTCCACGCTATATGCTGTGGACCGGTGTGCCTGGGCCGCGAGCGAGGCGCCGTGCATCGACTTATCTCGTAATAATGGCGCGTTGAACTCGGCCCGTAGCGGCTCGGACCGGAGCAATTGCGGCGCATGGGGGCGATAGTGCGTTGGTATGCTCGACAGCACCTGGTCGATGTCGTGGTCACGGGCCGGCCGGGCGAGCGCTGCGAGACGCTCGCCGGCCCTCATGGGCACGCCGTGCCAGGCAGCAAGATACGTCGGTGCTTGCTGTGTTGCATGGTGCCGCATCTCGGCGTCGAAGTGTTCGATGCTGTCGATGGACGCGGTCTGGACAAGCAGGCCATCGAACAAGCGCGTAGCCCGATTACGTACGCTGTTGGGCGGAAGCGCTCCCATCACGCAATAGGCGGCGTTGGAATTCATAGTTTGTTCACGCCCGTCCGGTGCACAGGGCTGAAAGAGCGTCAGCGCGCGCCAGTTCCGTGCTTTGGCGGTAAGCGCTCCATCGGCTAGTGTCGAATGTCCGCGGCCAGCAGCCAGCACACCGAGCGGCTCGATCCACAGCTGCGCAAGGTGGCGGGTCAGGCGATCCAAATGGGATGTGGGCCGCCAGCCATGCGAGTGATCGAAATCATCCGCGTCTGGAGCGCGGGCAGCAGCAACCGGCGCGGGGGTGATTTGCACTCCGGTCACGCTCATGCCGCTGATTGCGCGCCGCAGGGCCGAGTCGATCAGCCAGTCGGGGTGCTCCGACAAAAATGCTTGTACGTCATGGGTGTCGGGCAGGCGCGTGAGCATGTGTCGCTTGCCGATCAAGCGCGCCAGATAGTAACGTTTAGCGTTGCCTTCGTTAGCTTCGACGATCACTGCGGCACGCAATGGAACGTCTTCGGTTTGCGGTGTTTCAGCCCACCCGAGGGACGCGGAAGAACAACGTAGCGAAACGCGGTACAAGGTATGGCTGGCGTCTTTCAGGAAGCTGTATTCGGCCGCAGGCAGCGCATTGAAGGCGTTGCGTAGCAGGCTATGCATGGCCTCTTCGATACGGCGCGTTTGCTGCTCAAGGTAGTTATTGAAATCCGCTTCAAGTTCTCGGCATATCGGCGTTGCGGGCGTGGCAGTCGCGGCGACGGCATCGCCCATTGCTGAATTGGGCCGAGGACATCTCAATACCGACCTCGGATCATTTGTACCCGCTTCGCTGAGCTCGCGATATTTCGCGTGGGCCATGCCGGTGTAGGTTTGTACAGGTCGCATCAAGTCTTCGAGCGGCGCGTTCAGCCGCTCGAGCGTGCGTTGCAGCACTAGCGCGCGCGCTTGGTCCAGGCTCTTGGTAGCGTCGGTCAATGTCTCGGCATCGGGAGCCAGGTAATTCTCCAGGCTGATCTGCCTGGTGGCGAACGCAAAATCGAGGGCCGGCGCCAAGTGCGGATACCAACGCGCGCCACTTACGCCGTCGAGGTGGCGCAAGGCTTCGCCGGCCGTCAAAGCGCGTACTTGTATTTCGTGCAGGTCGGCCGAACGATGCTCAAGACCGCTCGCCTGCGCCAACGCGATGCCTGCCTCGAGGTTGGCGCATTCGACCTCGCCGAACGCCAGTTGCGCGGCCTCTTGCCGAACTAATGCCGGCCGGTAGCAGCCGGCTATGACGTCCGCCGCCCACGGCGTCACTCGATCGTCCAAGGTCGGATGCCTGGCGTTGATATGCGCAATCAATGCGGTGCGCGTTTGCGCCAGCGTAAGCCGCGCTGCAACGGCTTGCGCGAACGCATACCCCGCCAGGTTCAGACGCACGTCTTCATCGGAAACCTGTAAGACGTCGAGCAGCGTTTGCGCCAACAGGTGGTGCTGGAATGTCGTATCGACGGCATGCGCGTCGTTGCCGCTGAAGAAGCCGTGTTCCCGCATCAAATATTTCATGAACGCGTCATACGCGCCGCGTTGCAGGTCGCTTCGCAGCGTGGCATAGCGGCTGGGCAAAATCTGCCCGGGATACAGTTGCCGATACAGCCTGTTCAAGAGCGCCGCGGGCGTTGCAAGCGGAATTGTCGGGCCCGAGCTTGAGCGCAAGTACGCGAGCACCGTTTGATTGAGGCCGCGAGCGAATGGTGCCGCATGCAAGGGGCTCAGTTGGTATGACTGCTCGATGGCATTTTGAGTACTTGGTGAAGCGCCGGGGCTTGTCGCGGTTTCGTGTTGTCGATATACCCATGGCTTTGGCAAGCTCGGCGGCGTCGCTTCAGGCGCGACAACGGCGGTAACCGCGGAGGGCACCGCGAAAGCTGGGGCGGCGATAAGCGGACTGAAGGGAATAACTGCATTAAGCGGCGCAAGTGTCGTAAGCATGAAAATCTCGGTTCAGGGCCAGCACTCCGTGTGCTGAGGCCCTGACCGGCTGCAAGGCTGCTTAGCTATCTCGAGCAATGTCCGCTAGCTCGCTGGCGCGTTACAAAGCGCTTGCCGCGTGGTCTGGGATAGACCGTTTCAAATCGCCTTTACTACCTCGCGATGGATGAGGGCGATTGCTTGGCGCACGCGTTGGCCGGGCTAGCTGATTGCTCATATCGCTATGCGCCGCGTGCGCGGGTGCACCGCCCACCGCGCCCCGCGCTTCGAGCGCCGCCTGGAGCGGATTTGCGGCGGTGTCTCGGACCGGCGAGGTGAGCGGGCTGCCGCTCTGGTTCAAATCGAGTAGCTCGGCCCGCAAGCTCGGGTGTTCCATGCAGAAATCGATGAAGGAGATCAGGCAGGAGTGGCAAGGCGGCAGTACCGTGACGAGGCGTAGCGAGCTAAGTTGTCCGACCTGCTCGGGATGCTGGCGCAAATATTCCCGTATCTGTCTCAAAATAAGAAATTCTGAGTCGAGCGCGCGCATGTGCGGCGCGCCGTTCTCGTTCGACGCCGGGTAATGCACGCCGCCTCTTGCTTGCGCCTCACGGGCGAGTTGAGCGACCAGGCTTTGACCATTACCAGTGGCGCTTCGGAAAGTTGCTCTCGCGTCATCCAAGGAATTGTGAAAATTCGCAAGCCCGCTTGCTACCTGCACCTCTACCCGGGCACTCCCCGACGGCGCAGCGAAGACCTGCCTCGCGCCATCCGTGAAGCTCAATTCGGCATAAGCGACGTTCTTGCCAACGAACGCTTCCCTGAAGCGTCTTTTGAGTACTTTCGCAGCAGCGCCGAAGCCGCTGCGGGTCGGCAGTTCAGCGCCATTGAAGTGCGGGAAATAGCTTGATAGTTCGCGAAGAATTCCAGGCAGGCGCGGATGATCGATACCGATACTGCCGATCGATTGGCCGGCGCCGATTTGTTGTTGATTGAAGGCGTCCGTCAACTGCACGCGGAAATTTTTCAAGGCCGTTTCGTCCGCCAACAGATTACAGATTTCGTTATCGAAGAACTCTTCGCAGCGGTTGTGAAAGCGACTGGCTGGCAGGCCCTCTGGATTGAGGGCCCCGACGAGAATTTCGCCGCGTGACTCGGCGTCGGGCACGCCGCGCCGCCAACGCTGAATCACGTATTCGCCGAGTCGGCTGCCGAGATAGCGATTCACCACACGGATCAACACATCGCGCGAGCGCGGCGCGACCTGCACGTGATAGTTGACGCCGCGCGCGAGCGTGCTCAAGCGATGTCGATATTGTTTGCGATAACTTTCCGTCAGGGCCGCGTCGGCCTGACGCAACACAACCGGTGCGCCGGATGCAAGGGCCGGGAGTTCGAAGGCGTAGAGGGTGTTGGAGTCGGCATAGATGATGCCCATCTGACGATGCTGATGTTCGAAGGTACGAAATACCTCAGCGCGCTGCGATGCCCGTGGGTCGCCGCCTGCGAAACGCACGGCCCAAAGACGTTGCGCGCCTGCGCCGGCGGCGACCAGGGTGGCGCTCAGCGTCTCGGGCCAGGCTGGCGCGTCTGTACGGTGATCTTGCACCAGGTTTATTCCCGCGGGCGTTTCTTCGACGCGCCAATAGGCGTTGCTGTACCACACGGTCTCGCCTGAGCGTGCGGCGCTCTGGTCACGCGCATTTAAATAGAGATAAGTCTGTTCGTAGCGCGACGCCGGCAGGGCGGCTGCAGCGCCTTCCACCAGTTCCTGGAAAATCGGGTTGTTGTGATTCGTCAGCAAGATGACGGGCTCGCCTTCCACTTCCGTACGTATCGGCGTCAGGCATTTCATATCGTCTTCGCGGCCACGCTCGGCACGGCAATGCGCCGCGCGGAACTCGCCGCGCTGCAGGATGGACGTGAGCGATTCGAGGGGCGCCTGACGGTCTGTCAAACGCAGCCCGTACAGTGCACGATCTATCTCGAAAACAGCCAGATCGACAAACTCCTGACTGAAATGCGGCAAGTAAGCGACGCTGGCATTCACCGGCAGATGGAATTCGCGAATCCGATGATGTGGCGCTTCGCGCGCTAGACTTACCGGCCATTGTGACGGGCGCCCTGGCAGCGGGTACAGGCGGCGATGCGGCTGTGCCGCATCGGGCTGCAGCAGCGGTCCAGATAGAAGCCCGCTCTGTGGCGACCGATAAGCGAACCGCTCACATCCGCCATGCGGTTCGATGGTTGCGTCCCCAGCACAGTCGACGATAACGTGGTCTACACCGTCAACCTCGCGCAGGGTATAAACCGGCGCGCCACGCATCAGTCCGCTGCGCCACGACGACGTATCTGGTGGCTGTACAGCCCGCCACAAGCGCTTGTCGGGGCGATATACAATGCCGCGCGTCTCCAGATCGCGCAGCTGCTCGGCAAGCGGTACCGGTCTGCTCGAAGTAAGCGGCAACATTGAGGCAGCGCTTGCCATGCTGCTGCTCGGCAGCGGTGTAGCTCCCAGACGCCAGTGTTGGCGCCCGCTCCGATAGGCGGGAATTTGCGTGAGCGTACGCTCCACGTCCGCGCGCGCGGCGGGCTGCGCGAGCAACAGCAGGCGCTCACTCGCGCGCAAGGAAATGCCGAGTTTTGCAGCCAGATATATCGCGGCCTGGCTGGGCTTGTATTGCATCATGCGGGTTTGTAGGGCGGCCAGATCGTCGGCTGTCTCGGTGCGCCAGAACATACCACCGCGAAACAGCCGATTACCCTTCGCAGATGTGCCAGGCGCTAGCGCCGCCAGCGCGCAATGGGCTGGTTCTGTCCCGGGAATCTCGCGCCCAATCGCTGGCATGCACGGGCGATAGGCGGCGAGCGCGGTGAATTGTTCGGTGTCTAGCCCAGGCCATTGCGATGGCGCGGGCACGCCTGCGGCGGCTGCACTGAGCCTATAGAGATGTGTGCTCATTAAGCGCGCGATGGGCTCACACATCTCATCAACGCCAACGTCTTCATGCACCTCGCCAGCCTCTAATTTAACGTCGAGCAATTCGTAGCGCTGGAAGCGTGCGCGCGTTGCGTCGCTGAGGAATAAGGGCAACTGTTGGCGTATCAGTACAGTCAGATCGTGCGGTGTATCAGGCAGTCTCATGATGAGCGAATCCGCATGCAGCAGGCGTACCAAATAGTGGCGCACCTCGCCGTCGCGCCAGGCCTTCCACAGCACCTGTTCGCGCAGTTCAATCAATTCGCTGGGGCGTGTCTCACCTGTCGGTGCATGGCGCATACCCATGATCAGTTTTATCGTGGAAATCTGCGACGCGGCATTGTCGAGGAAATCGCTATCATCACTCGCCAGACCTTCCAGCGCATGGCCCAGCAAGGTAGCAATGCTTTGCTCATAGCGCTTCATCTGCGCGGTGAAGTGGTGCTCGAAACGCTGATCCAGCGTGCGCTGTACTTGGCTGGCGTCGAAGTCGACCGGTGGGGCGAGTTGCTGTACTGCGGAGGTGCCATGCGGTGCGGCTACGCGTTGCCCTTTAAGTGGCGGCCCTGCTACACCCGGCGGCGCGTGCCCGTCCAAGACGCCCGGCCGTGGTCTGGGCGTCGTCGCTGACTGCGCCAAGGCCATACCGCGACGCGTTGCAAAAGGCTGCAGCAGCTCGGCGACCGGTACTTCGATTTCCTTGAGCATGCTCGACAGTGCCTTGGCGCGGTCCTGCTCCAGGCCTACGGAGGCATCCACGAGCGTCGACCACGACGGCGACTGGAAACCCTGTACATCGATGCGGCCGTTGGCCAAGGCATGCGCGAGTGCCGCAGGCAGTTGCGGATACCACATCGCACCGGCCGCCGGATCGTGGCCGCGTAGCATTTCGCTGCCTGTGCGCGCCAAGGCCGACAGTTCGCGGCTGTCCACGCTGTCAGGATCGATGCCGCTCGCCTGCGCCAGCGCAATGCCGGCCTCGAGATCGGCGCATGCCACGCTGCCGAAGCGGAGTTGTTGCGCGTCGGCGCGTAGCAGCGCGGGCCGATATTCGTGCAACAGCGTGCGCGCCGCCCAGACGGCTGCTTGCGGGGTCAAGCCGCCGAAGCGCGAGCCCAGCGAGGCGATGAAGTTGGCCTGCATTTGCGCAAACGTGTGGCCAGCTTTGATGTCGTTGGCGAATTCATAACCGATCAGTCCAAGCCGCGTATCTTCAAAACGCGCGTCAAACAGGTCGACGAGCGCCTGTGCCAGCACGTGTTGTTGCGCGGCCTCGTCGATTGGCTCTGATGCGGTGCCGGCAAACATCTCTGCATGCACCATCAACTGCGTGGCCAGGGCGTCAGTCACGCTTGCGCGCGCGCCGATGAAGCCACGATGCGTGTCGGGCGCGGGCCGGTTGCCGAACAGCTGATGGTGGAGCAGGTTGATGACGGTGCCGGGCGCCAGGTCTGGCAGATGCGCGCCGCCGTTGCCGGTGCGCAGATAAGCGATCACCGCTTCGTCGAGCAAACGCGTGGGGGGTGGCGCCCGCATTGGCGTGAGCTGGTAGCTCGATTCAACGCCTGACGCCGGTGTGGCCGTGGCATTCATGGTCGACTGGGCGTGCGGCTCAGGCGCGTTGGCCGCACGTGCTGCGCGGGCAGGCGTTGCGGAGGAGGGCACTGGCGGCGGAATCGACGTCATGGCCTGTGCGCCGCGGGTAAGGTTGAGCATCGTGGCGAGCAAGCCAGGCGCTGGTGTAGTCAAGGCGAACATGTTTAAGCTCCGGTGAGGCTAGCTTCCGTGTGACGAAGCTAGCCGCGGATGCTTGCCCGGCGCGCTATTTCTCACGCATGGTCATGCGCTGCGGCGACGCTGCGCAGACCAGCACGCCGCGCGCCGCCGCGGCGTGTCATGATGGCGGCTCGGCGATTTTGAGACCTTCCTTATGCACAAGCCGCTCGCTGCAGATGCGCGTCCATTGACGATTTATCTTGCCGGCCCGGATGTATTTCGCGTCGATGCGATCGAGCACGGGCGCCGCTTGACGGCGTTGTGTGAAGCATATGGATTCAGCGGTCTTTATCCGCTGGATGTGGAGTTAGCGAAGGGGGCCGCCGAGACGTCGCCCGACGCGCTCGAAGACGCGCCGCCCGACCCGCGCCATGCGCAGGCCCAGGCTATCTATCGGGCGAATATCGGCCTGCTGCGCTCGGCCGATCTGCTGATGGCCAACCTGCAGCATTTTCGTGGGCCCGAGCCCGATTCAGGCACCGTTTTCGAAGTGGGCTTCGCGGTGGCGTTGGGCAAGCCGGTGTGGGGCTACGGCGTGCCGTCGGGCAAAATCGTCGATCACGTGCCGCGCAACGCACAGGGGCGCGACGCGCACGGCTACCTGGTAGAAGACTTCGGGCACGGCCGCAACCTCATGCTGGCCGTGCCCGTGAGTTTCGTCGCCGGCGACGCGGCGGCCTGCCTGGCCGCCATGCGTGAGCACTATCGCGGCGCGCGCGCTGCGGCCTTCGACGCCGGCCGATAACCGGCGCTCAAGGTTTTCAGGAAGGCGATGATCTCGGCGATCTCATTGGCATGCAAGGCCGGCGCGTCGCCGAGCTTGCGGTCGAACGGTGCATCGGCACGTGTGTCACGGCCGTTCGAAGCCCAAGGTGCGCAACTGCGTACGCAGTCGTCGCAACTCGGCGCTCATATCCAGAATCAACGCGGCGGCGTCGAGGCTGGCATCGAAGTCCCGCTGCAAGCGCCGCGCCTCGCGCGCACGGCCCAGGTCGCTGCTGTGAAAGCGCCATTCATCCTGGCGCGCGGCGGGCGCCTCCAGAATGCCGATCTCAACCAATTGCACCACCCACGCGAGGTCGGCGCCGCAGGCGCGTGCCAACTCGTCGGCACGCAAGGGATGCGAGGCGCTGACCACGGTGGCCGTGGTAACCGATACCGTCTTCATATTCAAACTCCCAGATGGCTGCGCGGATTGAAGGGCAGGTCGTGCGCCAGTTTTTGGTATGCCTGACGTGCGATCTCGGAGTCGGCTGGGGGCAGCACGATCTCCAGCAGCAAATAAAGGTCGCCGGCCGGGTCGCCGGGAATGCCACGCCCCTTCAGGCGCAGCTTGCGGCCGCCGCGGCTGTTGGGCGGAATCGTCACCTCGACCGAACCGCCGGGCGTGGGCGCGGTTACCGCGGCGCCCAAGGCGGCTTCGGATGGTGTGACCGGCAAATTCATATACAGGTCGCGTCCCTCCACCCGATACAGCGGATGCGGCTGGAAGCGCACCTCGAGGTACAAATCGCCGCTGGATTCGCCGCCGTAACCTGGCATGCCTTGCCCCGCCAGCCGAATGTATTGGCCTTCGCGAATGCCTGCCGGGATATTCACGCTCAAGGTGCGGTTGCGCCACTGCGCTCGGCCCTGTGCATCCGCTTCCATGGCACGCAGGGTGATGTCGCGTGTAGCACCGTGCAGCGCGTCGTCGAGGCTTACCTCGATAGCGGCATGATGATCCTCGCCGCGTGCGCGAAATTCCGGCTGGGCGCCCGCCGAGCCGCCCGCGCCACGCGCGTGGGCGGCGCGCCCGGCCTGGCCGAAAATCGATGAAAAGAACTCACTGAAATCGGCCTCGCTAGCTGCGCCCGCGCCGCGCTCACCCATGCCGGCGCCGCGTGGACCTTGCCGGAATTCGAAGCCTTGGTCCCAACCGGGTGGCGGTGCGAAGTCGGCGCCGCGCCCGCCACTGCCCACCTGGGCGGCGAGATTATCGTAGGCACTGCGTTTCTCCTTGTCGCGCAGCACGTCGTAGGCTTCATTGATGTCGCGCATACGTACCTCCGCGTCGGCTTCCTTGCTGACGTCCGGATGGTACTTGCGCGCGAACTTGCGATAGGCGCGACGAATCTCATCTTCCGACGCGGCCGGCTTCAATCCCAGAATGCTGTAATAGTCCTTGAATTCCATAGCTCCGCTCATCCATCGAGGGCCGGCCGGACGGCGGCAAGCCATTCCGTTTCCGGCATCTCGAAAACAATAGGGACAATTTACGGCATTTCAATCCGCTGCGGCGGAAAGCCCTGGATTGACACCTTCCGAGCCGCCATGTTCAAATGGATCAACCATAGAACATTAAATGGTTGGGGCGTCCCGCAGCAGCTGGATGCCACCCATCACAAAAATCCAGGAGACAATGCGTGCGTCTACTCGCCCGTACCATCACGGCTGCCCTGAGCGTTTGCCTGCTCGGCGGCGGCCTCGCTCAAGCGCAGTCGAATACCTTGAACGTTGGTCTGATCTATCCGATCAAGACGATGCTTGGACAAGAGGGGCAGCGCGGCTCGGAAATGGCGGCCGACTTCCTCAATCAGAGCGGCGGCCTCATCAAGGGCGAGAAGCTTCATCTCACCGTCTACGACGATAACTACACGCCGGCCGATGGCGTGGCCGCGGCGCGACGGCTGGCCAGCGAAGACAAGGTCAAGATCATCGTCGGCGCGATCAACACCTCGGTGTCGCTGGGCGTCATGCAAATTGCCCAGCAGAACGGCATGCTGTATCTCGCCGCCGTAACCAAGGCTCCGGCCATCACCGACTATGACCGGGCCTTCCTGTTCAATCCGCTGGTGTCGGTCGACGGCGCTACCTTCGATAAATACATCAAGGACAAAGTCAATCCACAGCGCGTGGCAGTGGTGGTGGAGAACGGCGACTACGGCCGCTCGATTGTCACCGACATGAAGAAGTATTTCGGCGACAAGGTGGTCGCCACCGAGTTGTACGAGATCTTGAAGCAAACCGATTTCAGTACCTTGGCGACGCGTATCAAAGCCGCTAATCCCGATGCGGTATGCCTGGGGTTTTCCGCGCCGGAGCAGGGTGGCAACGTGTTGCGCGCGCTCAAGGAAGCCGGCGTCGGCGGCAAGCGTTGCATCATGCCGGGCAGCATTACGCCTGACGTGCTGAAGGTGGCAGGGGACTCGGCCGAAGGCGCTTTCACGGTCGATATCTGGTCGCCGACCACCGACAACGAAATCAATCGCAAATTCGTCTCGGCGTTCCAGGCCAAGTACCACGAAGCGCCGAGCAAGGTCGATTTCCTTGGCTTCGAATCGGTCTGGGTATTGGGCCAGGCGATCCGCAAAGCCGGTACCGATAGCGACACCGCGAAGATCGCGCAGACGATTCGTGACAACGCCTGGGAAACACCGCGCGGCACGATTCGCTTTCCCAAAAATCGTGCGAGCTCCGACGCGTGGGTCGTCATGACGGTTAAAGACGGCAAGATCGTTTCCTCGCCTATCAACCAATAGTCTGTAGTCGATAAGGCGATGCCTGGCGCCCGCAGCGATGCGCGCGCGGCCGGCGTCGCCGCTTCGGGGATGCCATGTCCGATGTGGTCTTGCAGCAATTGCTCAATGGCTTGTCGGTCGGCTGCGGCTATGCGCTGATCGCGCTTGGCCTGACGCTGGCCTTCGGTGTCTTGCACGTGATCAATTTCGGTCACGGCGAAGTCGTGATGCTGGGCGCCTTGACGGTAGTGATCGCTACTACGCGTTTCGGCGTGCCCTATCTGGCGGCGCTGCCGCTGGCTGCCGTGGTCGGCGCAGGCGTGGGCTGGATCGTCAATGCGCTGGCCGTGGCGCCTTTGCTCGACCGCGCCGATGGCCGCACCGACATTTTGCTCACCACCTTCGCGCTCGGTGTGTTGTGCAATCAGGTGGTGCTGTCGCTGTGGGGTCCGGCGCCGGCTCGCGTCGATGGCATCGAAGGCAGCGTGCATTTGGGTGATCTGAGTTTAAGCGGCCAACGCTTGTTCGTGATGGGCGCGAGCGTGCTGACGCTGCTGGTGCTCGAGCGCGTGATGAAGAAAACCCGCTTCGGTGTGGAAATGCGTGCGGTCGCGCAAAGCGCGCTCGCAGCGCGCGTGGTGGGCATCGACGTGCGCCGCGTCGGCACGCGCACCTTCGTGGTCGCGGCGCTGATCGCTGGTTTCGGCGGCGCCTTGCTGGCGCCCATCACCTCGTTTTCGCCCATGCTCGGGCAGGCGGTGCTGATCAAGGCCTTCGTCATCGTCGTCATCGGCGGCCTGGGCAGCGCCGTGGGCGCGGTGCTGTGTGGGCTGCTGGTCGGCATTCTCGGCGCAATGCTCGGCTTCTATATGGAAGACGGCGTGGCCACGGCAGTGATCTATTCATTGATGGTGGTGGTGTTGCTGGTGAAGCCGAACGGACTGCTGGGGCAAAAGGCATGAAGCGACTCGCCGCCCAGCTTTTATTGGCATGGATCGTCCTGGCGGCGCTGGTCTGCCTGCCACTGTCCTCCTACGCACTCGACGTCGCGTCCTACGCCGGGGTGCTCGCCATCCTGGCGCTGGGCGTGGCTATCACCTTCGGCCAGCTCGGTTATGTGAGCTTCGGGCATGCGGCGTTCTTCGGCCTGGGTGCCTACAGTGCTGGCTTATTGACTACCGGGCTGGGTTGGAACTACTGGACCGTAGCGGTGCCGTTGTCGATCATTCCCGGAGCGCTGCTGGGGGTGTTGGTCGGCTTCGCTTCGGCGCGGCTAAGCGGCGCGTACTTTGCCATCGCGACCCTCGTGGTGTCCGAAATACTCGCTTTGCTGGCCATCAATTGGGTCGATCTCACGCATGGTCCGATGGGCTTGATGGTGGTCCTGCCGCCCACCCCGGGCGCCGAGGCCGTGCACTGGAGTGCCCAGCAAGCCTACTTGTTCGTGGTGTTCGCGGTATTGCTGCTGTGCTTCTTCTTATTGAGAAACCTGAAGGGCAGTCCCACCGGGCGCAGCTGGGCGGCGATTCGCGAGGCCCCGGCGCTGGCCGAATCGCTGGGCATCGCCACGGGCGCTGCGCGCGTGCTCAATGTGACCTTGTCGGGCGGCGTGGCGGCGCTTGCCGGCGCCTTGTTCGTGCCAAAAATATTCGTACTGTCGCCGGCGCTGTTCGGCGTCAGCTACTCGGCCAGTGGTCTGTTGGCGGTGATATTGGGCGGTAAGGCGACGCTGCTCGGGCCGATTCTCGGCGGCGCGCTGTTCGCGGTGCTGCCGGAAGCGCTGCGCTTCATGGGCGACTTGAATTTCGCCGCCTTCGCGTTGCTGTTGCTGTTGGCGGTGCGCCTGCTGCCCGGCGGCATCGTCGGCTGGCTGGCCAGCTCGCCCAGATTGGCTCGATGGCGGCATGGACTACGCTCGACGCGCGCCCGCGCCCGCGCCCGCGGCGTGCCGCCGCTGCCAGAACCCGTGCCTCTCGAAATTCGCGCGCAGGCAGGCGCGCCCGGCAAAGACGTCGACGCCCATGCACCGGCTTTGTCGGTGAGTCACGTCAGCCGTCAATTCAAGGGCCTCAAGGCGGTGGTCGACGTGTCGTTCGACGTGCGGCGCGGCGAAATCGTCGGCCTGATCGGCCCCAACGGTGCCGGCAAGACCACGCTGCTGACCATGCTCAGCGGCTTCCTGCCGCCCAGCCAGGGCTCGGTCAGCGCCTTCGGCCAGAGCCTGGCCGGTTTGTCGCCCAATCGCGTGGCGCGGCTGGGGTTGGTGCGCACCTTCCAGCAGACAGCCGTTTGCGCCGGACTCACAGTCGAAGCAAATATGCGCATCGCCGCACATTTATACCGTCCGCGCGCGCTCTTCGCTTCGCTGCTCGGCACCACCGCCTATCAGCGCCGCGAACAAGAACGTTTGGCGCACGCCTTGGGCTGTCTGGCCGAAGTGGGGATGTCGCATCGGCTGCACGATATAGCCGGCAGCCTGCCATATGGTGAGCAGAAGCTGTTGGGCGCCGCCATGGCCTTGGCAGCACGCCCTGCCGTGTTGCTTCTCGATGAGCCCGCAGCCGGCCTGAATGCGGTGGAAGCCTTGCGCCTGGCGGAGGTGTTGCGCGCGCTGCGTGAGAAAGGCATGACGCTGGTGGTGGTCGACCACAACTTGCAGATGCTCATGTCGATCGCCGACCGCGTGGTGGTCTTGCATCACGGCGTGAAGATTGCCGATGGTTTGCCGCAAGCGGTGGTGGCGCAGGCTGATGTGATTGCCGCCTATCTCGGCAGCGCCGGCGCACGTTCGGACGAAGCGCAGACAGCGAATCCCGCGGCGCTCGACGCAAGCTTGGGCGATGCGCTGCCGCTGCGCTCCGAACTCGAACCGAGAGGTCTGCAATGAGCCTGAAAATCGCGCAGCTTTGCGTGCGCTACGGCGAGACGCTCGCGCTGCGCGACGTGTCCATCGAAGTTGGGCAGGGCGAAGTGGTGGCGCTGATCGGTTCGAATGGCGCGGGCAAGTCTTCGATGCTGAATACAACGCTCGGGCTGCTGCGCCACAGCAGCGGCGAAATCCGCTTCGGCACACAGCGGCTGGATGCGCTGACGCCGCGTGAGCGCATCGCCGCGGGCTTGTCGCTGTCGCCCGAAGGGCGTCGCGTGTTCGGCGAACTGACGGTCGACGAAAACCTCGATCTTGGCGATCTCGGCCGCGATCTGGCGCGGCGCCAGCAGCGGCGCCATGGCATCTATGAACTCTTTCCGCGCCTGCTGGAACGGCGCGCGCAGAAGGCCGGCACGATGTCGGGCGGCGAGCAGCAGATGCTGGCAATTGGCCGCGCCATGATGGCCGCCCCCAAGGTGCTGATGCTCGACGAGCCGACGCTGGGGCTGGCGCCGATCATCGTGCAGGAAATCGTCACCTTCATCCGCCGCATACGCGCCGACGGTATCTCGGTATTGCTGGCGGAACAAAACGCCGAGATGGCGCTAAGCGTCGCCGACCGCGCCTACGTGCTGCAAAACGGCGCCAGAGTGATGGCCGGCAGTGCGCGCGAGTTGTCCGCGCATCCCGACGTGCGCAGCGCCTATCTCGGAATATGAACACAGGAGACCAAGCATGACCGATACATCCAGCACGCCGCAGCAAAACGCTGGCCAGACCAGCGTCGCCACCGGCCTGCATTTCCCGGAAGGGCCGATCGCCATGCCTGACGGCTCGGTGGTATTCGTCGAAATCGGCGCGGGCCAGCTCAGCCGCTTGCTGCCAGACGGCCGCGTACTGCAGGTCGCCAAGACCGGCGGTGGCCCGAACGGCGCGGCCATCGGCCCGGACGGGCATTGCTATGTCTGCAACAACGGCGGCTTCGTCTGGCACACCGATGCCAACGGTGGCCGCTATCCACATGGCCGTGCTCCCGACTACGCGGGTGGCCGCATCGAGCGCGTGAATCTGGACACCGGACGTGTCGAACGCCTGTATGACCGCACCGAACGTGGCCCGCTGTCGGGCCCGAACGACATCGTCTTCGATGCACAAGGCGGCTTCTGGTTCACCGATTTAGGGTCGATGGGCGAGAACGAGATCGAACGCGGTCGTATTTGTTATGCGCGCGCCGACGGCTCGATGCTTCGCGAAGCAGTGTTTCCCATGCTCACGCCGAACGGCATTGGCCTGTCGCCCGACGAGAAAACGCTGTACGTGGCTGAAACTGTCACGGCGCGCGTGTGGGCCTTCGACATCACCGCGCCGGGCGAGTTGAGGTTCAAGAGTGCGCCGTCGATCACGCCGGGCGCCATGCTCTACGGCTCATCTCACTATTGCATGTTCGATTCGCTGGCCGTCGAGGCCAATGGCAACGTCTGCGTCGCGACGATCGGCCCGCCCGGGGTTGCAGGCATCACCGTGCTGTCGCCGCAGGGCGAGACGGTGGATCTGGTGAGCGCGCCTGATCGGTCCACCACCAATATCTGCTTTGGGGGCGAAGGGCTGCGCACCGCGTGGATCACGCAGTCGCGCAGCGGCCAGCTTTTAAAGATGCCCTGGGCGCGGCCCGGGCTGCCGCTGAACTTTCTCAATAAATAAGCGCCGCGCTCAAATCTCCATCGCCAGCCGGGTGGCCTGATCGATGGCGCGCATCGCATCGAGTTCGATCGCCCGGTCGGCGCCGCCGATCTTGTGCACCGACAGTTGCGGTGCACGCTCGCGCAGCGCCGCATAGAGGTCGAGCGCCGATTCCTGTCCGGCGCAAATCACCACGTTGTCCACTTCGAGCAGTCGTGCCTGGCCGTCGGCCTGCAAGATGTGCAGACCCGCATCGTCGACGCGCTGGTAGTCGACGCCGCCGATCATTTCGACGCCCAGCCGTTGCAGTCGCGCGCGCCGGATCCAGCCGGTGGTGATGGCCAGCCGCGAGCCCAGGCGCTCCTGCTTGCGTTGCAGCAGCGTCACCTGCCGTAGTGGTGTCGCGACCACTGCGGGTGTCGTCGCAGGCAGCCGGCCGCCCGGCGCACGCATGCTCAGATCAAGCTTGAATTCACGCGCGAAATCGTCCAGCCGCGGCGGCACATGCGGCTCGCCGAGCAGGAACTCGGCCATATCGAAACCGATGCCGCCCGCACCGATGATGGCCACGCGCGCGCCGACCGGCCGGCGTCGCAGCAACACGTCGGGGTATGAGACGACCTTTGGGTGGTCGACGCCGGCAAACTGCAGTTGGCGTGGCCGCACGCCAGTGGCAATCACCACCTCGTCGTAGCCGCCGGCCATCAGCGCCTCCGCGCTGGGCGCCTCGCCCAGCCTGACCTCGACACGCGTCTCCACAAGCTGCTGCTGGAAGTAACGCAGCATCTCGTCGAACTCGGTCTTGTCGGGAATCGCGCGCGCCATCAACAACTGGCCGCCCAGTCGCTCGCCCGCCTCGAACAACGTCACGCGGTGCCCGCGCTGCGCCGCATTGATGGCAAAGCTCAGGCCGGCCGCGCCGCCGCCGATAACGGCCACGCGTTTCGATCGGGCGGCCGGTCCGCTGGGAAATTCGATCTCATGGCCGGCACGCGGATTCACCAGGCACGATGCCGTCTGCCGCTGGAAGATGCGATCCAGGCAAGCCTGATTGCAGGCAATGCAGGTGTTAATGAGATGAGCTTGGTTCAGCCGGGCGCGACGCATGAACGCCGGATCGGCCAGCAGCGGTCGCGCCATCGACACCAGATCGGCCGCGCCCGCCGCCAGCAGCGTTTCGGCAACGCCTGGATCGTTGATGCGATTCGAGGCAATCACCGGCAGACGCACCGCCTGTTTGATCTGTGCGACGGCGAAGCCCCACGCCGCTCGCGGCACCACGTGTGCGATGGTCGGCACATCCGACTCATGCCAGCCGATGCCCGTATTGAAAACGTCGACGCCCGCGGCCTCCACCAATTCGGCCAGCTGCACCGTCTCATCGCCGGTCATGCCGCCGTCTACCAGATCGAGCGCCGAGATCCGATAGATGATGGGAAAATCCGCACCTGCGCGCGCACGAATCGCCTTGATGATCTCCAGCGGAAAACGCGCGCGCTGGGCGAAGCTGCCGCCAAATTCGTCGTCGCGATCGTTGGTGGCCAGGCTCGTGAACTGATTGATCAAATAGCCTTCCGACCCCATCACCTCGATGGCGTGATAACCCAGTTCGCGCGCCACCAGCGCAGCACGCGCATAGTCATCGATGGTGCGCCACACCTCGGCGGTGCTCAAGGCAATCGGCGCGTGCTTGTTGATGCGCGTTTTACGCGCCGACGCGCCCACGCAGCCGGCGAATTTCGCATAGCGGCCGGCATGCAGGATCTGCATGCAAAGCTTGGTCGGCGTGCCGCGCACCGCGTCGACGATCGCGCGATGCCAGTCCAGATCGGCTTGTGACAGCGTATCGAGCGCGCCGGTGATCGCGGGCGCATCATCTTCCATGCGTCCTTCGAGATTCGGTGCCACGCCGCCGGTAATGATCAGCCCGACCTCGCCCTCGGCGCGCGCGCGAAAGAAGGCGTGGATACGTTCGGGAGCGCGGTCCATGGTTTCGATGCGCGTATGCATCGCACCCATCACCGCGCGGTTCGGCAATCGCAGATGCTTCAGTTGCAATGGCGCAAGCAAATGGGGATAGGCGTCGCCGCTCGGGGCGCGCTCTGCTTCTGTCATAGTCATCCGGGGATTTCGTAACGCGGCGCTAAAATGCGCCGGTAAAATTTCTCAATAACATGGCACGATCAACATGTCTCAATAACAGCGGCGGCGAGGTTCTCAACCGGTCTCGCGACGGGTATCGCAATAATACCGAATACGCTGCGATTGCTGGCTCGGCGCCAGTTGTCAGGCGCTCGGCTGCAGACCCGCCGCCGCCAGCCGCAGTGATAACCCTGTACAAATGAAGCGGGCGGCGTACGCCCATAATCCTGGTGGCTGCATGACCCTGTTCGGCATCCCTATACGAGTCAGATATCTGGTCGCGTTCGGCGCTAACGTCGTTTGCCCGTGGCTGGCCTATCAACTCGCTTATCCCTATTGGGGAAGTCTGGGCGCGCTGATCATTTCGGCGTCGCCAGTGGTGATATGGATGTTGTTGGAGGGGCTGCGATTTCGTCACTTCGACGCACTCAGTGCAGTGGTGCTCGTGACTCTGGCGCTGACCATCGTGGCCACGGTGCTGGATATCGGGCCGGGCAGGGAGTCGCTGCGTGACCCGGTCATCTCAGGCGCAATCGGCGTCGCCTTCCTGCTTTCGCTGCTGATGCCGCGACCGTTGATTTACTACCTCGCGCGCTCGACGCTGGCGCGCCAAAGCGACGACGGCCACGGTGCCGAGCGCTTTGAAGAAAATTGGCGTCGGTGGCCGGCCCTGCCGGGAAAATTGCGCTGGATGACGGTGGTCTGGGGCGTCGGCCTGATTGTGGAAAACGTCTTGCGTACCTATATCAGTTGGATCTCGCCTCAGGGGCAGTTGCAATGGCTGGCCGACACTGTGCGCTACGGAATCTGGGCTGCCTTGACGCTCTGGACTTTCTATCGCAGGCGGCAGTTGCGAAGAGACGGAGAACGCTATGTGAGCGGCATCCGCTGAGGGCGGAATGTGCGAAAACGCACTTTTTGTGGGAACGAGATTTGCATAGATCGGGGGTCATACGCTCTGCGCAGACCACCCCTATATACAATGCCACCCACCGGAGGAAGACGATGACGGCTCCCTTGCATGCGAAGCCCCGAGCGAGCGAAACGAGCGGCGCCAACGGGTCCGGTGGCACCGCACCTCCATCCACCATGCAGTTGAAAATCGGCACGCGCGTGGTCGACCGGGACGGCAGCGTATGGTTAATTGCAGACATACAACAGGAGGAAGGGAAAACGCGTTGTCAATTGCGCCGGTTCTGGGGGGCATTGACTGACCAATGGCGACCCGCCGAGCACCTTCGACCAGCCTCCGATGAAACAAAAAAAGCCCGCTGACTGCGGGCTTTTTTAATAATGCCTCGATTACTGCTCGGGTAAACGCGATGGCGGGGACGGCACGTCGGCCGGCCCGAGTTCATCGATCGCATCGCGAAAATCGGCAACGTCCTCGAAGCGGCGATAGACCGACGCAAAGCGGATATAAGCGATCTGGTCGAGGCGGCGCAATTCGTTCATCACCAACTCGCCAAGCTTTTCGCTTTGTATTTCGCGCTCGCCGGCACCGAACAACCGCAGCTCGATGCGCTCGATGGCATCGTCCACCGCGTCGGTGTTCACCGGGCGCTTGCGCAACGCCAGACGCATGCTCGCTTCGATCTTGCGCCGCTCGAATTCGACGCGGCGCCCGTCCTTCTTCACCACGACCGGCAACGCCAGCACGCTGCGCTCGTAGGTGGTGAAGCGCTTGTCACATTGCTGACAGCGCCGGCGCCGCCGAATCACGGCACCGTTTTCCACCACGCGCGAGTCGACGACCTGCGTGTCGGGGTGATGACAGAACGGGCAGTCCATCGCGGCTAGCCGTAGACCGGAAAGCGCCGCGTCAAGTCAGCCACGCGGCCGCGCACGCCGGCCAGGTTCTGCTCATCGTCGGGCCGGTCGAGCACGTCGGCAATGAAATGCCCCACCTGCTGGGCTTCCTCGACGCCGAAACCGCGCGTCGTCATGGCCGGCGAACCCACGCGAATGCCGCTCGTCACAAAGGGCTTTTCCGGATCGTTCGGAATCGCGTTCTTGTTGACGGTGATATGCGCCGTGCCCAGTACTTCTTCCGCGCGCTTGCCGGTAATCGACTTGGCGCGCAGATCGACCAGCGCCACGTGGCTCTCGGTGCGGCCGGAAACGATGCGCAGGCCGCGCGCCACCAGCGTCTCTGTCAACGCCTTGGCATTGTCGATGACCTGCTGTTGATAAGCCTTGAATTCAGGCGTTTGCGCTTCCTTGAAGGCCACCGCCTTCGCGGCGATCACATGCATCAACGGACCGCCCTGCAGGCCTGGGAAGATGGCCGAGTTGATGGCCTTCTCATGCTCGGGCTTGCTGAGGATCACGCCGCCGCGCGGGCCGCGCAAGCTCTTGTGCGTGGTGGTCGTCACGAAGTCGGCGAACGGCACCGGGGTCGGATAGACGCCGGCGGCGATCAGCCCAGCGTAGTGCGCCATGTCCACCAGCAAATAGGCGCCCACCGACTTGGCAATGGCTGCCATCCGTTCGAAATCGATGCGCAGTGAAAATGCCGAGGCGCCGGCGATGATGAGTTTGGGTTTGTGTTCCGCGGCCAGCCGTTCGGCGCCGTCGTAGTCGATGTCTTCAGCTTCGTTCAAGCCATAGCTGACGGTATTGAACCACTTGCCCGACATGTTCACCGGCGACCCGTGCGTCAAGTGACCGCCTTGCGCGAGGCTCATGCCCATGATGGTTTCGCCCGGCTTCAGGCAGGCGAGGAACACCGCCTGGTTGGCTTGCGAGCCCGAATTCGGCTGCACGTTGGCGGCTTCGGCGCCGAACAGTTGCTTGACCCGATCGATCGCCAGTTGTTCGGCGATGTCGACGTATTCACAGCCGCCGTAGTAGCGCTTGCCCGGATAGCCTTCCGCATACTTGTTGGTCAACTGCGAGCCCTGCGCTTCCATCACCGCGGGGCTCGTATAGTTTTCGGAAGCGATCAACTCGATGTGATCTTCCTGGCGCTTGTTTTCTTTCTGGATGACGTCCCAGATTTCGGGATCGGTGCTGGCGAGGGTGTGCCCGGTTCTGTCGAACATAATTTAACTCCGTCGGAGCGGTATGTTGACCGGACGAGCATGGCGGACGTTCCTGCGGGGCCGCGCCATTTGATATAGGCGTGCAAACAGGACAGTCCGATGTAACTCGGTCTCGGCTGCCCAGGCGAACGGCTAACGGCACTCCGCGCTTCCCGATGGACAGTTCCACCTCGGACTATATTTCGTCGTATCGCCAGTCACGCGGAGTCTTGGCCGGTTAGTTTAGGCTATGCTTGCCGATTAGGCAACCAAAGCGCACGGCCGACAATGCGCGCGAATGTTGCACGAATTCCACGCTTTGACGGCGCCCGAAGCCTGTCGGGCCGGGTCGTTTCTGTAGAATGCGCGCATGACGACATCGCAGCGCTCCGCCCGCGCGGCCGAACGGTCTCGGTCCACGGCTTTCACCTGGCCCTTGCGCGTTTACTACGAAGACACCGACGCCGGCGGCATCGTGTTCTACGCCAATTATTTAAAGTTCTTCGAGCGGGCGCGCACTGAAATGTTGCGCGCCGGCGGCATCGAACGAGGGCGGCTGTCGGCGGATACCGGCACGGTGTTCGTGGTGCGCAGCACGGCGCTTGATTACCTCGCCGCGGCGCGGCTCGACGACGCGCTCGAGGTCGATACCGAGATCGCGCGTCTGGGCGGCGCCTCGGTGGATTTCGCGCAGAGCATTTGGCGTGGCGAAGTGCTGATCGCGCAGGGTTCGATTCGCGTCGCCTGCGTCGATCGGTCGACGCTGCGTCCGATAAAAATTCCGGCGCCGGTCATTGCGGCACTTTCGCCGCGTTCCACTGTCTGCAGCAATGACCTGGCCGTAGCTTCACGCGGCGCGTCTGGTATGGCCGAGGGCCAGCGAGACGCGCCAAAGCATTAAGCGACACCGCCGATTGTGGCGACCAACCTCTCGATATGAATACTACACAAGACCTTTCGTTCGTCTCACTGGTTCTTAACGCCAGCTTACTTGCCCAGCTGGTCATGCTGCTGTTGTTGATCATGTCCTTGCTGTCGTGGACCATCATTTTCAGGAAGGCCTTCGCGGTACGCCGCGCGCGGGTGCAGACCGAGCGCTTCGAACGAGATTTCTGGTCGGGCGGCGATCTGAATACGCTTTACCAGAGCGCCGCGAACAATCGCCACGTCACCGGTGCGCTCGAACGCATCTTCGAAGCCGGCATGCGCGAATTTCTCAAAAGCCGCGAACGCCGCTTGCCCGATGGTTCAGCCGCGCTCGACGGCGCCCGCCGCGCCATGACCGCCGCGTTCCAGCGCGAGATGGATGCGCTGGAATCGAATCTGGCCTTCCTGGCGTCGGTCGGCTCGGTCAGTCCCTATATCGGTTTGTTCGGCACGGTCTGGGGCATCATGAACGCGTTCCGCGGCTTGGCCAATGTGCAGCAGGCTACCCTGGCAAACGTCGCGCCGGGCATCGCCGAGGCACTGGTGGCCACCGCCATCGGTTTGTTCGCCGCCATTCCAGCCGTGGTTGCCTACAACCGCTACGCCCACGATATCGATCGCCTGGCGATTCGCTTCGAAAGCTTTATCGAAGAATTCTCGAATATTCTGCAGCGTCAGGCTCTCTGAGGACAACGCCATGCCAGGATCGATCCGATCGGGACGACGCGGCCAGCGTTCACGGCGCGCCATGTCCGATATCAACGTCGTGCCGTATATCGACGTCATGCTGGTGCTGCTGGTGATTTTCATGGTCACCGCGCCCCTGGTTGCACCGTCGATCGTCAACTTGCCGACCGTCGGCAACGCCTCGCCCGAACAACATGCGCCGCCCGTCATCGTCAATATCCAGGCCGATAGCTCGATGACCATCCGCTATAAAGACGACGGCGGGGCGACGCGCGAACAGCCGATCGACGCTACCGAGCTGACGTCGTTCCTGCAGCAGCGTCAGCAAGGCGACCCCGACCAGCCCGTCGTGATCGCGGCCGACAAGCAGGTGCGCTACGAAACCGTCATGAACATCATGTCCTCTCTTAAGGCACAAGGAATCAAGCGCGTCGGATTACTCGTCAAATCGAAATGAGTCAGTCTTCACCCGCCCACTATCTGGCACCGCGCGAGCGCGGCACCTGGCGCGCCTTTGCGTTGGCGCTGCTGATTCACGCCTTGCTGATCGCCTTCCTGTTCTATAGCGTGCAATGGCAAAGCGGCACGCCGGCTGGCGCCGAAGCCGAGATATGGACCGAGGTGCCCGACCTGGCGCAGACACCGCGTCCGCAGCCGCCGGCGCCGGTGCAACCGCCGCCCACGCCCACGCCTGAGGTCGCGCCGCCACCGCCCCCACCGCCGGTCGCGAACGAACAGGCCGACATCGCGCTCGAGCAGTTGAAGAGAAAGCAACAACAGGAAGCGCGTGAGCAGGCGGCCCTGGCCGAGCAGCAGCGCTTGCAGCAACAACGTCAGCAACAGGCCGAAGCGGCGCGCCAGGAAGCGCTGCAGCAGAAACTGGCCCAGCAGCAAGCCGCGCAGCAGCGCCAGCAACAATTGGCTGAACAGGCTGAACAAGCCGAACAGGCGGCACAAGCGCAGCGCCAGCAACAGCGGCAAGCCCAAGCGGCACAACAGCGGCAGCAGGCGCTACAGAAACAGGCGCAGCAGGCCGCGGCGCAGGCTGAGATTCAGCGCCAGGCACAGATTCAAGCGCAGCAAGCGGCCAAGGCCGACGCCGAGCGTCAGGCGAAGGCGCAGGCCGCCAAGGTTGCGGCGCAACGCGCCAAGCAGCAAGCTGACCAGGCACGCGATGCGCGGCTCGCGGCCTTGCGTGGCGAGGCGACTACCGGTAGCGGCGGAGAGGGCGCCGCCGCAACGGGAGGCGGGACGGGGGGCGGCGGTAATGCCTCGGCCGGTTATGCCGACAAAGTGCGGCGCGCGGTGCTGCAGAATCTCAGTTATGCAGGCGATCAGACTGGCAATCCAACCACCGTGGTGGCGCTGCGTTGCGCACCTGACGGACGTATTCTGAGCCGGACGATCACCCACTCAAGCGGCAATCCGGCTTGGGATCAGGCAGCGCTGCAGGCCATTGATCGTACCGATCCGATGCCGCGCGACACCGATGGCAAAACACCCGGCAGTTTTAATATCCGGTTGCATCCGCGCGACGCCGGTGGTTAGACGCGCAGCAAATGGAACGAAGTCGCTTTATTATTGTCTAGCCCGTACTTTGCAAGACCGTCGATTTTTTAGCGAACCAATGAGCCTATCCGTCACGTCTGGTTTTAAATCTCTTATCTTTGCCGCAATCTTTGCGGTTGTCGGCGTGGCCCACGCCCAGTTCACCGTCGATGTCTCCGGAGTAGGTTCCAACACCTATCCGATCGCCATCGCCAGCTTCAAGGACGAGGCCGGCTCGCCGCAGCAAATCAGCGCCATCGTGGGCGCCGATCTGCAGCGCAGCGGTCGCTTCTCGTTGATCGACGCGCGCGGCACGCCGGTTTCGGAGAACGACACAGTCGACCTTGGCTCGTGGAAAAGCCGCGGTGCCAACGCTTTCGTGGCGGGCAGCGTCACCTCGATCGGCAATGGCCAGTACGAAGTACGGTTCCGCCTGTACGACACGGTCAGCCAGCAGAGCCTCGGCGGCCTGACACTGCGCAGTCCGGCCAGCGGGCTGCGCATGAGCGCGCATAAGATCTCCGACTACATCTATCAGAAGCTGCTCGGCGTGCGCGGTGCATTCGCCACGCGCTTGTCTTATGTCGTGCACAACGGCAATCGTTACCAACTCAGGGTGTCTGATTCGGACGGCGAAAACTCGCACATCGCGCTGAACAGCCCCGAGCCGATCATCTCGCCGCGGTGGTCGCCCGACGGCACCAAGATCGCTTACGTTTCATTCGAAAAGCAAAAGCCCATCGTCTACGTACATGACCTGCCGTCAGGCCGACGCACGATTGTCTCGAATCAAAAAGGAGACAATAGCGCACCCGCGTGGGCGCCTGATGGGCATACATTAGCAGTTGCGCTGTCGCGCGACGGCCATACGCAGGTCTATGCAGTGAACATCGACGGCTCCGGGCTGCGCCGCTTGTCGCGCGGCAGCACCATCGACACCGAGCCCAGTTATTCGCCGGACGGCTCGAGCATCTATTTCACCAGTGATCGCGGTGGTGTACCGCAGATCTACCGGATGCCGGCCAGCGGCGAGGCGGCCGGTTCGGCGCAACGTATCACCTTCAAGGGTGGCTACAACACCAGTCCGCAAATCAGCCCCGACGGCAAGACGCTGGTGTACGTCGGCCGCACCGGCGGCGCATTCCGTATTTACGAGCAAGACCTGAACAGCGGGAACGCAACCTCGCTGACAGATGGTCCGCGCGACGAATCGCCGAGTTTCGCGGCGAACGGGCAGGACGTTCTCTATGGCACCCAGCGCGGCGGGCGTCCGGCGCTCGGGGCCGTTTCCATAGATGGACGTATGCGAGAAGTTCTGTCGGTCCAAGGGGGCGATATTCGCGAGCCCACCTGGGGCCCTTTCATGCAATAACACAAAGGAGAGTATGAAATGTCAATCAAGCTTCGTGCAGTGCTCGTTATTGCGAGCGTAGGCTTTCTCGCAGCCTGTCATTCCGGCGTGAAGATGGACCAAGGTGCCAATGGCGCTGGCATGCAAGGTGGCCAAAACGCCACCGACGTGCAGCAGGTCAATGTCGATCCGCTGAACGACCCGAATAGTCCGCTGGCTCATCGCAGCATCTATTTCGACTTCGACAGCTATGCCGTGCGTGACGATTACCAACCGCTGTTGCAACAACACGCCCAGTACCTGAAAACCCATCCGGGCCGCCATGTACTGCTCCAAGGCAATACCGATGAACGCGGTTCCAGCGAATACAACCTCGCATTGGGCCAAAAGCGTGCAGAAGCCGTGCGGCGTGCATTGAGCCTGCTCGGTGTGCCCGATTCGCAGATGGAAGCGGTCAGCCTGGGCAAGGAAAAGCCCACGGCCGACGGTCATGACGAACAGGCGTGGGCGCAAAACCGGCGCGCTGACCTCGTCTATCAACAGTAAGTTCAATGGCTCGCTACTCGCTTGACGCCCGCTTCACGCGGGCCCTTCTCGCGGCGGGCGCCGGCATGGCGATATTTACCGCCATGCCGGCACATGCCTTCAGTGACGACGAAGCGCGCCAGGCGGTGCTCGACCTGCGCACCCGCACCGACGCGCTGGCCGGTCAACTCAGCGCCGCGCAACGAACCATCCTCGACCAGAGCGGCCAGCTGCAACAGCTGCAAGATCAGGTAGCCACGCTGCGCGGACAGAACGAAGACCTGAACAACCAGGTCACGCTATTGCAGCGTAGCGAGAAGGACTATTACTCCGATCTCGACTCACGTCTGAAGAAATTCGAACCGCAGCAGACCACCGTCGATGGCGTGGAAGGTACCGTGCAGCCCGGCGAGACCGACACGTTCAACGCCGCGCTGACGCAGTTCCGCAATGGCGATTTCAAGGGATCGGCGGCGGCGATGCGCGATTTCCTGAAGCGCTATCCCGACAGTCCGTACAAGCCTTCGGCCAACTATTGGCTCGGCAATGCGCTGTATGCATTGCGCGACTACAAGGGTTCGACAGCCGCGTTGCAGCAGGTGGTCAGCAATTTCCCCACCCATCCGCGCGCGCCCGAAGCCATGTTGGCGATTGCAACGAACCAGCAGGAACAAGGCCAGAAAGCCGTGGCGCGACGCACGCTGGAACAATTAGTCAGCCAGTACCCAAGCAGCGAGTCGGCGCAATCGGCGCAGGCAAGGCTGCAGAAGCTGCGGTAGGTGTGCTGGAAGGTTGACAGCCTGATGGCAGTTTTCCTATAATCGCTGGCTCTTTGGGTCGTTAGCTCAGTTGGTAGAGCAGCGGACTTTTAATCCGTTGGTCGCGAGTTCGAGTCTCGCACGGCCTACCAATGCATACAAATACGCGGGTTTCGCTTAAATTTAAGCGGCTCGCGTTTTTTGTTGGTCAAGGCAAGGCAATTGCTTGCCCCCACGCATCTTTCTGCACATCGCGTTGATAAGGTTGCTCCCGGTCAACGCATCAGCCGATTCCATACAAATCGTATCCCGCGACGCAGTTCGCCATTTATCAGGCGACCAACCACGATAGTCAACGCGCCCCAGGCCAGCGCCAACGGACGCGGCAGCAGAATTGTCGGCGCGACCCACAAGCGAAACAGCGGACGCTTGCCGAAACGTTTATTGAAACGCCGGTAGGTGTGGCACAAATTCCCCTGCTTGGCGATGCGCTGCCTGAACAGGTAGAAGGGGTAGTAAGACATCAACATCCGCGTCTCAAACTGCTTGATGGCTTGATCACTGAGACCGCTTGGACGGAATGTGTCGAGAATCGCGCCAAGACGCTCGACGAATACCTCGGAGAAGTCGTAACCCCCCGAATTGTTGCGCTTGCATGCGAGCATATATTCAGTAACGAACGCGTTTTGTGCAGCCATCGTCGCCGCTTTCACAACCAAATGCACTTGCACAAGGTTACTGCCGCAAAAATCACGGGCATCGACGTCCGCCTGCATGCGTCGGTTGATGATGTTGGCGGAGATGAAGGTGATCAACGGGCCAACCTTGCCCAGGAACTTGCCAACATCCGAGAACTCGAGAACGGCTCCCGCCCCGCCAGGGAATTCGGCATCAGGGTTTTTTTCATATCCGAAAGGGCGCAGGCACAGCACGCCATAGTTGTTCGATTCCAGCAGAGCGACCACTCGCGCGAGCGAGCCGCGCACGTACAAATCGTCATCTCCCATGATCTGTACGTAGTCGCCACGCGCTTCATTGAAGCACTGGGCGATATTGGCGTCTGAACCCACGTCTACCGCGTTGCGAATATAGCGGACAGGCAGCCCGGCTTCGATGATGCTTGCAACGACCTGTGGGGTCGTATCTGTAGAGTGATTATCTGATACCAGCACCTCGACCTTGCCAACCTCCACGGACGGCATCTCATCGAGAAGGCGCTGCAAATTCATCATCAGATAATTTGCACGACTAAATGTCGGAATTGCGATAGTCAATAGAGGCAAGCTGGTGAAGGTCAAGTCGTTTTTCTCCAAATGCGATTGCAACGATGCCATATGAAAATGGCGGCAGGTAAGTTCACCAGGCAGTTAGCGGCCGCCAAGACCGTTATAAGGCCGGCGGAGGAATAACGTCGCCCTGCATAAAATGCCAAGGGAACCGTGAGAATGGTTCCCATGACAGTGAGCCAGACAAGGGGCTCGCGGCGAAAACTGCGCAGTTGTGTTGCCAGGCCGCCAATCAGCTGATTGGCCAGCGCGAAAATGAAAAGCCCTAGTAGCTGCGGCCACGGCAGCAGGCGCTGTACGAAGGAGGCCTCCGAGAGCAGTCGGGCGAGGCTGAGGACGGTTACCGCGCCCGTGAGAAATACCGCTGCGGCGATGCCGAAGTCACGCGAGAAGAGTCGATCCAACCGATGCCAATCGCCTACCGCGGCAGCCTGAGCCATGGTCGGCACGCGGCGCAGCAGCCACGCTTGCGCTATCAGTCCGACCGTATTCACCACAGCTAGCGATAGACCGAGCTGACCAGCCACTATCGGCCCGTGCATGTGGAACAGGATCGGGATGTTGATCTGAGTAAGCAAATAGCCGCAAAGCCAGCTGGTGCCG
Source organism: Janthinobacterium lividum (assembly GCA_050955105.1). Taxonomy (GTDB): domain Bacteria; phylum Pseudomonadota; class Gammaproteobacteria; order Burkholderiales; family Burkholderiaceae; genus JBPBQZ01. The sequence goes on along the minus strand of JBPBQZ010000037.1, from coordinate 2,126 downwards.
AGCCGCCATTGCAGCGGCCAGACCTCTTTGCGCCATTCGTACGACTCGTCGAGTTTTTGGCACACGATAGTGAAGAGATTGCGCCGGCGGCGGACGAGCCACAAAAGTGGGACGCAAAGTGCCGCCGCCGGAATCATGGTCGTCGCCCAGAGTTTGCCGCCGGTAGCGAGCATCGCCCAGCATGCAAGCGATCCGCAGACGGCGAGCGCAAGCCGCACCGCGTAAATCTCCGCGATCTGGCCGCTTCCTTCCAACACTGACAAGAATGGGGTAACGAGCAGTCCTCCGGCCGTGAGGCAGCAGAGCACGAGCCACGGCGCGACCCAGAGGAATCCGGCGGACTTTTCCGATCCGAAGAAAACGCATCCGCTCGGCAGCAGCAACAATGCAAAGGTGAGCGCCATCACCGCATACCACCGGACGGCTTTGCCAAGCAGAGACTTGAAGCGACCCGAACCAGCGCCTTCGATCACGTCACCCTGCGTCCAGCGCAGGCCGACAAACGCGTGCGCCGAGACTTGCACCAGAACGGTAGAGAGCCCGAGTTCGAACAGCGTGTAGAGCGCCGCGACGCTGAGAAAGCTGTAGTACCAGCCTTGTAGCGCCGGCGAAAGGAAGCGGACGGCCATCACGGTCGTGACGAGACCCGCACCGGCTTGCCACAAGCGCAATACCACGATGAGACTGAGATCGCGCGGAACACGGGCGACATGGAAGAACAAACGCTGCACACGCATGCTGCCCGGACGTATGGATTGACTAGTTCTGTTGCGTGGCTGACATCTAGAACAGCTTTGCGGCGAGGTCGTAGTCGCTCGGGCGGCCCACGTCGAGCCAGTGCTCGAAAATCGGGAAGCACGAAACGGGCATTCCGAGGCGAATCTGCTCGTGCGCGACGTCTGTCATGTTGTATGCGCCACCATCGGGCAAGGTGTTGAACACATCGCGCGATAGAAAGTAGATGCCGCTATTTACGAGGAAACTGAACTGGGGTTTTTCTTCGATATGTGTAACTCCAGAGCCACCTTCGGTAATCACGCCGAACGGAACCTGGAAGCTATATTGCGTCGCTGCAATCGTCATCGCCGATTCACTTTTCAGGTGATAGGCCAGGAACATACCGATATCCAGGTTCGTGAGGATGTCGCCATTAAAAACCAGTGTGTTCTCGTCCTGGAATGGAATGCGGGAGAGCGTTCCGCCCGTGCCAAGCGGCACCTCTTCGTGCACGTATTCGATCGGTACGCCAAAGCCCTCGCCGGCGCCAAAATGATTCCTGATCTTTTCAGGCAGATAATGCGTGGAAATGAAAATGCGATTGGCGCCATGGCTCACTAGTTTCTCGAGGCTGATTTCAAGCATCGGGCGCCCGTTGATCTCAAGCATCGGTTTCGGCGTGTCTTTCGTCAGCGGCCGCAAACGCTTGCCAAATCCGCCAGCCATCAAGACCGCTGTGAAGTTACGATTGAGGTATGCAGGCGACCAATTGATCGACAGGTGGTCGACGATGCCGACCGGAGCGCCGCAATCGTCGACCAGAATCAACTGCCGCAGCGAATGTTGCGCGAATAGCGCCTCCCTTGCGGCACGCGTCGAGCGGACATGCGTGGTTATGGGAGCCGGACGCGCTGTTTTGAGCTTGATGTTTTGAACGTCCAAGGCCGTGTCATCGAGTTTCTTTCCTTCGAGAAAAGCGCGCCGAACGTCGCCGTCGGTGAGGATGTTCACGAACTGCCCGGACTCGTTATATACGAGTGCGCATGCGAGCGTGCCGCTGGCCTGGATACAAGCGATAACTTCGGATATCTTCGAGTCGAAGCATATTCTGAGTCGATCTATGCAGTCAGCGTTAGTCATGTATGTCGTACGGCAAGGAAGTTATCTCGCTTAAACAGCGCAATCGCTAAAGGCGCTGAGAGTGCCCAAGTGATGGACGACCTATCAAAGCCCGGCGACGGTCGGACCTTTCGATGAATAGTTCTCGCTGCCGTGCTCGGCAAGAGCGCTATTCAATACGTATTCGACTAAAAAGATAAGTTTTACTAAATGATCTGATTGGAAAAAGCCATCTTTTATGCGCAATGCAGCCTCAATGTGAAAGCGTCAAAAGGCATTGCGCCACAGTT
>JBPBQZ010000036.1:0-51883 GCA_050955105.1 Janthinobacterium lividum | reverse complement strand
CGAAGCAATTGCAGTCGGCAGCGTAAGGGAGAGCGTCCATGGTGCGCATGTTATCAGTGCATACGCACATTGCAAAGAGAATAATCGCTTTGCCGGCGGCAACCGCGGCGCGCCTTGCGGCATGGCGGGGTTTCGCCCCAAGCAAATCGCGGCGCGCATGGACCGCCGTGCCGACTATCCGGCCCTATCGCAGCCGCGCGTTATCTCAGAAATTTTCCTCATCGGGATCGGGACCGCGCGTGTCGGCCATCGGTTGCGCAATCCGCGTCGGCCGACCGGTGCGCGCCGACGCGTAAATCGCTTCGACGATGCGCTGGTCCTGCAGCCCCTCTTCGCCCGGCGTATGCGGCACGCGATCGCTCTGCACACACACCGACATATGGTCGATTTCGCGCGCGAACTGGTCGACCGGATCGATGGTGATTTCAGTGGCCGCGTTCTTGCCGTCGACCAGCATGCCGTGGCGCAAGCGCAGACCGTTGTAGCCGAACGCGGGGCTCATCTCCGCCCAGCCTTCGGCGCCCTGCAAACGGAAAAAGCGTGATTCGTGGCTGGCATAACTGGCCATGCAGGTCGCACTCAACCCGCTCGGGAAACGCAGGATGAAATGCACTGACTGTTCGACTTCGACAAAGCGCGGATCGTCGTCGGGGCGAAACGTGGTTGCGACGACCTCGTAGGGCTCTTCGCCAGTAAGGAAACGCGAAGCATTGATGCAGTAGACGCCGACGTCGGGCAGCGGACCGCCGCCCGCCAGTGCGCGCTTCAAGCGCCATTGCGTCGGATCACCGACGTTTTGCGAGTTGCCTGCGATGAATTCACGCAATGGGCCGAGACGTTTTTCCTTGACCCATTTGGCAACGAGACGGTCCATCGGCTCGTATTGGCTGCGATAGGCAATCATCAACTTGCGACCGCCACGACGGCAGGCTTCGATCATCTGCTCGCATTCGCTGACGCTAGTGGCCATGGGTTTTTCGCACAGCACGTGCTTGCCGATCTTCGCCGCGCGAACCGTGAACTCAGCGTGCATGCCGTTCGGCAACACGATATAGACGACCTGCACGTCTTTGAGGTTCGCCAGGCCTTCGAAGCCCTGATAGTCGAACACCGCGCTTTCCTTCACGCCATATTGATGCGCAATACGCAGCGCCTTGTCGCGGTCGCCGCTTACCAGCGCGCTGATCTTCGAGTATTTGCACTGCGCCAGGGCCGGCAGGATTTGATTCAACGATAGCCGGCCCAGGCCCACCACCGCGTAGCCGATGCGTTGATCGGGCGGCGCGTTCGGGTCTGGCGTGGTCTCGGCCTGTTCGGTGTGCGGATCTTGGATCAGTGAGAGCTTGACGGCATTGGCATCGGCGGACGGCAGTCCGGCCGCCAACGCGCTGCCGCTGGCGCCAGCTGCCAGCGCCGCGGCAATGCCGGTGCCGGTGCGCTGCAGGAACGTCCGACGCGCCGGCGTTGGCCGCGCAGCGGCGCTGTCGCTATCGTCAGACAGGCTCTCGCGCTTCAGCTCGTCATCGGGCAACGCATTCGGGTTGAAAGGAGTCTCGCTCATCGATGTCTCCGCGGTCGGACGCGACGACATCGCCGCGCGCCGCAGCACACCGCAACCCGCATACCCGGCGGCCCGAACCGACGCCGCGGCCGCCGCTCCCGCCGCTCAAGCCGCGCAAGCTGCTCACGCCGCCGCGGCCACCGGCACCGTGCGCCGACTGGCCCACCAGAACATCAAGATGCTGACGCTCGATACGCAAACGTTGTAAAGCGTCGCAAGGCCGAACGCATGGCTATACATCGCATGGCGGTCGACCAAACTAGGAACGCTGCCGCTGTCGATCAGCGAAAACAGGATCAGTCCGATAATCACTACGCCCACCGACGCACCGACCGATTGCAAGGTCGATATCGCGCCGGATGCCATGCCCGCATGCGCCAGATCGACGCGTCCGAGCACCGTGTTGTAGGCAAGCGGAATCGCAATTCCCTGCCCCAGCCCGTTCAGCGTCAGCGCCAGCAGCAGGTACGACATGCTGCCCAACGCATACCAGGCTGCGACGGCGGCCAGTGCGATGCCGATCACGTAAATGCCGATGCCGGCCAGCAGCGCCTTGTGGCCGATCCAATGCGCCAGGCGCGGCCCGAGCAGCGAGCCTATGAAGAACGCGGCGGCCGATGGCGCGAACACCGCACCGGCCAACAGTGGCGGCATGCCCAGCCCGGTTTGCAGGAAGATCGTCAGCGACAGGAAGAACGAGCTGACCGAGGTATAGAGCAACAGCATGCCCAGCCCGCCGTTCACGAACGTCTTGTTGTGAAACAGATCCATATCGATGATCGGCACGCCGCCGCGCGTACTCAGCGCGCGTTCATAGCGGACGAAGTACATGAACAGCGGTATCGACAGCAGCGGCACCACGATCGACCACCAGGGCCAGCCGTATTGCCGGCCTTCCATGATCGGCAACAAGAACATCGCTAGCCCGGCCGCACCGATCGCGGCGCCCGCAAAATCCACGCGTGCGGCAACCGGCGCGCGCGATTCATCGACAAAGCGCCGCACCACGAACAGCGCGGCGATGCCGATCGGCAGGTTCACCAGGAAGATCAAGCGCCAGCCATGCTCGGGCGGCCCGAATTCGATCAATGCGCCGCCGATCAATTGCGACGTCATGGCGGCCACGCCTTGCACCGCGCCCATGATGCCGAAGGCGCGGCGGCGCGCGGCCCCGTCGAACAGCACGCGTATTGACGCCATCACCTGTGGCGTCAGCAAGGCCGCGCCGGTGCCTTGTATAACGCGTGCAATGATCAGCGTCAGTGGCGTCGGCGCCAGCCCGCACGCCAACGATGCCAGCGTGAACAGGCCGATGCCGATCAGTAACAAGCGCCGCCGGCCGAACAGATCGCCGAGCCGCGCGCCGTTCATCAACGACACGCCGTAAGCCGCGTCGTAGCCCACCAGCACGAGTTGAATTTGCGCGAAATTGGCACCTAGTCCGTCACGGATACTGGGAATCGCGACGTTGACGATGAACATGTCGAGGATCGTCACGAAGCCACCGAAACACAGCGCGACCATCGCCCAGCGCCGGCGCCGCCGCAGCACCGCTTGTTGTGCTGGAGTCGGTAACGCGCCGCCGGGCGCGGCACCTGTGATCTCGACCTCGATGATGTCCTGCATGTTGCGCTCCCCGTCTGGCGGCTTCGAGCGCCAGTGGGATGCATTCTGCCCGCAAAACGCCTGGATAGGAGGGCTATTCAATCATGGAATCATGGCGTGATGCCGGCAAGCGCCTTACACCGCGCGAATCGCTCGCGCGGGATTGCCGCCCACCAAGGTTGCGGCCGGCACGTCTTTGGTCACCACCGCCCCGGAAGCGATCACCGCGCCGTCGCCGATGGTGACGCCGGGATTGATCACCGCGCGCCCGCCGATCCATACGTTGTGGCCGATCGACACCGGCTGTGCCGACTCGATATTGCTGGCGCGCGCGGCCTGGTCCAGCGGGTGCGTGCTGGTGTAGATATGCACGCCGGGGCCTATCAGGCAGTAGTCGCCGATGCGCACGGGCGCGGCGTCCAGCACCAGAAAATCGAAATTGGCATAGAACCCGCGGCCGACGTGGATATTGAAACCGTAGTCGAAGCGAAAGTCGGATTCGATATAGGCGGTGTCGGCAATCGAGCCGAGTATCTGCGACAGCAAGGTCTGCCGCGCCGGGGAATCTTCAGCAGTGTCGTTGAATTCGCGCATCAGGCGCCGCGCGCGCAGACGCGCGTCGACGAGTTCGGTATCCCAAGCTTCGTAGGATTCACCGCGCAGCATTTTTTCACGATTGCTGGACATCCATCACTCCTGTGTTGAGTTCTTGAGCCGATTCGGTAGCGGCAAGCTTCAGGGTTTCAGCGAAGCGAACGCTCGAAAGCCCTCTCCTCTTTCGCCACCCCATCCTACCCCGTGGTATTACCGAGACACACTGTAAGACTCGGTAAGAAACTTTTGAGAAAAGTTACCGTTCGTGTAATGATAACGATTCGCATTAGCAGTTATCGGATCGAAACGTTCGCCTGTGGTCATTCAGCCAAGCGCTTCGGCAAGTTGGCGAAATCGTCACGCTCGTAGAAGCGCGCCGAAATTCGCTGCTTTCACGTCAATCGGGGAAAAACAGTGTCCAGGAAGAAGCCGCTTGTCGCGGCATGCATGACCATGTTCGCGGCGCCTTTCGCCGTGTCGTTTTCGCTGCAGGCTTACGCGCAAAGCGCGCCGGCAAGCGCTCCCGCCGTAACGGGCGCCGCCCCCGCATCCGCCAATCGGACCAACGGCGACGTCGCCAGCGACAACGCGCTGCCGACCGTACAAGTCACCGGCGCTCCCGAGCGGCCGGGTTTCCAGACACCGAAGTCCAGCGTCGGCGCGAAGGTCGCGACCGATCCCCACGATATTGCCCAGACCACCACCTCCGTCAACAAAGCGCTGCTGCAATCTGAAGGCGTTACCTCGTTTGCCGACGCCTTGCGCAATGTGCCCGGCGTGACCCTCGGCGCGGCCGAAGGCGGCACGATCGGCAACAACGTGAATTTGCGCGGCTTCACGGCACGCACCGATATTTACCTCGATGGCTTCCGCGATCGCGGTCAGTACTATCGCGACACCTTCGATCTGGAATCGATCGACGTGCTGTATGGACCGTCATCGCTGTACTTCGGCCGCGGTTCGACCGGCGGCGTGATCAACCAGGTCAGCAAGAAACCGAATCTCACGCCGTCGGGCGAAGTCTCGACCACCGTCGGCACGCACGACCACTATCGCGCCAGCTTCGACATCAACCACCCGCTCAACGATACCTCGGCGTTCCGCATCGACGGCTTCGGGCAGGATATCGGCAGCACGCGCGACGTCTTGAAAAACAAGGATTACGGATTTGCACCGTCGGTGCGTTTCGGCATTGGCACCCCGACCGAAATCACCTTGTCGGCGTTGATCCAGCATAACCATGACCAAGCCGATTATGGCTCGCCGCCGCTGAACGGACAGCCAGCCGCTACCGGCCGCTCGACGCTATACGGCTTCACCAGCGATCACACCGATCAAGACGTGCAGACCTTCTCGGCGCGCATCCAGCACCGCTTCAACGACATCGTCACGGTGCGCAACCAGACGCAATTCAGCCACTACGGCACCAGCGCGCGTGAAACCAACCCGCAAAGCGTACTGACCGGGCCGCTGGCCACCTCGCCGGCCCTGACCAGCGGCAATTTCACGGCTCTGTCGGCGTCGCAACTGTTCGTCAAGTTGGCCAGCAAAGACCGCGACATCAACGATCACTCGGTTTATAACTCCACCGACGTGGAAGCCAAGTTTGGTGCGGGCTGGTTGAAGAACGACGTCATCGGCGGCGTCGATCTGAGTCACGAAACCTACGCCAACCAGAGCCTTACCTCGACCGGCCCGGGCTTGCCCTCCGGTACGCTCGCCATCGTGTCGCTGGTGGATCCCGCAGTGAATGCGCGTACGCCCGGGACCACCACGGTGCGCGGCAACTTGGTACAGTCCAGCGCCAATGGCATCGGCGCGTATGTGAACGACACGATGTCGCTTGGACCGCAATGGAAGCTGGTCGGCGGCGTGCGCTGGGATCGTTACTCGGCATCGATCAACAACAGCATCAGCGTGCCTGGCAGCGCCTCGCAAACCAACTTCTTCACCAGCACGCGCGGCGGCGTGATTTATCAGCCGGCGGATTGGCAGTCTTACTACGTGTCTTACGGCACGTCGTTCGACCCCTCGCTCGAAGCGTTGACGCTCACCAACAAGCAGCAAAACCTGCCGCCTGAAAGCAATAAGTCGTATGAAATCGGTAGCAAATGGGACTTCCTCGAAGGCAATCTGTCGGTCGCTCAATCGCTGTTCCAAATTGAGAAAGACAACGCCCGCACACTTACGGCTACCGGCGATTACACGCTCGACGGCGACGTCAAGGTGAAGGGCTATCAGATCGGCGCAGCTGGCCGCATCACCAAGAAATGGCAAGTATTCGGCGGCTACACCTATCTGGACAGCAAGGTCATCAAGGCGGCGGACGGCACGCAAGGCAACACGCTGGCCAATACGCCGAAGCATATGTTCACACTGTGGACCACCTATGCGATTACCCCGGTTTGGGAAATCGGCGGCGGTCCGGTCTATATGTCGTCGCGCTATGCGGCCAACACGAATCTCGTGAAAGTCGGCGGCTACACCCGCTGGGATGCGATGGCCGCCTTCCATCAAAAGAAATACGACGTGCAGCTGAACGTGATCAACCTGACCAATAAGAATTATTGGGATGCGCTGATTCCGTCGGATGGCGGACGCGCGGTGCCGGGCTTTGGCCGCACGTTCCTGGCCACGCTCAACTATCGCTATTGATCGATAACCCTTAACGCTGTCACCCACGCAGGCTTATCATGCGCTGGCACGGCTTGCCTGGCACATACCAGGCAAGCCGTGTCTCGATATGATCCGGCTCACGCAGGCCAGACAGGAGTTTTTTCAAGATGATTCTTTCGATACCCGACGTACTCAGCGCCGAGGCCGCGCGCGCCATGCGCGAACGGCTCGAGCAGGGTGGCGACGCATGGGTCGATGGTCGTGCCACCGCCGGCTATACCGGCGCACCCGTCAAACGCAACCAGCAGCTCGCCGAAGGCTCGCCGCTCGCACGAGAACTCGGCGACGCCATCCTTGCATCGCTGGAACGCAATCCGCTTTTCATCAGCGCGGTATTGCCGAATCGCGTCTATCCGCCGTTCTTCAACCGCTATGCGGGCGGCCAGTATTTCGGCCCGCACGTCGATGGTGCGATTCGCCTGATTCCGGGGCATGGTGCACGCGTGCGCACCGACGTATCGATTACCGTATTCCTCACGCCGCCGGAAGACTACGACGGCGGCGAACTGGTGGTGGAAGACAGCTTCGGCACGCATTCGGTGAAGCTGCCGGCCGGACACGCGGTGGTCTATCCCGGCCACAGCGTGCATGAAGTACGGCCCGTCACCCGCGGCGAGCGACTCGCCAGCTTTTTCTGGATACAAAGCCTGATTCGCGACGACTCGCAACGCACACTGTTGTTTGACATGGACAACGCGATTCAACGCTTGAACGCGGAAAACGCCGACGCTGCCGCGCGCCGCAGCCTGGTAGGTTGCTATCACAATCTGCTACGCATTTGGAGCGAGACGTAAGTACGCATCGCTGAATCGGCGGCGGCTCGGCGGCTCGGCGGCTCGGCGCCAAGTATTTCGAGATGCGGCGGACTTCAGCGTGAATTTTCCAGTGCCGTTATTCTCTGGATCTTGCCGCCCGGCCAAGCGCGACTTGCTGCTCAATAAGCGCAGTGGCCACGGGCGCCTTCGAACGCTCGCCACTCTGTGAACGCCATGTCGACCCGTCCGCTGTTTGAACCGTTTTCATTGAAATCGCTACATCTGTCGAACCGCATCGTTATGGCGCCAATGACGCGCCAGAAGAGCCCCGACAGCATTCCCGATGCCGCGGTGGCGCGCTACTATCAGCAGCGCGCCGAAGGCGGCGTGGGCTTGATCATCACCGAAGGCACCACCGTCGATCGCCCGGCCGCATCGTCCAACGTCGCCATCCCGAATTTCCATGATCCGCGCAGCCTTGCTGGCTGGCGCGCGGTGGTCAATGCGGTGCATGCGGTAGGCGGCAAGATCGCGCCGCAAATCTGGCACCAGGGCATTCAACGCAAACCCGGTACCGGACCGAATCCGCAAGCCGCTTCCGAAGGGCCCAGCGTTTTCGAGAAATACAAGAACCAGGCGATGACCGATGAGGACATCGCCGACACCATCGAAGCCTTTGCGAGCAGTGCCGCGCACGCTAAAGCAATTGGCTTCGACGCGGTCGAACTGCACGGCGCGCATGGCTATCTAATCGACCAGTTCCTCTGGGAAGCGACCAATCAGCGCGCCGATGCTTACGGCGGCGACCATGTAGGCCGCACCACTTTTGCCGCCGACGTGGTGCGTGCCGTCAGAGCGCGCGTCGGCCCCGACTTCGTCGTCATCCTGCGATTCTCGCAATGGAAGCTCAATGACTACACGGCGCGGCTGGCGAGCAACCCGCAGCAACTGGAAAGCATTCTCGCGCCGTTGGCCGATGCCGGCATCGACATCTTCCATGCCTCGACGCGCCGCTTCTGGGAGCCGGAGTTCGAAGGGTCGAATCTTAATCTGGCAGGGTGGACCAAACAGTTGACCGGCAAGCCGACCATCACGGTCGGCTCGGTCGGTCTCAGCGGCGCCGACTTCACCGGCTCGATGCGCGGTGAAACCGCCCAGGTCGGCGATCTTGTCGATCTCGAAAAACGCCTGGCAGAGGGCGAGTTCGACCTAGTAGCCGTAGGCCGCGCCTTGATCAGCGACCCGACCTGGGCCAAGAAGATCGAGCAAGGCCGCACCGACGAATTGCTGCCGTTTGAACCCAGCTCGATGGCACAGCTATAGCCAAACGCTCAGGCGCGGCAGGTCAGACGTTCACCATGTTCATCATCGCATCGGGATAGCGTTGGCCTGCCACCGCGCCCGCCGCGAACACCTCGGCAATCTCCGCCAGGTCTGCGGCGCTCAGATGCACGTCGAGCGCGCCGATGTTTTCTTCCAGATAGGTGCGGCGCTTGGTGCCCGGAATCGGCACGATGTCCTGACCTTGCGCCAATACCCAGGCCAATGCGAGTTGGCCTGGCGTACATTGCTTGGCCTCGGCGAGCTGCTTGACCTTGTCGACCAACGCCAGGTTTTTCTTGAAATTCTCGCCCTGGAAACGCGGGCTGTTGCGGCGGTAGTCGTCCTCCGAAAAATCTTCCGGCTGCTTGATCGCACCGGTCAGGAAGCCACGGCCCAAGGGGCTGTACGGCACCAGCGCAATGCCCAGCTTGCGGCACATGTCGAGCGTACCGGTGGTTTCAGGATCACGCGTCCACAGCGAGTACTCCGCCTGCAGGGCGGTAATCGGATGCACGGCATGCGCGCGTTCGATGGTTTTCGCCGAAGCCTCCGACAAGCCGATATGACGGATCTTGCCGGCCTTCACCAGTTCAGCCAGCGCACCTACCGTATCTTCGATCGGCACGGCCTTGTCGATGCGATGCTGATAGTACAAATCGATATAGTCGGTGTTCAGGCGCTTCAAACTCGCCTCGCAGGCTTGCCGCACGTAGTCGGGATCCCCATTCACGCCGCGCGCGGACGGGTTGGCGGGGTTGCGCACAATGCCGAACTTGGTCGCCAGGAAAACCTTGTCGCGGCGTCCTGCAAGCGCCTTGCCCACCAACACTTCGTTGGTATGCGGGCCATATACATCGGCCGTATCGAGAAAATTCAAACCCAGTTCCAGCGCCCGATGAATCGTCGCGATCGACTCATTGTCGTCGCCGGCGCCGTAAGACTGGCTCATGCCCATGCAGCCGAGTCCCAAGGCCGAAACCTGCGGTCCGTTCTTGCCAAGTTGTCGCGTAATCATGCTGTCGCTCCGTTAATTTCAGGATAGGTCAGTGTACGCGCGCTACCTTTCGACAGTACGACGCCGCCCCGACTCAATCCACCGGCATGCCCAGCGCCGCGTCGCTGACTTCGGTCGCGCCGTGTGGCGCCGTCTCGCGATCGCTGATCAGCAGCCAGCACAGCACCGATGCCACGACGGCAATCAGCCCCGCCGACAGCAACACGCCTTCATAGCCAGCCCCGAGACTCTCTCTTACCAGCACGGGTAGTTGCGGATAACGCTGCAGCAACGGTGGCGGCGCAACAAAGTTGCCATTGGCAATCGCGTGCGTAATGAGCTGGCGCACGGCGAAGCTGGCGTCGGGCAGACCATGACCCACGCGGTTGCCGATACGTTGCAGCAACACTGCGCCGAGCCCGGCGAAGCCGACCACGATGCCGGTGAAGCGAATCGTGCCGCTCAAACCCGAGGCCATGCCCGCCCGTTCAGGCGGGATCACCGTCATGCCCACTTTGGCGATCTGTCCGTTCAGAATGCCTGCGCCCAGCGACGCCACCAACATGCTGGGCAGGATCGCCGCGTAACTGAAAGCGGCAATCCTGAAGCCGGTCCATAACAAGCCGATGCCGACCAGCGCCAGACCAACTGCCAGGAAAGCGCGTCCCGTCAGGCGCTTGTCGAAATACCAGACGACGATGCGTGGCACCAGGAATAGCGGTACCGCCAAGGGCAGCATCGACAAACCCGCCGACATCGGCGAGTCGCCCAGGCCGATCTCAAAATAAATCGGCAAGTAGGTCAGCATCACGAGAAACGCCGCGGCGAACGATACGCCCGCGATCTGTGCGCCAACGAAGGTGGGTCGCCGGAAGTATGCGAAATCGATCATCGGGCGTTTCTGCACGCGCTCGACCGCCAGGAAGATCGCAAAGAATGCTGCCGAGCCGAACAGCTCGGCGTGAATGACCTTACTGTCCCAGCCGGTGCGATTGCCCGAAATCAATGCGAGCGTCAGCAGCGCCAGGCAGCTCGTGAATGTAAGGAAGCCCGCCAGGTCGATACGTATCGCGTGCGGATCTTTTGATTCCTGCACCGCGTATAAAGTCATCGCAATCATCACCACGCCAACCGGCAGGTTGATGTAAAAGGCCCATTGCCAGCCCAGCACTTGTGTAATGAAGCCGCCCGCCACCGGTCCGAGCATGATGGCGACGCCGATCACCGAGCCCCAGAACGCGAAGGCTTTGGCGCGCTCGGCACCGCGGAAGGCATGCGACAGGATCGCCAATGCCGAACTAAGCTGCAAGGCGGCGCCCATGCCTTGCAGCGCACGCGCGGCGTTCAATACGCCTGCACTGTGCGCGGCGCCGCAAATGCCCGAGGCGATGGTGAAAAGTGTTAGCCCGAGTACCAACATGCGCTTGCGGCCAAAACGATCGGCCAGCGCGCCGGCCGGCATCAACAAGGTGGCGAAGGCCAGTGTGTAGGCACTGATCACCCATTCGGTCGCCGCGAAGTCGGCATGCATCGAATGGGCAATTGACGTCAGTGATACCGCGACGATATTCGAGTCGAGGTTGATCATGAATGACGGAACCGATACGCACAGCAAGATCAACAGTTTTTTTGGCATGGCTGGTTTCGGTTGCAATAGCCGGGCTGCTAGTCCTTGTCCACACGAGCGCTTTGCAGCGCCGTGCGCAAGCGCTCTGCGAAGCCGGGTGAGGCGATGAGATCGAGTGTGGCGCGCAGTCGTGCGGCATCGTGCACGCCGAAGCTTGTATCGAAACTGTCATTGGCTTGCTTCCACAAGCGGCGCGCCTCCCGCAACTTGGCGATGCCGGCCGGCGTGAGATGCACGCGCCGGCTGCGACGATCATCCGCATCCGCGACCCGCTCGAGCAAGCCATCGCGACTGAGCGGCTGCAGCGTATGGCCTAGTGCCGACAGATCCATCACCAGTTTGTCGGCGAGCATGCGCATGGTGGGCGAGCCTGCGCGCTCGATCTGATTCAACAGCGAGTACTGGGTGGCGCGCAGGCCGCAAGGCGCCAAGGCATCGTCGTAGAGTTGTCCGACACGGCGAGCGGCACGCCGAATGGCGGCGTTGTTGCAATGACTGTTGACCGAGGTGTCGTTCTGTTCGGCTACGAACACCGTAGCCGCATCGCTTGAGGTCTCAACTGACGGCTGGGGTTTTTTCATGGGAGGCGCGGCGGCGCTCGAGATGTCGACCACTGGATCACGGCGTATCGAAGCGTCGCATCTGGAAAAGATGCCACATCGAAATTCACCGATCCGAAAAACAGGTATATGCCCGCATTATAGAAAAGTTTCTCAAAATTGCTATGCGTCTCAAAATTGCGCCGGCCTTGGCTGTTCGAGAATCGTTACATTCGATTGCAGCGTCCCGGCCTTCCCATGCGGTGCGCGCGTTTGCCGCATATAAGCGGCGCCGCGCGCCCCTGCTTTGGCGCACTCGCTCCGCGCACGTTTGCTTACATTCGGCAAATGCCGGTAATGCGCCAGTCGTTCACACTCAATGTCGAGGCATGCGTTCTTGCATGCCGTGATTGACCGGCTGGAGCGACCTCAATGCAAAAAAATATTTGGCGGCAACCCGCAGGCACTCTCAAATACTCGCTACTGCTCGGCGCGCTTGGCGCCGCGCTAGTCGTCTCCAGTCAAAGCGCGTCGGCGCAAGTCGTGGTGGTGGCGCCGCCGGCACCGGTCTACGTCGCACCGCCCGCACCGCGCGTCGGCTACGTCTGGCATCGCGGCTTCTGGGTCTGGCGTGGCGGCCGTTATTTCTGGATGCGCGGCTATTGGTCGCCAGCGGTCGCGGCGGTGCCGGTCTATCCGCAAGCGATGCGCGAATACGCGGTGCCGCCGCGCGTGGAACGTATCTCCGCCGATGCACTGTTCCCGTTCGATCGCGGCGATCTTGCCGACATGCTGCCGGCCGGTCGCGCGGACATCGAACAAGTAGCGGCACGCATCAGCCATGGCCGCTTCGACCATATCGAGGTGCGCGGCTATACCGACCACCTGGGTTCGAGCGGCTATAACCACGATCTATCCGAGCGCCGCGCCAATGCGGTGAAACAGTTGCTGATCCAGCAAGGCATTCCGGCGGACAAGATCCAGGCGAGCGGCTTGGGCGAACAAGATCCGATCGCCCAGTGCGATAGCCAGCTGTCGCATGCGGCGCTAGTCGCGTGCCTGCAGCCTGACCGGCGCGTCGAGATCGTTACCTATGCGGAAGCCGGCGCACAGATGGCGCCCGGGCCGGACGGCGCGCAAGGCAGCTATGCGCCGCCGGATGATCGAAGCGCGCCGGGGCCAAACGGCGGCAACTACGATCAGTCCGCGCCGCCACCCAACTATGGCGCAGGCAGCCCATCGACGGGGCCGGGACCCTCGGGCGATAACGGTGGCTATGGCGATCGCGATGGTAACGGTTACGACGAGGACAATGGCGGCGCCAACGAACGCGCGGTGCCCGAAGCGCCAGGTCAATACGGACAGTATCGGCAATACGCTCCCAATAATCCGAACAACCAGGATGACGGCCCGGACGGCGCCCAGGATCCGAATGCGCCGCGCCAGTAAGCGATGCGCGGCGCAGCGGCGGCAGCGACTGGCGCGGCGGTACGCGCTGCAAATTGCCAACACATCTGTTACGGTGGTCACTGCAATTTGAGATGAACGCACTACCCATTGGAGACCAAGATGCGCAAGTGGTTTACTTACGGCCTGTTCACGGGGTTGACGGGGCTCGCGGCACTGCCCACGGCGAGCTTCGCGCAACAGGTTCAGGCCTTCACGAATACCGTCGTCGATGTCCGCGCCGGACCCGCGGGAGATTACCCGGTAGTGGCTCAGTTACCGCCCGGTGTCGGCATTACCGTGATGGGTTGCGTCGCCAACTACACGTGGTGCGACGTGGCAGCGCCAAATCTGCGGGGCTGGGCTTACGGCGGCAGTCTCAATTACCCCTACCAAGGCAACAACGTACAACTATTGCAATACGGCACGATCATCGGCCTGCCGATCGTCGGCTTCGCGCTCGGATCTTATTGGGATAGCTACTATCGCGGCCAGCCTTGGTATCACGATCGCGACCGTTGGGCTGGGCGCGGTGGGCCCGGTTGGCGTGGCCCGGGCCCGGGCTACCGGCCTGGACGCTGGGACGGTGGTGGAGGTCCCGGTGGTCCCGGTCATTGGAACGGCGGGCGTCCGCCCGGCGGCGGCTTCGACCATGGCCACCCGGGAGGGCCTGGCTTTAGACCTGGAGGCGGAGGCGGCTTCCGACCGGGCGGCCCTGGAGGTGGTGAACACGGCGGTGGCTTTAGACCAGGCGGTCCTGGCGGTGGTGAGCACGGCGGTGGCTTCCGGCCCGGTGGCGGGGGCGGCGGCCGACCTGGTGGCGGCCCTGAACACGGTGGTGGTGGTGGTGGCGGGGGCGGTCACGGCGGCGGCGGCGGTGGCGGTCATGGCGGCGGGGGCAGCGAGCACCACGGGTAATTGTCGAACCTCGTCGAGCGTCACCTAGCAGCAGCGCAGCAACCAAGCGTCCGTATGAAGAGGTCTATAAGCCCTCCTCATCGGACGCTTTCTCGTATGCGCAATGCGGTTCGCGCACGCCCTATTTCCAGCATCGCGGCCATCGCGTGCCTTACGTCTTGCCTACGCGCGAGGCGGCGCAACCCAAGGTCGACCGGTCTTTGCACGGGGCGCCTCGTGCGCACGCCAAGCGCTCGGAATAAAAAGCGTGCACGATTCGTTATTGATTGATTCGTCTCTCGTGGATGGACCCTTGAAACCTCCGATTCCAGCTTCCCCGACTGCGGCCCGGCAAGCCTACGGCGATGCCGTCGAGGCGCTGCAGTACACACGCGTCGCGATGCTATTGCATTGGCTGATCGCCTTGTTGATCATCGCCAACGTCTGTCTCGGTCTCAGCGCGGCGTTGATTCCCGACGACTGGCTTTCAGACACGGTCGAGCGCCTCATCATCGACACACACAAATCCATCGGCATCACCGTGCTGGGGCTCGCGATACTGCGAGTGCTGTGGCGCCTCACACACCGGCCGCCAGCGCTGCCTGTCAGTTTCCCAAAATGGGAGCAGGTGCTCGCGCACATCGTGCATGCCGCGCTGTACGTACTGATCTTCGCCCTGCCGCTCACCGGCTGGATTCACGACTCCGCATGGAAAGATGCGGCAACTCATCCCATGGCTCTGTTCGGGCTGGTGCCCTGGCCGCGCATCGGTTACGTCATGCATCTGGATCCGGCCGAGCGCGAAACACTGCATACGCAATTCGACGTGCTGCATACCTGGTGCGGCTACGCGCTGTACGTGGTTTTGGCATTGCATGTGCTGGGCGCACTCAAGCATCAATGGATCGATCGCAAGTCCGTGCTCACACGCATGCTGCCGTAGTAACGGAATCGCCCAAGGAATTTTTTGAAAACGTCTCTCGATCGTGCGCTGGCGCTGGCCTCGCCGCGCATCGTGCCACCCCCGACCCCTTTCATCAGCGTGGCGATTCACCTGGGCGTGATGGTTCTGTGGGTCGTGCTGTTCGCGCAAGCCTTCTTTCTCAAAGGCGTCGTCGCCTGGTCGACCGGCATCGCCTACGTCGTCTACGATACGCTGCTGTTGATCTTCGTCGCCTGGCAAACCCTCACGTTGATCAGGCCGCCAGCGGCAGGGCTGGCCGACGGCAAATTGCCGACCCTGGGCGTGCTCATCGCCTCGCACAACGAAGCCTCGGTGCTGCCGATCACCTTGCAGGCGCTGCTCACGCAAACGCGCATGCCAGAGCAGATGGTGATTGCCGACGATGGTTCGACCGACGACACGGCCACGCTGCTTACCGGCCGCTTCGGCTTGCTCGATCCAGGCCTTGGCCACCTCAGCGCGCCCAGCACCTTGTATCCGAACCTGCGCTGGTTGCGCGTGCCGCACGGCGGCAAGGCGCGCGCGCTGAACGCCGCGATCCAGCAGTTGCAGACGGAAACCGTGATGACCGTCGACGCCGATACGCTGCTCGAGCCGGATGCGGTATTGGCAATGTGTCGCGCGTTTGGACAGCAGCCGGCACTGGTCGCCGCCGCCGGCCTGCTCACGCCCGTGTGCAGTCGCACCGTCAGCGGACGCTTCTTTCAGTGGTTTCAAACTTACGAATACGTGCGCAACTTCATCTCGCGCTTCGCCTGGGCGCGCGCCAATAGCCTGTTGCTGATATCCGGCGCCTTCGCCTGCTTTCGCCGCGAAGCGCTATTGACGGTCGGCGGCTTTGATCCGCACTGCCTGGTGGAAGACTACGAGCTGATTCATCGGCTGCGACGCTACTCGGTGATCCATGGGCTCGGCTGGGACGTGCGCGTCATCGGCAGTGCGCATGCCCGCACCGATGCGCCCAGCACTTTGCCAACCTTTTTACGACAACGCCGCCGCTGGTTCGCCGGTTTCCTGCAAACGCAATATTGGTACCGCGACATGACCGGCAACCGTCGCTACGGCGCACTCGGCATGGCCATGCTGCCGGTCAAAGCGTTCGATACGGTGCAGCCCATCTATGGACTTACCGCCTTCGTGCTGTTGCTATGGTTTCTGGTAACCGGACACTTCCACGTATTCCTGCCCGCGCTGGGCGTGATCGTCGGCAAGATCATCATCGACCTGGCGTTTCACCTGTGGTCGATTTATCTGTACCGCCGTTGGAGCGGCGACGACAAAAGCACCAGCTTCGTCATGGCGCTGCTCGCCGCGATCTTCGAGCCGTTCACGTTTCAATTGCTCCGGCATAGCGGTGCCGCGCTCGGCTGGGTGTATTTTCTTTTGAGACGGCAAAGCTGGGGCGCGCAAAGCCGTCATGGGCTGGGCACCATCGATCCGAATTGACCTTATGCGGAATAAAGCCCCGCGGCCGAGCGTTTAGTTATTACTGATCCTTACCGATCGCCCCGCCGGCAAGCTGGCCCGCCTGCGCTTCACCATTGAGCAGCACCGACCTCTTGAACTTCGACGCCGATCTGATCGTGCATCTGCCGCAATTGCGACGCTATGCACTCGCCCTCACCGGCGATCACGCCTGGGCCGACGATCTGGTGCAAGACGCCATGGAACGGGCGCTCAGTCGGGCGCGCGGCTTTCGCGCCGGCAGTAATCTGCGTGCCTGGTTGCTCACCATCTTGCGCAACCTGTTCCTCGACCAGCTGCGTCGCCATCGCGATATCGCGGTCGACGACGAGACCGCGCCATGGCAAAAAATGTCAGCGCCCAGTGGCGAGATCGATGGACTGCTATTGCGTGACGTGCAGCGCGCACTGTACGGACTATCGATCGAACAACGCGAGGTCATGCTGCTGGTCGGGGTCGAAGAGTTCAGTTATCAGGAAGCGGCAATGGTGCTCGGTGTGCCGATCGGCACCGTCATGTCGCGTCTGTCGCGCGCCCGCGAGCAGATGCGCGAGTTGCTGGATGAAGGACCGAACCGTCAGGCAACGCCGCTGCGAATGGTGAAACGAACATGACTAAATGGGAGCACGATCCGTCTACCCCCGGCGCCGATGACGCGGCCGAGTTGCATGCGCTGTCGGCTCTGGTCGACAACGAGTTGAGCGCCGACGAGCGCGAACGCGTGGTGCAGGGCTTGGCGCAAGACCCGCAAGCGGCTGCACGCGTTGCCGACTATCGCGCTCAGAAGGCCGCGCTGCAGGCCTTGTTCGCGCATCAGCAAGCGCCCGAATGCATTGTGTTGCGGCCGCAGCGAAGCTGGTTCGCGCGCTTTGGCGTGGCCGCGAGTTGGCTGGTGGTCGGCGCCGCGGTGGGGCTGTCGGCTGGCATGTGGAGCCTGCACACCACTGGCGGTCGCAGCGTCTTTGCCGAGCGCGCCGACATTGCCTACGCAGTGTATGCGCCTGAGCGTCGTCATCCGGTGGAGGTGGCCGCCGATCAACGCGACCATCTCACCACTTGGCTGTCGAATCGTCTTGATCGGCCGCTGACGATTCCGTCGCTGAGCGCCTACGGCTTTACCTTGGTGGGTGGACGCCTGCTGCCGGGTGAGGCCGGGCCGGCCGCGCAATTGATGTATCAGGATGCTGCGGGTCAGCGCGTAACGCTGTATATGACACCGGTGCCGAAGGACATGTACAAGATCCGCCTGCTCGACGACGGCAGCCGCCGCACTTTTTACTGGGCCGATAAACATATCGGCTACGCCTTGTCGGGACAGTTGCCAGAAGCGCAACTGCGCACCATCTCCTATGAGGTTTGCAGTTCACTGGGCGGCGATCCGACGCGCTGGTAATGCCCAGCGCATCTCATAAACGCCATGGCCCGCCCGGGCGAGTGTCACGCCCGAGCGACGCGCTGCAGGTAAGGCGCGCTCAGGGCTTGACGGCGTGCCAAACGTCCTTGAAGTTGTCGCCGTTCGCGTCACCGGTCTTCATGTCTTTCTTGTAGGTGTATACCGGCTTGCCCTGATACGCCCACTGCTTGCTACCGTCGTCGCGCGACACCAGCGAGAAGTCACCGCTCGGCGCGTCATTGGCGGTTGCCAGAGCGGGCGGCCACATCGACGCGCACGGGCCATTGCAAGCACTCTTCCCCGCCGAGTCCTTGTCGAACGTGTAAAGCGTTCTGCCATGCGCGTCGACCAGCGCGCCACCAGATTTGACGGGTACCGCGGCCTGCGCGAGACCAGCAAAGGCCAGCCCCATCGAAAGCACGAGCGAGGAAAGCAGTTTTTTGTTCATGATGTCTCCTGGGTGTGAATGGACATTAGCGAAAGTGCTTGGCGCTACCGGAACAGACGTTTGGCCGCACGTCTTTATTCCTGCAATTGATGAAAATCGCCAATGCGCAGATGGTGATTCCGCTCATGCATGGTAATCGTTGCCGCTTACAAATGCAGGCGCCAACCGTCGCGTCGCCTATCCGCGGGCAGATTTACCGGAAAACAATCGACTGGCATCAGCTTTCAAAATAGCGCTTGCCCTGCTCGAGTCGCCGCGTAGAATGCTGTACATAAACACAGTCATGGCGGCGCAATGGAGTTGCTTCGAAAACTGGAAGTATTGGCAGATGCCGCCAAATACGACGCGTCGTGCGCCAGCGGCGGCGCGCCGAAGCGCGGCTCGCGCGGCACCGACGGCTTGGGCGCCAGCACCGGCTCAGGTATCTGCCATAGCTTCACGCCCGACGGCCGCTGCGTCTCGCTTCTCAAAATACTCCTTACCAATTTTTGCCTGTACGACTGCCAGTATTGCGTCAATCGTCGTTCCAGCAACGTGCCCCGCGCGCGCTTCACGCCTGAAGAAGTGGTCGACCTCACACTCGACTTTTACCGCCGCAACTACATCGACGGGCTGTTCCTCAGTTCGGGCATCATCCAGTCGTCGAATTACACGATGGAACAACTGGCGCGCGTGGCGCAGTCGCTGCGCGAAGACCATCAGTTCCGCGGCTACATTCATCTCAAAACCATTCCTGACGCCGATCCCGAACTCATCGCATTGGCCGGACGTTATGCCGACCGTTTAAGCGTCAACATCGAGTTGCCCACCGAGCTCAGCCTCGCGCAACTCGCCCCCGAGAAAAGCGCCCGCACTATCAAGCTGGCGATGGGATCGATCCGGCTCGCCCAGGAAGCCGCACATAGCGAACCGAAGGGGCCGAAGTTTTCGCCGGCGGGACAAAGCACGCAGATGATCGTCGGCGCCGACACCACCGACGACCGAACTATCTTGCAAACCGCGGAAACGCTCTATGGCGCCTATAAGCTGAAACGCGTTTATTACTCAGCCTTCAGTCCGATTCCAGATAGTCCTTCGAGTGTGCCGGCGCAGGCACCGCCGCTGCTGCGCGAGCACCGGCTTTACCAGGCGGATTTTCTGCTGCGTGGTTATGGTTTCGCGGTGGGCGAACTATTCGAGCAGCCTGGCAACCTGTCGCTCGAAATCGATCCGAAGCTGGCGTGGGCGTTGGCGCATCGAGACGACTTTCCAATCGACTTGAACCGCGCCCCGGCGCGCATGATCGCGCGCGTACCTGGCATCGGCGTGCGCAATGCCAAGCGCCTGGTCGAACTGCGGCGCACGCGTCGCGTGCGCTATCAAGACCTCGTACAACTGCGTTGCTCGATGGACAAGATCAAGCCCTTTGTCGTGACGCAAGACTACCGTCCGGCGTTGCGCGATCCGTCTTCCGAGCATCTGCGGCGCGCGCTGACACCGCCACCTGTGCAACTGTCGCTGCTCTGATTTCAAGATGCACACAATCGCCATCGAAGATTGCTATCCGGCCTGGCGCCGCGCGGCGCTCGAAGCGCTGGCCAACCACTGGCCACCCGAGCTGATCGAGTGGCGGCTGGTGTCGGAACGTGACGACACAGACGGCATGGTGGCTGCGGTGGAAGAGCAACGTTCGTTCGATTACCGATCGAACCCGCAACCGTGCGGCGGCGTCGCCGCAGGACCTGCATCACGCGACGAACCACCCCGCCTGCGTATCTCCAAAGACTTCGCCGAACAGTTGCAAGACGCCGCATTATTTCGAGATCCGCAGCGGTGGGCGTTTCTATACAAGCTGTTATGGCGATGGCATCAGGGAGATCGCGCGGTCGCATCACCGGCCGATGCGGACGGCGCGCGCCTTTACAAGATGGCGAAGAGTGTGCGGCGTGACAAGCACGACATGATCGCTTATGTGCGCTTCCGCAAACGCGCCGCCGGTGCGGAAGCACCCGACGCCGCCGACGCCCCGCAACCTCCCGCCATCCCCGCCATCCCAGAATACGTCGCCTGGTATGCACCCGAGCACGAGGTATTGCCCTGGGCCGCAGAACACTTCGCGCAGCGCATGGGACGCGCCTCCTGGTTGATCACCACGCCACGTGCCGCAGCCTTATGGGACGGCCAGGCGCTGCATCTGGACTCTCGTCGAGCATTGGGCGCCCGATACTCGTTGAGCGACGCCGACTCGCACGCCGACGCATTCTCCTCCGCCAAAAGCGACGCCATCGAAGCGCTCTGGCTGGCCTATTATCAAAGTATCTTCAATCCGGCGCGACTTAATGAGATGGCACTTGAACAGCATATGCCCGTGCGCTTTTGGAAAGACCTGCCCGAAGCGCGCCTGATTCCCGCAATGGTCAGCGAAGCCCGCAGCGGCGCGCAGCGCCTGGCCCAAGCGAGCAGCGTAGGCGGCCGCAGCGGCAAGTCGGTATCTGTCGAGGCAGAGCAGGCGCAGCCGACGCGTGAGCAACCCTCATCGCTCGACGAGTGTCGCCGCTGCGACCTCTGGCAAAACGCCACGCAAGCAGTAGGCGGCGCCGGGCCGCACAAGGCGCGCATCATGTTGATCGGCGAACAACCAGGAGACCAGGAAGACTTGGCCGGACGCGCTTTCGTCGGCCCCGCCGGCCAGTTGCTCGACGAGGCGCTGGCCCGCGCCGCCCTGCCGCGCGATTCCGTCTATCTCACTAATGCGGTAAAGCACTTCAAATGGACGCCGCGCGGCAAGCGCCGGATGCACAAGACGCCGAGCCAACGCGAAGTCGAGGCGTGCTCATACTGGCTTGAACACGAGCTGAAAGCCGTTGCGCCGGCTGTCATCGTCACACTCGGTGCGACGGCGCTCGGCGCTCTGCTGCACGGCAAAGTCAGTTTGCGCGAGCATCTCGAAAAGCCGTTCGAAGTCGATGGCAGTTGGGTCGTTGCCACCTATCATCCGTCGTTCGCACTGCGCCAACGCGACCAGGCCGAGCGCGAGCAGGTGCTCGAAGCAATCAGCGGCGCGCTTGGCCGGGCACGTGAGCTGTCCGCCTCACTGCAGGCTGGCACTGCCGGCACAGCTCACCGCAAGGCGGCCAAGAGCGCACCAACCAGGCAGCGCTAAAACCCGCCGCCCTCCGCGGCGCGCGGGCTGCGCGCCACGATATCTCGAAATCGTTCGAGCATCGGCGACGACGTGGCATTGGAAATCATATTAACGATCACGTACTCTGATATTCCTGACAGCATCGAACCCGAGGAAAAACCATGAGCAGCTCAACCGAATGGCACGCCGAGCAATACAGCAAGTTCGAAAACGAACGCACCCGTCCGGTGCGCGATCTCATGGCTGCCGTGCCAAACAGCGCAGCGCAACGGGTCATCGATATTGGCTGCGGCCCGGGTAACTCCACCGAAGTGTTGGCGGCACGTTATCCCGATGCGCAGATCAGCGGGCTGGACGGCTCCGCCGACATGATCGCCGCGGCCCGCAAGCGCTTGCCCGCTTATCGTTTCGACCAGATCGATATCGAGACATGGAACGACACCGGGCCCTTCGACGTAATCCTGGCGAATGCCGTGCTGCAATGGATACCCGACCACGCGAACCTGTATCCGCGACTGCTCAGCAAGCTCGCAATGGGCGGCACCCTGGCGGTGCAGATGCCCGACAACCTGGACGAACCGGCACAGCGTCTGATACGCGACATTGCCGCGCAAGCGCCATGGGCGCCCAAGCTTCCTAAAAGCTCGCGCACGCCGCGCCAAAGTGCGCAGTGGTACTACGAACTGCTGCGCCCGCATTGCAGCCGACTCGATGTCTGGCGCACGGTTTACTTCCATCCAATGGCGGATGGCGCGGCGGGTGTGGCGGAGTGGTTCAAGGGCACTGGCCTGCGCCCCTATCTCAATCGACTCGACGCCGCCGAACAGACGGAGTTTCTCAATCGATACAAGAAGGCGGTCGCACACGCCTATCCGGCACTGGCCGACGGCACGGTGCTGCTACCGTTTCCAAGGTTGTTTATCGTGGCAACGCGTTAGGGCTTCCTGACGCATCTTTACACCTTCTTTACGGCTTCGCCCGCAGTCTATATCCGGCCTTTACACGAATCTCGATAACCTTCATTCAGGTTTTGAAGCGTTATGGAGATCAACTAAATGGACCTGCCATACCTTGCGGGCATCATCGCCTTCTGCGCCCTCTGCGCGCTGCTGGCCCTCGGCTGCGACAAGCTGCGTCGCGCGCCGGGAGGACGGCCATGATCACTTGGATGCTCTGCTTGGCGAGCGCGTCGACGCTGCTGTTGCTCGGCTATCTCATATTCGCCCTGTTGCGCGCGGAGGATCTGGCATGAATGCCGATAACCTTCTCCAGACCGGGCTCTTTATCGTTATTCTGATCGCGCTAGCGATTCCGCTCGGGCGCTATATGAGCAGCGTATTCGATGGCTCATCGGTGGTGGTACGCCGTATCGGTCGGCCGCTCGAGAATCTATTGTTCCGCGTCGCTGGCATCGACGCCAACGCCGAGATGTCATGGCAGCAGTACGCATTGGCGGTACTGTTGTTCAGCGGCCTCGGCACGCTGGCACTCTATGCGATATTGCGGCTACAACACGGGCTGCCCGCCAATCCGCAAGGGATGGCCGCGATGACCGCCGACGGCGCGTTCAACACCGCCGTAAGTTTCGTCACCAACACCAATTGGCAAGACTACGGCGGCGAAAGCACGCTCGGTTATCTGGCGCAGATGCTCGGCCTCACGGTGCAGAACTTTCTGTCCGCAGCAACCGGCATCGCCGTAGTGGCAGCGCTGATACGCGGCTTCGCGCGGCATACCTCGAAAACCATCGGTAACTTCTGGGTCGACATCACGCGCATCACGATTTATATCCTCGCGCCACTATGCGTGGTATTGGCATTGTTCTTCGTCAGCCAGGGCGCGATCCAGAACTTCGAGGCTTATCAGAACGTCAATACGCTGCAGACTACGACGTATCAAATACCACGCACGGACGCGCAAGGTAATGCGCTCAAGGATGCCCAGGGCAACGCGTTGATGCAAGACGTCAAGGCCGACCAGCAGACGCTGGCGATGGGTCCGGTGGCATCGCAGGAAGCCATCAAGATGCTCGGCACCAATGGCGGCGGCTTCTTCAACGGCAACTCCGCGCATCCCTATGAGAACCCGACACCGCTCAGCAATTTGCTGCAGATGCTGGCCATGTTGGTAATTCCCGCCGGCTTGTGCGTGAGCTTCGGCCGCATGGTGGGGGACAAGCGCCAGGGATACGCGGTGCTGGCCGCCATGACGATTGCCTTCGCGACCGGCTGTTATGGCGAGATCAGTGCCGAGCAAGCCGGCAACCCGCTCTTGACCACGCTACACGTCGATCAACGCGCTTCAGACCTGCAGTCGGGCGGCAACACCGAAGGCAAGGAAACGCGTTTCGGCATCGCGCAATCGGGCATCTTCACGGTGGCCACCACTGCCGCGTCATGCGGTGCCGTCAACAATATGCATGACTCGCTCACGCCAATGGGCGGCTTCGTACCACTGCTGTTCATCCAGATCGGCGAGGTCATCTTCGGCGGCGTCGGCTCGGGGCTCTACGGCATGCTGGTGTTCGCGCTACTCGCCGTATTCGTCGCCGGCCTAATGATCGGACGCACGCCCGAATACCTCGGCAAGAAGATCGAGTCTTATGAGATGAAGATGGTGGCGATCGTGGTCTTGCTGACGCCGTTATTGGTATTGCTCGGCACATCGATCGGCGTCTTGACGGCAGCCGGCACCGCCGGCATCGCGAACCCCGGCGCACATGGCTTTACCGAAATTCTGTACGCCTTCAGTTCGGCCGCCAATAACAATGGCAGTGCCTTCGGCGGCCTGTCGGTGAATACACCCTTCTACAACGTCGTGCTCGGCATCGCCATGTGGTTCGGCCGCTTCGGCACCATCGTGCCGGTGCTCGCCATCGCCGGCGCCCTGGCCGCGAAG
The DNA here is from genome assembly GCA_050955105.1 of Janthinobacterium lividum. Lineage (GTDB taxonomy): Bacteria > Pseudomonadota > Gammaproteobacteria > Burkholderiales > Burkholderiaceae > JBPBQZ01. Next base: position 27,575 of record JBPBQZ010000036.1, on the reverse strand, counting down.
AAACGGCTGACGGTAACCGCCGGCACGCTGCCCACGCACGGACCGCTATTCGTCGTGTTGCTGCTGGGCACCGTGCTGCTGGTAGGCGCGCTCACCTACATCCCTGCGCTGGCACTCGGCCCGGTGGTCGAGCATCTACAGATGCTCTCGGGCAAGTAAGTGAATATCGAATCAGAGGAATCCATGACTACTCAGATTAAACCGCGCGTCGACGGGGCTGCCGACGGCGCGGCCGCCGCAGCGCCGAAGTCCTCGGCAACGCCTCCCGAAATCGGCAATCCTTCGCGCGCCGCGGTGCGCTCGATGTTCGATCCGGTGTTGCTGAAGCCGGCGCTGCTCGACTCATTCCGCAAGCTGTCACCGCGTACGCAACTGCGCAATCCCGTGATGTTCTGCGTGTACGTCGGCAGCATCCTCACCACCGTCTTATACATCGCCGCGGCGCTCGGTCAGGCAGAAGCGCCAGCCGGCTTCATTCTCGCCATCACGCTGTGGCTATGGTTCACCGTGCTGTTCGCGAACTTTGCGGAAGCGCTCGCCGAAGGCCGTTCCAAAGCACAGGCCGCGTCGCTGCGCAGCGCCAAGCGCGACGTCATGGCCAAGCAACTGGACGCGCCCAACGCGCAGGCCACGATGCGGGTAACCAGCGCCACGACCCTGCGCAAAGGTGATTTCTTCCTGGTCGAGACGGGCGACGTCATTCCGGTCGACGGCGACGTCATCGAAGGCATCGCGTCGGTCGACGAGTCGGCGATCACGGGCGAATCAGCACCGGTGATTCGCGAATCGGGCGGCGACTTCTCGGCGGTGACGGGCGGCACGCGCGTGTTGTCGGACTGGATCGTGGTGCGCGTATCGGTAAATCCCGGCGAAGCCTTTCTCGACCGCATGATCGCCATGGTGGAAGGCGCCAAGCGCCAAAAAACCCCGAACGAAATCGCCCTGACCATCCTGCTGGTGGCACTGACGCTGGTGTTGTTGTTCGCCACCGCCACGCTGCTGCCCTTCTCGATCTTCTCGGTGGCGGCAATAAAGGCCGGCCATCCGGTAACGATCACGGCATTGGTCGCATTATTGGTATGCCTGATTCCGACCACCATCGGCGGCTTGATGTCCGCTATCGGCGTGGCCGGCATGAGTCGCATGCTGCAAGCCAATGTCATCGCCACCTCCGGGCGCGCCGTGGAGGCCGCCGGTGACGTCGACGTGTTGCTGCTCGACAAGACCGGCACCATCACGCTGGGTAATCGCCAAGCCTCGCGGTTCGTCCCCGCACCCGGCTTCACCGAGCAAGACCTGGCGGATGCCGGCCAGCTTGCCTCGCTGGCGGACGAAACCCCTGAGGGGCGCAGCATCGTCATCCTGGCCAAACAGCGCTTCAATCTGCGGCAGCGGGACATGGCTACGCTGCAAGCGACGTTCATCGCCTTCAGCGCGCAAACCCGCATCAGCGGCGTCGACCTGCCCGATCGACAAATCCGCAAAGGCGCCGCGACTTCGGTCAAGCAATACGTGGCGGCGCATGGCGGCAGCTACCCGCCCGCCGTGCAGGCCGCGGTCGACGATGTGTCGCGCCGTGGCAGCACGCCGCTGGTGGTGGCCGATTTACGAGATGGCGTAGCGCGTGTGCTCGGTGTAGTCGAGCTGAAGGACATCGTCAAAGGCGGCATCAAGGAGCGCTTCGCCGAGTTGCGCAAGATGGGCATCAAGACTGTGATGATCACCGGCGACAACCGCTTGACCGCGGCGGCCATCGCCGCCGAAGCCGGCGTCGACGACTATCTGGCCGAAGCTACGCCCGAAGCGAAGCTGGCGATGATTCGCGAACATCAGGCCGCGGGTCGCCTGGTCGCCATGACCGGCGACGGCACCAACGATGCACCGGCGCTGGCGCAGGCCGACGTGGCCGTGGCAATGAACACTGGCACGCAGGCCGCGAAAGAAGCCGGCAACATGGTCGACCTCGATTCGAATCCGACCAAGCTTATCGAGATAGTCGAGATCGGCAAACAGATGCTGATGACGCGCGGCTCGCTGACGACGTTCTCCATCGCCAACGACGTGGCCAAGTATTTTGCGATCATTCCCGCGGCATTCGCCACCACCTATCCGGAACTGCGCGTGCTCGACGTGATGCATCTCAGCTCGCCGTCCTCGGCAATCCTGGCGGCGGTCATTTTCAATGCGCTGATCATCGTGATACTGATTCCACTGGCACTCAAGGGCGTTAAATATCGGCCTTTGGGTGCCGCCACACTGCTGCGGCGCAACCTGCTTATTTACGGGCTGGGTGGCCTGTTGATTCCCTTCCCTGGCATCAAGTTGATCGATATGTTGCTCGCCAGCTGCGGCTGGGCCTGAGACGGCACATCTTGAAATCAGCGCATTCGAGCATTCATCCGCGCCGCGCGCGTCCGCTCCGTGAGCGACAATGACGCTGCCGGCGCTGCAAAAAGGTCCATTCAAAATGAAGAACACCCTGCGTCCCCTATTCACCACCTTCGTCGCACTAACGGTCGTGACGGGCCTTATTTATCCGCTGCTCGTTACGGGCGTGGCGCGCGCCGCCTTTTCCCAGCCGGCCAGCGGCAGCCTCATCATGCGGAACGGCAAAGCGATCGGCTCGGAGTTGATCGGCCAGCAATTCGACGCGCCGCAATACCTGTGGGGACGGCTCTCCGCGACCACGCCCAATCCCTATAACGCGCAGGATTCCGCCGGCTCGAACCTCGGGCCGACCAATCCCGCGCTGGCCGACGAAGTGAGGGGTCGCCTCAGTGCCTTGCACGCCGCCGACCCGTCCAACACCGCCGAGGTACCGGTCGACCTGGTCACGTCCTCGGGCAGCGGCCTCGATCCGCAGATCAGCCCTGCCGCTGCGGCGTATCAAATTCCGCGCATCGCTCGTGCGCGCAAACTCAGCATCGACCAGGTGCAGCAGACCATCCAGCGCTACACCAACGGCCGCCAGCTCGGTGTCTTGGGCGAAGCACGCGTCAACGTGCTGCAAGTGAATATCGCGCTTGACGATCTCAAGCCCGCGCGTTGATGGAACGGCCCGACCCCGACGAACTGCTCGGCAAAATCCAGCGCGACGAGGCACAGGCGCGGCGCGGCCAACTCAAAATATTCTTCGGCGCCTCGGCAGGCGTCGGCAAAACCTTCGCCATGTTGCAGGCCGCGCATCGGCGGCTGACGGAAGGCGTCGACGTGCTCGTCGGCATCGTCGAAACGCATGGCCGACTGGAAACCCTGGCGCTTCTCGATGGCCTCGAAGTGTTGCCGCTGAGCAGTCATGCCTACCAAGGCCGTCTGCTTGAGGAATTCGATCTGGATGCGGCCTTGCGACGCAAGCCGCAATTGATACTGGTCGACGAGCTGGCACACTCCAACGTACCCGGCGCGCGCCATATGAAGCGTTGGCGTGACGTGCATGAATTACTGGACGCCGGCATCGACGTCTACACCACCGTCAACGTCCAGCATCTCGAAAGCCTGAACGACATCGTCGGTCAGATCACCGGCATTCGTGTCTCGGAAACCGTGCCTGACCGCGTTTTCGATCTTGCCGACGACGTCACGCTGGTCGACCTGCCGGCCGCCGAGCTGCTCGAACGACTGCGCGACGGCAAAGTCTATATGCCCGAGCAGGCCGAACACGCAGTTCGCAATTTCTTTCGCAAAGGCAACCTGATCGCGCTGCGCGAGCTCGCCTTGCGTCGCACGGCCGATCGGGTCGACGCGCAAATGCGCGAATATCGAGCGGACAAAGCCATCGCGCCTATCTGGCATGCGCGCGAACGCTTGATCGCGTGTATCGGCAGCGGCATTGAAAGCGCCGCGCTGGTGCGCGCCGCGGCAAGGCTTGCCGCGAGCCTCAAAACCGAGTGGTTTGCCGTTCACGTCGAGACGCCAGGCGCGCCGCGCCAATCGACGGCGGCGCGCAAACGTAGCGTCGACGCATTGCGACTGGCGGCCGACCTAGGCGCCGAAACCGTCATGCTCAACGGTACCGATGCGGCGCAAACGCTGATTGCCTACGCGCAAATGCGCAACGTCTCGAAATTGGTGATCGGTGCGCCAAGTGTGCCCGGATGGCGGCGCTGGCTCAAGCCGTCAGTCGGCCAGACACTGCTGCGAAGCGCGCACGATATCGACGTCACGCTGATCGCCGGGCGCAACGATGCCGCTCAAGCCAGCGCGGCAATGCGCACCGAGACGCGGGCGCGGGGTCTTTTTGGTACACGCTTCCTCGATGCCTATAACCGCGATCAATCCTCGGCGCCGAGCGCTTACGCAATCGCCGTAGCGATCGCCGCGGGCATCACCGGCATTGCGAGCGTACTGCTCGATCACATTGACCTGTCCAACCTGGTCATGTTGTATCTGCTCGGCGTTATCTTCGCGTCAGCGCGGCTCGGGCGCGGCCCCGGCGCGGTACTCGCCTTGCTGAGCGTTGCGGCCTTCGACTTCTTTTTCGTACCACCCCGGCTATCCCTCACGGTATCGGATTCGCAATACCTGCTGACATTCGCAGTCATGCTGCTGACTTCGCTCACCATCAGCCACCTCACCTACAGTCTGCGTCGCCAGGCACGACTTGCTGCGTCCCGCGAACGTCGCACCGGCGTGATGTATGCGATGGCCCGCGAACTGGGCGCGGCGCTGAGCACCGCGCAGATTATCGAGATAGGCAGGCGACACGTCAGCGAAGTGTTCCAGGCCCGCGTCGCCATCTTGTTGCCCGATAGCGCCGAGCGCATGCGCCGCAGCATCGACGATAACGATCCTGGCGTCGGCTTGACGCAAGCCGACATCGATTTCGATGTCGCGCAATGGGTCTATGATCGACAGGAAATTGCCGGACACGGCACCGCTACATTGCCCGGCAGCTCCGCCGTCTACCTGCCGCTGAAGGCGCCGATGCGCACACGCGGCGTATTGGCCTTGGCAACCGATCATCCCAGCGACGAGCTGTCGCCCGAGCAGCAGCAAACCATGAATACTTTTGCTGCGCAGATCGCGCTGGCACTCGAACGCGTGCACTACGTCGACATAGCGCAGGATGCGCTGGTCAATATGGAATCCGAGCGTTTACGCAATTCGCTGCTGTCGGCGATCTCACATGATTTGCGCACGCCCTTGACCTCCATCGTGGGCTTGGCGTCGATGTTGGCAGAACTTGAAGCCCCGCAAGAACAGGCTTTGCAAGCCACACGAGAACTCAGTGCGGCCATCCATGAAGAAGCACTCCGTATGACCGGGTTGGTAACGAACCTGCTCGACATGGCGCGCTTGCAAGCCGGCGGTGTGCGTCTGAATCGTCAGTGGTCTTCGATGGAAGAAGTCGTCGGTGCAGCGTTGGCCGCCTGTCGCCGCACCTTGGGGGTTCGCAAGGTACAAGTCCATCTGCCGCCAAGCTTGCCGTTAGTGCAACTCGACCCCGTGTTGATGGAGCATTTGTTTTCCAACCTGCTTGAGAATGCCGCCAAATACACGCCCGCTGGCGCCGCGCTGGCAATCGAGGCCGCTGTCGCCCACGATGGCGAGCACCGCTTTATCAAGATAAGCATCGACGACAACGGAGCGGGATTGCCGAGCGGCGTCGGCGCCAGCCTGTTCGACAAGTTCACGCGCGGCGAAAAGGAATCAAACAAACCGGGCATGGGGCTGGGCCTCGCCATTTGCCAGGCCATCATGGACGCACACGAAGGACGCATCGGCGCCGAAAACCGGCTGGGCGCGGACGGTGCCGTGATCGGTGCGCGCTTTTGGTTCATGCTGCCGGCCGACGACGCGCCGCCAGCCGAAGCGCCGGAAGAGCCCACCGACGACTTATGGAGCGGTTCATCGAGCAACTTGCCGAACGATGTGCCGGGTGACCCGTCGGGTAACATCGCTGCAGACCGCAGCAAGGATTCGCGATGAGCGTGCCAAAGACCCACATCGTCGTCATCGAAGACGACAAGCAGATACGGCGCTTCGTACGCACTACGCTCGATGCGCACGCCATGACAGTATGGGAAGCCGAAACAGGTCGCGCTGGCCTGCACGAAATCAGTACGCGAAAACCCGACCTCGTCATCGTCGACCTCGGCCTCCCCGACATGGATGGCGTGGAAGTCATCAGCACGCTGCGTAGCTGGAGCAAAGTACCAGTGATCGTACTATCCGCCCGCAGCGGAGAACGCGACAAAGTCAACGCGCTCGATGCCGGCGCCGACGACTACCTGACCAAACCGTTCGGTGTGTCCGAACTGCTTGCCAGGATTCGCGCGCAACTACGACGCGCGGCGCGCACCGACCGCAACGAAACCTCTACCGTTCATTTCGGGATGACCAGCGTCGACCTGGCGGCACGCCGCGTTACGCACGCGAACCAGCCGGTACACCTCACGCCCATCGAATACCGGCTGTTGGCATTGCTTGTCCACCATGCCGGCCGAGTGCTCACCCATCGTCAATTGCTGCAGGAAGTGTGGGGGCCGTCACACGTCGAAGACGGACATTACCTGCGAATCCACATGGGGCATTTGCGGCAGAAGCTGGAACAGGATCCTGCTCAGCCCGTGCATCTTGTCACCGAGACAGGCGTGGGCTACCGGCTTGAAGGTGCGGAATAGCCATCGGCACCGAATCATCTTAAAAACACCCGAAGCGCTTACTCGCCGCGTAGTCGCTCGATCAAGCGCTTGGCATCGAACGGTGCTTGCACTTTGACGTCGTTATCGAAATAGCAGAACACGTCCCGCTTCTGACGCTTGACGCGTGCGTTATCGACAATAAGCTGCGCGTCATCGGGCTGACCGCCAGCCGCCCACGTCTGTATGCGCCTTGCCCATCCATCGAGGGCAACGTCGGAATACTCTCCCGCGTAGCGGGTCTGCGTACCGTGCAAGCGCATATAGAGAAAGTCGGCCGTCACATCTTCGACATGTGGCCACTTCTCAGTACTATCCGAAATCACCAACGCCACGCCATACCGCTTCAGCAAGGCCACAAAAGCTGGAGCACGAAAACTGTCGTGTCTGATCTCCACCGCGTGGCGTAGTCGTCGCTGCTTATCGGCGGTTATCAGTGGTGACTTCACGCGTGCATCATGCTGGCTGGCGAACGCGGTGGCCGCGTCGGTATCCGGCGGCAACAAGCGCAGGAAAGACTCGAACTGCTCGAGATCGAATTTATAAGACGGCGGAAACTGCCATAGGAACGGCCCCAGCTTTTCGCGAAGCGCGAACACACCCGAGGCGAAAAAGTTGGCGGTCGCCACAACCGCCGTCTCATCCCGAAAACGCAGCATATGCGTGAGATAGCGCGGACCCTTCACTGCGAAGACAAATCCCTCCGGCGAGTCGTCATACCACTGCGCAAAACGTGCCGGCGATTGCAGGCCGTAGTGACTGCCATTGATTTCGATACTTTGCACCGCGCGCGATGCGAAGTGCAGTTCGCTGGCTTGGCGCAAGCCCTTCGGATAAAACACGCTGCGCCAGCCTTCATATCGCCACCCCGAAATCCCGACACGTATTGCGGACATCGCACTGCCTCCCTGCCGATCAGCAATCCCATCACGCAAGAGTCGAACCCGTCCCTTGCTGTTGTAAAGAAATGTAAAGCGCGCAGTGGCGGCGACGGATTCTCCGCTCACGCTCCGTTCAAGTATGCATGGACGCCAAGCTCGGTGCCTGTCCCTTTCACGGAGATCCTCATGAGAGCAATCAGAAGCCTCGCCATCGCCACAGCGATCGCCGCCTTGACCCCTTTCGCCAGTACGGTCGCGTCAGCGCAGGTCGTGGTCGTCGCACCGCCTCCGCCGCGTGTGGAAGTCGTGCCCGCCGCGCGCCCCGGCTATATCTGGGATGGCGGACATTGGGGGTGGCGTGGCCGGGGCTACGCATGGCGCCCTGGACACTGGCGCCCGGTTCGCGTCGGCTATCACTGGGCGCCCGGTCACTGGGCTCGCCGCGGACCGAACTGGTTCTGGGTGGAAGGCCACTGGGCACCGTAACGCCGCAGCCCACGCCCTCACTCATCGCAATTACCAGGTGCACAATCATGTGGAAGACTTTATTGATATTTTTGCTGGCGGCCGCGACGCTGACCGGATGCGTCGTCTATCCGGTGCATCCCGTGCGCGTGAGGCCGGTCGTTGTCTATTGATTGCCCGAAGCGCCGCCCCGAGCCCTGCGCTCGGGCCTTTGGGCCGCCGATACAACCGGTGCAACGAGACCCCTCATATTGAGACAAGAAGATCCGGACACGGACTTGCTGGCACGCGTTGGCGAGCAAGACCCGGCAGCCATTCGCGAGATGGTCGCAGCTAAGCTGCCGCGTCTGCTCGCTCTCGCCACGCGCATGCTTGGCGAGAGCGACGAAGCCCGCGACGTCACACAGGAAGTTTTCATGCGGATCTGGAAACATGCCGCCGATTGGCAGCCCGAGCAGGCACACTTCGATACGTGGCTGCATCGCGTTACGCTCAACCTTTGTTATGACCGGCTGCGTCGCCGCCAAAACACCGTCTCCGTCGACGATGCGCCCGAATCGATCGACCAGGCGCCCACGCTCGACGAACAACTCGACCAGACCGCCCGCAACCATCGCATCACCGCCGCGCTCGCGGCCTTACCCGCGCGACAACGCGAAGCGCTGGTATTGCAGTACTACCAGGAACTATCGAACGTTGAAGCCGCCGGGCTGATGGGCATCAGCGTCGACGCGTTGGAAAGCTTACTTGCGCGCGCACGTCGCAGCTTGCGCGGCCATCTCACCGCTGAGCGCGCCGCGCCCGCCCACGAAAAGGATCGCCAATGACACCCGAACGGTTTCGTCAACTTATTGACGCATATGGCGCGACCCCCGCACGCTGGCCCGCAGCGGAGCGCTCCGATGCCGAAGCGCTGCTCGCGCGTGGCGATACGGAAGCACTCGCCGCGCTCGCCGACGCACGGGCGCTCGACAGCTATCTGTCTGCGCACGTAGTGCCCGACACCGAGCGCGACCTGGTACGACAGATTCTGGATGCCGCGCCGTCTCGCGCTCCACGGCGCCGCGCGGCCGCCTGGAAACGCCCGCGCTGGTGGCTCTCCGGCGCGGGTTTCGTCGGGGTAGGCGCTGCCGGCATCGCCGCCGGCGTCATGGCCATCTCGCTGACCGCGCCGCTGGCCGGATCCGGGCATACAGTCGCGCCGTCGACCGTCTTCGACCAAGGCGGCGGCGACACCGCGTTCGGCAATCCCACAGCATCCGATGGGAGCGATGAATGAACCGGCCCTCCACGCGATTTTCCGCAGTGCTGGTGATCTCGCTGGCGCTCAACGTTTTTCTGATCGGCACCATCGCGGGCGGCGGCTATCGGTGGGTCACGCGGCAGCAAGCGCAGGTGGTCGCGCAACAGCAGCGTGGCCTGCAGTTCGCCGCAGCGGAATTGTCGGTGGAGCGTCAGAAGACGCTGCGCCGCGCGCTGCGCGAAACGCGCCGCGACAACCGGCCACTTGCCGTCAGCGCGCGCATGGGACGCCTCGACGTAATCCGGGCCCTCACCGCGCCTGATTTCGACCGCGGCGCACTCGATGCCGCACTTGCCCGGACGCGCGAGGCCGATGTCGGGCTACGCACGCGCGTCGAGGGGACTGTGGCGGATTTTGTGGCAACGCTCACGCCTGCGGAGCGGTTACGACTGGCGGAGGCGCTACAACGGCCGAAGAACGCTCGCGCCGGCCAATTGGGTCAGCCGGGTCAGCCGGGTCAGCCGGGTCAGCCGGGTCAGCCGGGTCAGCCGGGTCAGCCGGGTCAGCCGGGTCAGCCGGGTCAGCCGGGTCAGCCGGGTCAGCCGGGAGAATAATTCGTCAAGTGTCCCGCTAAGATATATCTTGACACCGTATCTTAAGACTCATATCTTACGATCTATATCTTAAGATATATCTCTCAGATACCGGAGTCACTTATGCGTCACCACCATTTCCACTCGCATCACATCCGCGAACATTTCAGCCGGCACGGCCATCAGGACCGTCGCGAACAAGAAGGCCTGCGCGGCGACGACCGCTTCCCTGCCGACTCCTTCTCGCTGCGCGGGCTCTGGCACGCCATCGGACGCGCCCATCATCGGCATCATGGCGGCGGCCGCTTTTCCGGCGGTCCCTTCGAATTCGGCGGCGGCGACGACGGCATGCCGCGCGGTCGCAAATTCAGCTCCGACGACCTTCAATTACTGCTGCTCGCCCTGCTGGCAGAAGCCCCGCGTCACGGCTACGAACTCATCAAAGCACTCGAAACCATGTCCAACGGCTTCTACAACCCGAGCCCCGGCATGGTCTATCCCGCGCTGACTTATCTCGAAGAACTCGGTTATGCCACCGTCGAAGCCGAAGGCAACCGCAAACGTTACGCGCTGGCGGAGGCCGGCCAGGCGCATCTGACGGCCAACCGTGAGCGCGTCGATCTGATGCTCGCGAAACTGCGTCATTTCGCGGAAAAGATGAACTCCGTACGGCGCGCGTTCGCGGGCGAAGAAGCGGACGAAACCGTCATGGACGGCGATCGCCGCTGGTCCCCCGAATTCATCCAGGCTTTCCGTGCATTGCGACACGCCTTGCACCTGCGCGCGCGCTCGGGTCGCGCGGAGCAACAGCGCATCGCCGCGATCCTCGCCCGCGCCGCAGCCGACATCGAATCGCCGTCGTCCGCGCAATCACCGTCGCCATCAACCGATGCCCAAGCACCGAACCGGAAGCCCGCTCAAGATGAATGACATCACTCGCCTGGACCGCCCCGAACTCGCCGTCACGCGCGTGCGCCACCCGCTGAAAGCACGTCTGCTGCAAGTCAAACGCGTACAGCACGTCACACCACACCTGGTTCGCATCACCTTGAGCGGTGACGATCTCGAAGGCTTTCAATCCGCCTCCTTCGACGATCACATCAAAGTCTTTTTTCCTGTGCCGGGCGCCGCGAAACCCGTCATGCCCGCGCTTGGGCCGGACGGTCCGGTGTTGGTCGACGCGGCAGCACGACCAGTTGCGCGTGACTTCACGCCGCGCCGATACGACGCAGCGGCCGGTGAACTCGACATCGAATTTGCGCTCCACGCGGGCGGTCCCGCCACCACCTGGGCCGCGCAAGCCAAGGTCGGCCAATATCTCGGAATTGGCGGCCCACGCGGCTCGATGATCATCCCGACCGGTTTCGATTGGCATCTGCTGATAGGCGACGAAACCGCGCTGCCTGCCATCGCGCGCCGCCTGGAAGAGCTGCCGGCCAGCACACGTGTGGCCTCATTGATCGAGGTCGCCGACCCATCCGCACGGATCGAATTCAAAACCAACGCCGAGCTTTATGCGCAGTGGTGTTATCGGCGTGGATCAACCGACGGAGAAACCGGATTACCCGCGGCGCTCCGCCAGATGTTCCGGCCCGACGGCGAAGGCTATGTCTGGGCGGCGGGAGAATCCACCGTGATTCGCGCCGTCCGCAAGATCTTGTGCGATGAACAAGGCATCGACAAACATCGCATTCGCGCAGCCAGCTATTGGAAGCGCGGGGCGGATGCGGTGCATGAGGTGATGGATGATTGAAGAACGACACATGCTCCTACATATGCCAAACGCGTGCATTTGCGCGTATTCCATTATTCGGAAAGAGCGCTACCAACAATCGACTTTACCGCATGGACACGGCCAGCCCTAGAGGATTAGCTTCTAGTTAGTTGCACGATCTACTCAATCGATGAGTCCGATAAGCTCTAGCAATACGGCCAGTGAGGGCTCATACCGTCTCACTCTCCGAAGCGCTGTGGCATCGATTCGTTCGCTAAGCTTGTCCCGCCCGAAGTTCTTAACATAGCCCGGCCATTGAGCTCTGAGCTGTTCCTCGCTTTCTCTGCTAGAGGGCGGTCGTCTTTGTTCGCAGTCAGGAAGATGCCTGAGCAACACCGCCTCGTGAGACGGCTCTTGCCAGACCAGCCGGATGCTCAACTCTTGAGCAAGCCGGATACACGAGTCATCCCGATGTATAGCGCGCCCCCGAAGGTCCGCATCCAAAATGACAAAACGTTCGAAAAACGCATCTCGTGCAAGTGCGCGATCTCGGCGCAACGCCTTTTCCGCAGACTCGATGAGAGCCAACGGGTCTCCTCCATTAAGCACTTCGGCAACCAGTTGAAATTCCGTGTTTCTCCCCAGCAATTGTTGGAGAAGAGCTATGTAGCTGCGTTCGCTCTCGCCCTCGCAGCCGACAAAAATCCGCTTTCTCTGGGGGATCTTGCTTGGTCTTCGCCTCATCCAATCATCGGCACGGCGCCGTATGTGCCCCCCATATACTTTCGATAAAAGTTATCGACGCGCCGCACTCCCTGAATGTCCTTCAAGCCGTAGATCGACGTCCCGCCGGTTGAATCCTTTTCGCAAAAATACACTTCCTCTTTAGTGAGGTTTTCGAGCAGGGAGGCGTTTTGGCAAGTCATCCAGAGTTGCGCTCCGTGCGGGTTGCGTTCGGACGAATAGAACCAGCGCAAGATTTCGGGAAGGACTTTGGGATGAATTGCCAAATCAAGCTCATCTATCACCGCTATCCCGCCCTGCTGCAAGACCTGCGCTAAATACGGGTAGATCTGCAAGAACTGACGCGTGCCATGGCTCTCAAGCACCAGCGGCACATCGCGTGAAAGACCGTGATGTTGAAATGCGGCAACAGGGCCGTTACTGCCGAGCTCGATTGACATTGAGCGGATGCCTAAATCTATACTCGACAGATCACGATTGACTGAGGCCAACAGCGTCGGATTCGCTTGGTAGAACTGGAGCATCGCATTTTCATTGACCTGGAGCTTTTCCATGAAAATGTTTGAGAAAAAATTTCCTGCCGCCTGCCTCAGGGCGAGAGAGGGCGCATGGTCCAGTTGTGCCAAGGTAGCGATGACACTAGCGTTATCTCGCAAGATCTTCTTGAGCACGCCCCTGTGAGTCGATAGATCAAACTCCTGCGCCGCGACGACGTCACCGGTTCCATCCCGTTCAAACAGTCGCACTCTACGCTTGGCCCGCCTCGGCCAAAAGAACAGCGCCTCGCTCAAAACGGTCCGGCGGCCCGCAACTCGCTGCAAGAGGAGTTCATACGAGTAGCGGCATCGCCAATCGCTTGCGGATCTGCCGGCCGGTTGAGAAGCGCCATAAAATGATTCAGGCCCCGCGAATTCGAGCGCGAGTCTTGTCGGCGCCTTTTGAGACGGCTCGTCCCAGAACGGTTCAAACGGCAGCGAGTTTCCCGCTCCGAACTGAAAGCTGTCTTTAACGAACCACGATAGATACTGCAGCGTACGCAGCACCGTTGACTTTCCCGCCGCATTCGCACCGAAGAATGCCACGACCTTCGGAACTCGTTGACCCGAGCCCGGCCAAGTTTCTTCGTAGCGCTCGGCCAAGTCGCACACGGCGGAACCAACCTTCAAATCGATGATTTGAAGGTCACGCACTGACATGAAGTTTTCGATCTCCAGCGAGTGGATCATTGCCTCTCCCAAAGCGACCAACGGAAGAATACAACAAAAATTCGTCGCATTTTCGTCTTCAAGGCTGTTTTTTTGTGGATTGGCGAAAAAAATTGCCGAATTTCAGTTGGCAGAAACCAGTTTCGCGCAGTCAAAACTGCGCATAGGCGGTTGCCGGAACATCAACCGAGCCCTATGGCTTCCGATCCCCCAACTCTTCGAGCAACGCCACCGATGGAACAAAAAACAAGCCTCCCGTCACCGCGTGGCTGTAATCAAGCAGTCGATCGTAGTTGCCGGGTGGCCGCCCCACAAACATGTTCTCGAGCATCTGCTCGATCGGCTCAGGCGAACTGGCATAGCCGATAAAGTAGGTGCCGAACTCACCCGCGCCAGGGCGGCCGAATGCCATGTTGTGACGCAGGATTTTCACCTCCTGGCCGTCCTTCTCGATTGTCGTCAGTGAGCTGTGCGAGGACGACGGCTTGACTGCTTCGTCGAGCTCGACGTCGGACAGTTTCTTGCGGCCGATAATGCGTTCCTGCGCCTCCACCGGAAGCGAGTCCCAGCCAGCCATGTCATGCAGATATTTCTGCACGATCACATAACTGCCACCCGCAAATACCGAGTCCCGACCATCGATCAAGGCAAAGTCGAACGCCTCGCGACCCCGCGGATTCTCCGTGCCGTCGACGAAGCCCACCATGTCACGCAGATCGAAGTAGCGAAAGCCATGCACCTCGTCGACCACCGACACGGCGCCACCCAGCCGCCCCATCAATAGCGCCGCGAGTTCAAAGCACAGATCCATGTGGTCCGCGCGGATGTGAAACAGGATATCGCCCGAGGTGCCGATAGCACGGCGCTTGCCCTCGCCGAACTCGCGGAACGGATGCAGCGCTGCGGGCCGCGGCGTCCCAAAAAGCCTATCCCACGCGTCGGAACCGAATCCGCACACGCAGGAAAGGTTGCCGGTCGGCACGCGCGTGCCGACAGCGCGAACCAGCGCGGCAATGTCGGGACACAAGCCGCGCACTGTCGCGGCATGTTCAGGGCCAGGCGTGAGCGTGGCGACAAGGAAGATGGCGCTGCGGGTAATGGCAGTTAAAACGGCTTGCGGTTCTGGAAGGTCGTTTGGCATCGGGGTGAGGACTCTCGACACGTTGAAGATCCCAGCAGCGGCGGCGGCACCGATATCGGGGAAACAGCCGCCTCTGGGGACGGTTCTGCGCCGACAAGATTAATAGATTCTGCAGGCCGACGCGAGCGCCCAATCAACAGGCGGCGGGTACAACACGCCGTCGCCGCCTCCGCCAGTCATCCCACCACAGTGCCACGCGCTTCGCCCAGCCCAATCCGCACCGCGCCGGCGCGTTCGCACCAGCCGCGAAGGATCAGCGTATCGCCATCTTGCAGGAAGCTGCGGGTTTCGCCATTCGGCAAGCGCAGCGGCTGCTTGCCGCCTTGCGTCAATTCCAGCAGCGAACCGGCCTCCTCCGGCCGCGTGCCCGACAGCGTTCCAGAACCCAACAGATCGCCGGGCTGCAGGTTGCAGCCCCCCACCGTGTGATGCGTAATCAACTGCGAGGGCGTCCAATACGCGGCCGCGCGGCTATTGCCCAAGCTCAGGCGCGCAGGCGCCTGGCCGGCGGCGCGCATGCTTGCAGTTTGCAGCAGCACTTCCAGCGTGATATCGAGCGCGCCACGCTCGCGCACCTCCGCACTGTCCAGATAAGGCAGCGGCTGCGGATCGCCATCGGCGCGTACAAACGGCGCGCGGAATGGCTCAAGCGCTTCGAGCGTCACAATCCACGGCGATATCGTCGTCGCAAAATTCTTGGCAAGGAAGGGCCCGAGCGGCTGATATTCCCAGGCTTGCACATCGCGTGCGGACCAATCGTTGAGCAAGACAACACCGAACCAATGGTCTTCAGCCTCTGCAATCGTCACCGGTTCGCCCAGTGCGTTGGCAGCGCCTATGAAGAAACCAAGTTCCAACTCATAGTCCAGGCGTTGCGTGGGCGCCAGTCGCGGCGCCGGCTCGTCCGGGTTTTTGATCTGCCCTTGCGGACGACGAAAGCGTTGTCCCGAAATGCCGATCGATGAACTGCGACCGTGATAACCGATCGGCACCCATTTGTAGTTGGGCAGCAAGGGATTATCAGGACGAAACAGCTTGCCGACCGTGGTGGCGTGATGAATGCCGGCATAGAAGTCGGTGTAATCGCCGATCTGCGCGGCCACCGCATATTCCACTTCGGCCTGCGGCACCAGCGCCGCCCGCCAGCGCGCCTGCTGCGGCGCGCCTTGCTGCAGCCCTTCGGACAGCGCAAGCCGCAAGGCCAGCCGCGCCTGCCGGCCGCGCGCCATCAAGGGGTTAAGCGTGCCGCCCTCCGTGCCGGACAATGCGGCCACCGCCCCAGGCGTCAGCAACTGCGCGTCGCGCAGCGCGAGCAAATCCACCACCTGGTCGCCAATCGCCGCGCCCGGACGAAACGCCGCGGCGCTACCGACACGGCGAAACATTGCCAGCGGCAGATTCTGAATGGGGAAATCGGCTATCGGAGCGTTCGCGCTATCTACCCAACTGCGCAACGCCCTGTCGTGGGTGCCATCGAGGCGCGATGAGGAATGGGTCATGATGAACGCTCCGCCAGCCCTTGCCAGCAATCGGTGTAGCCGCTATCCAGAACGCCGCCCTGCGCGCCGTCTCGCAGCGCGTAGGCAGTGGGAACGAAGCGATAGCGGCTTTCGAACATGAACGCCAGCGTACCGTCCAGCTTTTGTGGTTTCAGGTCGGCGCCCGTCGCCTTGGCAAAACTTTCTTCGTCCGGCCCGTGCGGCACCATGCAGTTGTGCAGACTCGCGCCGCCCGGCTTGAACCCTTCCGGCTTGGCATCGTATTGACCATAAACCAGCCCCATGAATTCGCTCATCATATTGCGGTGAAACCACGGCGGACGGAAGGTTTCCTCCATCACCAGCCAGCGCGGCGGAAAAATGACGAAGTCGCAATTGGCAGTGCCTGGTGTATCACTCGGCGAAGTCAGCACCGTGAAGATCGATGGATCGGGATGATCGAAGCTGATGGACCCGATGACCATGAATGTCGCCGTGTCGTACTTCCAGGGCGTGAGGTTGCCGTGCCACGCCACGACGTTGAAGGGCGTGTGCGTCAGCGTCGCATGCCAAAGGCGTCCGCCGAATTTCTTAACTATCTCGTAATGCACCGAATCGGCATCGCTACCCGCTTCCAGCACCTCCGCGGCGGCTACCGGCGCCAGGAAGTCGCGCGGGTTGGCCAGGCCGTTCGAGCCGATCGGACCCAGCTCCGGCAGGCGGAACGCCGCACCGTAGTTTTCGCAGACATAGCCGCGCGATGCGCCATCGGGCAAGGCCACCTTGAAGGCGACGCCGCGCGGTATCAATGCCACTTCGCCCGGCCCAACTTCGAGCACACCCATCTCGGTAGTCAGGATCAGGCGGCCTTGTTGAGGCACCAGCAACAGTTCGCCATCGGCATCGACCAGGGCACGGCGTTGCATCGATTGGTTCGCCGCATAGATCAATGCGCCCATGCCAATTTGCGTCTCCGCGTCGCCATTCGCGGCGATGGTTCGCAAGCCGTCGACGAAATCGGTCGGCGCATCGGGCAGCGGAAACGGATGCCAGCGCAACGGATCGGGCGGCATCGCCGCGCCGCCGGCCGCGCCAGTGCTCCAGCCCGCGTGTTCATAAGGTTGATAACGACCGGATACCACCGAGGGCTGACGCCGGTACAACCAACTGCGCCGGTTCTCGGCCCGCGGTGCGGTGAATGCGCTGCCCGACAACAATTCGGGATAAAGGTTGAACGGCGCCTTTTGCGGGCTATTGCGTCCGCGCGGCAGCGCACCCTCCAGCGATTCCGTGGTGAACCAATTTCCAAAGCCGCTTTGATAGCGCAGTGGCGCAGGGGTGATGGATAGCGTGTTCATAAAATGATCCCGCCTCTCTAGCCTTAGGCGCGCTTTTCGGGAATGATTCCGCGCCGCATCTGATCCAGTTCGATCGACTCGAAAAGCGCCTTGAAATTACCTTCGCCGAAGCCTTGATTGCCCTTGCGCTGGATAATCTCGAAAAAGATCGGCCCGATCTGATTCTCGGTAAAAATCTGCAGCAACAGGTCGTCGGGCGCGCCGTCGATCAGAATGCCGCGCTGACTCAAATCCTCCAGCGATTCCTGATGTCCTCTCACGCGACTGTCCACCAGTTCGTAATACGTATCCGGCGTCTTCAGCAATGCCACCTGGCGCGCACGCAAGCCATCGACCGTTGCATAGATGTCTTCGCTGCCCAGGGCGATGTGCTGAATGCCTTCGCCGCGATACGCATCCAGATACTCCTGGATTTGCCCTGCCTGCTCCGAGCCCTCTTCATTGATCGGGATGCGAATCTTGCCGCATGGCGAGGTCATCGCCTTCGATTTCACGCCGGTGACCTGGCCTTCTATATCGAAATACCGGATCTCGCGAAAATTGAACAGACGCGTATAGAAATCCGCCCATTCCTGCATACGGCCGCGATGCACGTTATGCGTCAAATGGTCGATATAGGTCAATCCATGACCATGCGGTGCCGCCTGGGCACCGGGAATCGGTTCGAAGTCGACGTCGTAGATGCTGATATTGCCCACGTCGCCTTCCTTCCGGCCGTCCTTGCCTTTCCAGCGGTCGACGAAATAGATCAGCGAATCGCCTATGCCCTTGATCGCGGGAATATTCAATTCCATCGGGCCGGGTTCTTTGTCCACGCCCCAGGCGCCCTTTTCTAACGCATACCGATAGGCTTGCGCCGCGTCGTTGACACGAAACGCGATCGCGCAAATCGACGGGCCATGCAGTGAGGCGAAGCGCTGCGCGAAGGAGTCGAGTTCGGCGTTCACAATGAAATTGATCTCACCTTGCCGGTACAGCGTCACGTTCTTGTGCCGATGTTTGGCGATCGCCGTGAAACCCATTTTCTCGAACAGTGCGCCGAGCGCTTGGGGGTCGGGCGCGGTGTATTCAATGAATTCGAAGCCGTCGGTGCCGACGGGGTTGTCCCAAAGCGGAACTTGCATGAGCTGTCTCCTGAAGCATCGCGGGCCCGAACGGCGCCGTCGAAGCGTTCAGTGTAGTGCGCGCAGCTCGGCAGACTATTGCGAAGCAAACCGTCGTTCGAGGCAATTGCGCAATAATATTGCGCAGCTCCCCGCAAACGAGAGACCTTATGCCAAAAATTGCGCTAGACGCAATCGACCAGAAAATCCTGGCGGTGTTGCAGCAAGACGGACGCTTATCCAACCAGGAAGTGGCGGAGCGCGTCAACTTGTCCCCCAGCCCTTGCCTGCGCCGCATCCGGCGGCTGGAAGAGAGCGGAACGATCCGGGGATACGTCGCGCTGCTCGATGCCGAGCATCTAGGGCTCGGCCTGCTCGCCTATGTCAACGTCAGGCTGGAAAAGCGCATCGTGCCCAGCGCAGCGCGCCAGGCAAGCGGCCGGCGCGTCCAAACTCCAGGGGAACTATTTCGCGTGTCGATCGCGGCCTGGCCAGAGGTTGTCGCCTGCCACGCCATGACCGGCGACATGGACTATCTATTGCGCGTGCTGGTCGAAGATATGGCGCACTTCTCCCGCTTTGTTCAAGACCAGCTATTGCATCATCCCAGTGTGATCGACGTCCGCACGAGCTTCTCGCTCGAGACCATTAAAGAGACAACGATGTTGCCGATCCGCTGAACGCCAAGGCGCCGGCAGACGCGCCACCCTCGGGGCGCGCCCGTGAGAATCGCAGATAGACCGCTCAAGGGCTCGTTCAAGGCGCCTGCACGGTTCTGCGGCGCTACGCCTTGCCCTGCGACACCGCTAGCTGCTTGAGGCGTCCTTCCCCTTGGCGGTCAAGCATCCAACCCGGATACTCGGCAGGCAGCACGCTGACTTTATCCAGCGCGGCAAGTTCGTCGGCGCTGAAGGTCACGCTCGTGGCGGCGATATTGTCGTCGAGCTGCTCCACCCGCTTCGCGCCGACAATCACGCTCGTCACAGCCCGCTGATGCAGCAGCCACGCTAGAGCGATTTGCGCCACCGAAACGTTCTTCGCTTTGGCAATGTCCCGCATCGCGTCGATGCAGTCATAGGCGCGATCGAGATTCACCGGTGGGAAATCAAAACTGTTGCGCCGGCTGCCGGCTTCGGCCTGAACACCGCGACCGAATTTTCCGCTCAACAGACCTCCCGCCAGCGGGCTCCAAACCAGCAGACCCACGTTCTCGCTCTGCAGCAAGGGAATCAGCTCGCGCTCCAGATCACGACCGGCGACCGTGTAATAAGCCTGCAGCGATTCGAAACGCGCCAGCCCCAGTCGCTCGGAAATGCCAAGCGCCTTCATAATCTGCCAGGCCGCCCAATTCGAGACACCGATATAGCGCACATGGCCATGCTGCACGAGGTTGTCCAGCGCACGCAGCGTCTCCTCGATCGGCGTGGCCGGATCGAAGCCATGAATTTGATACAGGTCGACGTGGTCCAGTTGCAAGCGCTTCAGGCTCGCTTTGACGCCATCGATAATGTGATAGCGCGAAGCGCCGCGTGAGTTGACTCCGTTAGTGCCGGTCTCGCCCAATATTTTGGTAGCTACCACCACGTCTTCGCGTGCAACGTGCAGGTCTTTCAGTGCCTGACCCGTGATGATTTCGGAACGGCCCTCGGAATAGACGTCTGCCGTATCGATAAAGTTGATGCCCGCCTCGAGCGCGCGCCCGACCAGCTTGTTCGCGTCTTCCTGCTGCAGATTGCCGATCTGCCCCCAAATCCCGGCATCGCCGCCAAAAGTCATCGTGCCCAGGCAGAGTTCCGACACGAACAGGCCCGTGTTGCCAAATTTCTTGTATCGCATTCAAATAACTCCTTGTGGTGGACGACGCTCATGCGTCATGGCGCTGGGTTGTGGCGCCAAACCGTGGCGCCGGTTTACCGCGCCCGATGGTATTTCGAGATAAAAAGCGGCGGCGGCACTCTCATGTCGGCGGCGAGTGCGCACCCACAAACGCCGGGTGCCGCGGAAGCCAGCAAGTATGAACCGCGTGGCAAAAACCTGCAGACGGCAGCTTCAACGCACATGCTTGCGCGCAGCCTTGATTTCGAAATTGGCAGCACCCAAACCACCGCGTTGACAGTGCACGGCGGCTGGAACCTTCGTCATGGCTTCCTGCTCGCCCGGCGGTGCTTCTTCAGGCACGATACGCGTAAAGCCACCGATAGCAGAATCACCGGCACAGGGACGTCGCGAAACACGCCCCCTTTAAAACATCGATATGGAGAAGCGGATGCTCGAGCTAAGGCCTTCCTGTGAATGCTGCGACAAGAACTTGCCACCCGAGTCCTCCGACGCACGCATCTGTTCATTCGAATGTACGTTTTGCGCGGACTGCGTAGCCAAGGTACTCAAAGGGAAATGCCCGAACTGCGGCGGCGAATTCGTTAGCCGGCCTCGGCGCCCTGTCGACAAATTGGTCAACAACCCGCCGTCGACCAAGCGGGTCTTTAACCCAGCCTGCGGTAAACAGCAGGCATAGCGGCCAGCGCCGGCATTTATGGCGGTTCGACCGGGTTCGGTCTTTTCAGGCAAAATCGCGGAGCTCCCGCCATGCTAACCATTGCCCGCCATGCCATCAGCCGATAGTCCTTCGCCAGAACGCATGCGTCATCGTTACTACGATTTGATTGTCGCCGCGTTTGTCACGGTGTTGCTGTGCGCGAACCTGATTGGTGCCGGCAAGGTTGCCGTCATCGACTTGCCGGGCCTGGGCCAAGTGAGTTATGGCGCGGGCGTGCTGTTCTTCCCGATCTCCTATCTGTTCGGTGACGTCGTCACTGAGGTATATGGCTACGCCTATGACCGGCGTGCGGTGTGGGCCGGCTTCTCTGCGTTGCTGTTCGCCGCGATCATGTCGACCGTGGTGCTGGCACTGCCCGCCGCCAGCGACGCATACAACTCCCATTACCAGGAAAGCTTGATGAGCGTGTTCGGCAACACGCCTCGTATCGTGCTCGGCTCGATCGTTGCATTCTGGTGCGGCAGCCTGGTCAATAGCTATGTGCTGGCGAAGATGAAGATCTTGAGCCGGGGCCGCTTCCTCTGGCTGCGCACGATTGGCTCAACCGCCGTCGGCGAAGCATTCGATTCATCGTTGTTCTACGTGTTGGCGTTTTATGGCATTTGGCAAACCCAACAGCTGATCCACGTCGCTTTATTCCAATACATCCTGAAAACAGCTTGGGAAGTCGTCGCCACGCCGCTGACGTATGCCATCGTCGGCTGGCTCAAGCGAGTAGAACACACCGATCACTATGATCGGAATACCAATTTCTCGCCGTTCAAGGTCAAGCTCTGAGGCTTCGGGCGCGCTTCTTGCGCGAGAAGCTGCTGGCGGGCAACGACGGGCAACCCTGACAAAACAAAACCCCGGAACTTTGCGGCGACGGGAACGACGAAGCCGAACCGGAGACCCGTGGGCCGTAAAGACAACGAACCATCCGGAGTGTTAGCGATGAAGTGCTTCATCTGCACGGCTTGCGGCACGCAAATGCCGCCAGCCGATGAGCCCCCTGCCGCTTGCCTGATCTGCCGCGATGCGCGTCAATATGTGCCGCCCGCCGGACAAGCATGGACCACGCTCGATGCCTTGCGGCTGACGCATGCGAATGCATATAGGCGTTTACGTGCCGATCTATACGAAATCGCCACGCAGCCCGCGTTCGGCATCGGGCAGCGGGCACTGCTGGTGCGCTCGCCGGCCGGCAACGTATTGTGGGATTGCATCGCGCTGCTTGACGCTGCCACGGTCGACATCGTCAACGCGCTGGGCGGCATTGCGGCGATAGCGATCTCGCATCCGCATTACTACACCACCATGGTCGAATGGGCGCATGCGTTCGATTGCCCGGTGTGGCTGCATGAAGCCGATCGCGAGTGGGTGATGCGTACCGATCCGTCGCTACACTTCTGGTCGGGCGATCGCGATGTCTTGAACGGAGAGACAACCCTGCTGCGGCTGGGTGGTCATTTTCCCGGAGCGACGGTGCTGCACCGGGCCGCCGGCGAGGGCTGGCTGTTGACCGGCGATACGCTGCAGGTAACGCCTGATAGGACACACGTGTCCTTCATGTATAGCTATCCCAATTACCTGCCGCTGTCGGCGCGCCGCGTCCGTTTAATGGGTCAGCGTCTGGAAGGCTATCGCTATGCATCGGTGTGGGGAGGTTTTGGCCACGCGCAGATCGAAACCGATGGACAGCGAGCGGTGGCGCAATCGGTCGAACGCTACGTCGCGCTGTTGGAAGATCGGTAAACGCGAGGGGTGGCGCGCACCCAAGGCACGCTGTCACCGCGCGTTGGTGGCCGGCTAAGCAGGCAGCGGCACCGCAAAACATGGCACGCAGGGCCTGATCTGCATCGCCTGGGAGAATAAATGTCGCTGGCAGAAGAAAACGAAGCAGTGGTCCACACCCTGGCCGGGGCGATGGCGACAGAACAAGCTGCGGCAGCCAATGTCGCCGATGCTCTGCGCCGTGAGACCGCGTCGAACGACCGGCTACGCCGAACACTGGCTGCGATCTGCAGCTTGAATTCGACGCGCACGACCGTCGATGAACTCCTTCAGCACGTTGTGGATATGTTGCTGGGACTAACCGCTGCCACCTCTGCGGTCGTGGAGTGGATTGACGGTGATCAGCTCTGTTACCGGGCGGCGAGTGGTACCGCACGTCAGCATATCGGCCTCACACTTCCCATTGTGGGAACGCTTTCGGGCGAGTGCATCAGACTGCTGACGCCACTCATGTCCTCAGACACCGACATAGATTCGCGGGTGGACAAAGCGGCCTGCCGCAACGTCCGCGTGGCTTCAGCGGTGGTCGCCCCTGTCATCTCGGAGGGAGCGCCCATCGCGACACTGAAGCTGCTCTCCGATAGGCGCGGCACCTTCGCCAACGATGATATCGATATCCTGCGTTGTTTCGCCTCGTGCGTCGAATCCCAGCTTGCCGCGATAACGGAAGACGGCGCTTCCGGATCTCATGCTCAGACCGACACGCGGATCGACGTCGTCACGGATGCGTCGACGGTGGCGCTTCGCGGTCCGCAACAGATCGAAAACCCGCATGCCATCCTCGACAACGCGCATGATGCATTTATCTGCATCGATGCGCAGGGGATTGTGACGGACTGGAACAAGGCGGCGGAAAGCACGTTCGGATGGCGCAAAGCGGGCGCTGTCGGGCATCCGCTCGCAACCTTGATCATTCCCGAGCGTCATCGGGAGGCCCATCGTGCCGGAATGAACCGCTATCTGTCGACCGGCAAGGCACACGTCCTTAACAGACGGCTTGAACTGCCCGCTCTGCGAAGATCCGGCGAGGAATTCCCAGTCGAAATGACGATCACCACCGCGACAGTGGACGGACATTTACAGTTCGCATGTTTTCTGCGCGATATCACGGAGCGCTGCCGTGCAGCAGAAGCCGATGAGCGGCTGCGCCTTCTCGTCCAGTCGGTGCGCGACTATGCAATTTTTCTGCTGGATCCGGACGGAACAATTGCGACCTGGAACAACGGTGCGCGGGCAATCATGCAATACGAGCAAGAGGAAATCCTCGGGCGGAATGTTTCCACACTTTTTACGCCCGCCGACGTGGCGCGTGGGAAAGCGGAACGCGAATTGGAAACTGCAACTCGCGAAGGACGCGCCGAGGAAGAAGGCTGGCGACTGCGCAAGGACGGGTCCGTCTTCTGGGGCAGTATGGTCATCACGGCGCTCAAGGATGAAAAGGGTAGCTTGCGCGGCTTTGCAAAGGTCATCCGTGACATGACGCAGCGACGCAGACTCGAAGCGCTGGAGGCATCGAGCCGCAGGATGAATGAATTCCTGGCGCTGCTCGGTCACGAGCTTCGGAATCCGCTCGCACCGATCAGAAACGCCGTGAGCCTCCTGAAAGCGAAAGCAAGTGAGGATCTGGACGTCATTCGCAGTCGGAACATCGTCGACCGGCAGCTCGCCCATCTGACCCGCTTGGTGGACGATCTGCTGGATGCCGGGCGCGCGACAACAGGAAAGATCAGCCTTCTCGCGCGCCGCGTGGAAGTCGCTGACATCGTTCAGCTGGGGGTCGAGGGCAGCCAGCCTTCTTTCGACGCCCAAAAGCAGACCCTCGCCTGCTGCTGCCCACGCGGGCTGTATGTGAATGGAGATGCCACCCGCCTGGTGCAAGTGCTGCAAAACCTACTGAACAACGCGTCCAAATTCAGCGGCCGCGGCGACACCATCCAACTGGACGTGGGCGAACGTGGTAGTGCGGTCGCAATCATAGTGAAAGACCGGGGGCGAGGCATTTCCGCATCTGCCCTTCAGTCAATTTTCGAGCTATTTGTCCAGGAACAAGAGCCCGGCGCAAGTCCGGACGAAGGTGGCCTTGGCATCGGACTTACATTAGCACGGGCAATCGTCGAACTGCACGGCGGCCATATCGAGGCATTCAGCGAGGGGCGTGGCACTGGCAGCACCTTTACTGTCTGGCTTCCGAAGGCCTGCGACGAGCAGAGGGCACAACCCGCGCCGGTTTCGTCCGGGCCGCCTCAGCGCAAACAGCTCAGGATCCTCGTTGTCGACGATAACCGCGACTCCGCTGACAGCATGGCAATGCTGTTGGAAACACTCGGCCACGAAGCGCTTGCCGTGTACGACGGACCACGCGCCATTGAGCTTGCGGCGCAATTCGAGCCCCATTCTGTGTTGCTCGACCTTTCCATGCCCGACATGGATGGCTTCGAGACGTTACGCAGGCTGCGTGCCGATGTTCCTCGACGCATGGTGATAGCGGCAATGACAGGACTGAGTTCGGACGAAGCAAAGTTGCGCATAGCGGCAGCAGGTTTTGATGCGCATCTGATGAAACCCGTGGAGCTTGAAACAATCCACGGCATTCTCGAAGCGACTT
This sequence comes from Janthinobacterium lividum, assembly GCA_050955105.1. Lineage (GTDB taxonomy): Bacteria > Pseudomonadota > Gammaproteobacteria > Burkholderiales > Burkholderiaceae > JBPBQZ01. The sequence goes on along the minus strand of JBPBQZ010000036.1, from coordinate 2,074 downwards.
CGCCCCGGTATTGACCGCGCCCAGGCAACTGGCTCCAAAAGTATGATCGAGGACCTCGACAACATCACCGATTGAGCGCTTCGCCGGATGACGCCGGCGTCGCTAAAGCGCCGGCCATGGCGGCATGGGGCTTGCCGGCACGCGCCCTATGAGCTTCGAGGTCGCGCAGCGGGCAATAGATCGCGCTACAACGGCTGCGCCGGTTTGCTGCCGCATCGGGCCGAAATGGCTCAGACTCAGACGCGCGCGAGAAGTGTATTTTCGGCTACGCCGGACGTCTGTGCACTCCTGCGGCGCGACCGCGTTCCGCGTCAGAGCTTAGACAATCAGCACTCAGTGGCTCTCAACGTCCCGGCTAACGAACGCGGTACGAAGTGTGCTGGCATCCTCCGCATGCGCGTACGCGCGTTCCCCGGAGAAGAAAATGGCCCAGACTAATTCGAAGGAAGGTTCGATCCGCCCGTTCATCGACATACAAAAGGCGTTAAAAGGTGCCACGTATCCTAGCGATAAAGATTCGTTACTTGAGACGGCGCGAGGTAATGATGCAGATGAAGAAGTAACCGCCGCGTTGCAAGTTTTGCCGGAGCAAGAATATCGCAGCCCCGCCGAAGTGTCGAAACAGGTAGGCAATGAGGAATGAATGCGCCATCGGGCGTTGCGATCGAAGGGCGCCGCGGCTAAGCGCCGTTGCGGCTTATAGCGATTCCGCCTTCGAGAAATCATGAGCGACGGTGCACTTCCCCGGGATGTTGTCAGTTCGAGCCACCATACTGTGGAGGAGGTTCGCGAAGTGCTAAGCGGGCGCCGTCACGGCCTCCGGGCATTGGCGCCATTCGCGGGCCCCGCAGTAGTGGTCTCCGTCGCCTACGTGGATCCAGGCAATTTTGCGACGAACGTGCAGGCCGGGGCCAGGTATGGGTATGGTCTGCTATGGGTGGTCGTACTCGCGAGTCTGACTGCGATGCTATTCCAGGGTCTCTCCGCAAAATTGGGACTCGTTACCGGAAAGAACCTAGCTGAAATAAGTCGCCTCAACCTACCTCGGCGGCTCGTCCTCGCAATGTGGGGCGTAAGCGAAGTAGCGGCGATGGCCACTGACCTGGCCGAATTTCTTGGCGGCGCAATCGGCTTCTCCTTGCTTTTGCACGTTCCTATATTCGTTGGTATGAGCATTACAGCGGCAATAACCTTTGCACTGCTGCTACTACAAAACCGTGGTTTTCGTCCGCTAGAACTAGCCATCGGAGCGCTGGTCGGGGTCATCGGTCTAGCCTACTTCGCACAGCTCTTCCTAACGCCTGTCAACTGGCCACAAGTGCTGGTTCACTCGTTAAAACCGGAGATCGCCGATTCCGGAGCCCTAACGTTGGCTGTCGGGATTGTAGGAGCGACGGTGATGCCCCACGCGCTATTTCTTCACTCGGGACTCGCGGGGAGCCGCGTCGAACCGAGGTCCGAAGACGAACGTACCGGACTGCTCCGCTACGCCCGATACGAAGTAGTTATAGCTTTGACGGTGGCGGCCCTTGTGAATCTGGCGATGGTCATCATGGCCGCAGGTGCATTTCACATAGGCCACCGTGATGTGGCACAAATAGATACCGCCTACCGGACACTAACGCCGCTCTTTGGCGGCGCGGCCGCGGCGCTCTTTCTGCTTTCGCTTATCGCTTCAGGCGTGTCCAGTTCTGTGGTGGGCACGATGGCCGGACAGATGATCATGCAAGGTTTCCTGAATTTGAAAATTCCCCTTTGGCTGCGTCGCGTCGTCACGATGGTGCCGAGCTTCATTGTGGTTGCAATGGGCATTAACGCAACGCGCGCACTGGTTCTCAGCCAAGTCGTGCTCAGCATCGCTGTGCCAGTACCAATGTTTGCGCTTTTATGGTTCACGTGCAGCAGGCGAGTTATGGGCGAACGCGTGAATGGCAAAAGCATGGGAGCGCTTGCCGGAGTTACGGCCGTAGCGGTTCTTGCGCTCAATGCAATACTGCTGGTGCAGATCCTGTCTTGATCTTCCATATCACCCGAGCGGCAGCACAGCTAGCGCCGCTGATTGATCTGACGGCCT